>MWJO01000074.1 GCA_002027195.1 Streptomyces sp. GKU 895 | reverse complement strand
GCCGACGGCCACCCCGGTCGCGGTGAGCATGACCAGCATCCAGAGCACCGAGTACCGGCCCACACCCAGCGCGTCGGCAGGTCCTGCCACAGCACGTCCTGGAAGGACTCGGCCGCCCCGTACAGATCCCCGGCCACGGCCCGGGCGTGGTCCGGCTCGCCCGCCAGGAGCATCCGCAGCACCGCCGCCCCGATCCGCTGCTCGGCGGCGTGCAGCGACCGTGACCGCTCCGTCGTGAGCGTCAGCAGGGCGATCGCCGAATGGACGGCGTACCGCTCGGCCGTGCCGAGTGCCGAGGCGGTGCCCACCGCGAGCGCGGCCCGGGGCCGCCGGCCCGTGCCCAGGGAGTGCAGTTCGACGCGGTCCTCGTCCGCCGGGCCCGCGACCACCGACGACGCCGGTGCGGGCCGCTCGCGCAGCCGCTCCACGTCCGCGGTCAGCCGCGCGGCCCGCCGTCCGGCCCACTCGGGCGCGGTGGCGACGACGGCGCCCGAGGCGTCGTACAGCGCCGTCCACCCGTCGACCTGCGCGGCGAGCGCGGCGAGCAGCCCCTCGGGGCCCTCCACGAGCGCCTGCTTCGTCAGCTCGCGCTGGGCGGCGAATCCCGCCGTCACCGCGCGGTACTGGTCGGCGGCGATGGCCGCGGACACGGCCTTGCTGATGGCGAGGAACGGGGTGCGCCGGGGGACCTCGAGGAGGGGCAGCCCCTCGGCCTCGGCGGCGTCCACCAGCGCCTCGGGGATGTCCTCGTAGTTGACGCCGACCGCGAAGCCGAGCCCGACGACCCCGGCGCCGACCAGCCGCTTCACGTACCGCCGCATCGCCTCGGGGTCCTCGGCGTCCAGCTTCAGCGCGGTGATCAGCAGCAGTTCCCCGCCCTCCATGTACGGCACGGGGTCGGCGAGCTCGCTGACGTGCGCCCAGCGCACGGGGACGTCGAGGCGGTCCTCGCCCGCGCGCACGGTCAGCTTGAGCGCGGAGTGGTGGACGAGCGAGGCGAGGGTGGGAGGCATGAGGCCTTCAGGTCGGTGAGGTGGGCCGAGCGGTCGGTGAGGTGGGGCCGAGTGCATGGGCGAGGTGGGCCGAGGTGATCATTTGGCCGCGGTGTATGAACGGCCTGTGCCGATTCTGCCTCACCGTACGGTCCGACTCGGCTCCTCAGCCCCTCAGGTCCACCAGGAGCGGCGGCGCGTGCTCCCCCTTCACCGTGGTCAGGGACAGCACCGCGTGCCCCGGCGGTACCGCGTGCGCCAGTTCGGACGCGGACCAGCGCTCCCGCTCCACCTGGCGGACGGTGACCGCCTCCGTGGTCACGGCCTTGCCGGTGACCAGCTTGCGCAGGGAGTGCATGAGCCGGGTCATCGGCTGGTCGGCGAAGACGGTGTGCTGGGCGACGTCCTTGGTCTCCACCCACTCCGTGCCCCAGGCCTCGGCGAAGCGGCTGCCGTCCCAGGTCGTCACCCCGGACAGCGCCATCCGGCAGCCGACCGCCCCGTACAGCGGCCCGTGCAGGGCCTCGGGGACGTCGGAGACCGAGCGCAGCGCCAGCACCACACCGGCGTTCTGCGAGCGCAGCCGCTGGATCCGGCGCAGCGACCCGGGGGTGACGGTGCCGGTGGCGTCGTCGAGGACCAGGCTCACGAAGTGGTCGCGGACCCCCTCGCCTTCCTGGGCGACCCGCGCGAACTGGGCCAGCACCAGCCGGGCGAGCAGCCGCGCGGCCTCCTCGTGGCCGTGCCGGGGCAGGTCGATGCGGACCCGGAGCGGGTGGTGGGCGACGGCGCGGAGGGAGAACGGGCGGATGTCGGACCCGGCGGAGCCTGCGCCACCGGAACCAGCGCCGCCGGAGCCGAAGAAGCCGTCGAACGCGGGCCGGTCCAGCAGGGCGAGCCGGTCGGCGAGCGCCGGACCGGGGTCGCCGGGGGTGCCGGCCTGCCGGACGCGGGCGTCCAGCTCACGGCGCATCGCCGCGTGGCGGTCGTCGGCGAGCCGCGCGCGCAGGTCGGCGAGGCGGGCGAGGTCCCCTTCGAGCAGTTCGCGCAGGACGGGCAGCGCCGGGAAGCGCCCGTACGCGGCCCGGTACGGGCCCAGCAGCTGGGCGAGGGGCCGTACGGCACGCTCGGCGCCCACGGTGTCGAGGTCGCCGGCCAGCGCCTCGGCGAGGAACCCGGCCGCCTCGTCGGGGTCGTCGGCCTCGGCGTAGGGGTCGAGGTCGTGCACGGAGGCGGGGTCGCCGACGCGGACCACCACGTCGTAGGCCGAGTCCGCCCCGAGCGGCGTTCCCGCGCCGCACACCACGACGACGGCGCAGCTTCCGGTGAGGGCCTGGAGCGTCAGGGACTCCGCCACCGGGGCGATCACCTGCCGGGTCTTGCCGGCGCCGGACGGGCCGACGACCAGCAGTGAGGTGCGCAGGGTCTCCGGTCCGAGGGCGGCGCCGACCCCGCCGTACGCCAGCGGGGTGCGCTCGGCCTCGGCCCACCGGCCGATGCGGACCTGCCCGGTGAGCAGGTCGTGCCGGGCGGCGCGGTGGGCGAGGTCGCGGGCGCCGGAGGGGTGGGTGAAGGCGGCGGCGCCCTGCCGCAGCACCGTGTCCGTGAAGTCGGCGAGCCGGCCGAGGCGGCGGGCCCGGTGCCAGCCGTGTTCGATGCGGGCGCAGTCCACGTCGTTCATCCGCCCGGCGAGCAGCTCACCGGCGAGCAGGTCGGCGGCCTGGTACTGGCCGGCCTCGCGCAGTTCGGGCCAGCGGGCGCGGGGCTGTTCGGCGACGACGGCCGGGTCCTGGCCGTGCGCGGCGCGACGGCGGTCGGCGAGCCAGGTGCGGGCGAGCGGCAGCCAGCCGCCGAGGCGGGCGAAGGGCAGCAGGACGAGGACGACGACGGCGGTGTCGAGCAGCTGCTTGGAGGGCGAGCCGTACACCCCGTACCCGTCGGTGATCAGCACGAGCAGGGAGAACAGCGGGGTGACGACGGGCACCGGGTCCCAGCCGACGATGGGAAAGGCGTCCGGGAAGACGAAGCTGAGGGCGATCAGGCCGCCCAGGGCGGCGATGAGGGCCCGCGCGGGCTGGGCCTTGCGGCCGACGAAGTGCCGGGCGACGACGGCCCAGCCGCCGAGCCGGACCACCAGGTACACGAGGACGGCGAAGGAGAGGCCGCTGTAGACCTCCAGCGCCTCCACGCCGGGGTACGGGACCGACTGCCCCCCAGCTCCTTGGGTGTGGCCAGCGTGCCGCCCCACCACCAGTCGTCCGGCGTGAACAGTCGCAGCACCGTGAACTCGTACGGCACCTCACCGCGCCGCCAGAAGGACCAGAACACGATGCCGACGACGAGCGGGATCAGCATGCCCGCGACGGTCACCGGGGAGAGCCGCTCGGCCTTCCGGGCCGCTTTGGGCCGCTGGTAGCCGAACCGCCAGATGCCGGGCTCGGCCTCGGGTCGCTTCTCGTTGAGCCAGTCGGCCACGAGCGCCCCGGGGCTGTGTCCCGGCTGCGGCGGCACCCTCGGCGCGTCCGGTGGTCCCGCCGGACGAGGCACCGGGTTCGCATGCGTACCCCGACTGTCCCGCGTCCCGTCGCTGTCCATCGCCCCTGCTCCCTGACCAGCCGTTCCGTCCACCGTCAGCGGTCAATCTAACGCCCTCGCAAGGGGAGTTCACCGCTTACGCGGCCGGGGCCCACGGAGCGGACGGCCGCCTGCGCCAGCTCACCGGTCGGCGCCGCTATGTCCACCGCGGACAAACCCGCCACCCTGACACCGCCCACATGGAGCATGCCCACCCTCCGCTCCCCGCCCTAGCCTGCGAGAAAAGAGTCATGCGTCCGCAGGACGTTCGGTAAGACCCCGTACGCCACACCCCCAGGAGCCCCTCATGAGCGCACTTCCGCAGGAGCGCCGGATCGTCACCGCCATCCCCGGCCCGAAGTCGCAGGAGCTGCAGGCCCGCCGTCTCGAAGCGGTCGCGCAGGGCGTCGGCTCGGTGCTGCCCGTGTTCACCGCGCGGGCGGGCGGCGGCATCATCGAGGACGTCGACGGCAACCGGCTCATCGACTTCGGCTCCGGCATCGCGGTGACCAGCGTCGGCGCGTCCGCCGAGGCCGTGGTACGCCGCGCGAGCGCCCAGCTCGCCGACTTCACCCACACCTGTTTCATGGTCACGCCGTACGAGGGCTACGTGGAGGTCGCGGAGGCGCTGGCCGAGCTGACCCCCGGCGACCACGCCAAGAAGTCCGCGCTGTTCAACTCCGGCGCCGAGGCCGTCGAGAACGCCGTCAAGATCGCGCGTGCGTACACCAAGCGCCAGGCCGTCGTCGTCTTCGACCACGGCTACCACGGCCGTACGAACCTCACCATGGCGCTGACCGCGAAGAACATGCCGTACAAGCACGGCTTCGGCCCCTTCGCCCCCGAGGTGTACCGCGTGCCGGTCGCCTACGGCTACCGCTGGCCCACCGGTGCGGAGAACGCCGGCCCCGAGGCCGCCGCGCAGGCCATCGACCAGATCACCAAGCAGGTGGGCCCGGACAACGTCGCCGCGATCATCATCGAGCCGGTGCTCGGTGAGGGCGGCTTCATCGAGCCCGCCAAGGGCTTCCTGCCGGCGATCCGCCAGTTCGCCGCCGACAACGGCATCGTCTTCGTCGCGGACGAGATTCAGTCCGGCTTCTGCCGTACCGGTCAGTGGTTCGCCTGCGAGGACGAGGGCATCGTCCCCGACCTGATCACCACCGCCAAGGGCATCGCGGGCGGTCTGCCGCTCGCCGCCGTCACCGGCCGCGCCGAGATCATGGACGCCGCGCACGCCGGTGGCCTGGGCGGTACGTACGGCGGCAACCCGGTCGCCTGCGCCGGTGCGCTCGGCTCCATCGAGACGATGAAGGAGCTCGACCTCAACGCCAGGGCGAAGAACATCGAGGCGATCATGAAGGCCCGCCTCGGCGCCATGGCCGAGAAGTTCGACCTCATCGGTGACGTCCGCGGCCGTGGCGCGATGATCGCCATCGAGCTGGTGAAGGACCGCGCCACCAAGGAGCCGAACCCGGAGGCCACCGCCGCCCTCGCCAAGGCGTGCCACCAGGAGGGCCTGCTGGTCCTCACCTGTGGCACCTACGGCAACGTGCTGCGCTTCCTGCCCCCGCTCGTCATCGGCGAGGACCTCCTCAACGAGGGCCTCGACATCATCGAGCAGGCCTTCGCCCGCATCTGAGGCAATCGTCCGCGGTGATCGTCCGGGCGAAACCTCTCTTTTCACAGCCGCCCCGGGCGTGAACGCACAGCGGATTCCGGGTCTGGGGCGGCCGACTGCAGAGGGTGTGAAGAAGGTGTGCGAGGTGCATGGCAGGACCCGATTCCGGCTGTCGTACCCCTACTCGCTGCCGTAGGTTCTACCCAGATGAGAGATACACCCCGCCCACAGGGGACTGTGGGCGACATCAGGCCGGGGCCTCCCCAGCTTCGACCTGGTCGTGCCCTCGCGCACACAACCGGAGCCTCCGGCTCCGGATCTCCTCACCGATCGGACGGTCACGCGCCCCAAACCCCCCGGGGCGCGCGACGATCCGGTCCGGACGGCCGCCCCGGAACCACCCCCCCTGTTCCGGGCGGCGACCTCCTTCTTTCTCCTCCTCGTTCTCCTTCTCGGGCTTCCGGCCCTCCTCTTCGCGCTGATCACCTGGCAGGTCGTGGCCGACGGCCCCCTGCTCCGCCTGGACGAGCGCGTCAGCCGCGCCCTCCTCCACCCGGACCGCGCCTCCGAACTCCTCGCCGACCTGGGCAACATGCAGGTGGCGGTGCCGATCCTCGCCGTCGTCCTGGTCCATGTGGCGCTGCGCGCCCGGCGTACCGGTACAGACCGCTGGTGGGCGCCCGCCACCGCCGGGGCCGTCGTGATGGCCCTGGTCCCGGCGCTGATCATCCCGCTCAAGGAACTCACCGCCCGCCACGGCACCCACGTCATGCCGCCCGGCGTCGGCTACTTCCCCTCGGGCCACACCGCCACGGCCGCCGTCGCCTACGGCTCCGCGACGCTGCTGCTCCTGCCCTGGCTGCGGACCGCGTGGGCCCGCCGTGTCCTCGTCGCGCTCTGCGCCCTCGCCGTGCTCGGCGTCTCGTTCGGGCTGGTCCGGCGCGGCTACCACTGGCCGCTGGACGTCGTCGCCAGCTGGTTCCTGTGCACGGTGCTGCTCGGGTCGCTGTGGCTCTTCCTCAACCGGCGGCCACGATCCAGCCCCTCCGCGGAACACTCCTGATCAGCCCGCGTTCCCTGAGCACCTGGTAGGCGCGTTCACCGACCCACACCGCGACGCCTTCCGACGCGGCGAGCTTCCTCGGGCTCGGCAGCCTTTCGCCCGGCAGCATGCGGCCCGCCGTGATGTCGGCGCAGAGACGGTCGGCCAGCCGGGTCCAGATCTCCTCGGGGCGGCCGTTGTACGTGTCGTTGTGGCGAGGCCGCTCGGCCCTGATGGCATGCCGCTCCGCCTCCTCCGCGTCGGCCGGGTACTCGATCCTGATGCCGATGACATCGGGCCCCCACGGCTTGTCGCGCAGGTGGGTGCGCACTCGGGTGAGCGGGCAGGTCGAGATGCCGACGTACAGCAGGCCCTCGACGCCGTAGAGGCGGTACAGCGCCGTTCCGCGCCCCGCGTACAGGGTGCCTTCCTCGTCGAACAGGCCGCGCAGGAACTGGCTGTCTATGTCGGTCACAGGGCCCGGCTCCTTCGCGTCGTCAGGATTCCGGCCGTATCAAAGTAGTCGGGCTGAGGGCAGCCTGGGACACCTTCTCCGAACAGTTGTCCGCGTCGGCCGCACGGGCGGCGACGAGATGTCGGACGAAGGACACGCGACGGGGCGTCACGGAGTCACGGTGTGCCGTCGGGAAGGGGGAATGCGACAGCCGCGTGACGGTGCGCCCGTCGGACGGTCAGCCTTCGTCGTCCGTGGCCAGCCCCGCCGCCGCCTCGTGCATCGCCAGCTCGAGGAGCGCCGGGTCGGTGAGGGTGCCGGAGCCGTCGGGCGGGACCAGCCAGCGGACCCCGCCGGTGGCGCGTCCGGGATACGGCACGACGATCCAGGTGCCCGCACCGGCCGTGCGGATGCCGGTGCCGACCCAGCGCGCGGCCGTTCCGGGCGGCACCAGGAACCCCATCCGCGCGTCGCCGAAGTCGACCAGCACCGGGCCGGGCTGGTCGATGATGCGGGTGAGGACGTCGAGCGTGGGATAGCCGAGCTCGCCCGGCAGGATGAGCACGTCCCAGGCCTTGCCGGCGGGCAGCAACGCGACCCCCAGGGGGTTGCGTTCCCACTCCCAGCGGCAGGCCTCGGGATCCGGAGCCACGGATGCCAGCCACTCGACCGCCGTCTTCGCCCCAGTCATGAGGGGACCTCCCTTTCCTGTGTGGACGCGGAGCGCGTCACGAGGGAGAGGGAGGTCCTGGGCAGGCATTACGCGGGTTTCGGCAGTTTGTTGAAGTGAACTGGGCCACACGCGGAATGCGCCCCCCGCATGAGCGGAGTCAGCTGTCGAAGCCGAGCCCCAGCCGGTCCATGGTCTTCAGCCACAGGTTGCGCCGGCCGCCGTGCGAGTCCGCCCGCGCCAGCGACCACTTGGTCAGCGCGATACCGGTCCAGGCGAACGGCTCGGGCGGGAACGGCAGCGGCTTCTTGCGGACCATCTCCAGGGAGGTCCGCTCGGTCGTCTCCCCCGCCAGCAGGTCCAGCATCACGTCCGCGCCGAACCGGGTCGCGCCGACACCGAGGCCCGTATAGCCCGCCGCGTAGGCCACGTTGCCGTGGTGGGCGGTGCCGAAGAACGCCGAGAAGCGCGAGCAGGTGTCGATCGCGCCGCCCCACGCGTGGGTGAAGCGGACGCCCTCCAGCTGCGGGAAGCAGGTGAAGAAGTGGTCGGCGAGCTTGGCGTAGGTCTCCGGCCGGTCGTCGTACTCGGCGCGGACGCGACCGCCGTACTGGTAGACGGCGTCGTAACCGCCCCACAGGATCCGGTTGTCGGCGGAGAGCCGGAAGTAGTGGAACTGGTTGGCCGAGTCCCCGAGGCCCTGCCGGTTCTTCCAGCCGATCTCCTTGAGCTGCTCCTCGCTCAGCGGCTCGGTCATCAGCGCGTAGTCGTAGACCGGGACGGTGTACGACCGCACCCGCTTGACCAGGTTGGGGAAGATGTTGGTGCCGAGCGCGACCTTCCGGGCCCGGACCGACCCGTAGGGGGTGCGTACGGCCATGCCGGCGCCGTACGGCTTCAGGGTCAGGGCCGGGGTGTGCTCGTAGACGCGGACGCCGAGCTGCATACAGGCCCGCTTCAGACCCCAGGCGAGTTTCGCGGGGTTGAGCATGGCGACGCCCCTGCGGTCGTACAGCCCCGCCTGGAAGGTCGGCGAGTCGACCTGCTCCCGCACCGCGTCGGCGTCCAGGAACTCCACGCCCTCGGCGAGGCCCTGGCGCTGCATCTCCTCGTACCAATCGCGCAGTTCCCACGCCTGGTACGTCTCGGTGGCGACGTCGATCTCGCCGGTGCGCTCGAAGTCGCAGTCGAGGGAGTAGCGGGCGACCGCCTTCTCGATCTCGTCGAGGTTGCGGGCGCCCAGCTCCTCCAGCTTGTGGATCTCGTCCGGCCAGCGGGTCAGCCCGTTGCCCAGACCGTGGGTGAGGGAGGCGGCGCAGAAGCCGCCGTTGCGGCCCGAGGCGGCCCAGCCCACCTCGCGGCCCTCCAGCAGGACCACGTCCCGCTGCGGGTCGCGCTCCTTGGCGAGGAGCGCGGTCCACAGTCCGCTGTAGCCACCCCCGACGACCAGCAGATCGCAGGTCTCGGGGCCGGTGAGGGCGGGCTCGGGGTGAGGCTTGCCGGGGTCGTCCAGCCAGTACGGGACCGGCTGGGCTTCGGAAAGTGCCTTGATCGAATGACTGCCACGGCTCATGGCGCTTGGGGCCATGATTTCAACTCCCTACAGGGGTGATGCGGTAAGGCTCATGCCTTTTGCTTGTTGCGGCGATTGGTGATGACCATAGAGGTCAGGACCAGCAGTACGGCGACCAGGAACATGGCCGTACCGATCACGTTGATCTGAACGGGCGTACCGCGCTGTGCCGAGCCCCAGACGAACATGGGGAAGGTGACGGTCGAGCCCGCGTTGAAATTGGTGATGATGAAATCGTCGAAGGAGAGCGCGAAGGCGAGCAGCGCGCCCGCCGCGATTCCGGGGGCCGCGATCGGCAGGGTGACCCGGACGAAGGTCTGGAAGGGGCCCGCGTAGAGGTCCTGGGCCGCCTGTTCCAGGCGCGGGTCCATCGACATCACGCGCGCCTTCACCGCCGTCACGACGAAGCTCAGGCAGAACATGATGTGGGCGATCAGAATCGTCCAGAAGCCCAGCTGGCGCCCATGTTGAGGAACAGGGTGAGCAGCGAGGCGGCCATGACGACCTCGGGCATCGCCATCGGCAGGAAGATCAGCGAGTTCACGGCGCCGCGGGCGCGGAACCGGTAGCGGACCAGGGCGAAGGCGATCATCGTGCCGAGGACGGTGGCGCCGATCGTCGCGAACGCCGCGATCTGGAGGCTGATCGACAGCGAGCCGCACATGCCGGCGACGCCGCACGGGTCCTTCCAGGCGTCCGTGGAGAACTGCTGCCATTCGTAGTTGAAGCGCCCCTTCGGTTTGTTGAAGGAGAACACCGTGACGACGACGTTCGGCAGCAGCAGATATCCGAGAGTGAGAAGTCCCGCGATGACGACGAGATTGCGCTTGAGCCAGTTCACGAAGGCCATTTAGACCAGATCCTCCGTCCCGGACTTGCGGATGTAGACGGTGACCATCACGAGAATGGCGGCCATGAGGATGAAGGAGAGCGCCGCCGCTGTCGGGTAGTCCAGAATCCGCAGGAACTGCGACTGGATGACGTTTCCGACCATGCGGGTGTCCGTCGAGCCGAGCAGATCGGCGTTGACGTAGTCACCGGCCGCCGGGATGAACGTCAGCAGCGTGCCGGAGACGACGCCCGGCATCGACAGCGGGAAGGTCACCCTGCGGAACGTGGTGACCGGCTTGGCGTACAGGTCGCCGGCGGCCTCGTGGAGGCGGGTGTCGATGCGCTCCAGCGAGGTGTACAGCGGCAGGATCATGAACGGCAGGAAGTTGTACGTCAGACCGCAGACGACCGCCAGCGGGGTGGCCAGCACGCGGTCGCCGGTGGTCCAGCCGAGCCAGCTGGTGACGTCCAGGACATGCAGCGAGTTCAGGGCGCCGACGACCGGGCCGCCGTCCGCGAGGATCGTCTTCCAGGCGAGGGTGCGGATCAGGAAGCTGGTGAAGAACGGCGCGATCACCAGGATCATGATCAGGTTCCGCCAGCGGCCCGCCCGGAACGCGATGAGGTAGGCGAGCGGGTAGCCGAGGACCAGGCAGAGGATCGTCGCCGAACCCGCGTAGAGGATCGAGCGCAGGTACTGCGGCCAGTACTCGGACAGCGCGTCCCAGTAGGTGGCGAAGTGCCAGGTGACCTTGTAGCCCTCCTCCAGGGAGCCCGTCTGCACGGACGTGGAGGCCTGGTAGACCATCGGCAGCGCGAAGAAGACGACCAGCCACAGCATGCCGGGCAGCAGCAGCCAGTACGGCACGAGCCGGCCGCGCCTGCGCGGGGGCTTCTTCTCCGGTGCGGTCGGGGCGAGAGGCGGCGGCGCCTCGGTGAGCGTCGCCATCAGGCCGCCGCCCCTTCCTCGACACCGGCGTCGATGTCCTGTGCGGCATCCAGGCCGAAGGTGTGCGCCGGGCTCCAGTGCAGGACCACGTCGGCGCCGGGCACCAGCCGGGAGTCCCGCTCGATGTTCTGGACGTAGACCTCGAACTCGGGGCAGACCGCGCTGTCGATGACGTACTGCGTGGAGACGCCGATGAAACTGCTGTGGGCGATCGTGCCGGTGATGCGGTTGCGGCCCTCGGGGATCTCGCCCGCGTCGTCGGCGTGGGTGAGGGAGATCTTCTCCGGGCGGACGCCGACCAGCACCTTGCCGCCGGTGGCCGTGGGCGCGGAACATCGCGACTCGGGCAGGACGAGCTTGCCGCCGCCGGCCTTCAGCACGATGTCGTCGCCGTTCTTCGTGTCGACCTCGGCCTCGATGAGGTTGGAGGTGCCGAGGAAGTTCGCGACGAACGTGGTCTGCGGGTTCTCGTACAGGTCGCTCGGCGAACCGAGCTGCTCCACGCGCCCCGCGTTCATCACGGCGACCGTGTCGGCCATGGTCATGGCCTCCTCCTGGTCGTGCGTGACGTGCACGAAGGTGATGCCGACCTCGGTCTGGATGCGCTTGAGCTCCAACTGCATCTGGCGGCGCAGCTTGAGATCGAGGGCGCCGAGGGGCTCGTCGAGGAGGAGCACCTTGGGGTGGTTGATGAGGGCGCGGGCGACGGCGACGCGCTGCTGCTGGCCGCCGGAGAGCTGGTGCGGCTTCTTGCGCGCCTGCTCACCGAGCTGGACGAGCTCCAGCATGTCCTCGACCTGCTTCTTGACGCTCTTGATGCCGCGCCGGCGCAGACCGAAGGCGACGTTCTCGAAGATGTCGAGGTGCGGGAAGAGGGCGTACGACTGGAAGACCGTGTTCACCGGCCGCTTGTAGGGCGGCAGGTGGGTGACCTCCTGGTCGCCGAGGAACACGGTGCCGGTCGTCGGCTCCTCCAGGCCCGCGATCATCCGCAGGGTGGTGGTCTTGCCGCAGCCGGAGGCACCGAGCAGGGCGAAGAAGGAGCCCTGCGGCACGGTCAGGTCCAGCGGCTGGACGGCCGTGAAGCCGTTGTCGTACGTCTTGCTGATGCCCGAGAGGCGGACGTCCCCGCCGGTTTCGTTCTTGTTCGTCACGGTGGTCACGCCCCAGTCAGCTTCGCGAACTTCTGCTCGAACTCGGTCTCTTCCTTCGAGCTCAGAGAGCGGAAGGCATGAGACTTCGCGGCCATAGCCTTGTCCGGGATGATCAGCGGGTTGTTCGCCGCATCCGGGTCGATCTTCGCCAGCTCGGCCTTCACCCCGTCGACCGGTGACACGTAGTTGATGTACGCGGCGAGTTCGGCGGCCGGCTCGGGCTCGTAGTAGAAGTCGATGAGCCGCTCGGCGTTCGTCTTGTGCCGGGCCTTGTTCGGGATCAGGAAGTTGTCGGTCGACGTCATGTATCCGCTGTCCGGGATGATGAAGTCGATGTCCGGGCTGTCGGCCTTCAGCTGCACGACGTCACCGGCCCAGGCGATACAGGCCGCGAAGTCGCCGCTGGTCAGGTCGGAGGTGTAGTCGTTGCCGGTGAAGCGGCGGATCTGGCCCTTGTCGACGGCCTTCTGCATCCGGGCGATCGCCGCGTCGTAGTCGTCGGCGGTGAAGTTCGCCGGGTCCTTGCCCATGTCGAGCAGGGTCATGCCGACGCTGTCGCGCATCTCGGAGAGGAAGCCGACGCGCCCCTTGAGCTTGGGGTTGTCGAGCAGATCGGAGACCGACTTCACCTCGACGCCGTCCAGCGCCTTCTTGTTGTAGGCGATGACGGTGGAAATGCCCTGCCAGACGTACGAGTACGCGCGTCCCGGGTCCCAGTCGGGGTCGCGGAACTGGGCCGACAGGTTGGCGTAGGCGTGCGGCAGGTGGGAGGCGTCCAGTTTCTGGACCCAGCCGAGGCGGATGAGGCGGGCCGCGAGCCAGTCGGTGAGGACGATGATGTCGCGGCCGGTGTCCTGGCCCGCCGCGAGCTGCGGTTTGATCTTGCCGAAGAACTCGACGTTGTCGTTGATGTCCTCGGTGTACTTGACCGAGATACCGGTCCGCTTCTTGAACTGGTCGAGCGTGGGGTGGTGCTTCTCGCTCTCGTCCACGTCGATGTACTCGGTCCAGTTGGAGAAGTTGACGACCTTCTCCTTGGCCGAGTGGTCCTCTGCGGAGACTCCGCCCTGGGTGTTGCCGGCCGCGGGGATGCCGCAGCCGGTCAGCGCCCCGAGGCCGCCGACCGCGAGCGCGCCGCCCGCGGAGGCGCGCAGCAGGGACCGCCGGGTCATGGCGGCCCGGCCATTGCGGAAGCTGCGCCGCATGGCGGCCACTTGGGCCGGGCTCAGGCGGTCGGGCTCGTACTGCTCCATGCGCGTGGTGCCCTTTCGGAGGGTCGGCCGCGGGTCGGGCGGCCTGATTCAGCTAACGGTCCCCGAAGATCGTGCGGTGCCAGTCCTTCCTGGCCACGCCCGTATTGTCGAACATGACGTGCTTGATCTGGGTGTACTCCTCGAACGAGTACGAGGACATGTCCTTGCCGAAGCCGGACGCCTTGTACCCGCCGTGGGGCATCTCGCTGATGATCGGGATGTGGTCGTTGACCCACACGCACCCGGCCTTGATCTCGCGGGTCGCCCGGTTCGCCCGGTAGACGTCCCGGCTCCAGGCCGAGGCCGCGAGTCCGTACGGGGTGTCGTTGGCGAGCGCGATCCCCTCGTCGTCGCTGTCGAAGGGGAGGACGACGAGGACCGGCCCGAAGAGCTCGGACTGGACGATCTCGCTGTCCTGGGCGGCGTCGGCGACGAGGGTGGGCCGGTAGTAGGCGCCCTTGGCGAGCTCCCCTTCCGGTGCCTCGCCGCCGGTCACCACGCGCGCGTAGGCACGCGCGCGGTCGACGAAGGCGGCGACCCGGTCCCGCTGGACGTGCGAGATGAGCGGACCGAGGTCGGTGCCGGCGGCGAAGGGGTCCCCCAGCCGCACGGTCTCCATGAGGGCGGCCGTCTTCTGGACGAACGCCTCGTAGAGCGGCCGCTGCACATACGCGCGCGTGGCGGCGGTGCAGTCCTGGCCGGTGTTGATGAGCGCGCCGGCGACCGCGCCGTTGACGGCGGCGTCGAGGTCGGCGTCGTCGAAGACGACGAAGGGCGCCTTGCCGCCGAGTTCCAGGTGGATGCGCTTGACGGTGGCGGTGGCGATCTCGGCGACGCGCTTGCCGACGGCGGTGGACCCGGTGAAGGAGGTCATGGCGACGTCGGGGTGGCCGACGAGATGCTCACCGGCCTCCTTGCCCGTCCCGGTGACGATGTTGATGACACCGTCGGGGATGCCGGCGTCGGTGGCCGCCTGCGCGAACAGCAGCGAGGTCAGCGGGGTGAGCTCGGCGGGCTTGAGGACGATGGTGTTGCCGGCGGCGACGGCCGGAAGGATCTTCCAGGCGGCCATCTGCAGCGGATAGTTCCAGGGCGCGATGGACCCGACGACACCGACGGGTTCGCGGCGCACGTACGAGGTGTGGTCCCCGGAGTACTCCCCCGCGGACTGCCCCTGAAGATGCCGGGCGGCACCCGCGAAGAAGGCGGTGTTGTCGATGGTCCCCGGAACGTCGAACTCACGCGTCAGCTTCAGCGGCTTGCCGCACTGGAGGGACTCGGCGCGGGCGAATTCCTCGGCCCGCTCGGCGAGGACGGCGGCGAAGCGGTGCAGGGCGTCGGAGCGCTCGCCGGGGTGGTGGCCGCCCAGCCGGGGAACGCCGCGCGGGCGGCGGCGACGGCCGCGTCCACGTCCGCCGGGCCGGCCAGCTCGTACGTGTACACCTCCTCGCCGGTCGACGGGTCGACGACCGCGTGGGTACGTCCGGAGGTGCCCTTGGTCAGCCGGCCCGCGATGAACTGCGCACCGTCCGCGAGGCGCTCCTGCGCGGGGAACCGGTCCGAGGTGTCGGGGGTTTCCGGGGTGGCGTTGCCCGGGTTGTGCATGTCGCTCGCTCTCCTCCGCCGCCGGCCCGTGTTCACAGGCGGTGGGCGTAGCTCCAGCTCGATTTGAGTGCCGATCCTGACAGAGCAAATGCCGTCCAACAAGTGATTCCGTTGTTGCCTTTTGGTTACGCGACGGAATCTGTCGACCAGGTGTCGAGCGAGGGAGGAAAAGGAGGGACGGAGTGTCAGTGGCGCCTGCCAGACTCGCATGCATGACGAAGATCGATTCTCGGGACGCGCTGGTCAGGGCGTTGGGTACGGGGGCGAGGGTCAAGTACCTCCACTTCTGGGGACACCGGCCGTTGCCCGACGGCCGGATCGGCGCGAGCTGTCTGAGTCAGTGGTGGCCGTCACCGTTCGTGGTGGACGGGGTGACGTATGCGACCGCTGAGCACTGGATGATGGCGGCCAAGGCACGGCTTTTCGAAGACGCGGAGGCGGAGCGGCGGGTGCTGGCCGCCGGGCATCCGTCGGTGGCGAAGAAGGAAGGGCGGCTGGTCCGGGGCTTCGACGACACGATCTGGGAGCGCGAGCGCTTCGGGATCGTCGTCGAGGGCAGCGTCCACAAGTTCGCGTCGGACGCGCGGCTGCGGGAGTTCCTGCTGAACACCGGGGAGCGGGTGCTGGTGGAGGCCAGCCCGGTGGACCGGGTGTGGGGCATCGGCCTGGCGGCGACGGACGAGGGGGCGTCGGATCCGAAGCGGTGGCGGGGGCCGAACCTGCTGGGCTTCGCGCTGATGGAGGCGCGGGGGCGGTTGCGGGACGGCGCGGACGGTGGTGCGGGTCAGGCCGGTTAGGTCACGGCGAGGAGGACGAGCACCCCCACCGCCCGAGCACACTCCCCCCGCCGTCCCCGTCCAACGCGCACAAGGGGCGCACACCGGCAGTCTCGAACAGGACCGGACATAGGCCGCGTACCGGTCCGCCCCTGTGCCGCGCCCCCGCCATCAGGCAGCATGGCCTGCATGTCCGTACTGACGCGCGACGAAGCGCAGACCCGTGCCACCCTCCTCGACGTCCACCGGTACACGATCGACCTCGATCTCACCACCGGCGACGAGACCTTCGACTCGAAGACCGTCATCCGCTTCACCGCGCGCACGGACGCGGACACCTTCATCGAGGTCAAGCCCGCCGAGCTGCGCTCCGTCACCCTCGACGGACAGCCCCTCGACCCCGAGACCCTCGACGGCAACCGCCTCCCCCTGAAGAACCTCACCGCCGGCGCACACGAACTGAGCGTCGAGGCGAGCATGCGCTACTCCCGCACCGGCGAGGGCATGCACCGCTTCACCGACCCCACCGACGGCGAGACCTACCTCTACTCCAACCTGTGCATGGACGACGCCCAGCGCGTCTTCCCCGTCTTCGACCAGCCCGACCTCAAGGCCGTCTTCGAGATCACCGCGACCGTCCCCGACCACTGGACGTTCCTCGCCAACGGCGTCACCACCGCCCTCGGCGACGGCCGCTGGCAGGCCGCCCCCACCCCCCTCATCTCCACCTACCTCGTCGCCGTCGCCGCCGGCCCCTGGCACTCCGTCCGCACCGAACACCGCGGCCTGCCCTTCGGCATCCACTGCCGCCGCTCACTCGCCCCCCACCTCGACGCGGACGCCGACGAACTCCTCACCATCACCAAGCAGTGCTACGACCGCTACCACGAGAAGTTCGAGGAGCCCTACCCCTTCGACTCCTACGACCAGGCGTTCGTCCCCGAGTTCAACGCCGGCGCCATGGAGAACCCCGGACTCGTCACCTTCCGCGACGAGTTCGTCTACCGCTCCGCCGTCACCGACACCGAACGCCAGACCCGCGCCATGGTCATCGCCCACGAGATGGCCCACATGTGGTTCGGCGACCTCGTCACCCTGCGCTGGTGGGACGACATCTGGCTCAACGAGTCCTTCGCCGAGTACATGGGCTACCAGACCCTCACCGAAGCCACCCGCTTCGCCGACACCTGGACCGACTTCGGCGTCGTCCGCAAGGCCTGGGGCTACGACGCGACCAGCGCCCCTCCACCCACCCCGTCGCCCCCGACCCCGAGCTCGTGCCCGACACCGCCTCCGCGATGCTCAACTTCGACGGCATCTCCTACGCCAAGGGCGCCTCCGCACTGCGCCAGCTGGTGACCTGGCTCGGCGAGAAGGACTTCCTCGCCGGCATCAACACCCACTTCGCCCGCCACAAGTTCGCCAACGCCACCCTCGCCGACTTCATCGACTCCCTCGCCAGCGTCACCGACCGCGACGTCCACGCCTGGGCCGACACCTGGCTGCGCACCACCGGCGTCGACACCCTCAAGCCCGTCGTCACCCCCGGCGCCGAAGGCACCTACGCCCTCCAGGTCGAACACGACGGCAGCCGCCCCCACCGCATCGCCGTCGGCCTCTACGACCTGGACGTCGCCGACGAAGGCCGCCACCTCGTCCTGCGCGAACGCCTCGACCTCGACGTCCCCCAGACCGACGGCCCCCTGCCCATCGGCAAGCGACCCGCCCTGCTGCTCCTCAACGACGGCGACCTCACCTACGCCAAGGTCCGCTTCGACGCCGAGTCCTTCAAGGCGGTCACCGAGAGCCTGTCCGGACTGCCCTCGCCGCTCACCCGCGCGGTCGTCTGGAACGCCCTGCGCGACGCCGTCCGCGACGGCGAACTCCCGCCCACCGCCTACCTCGAGGCGGCCCGCGCCCACCTCCCGTACGAGACCGACCTCGCCCTCGTCCAGGGCGTCCTCGCCTTCGCCTCCGTCCAGGTCGCCGACCGCTACGCCACCCCCGAGGAACGCCCCGCCGCCCTCGCCACGCTCAGCAGCCTGTGCCGCGACCTCATCCGCCGCACCGAGGACGGCGACAACCCCGGCCTGCGCCTCATCGCCGTACGCCACTTCATCGACGTCGCCGCCCACCCCGACACCATCGCCGCCTGGCTCGCCGACGGCACCGTCCCCGGCGGTCCCGAACTCGACCCCGAACTGCGCTGGCGCGTCCTCGCCCGGCTCGCCGTCCTCGGCGCCACCGACGAGGCCGCCATCGCCGCCGAACTCGCCCGCGACCCCTCCGCCACCGGCCAGGAAGGCGCCGCCCCGCTGCCGCGCCGCCCTGCCCGACGCCGACACCAAGGCCAAGGCGTGGGAGGCGATGTTCACCCACGACGACCTCTCCAACTACCTGTTCATCGCCACCGCCCGGGGCTTCTGGCAGCCCGAACAGGCCGACCTCGTCCGCCAGTACGTCCCCCGCTTCTTCGAGGACGCCGTCACCCTCGCCGCCCGCCGCGGCCCCGCCATCGCCGACGCCACCGGCCGCTGGGCCTTCCCGGCCCACGCCGTCGACGCCGACACGCTCCGCTCGGGAGAGCGGTGCCTGAGCGATGCCGACCCGATTCCGGCACTGCGCCGCAAACTCGCCGATCAACTGGACGACCTGGGGCGTGCGTTGCGCGTGCGACAGGCGTAGCACACGGACGTACCCCCTTTCGGGTTTCGATCGTTGGTCTTTCCGGGCGCGATGACGCATCCGCGTACAAGCTGGAACTCCCTCTAGCCCACGCGCCCGGGAGGACCCCACGATGCCCACCCCACCGCTCGCGTCCGGCCCCGACGCCCTGCACCCGTTGCTCACAGAGGTCCTGGAGGCCCTGGGGGAGGGGGCGCGGGCGCGTGGGGGGCCGTTGCCGGGAGGCGGCCCCGAGGCGGTCGCGACACGGCTACGGGCGGCCGTGGGGGACGTACTCCCGGACGAGGGCGACCCGGAGGCGCTAGGGCAGGTGGTGCGGGCGCTGGCGACCGGGTCCGCCGACCCGGCGGACCCTTTGTGCGCGGCGCACCTGCACTGCCCGCCGCTGGCGGTCGCGGCGGCAGCCGACTTGGCGGCGTCGGTCCTCAATCCGTCCCTGGACTCCTGGGATCAGGCACCGGCGGCCTCCGAGCTGGAGGAATTGGTAACTCGGGCACTTGCAAACGAGGTCTACGGTGATGCCGTTAGGGGCGCGGGGAACTGCGCGACCAGGCACGAAGCACCCGCAGCTCTAGTCACAACAGGTGGCACCGAATCCAACCAACTGGCCCTGCTCCTAGCCAGAGAAACCCTGGGCCCCACCACCCACCTGATCTGCGGAGCCAACGCCCACCACTCCCTCCCACGCAGCGCATGGCTACTCGGCCTGCCCGCCCCGGTGATCGTCCCCACCCCCACCGGCACCATCGACCCCGCAGCCCTCGACGCCGCCCTCACTGAAACCCCCGAACCTCACCTCGTCGCCGCCACCGCGGGCACCACAGACGCCGGCCTCATCGACCCCCTCCCCGAGATCGCCGCCGTCTGCACAACCCACGGAGCCCGCCTCCACATCGACGCGGCATACGGCGGAGGCCTCCTCTTCAGCAACCAGCACCACCCCAAGCTCACCGGCATGAGCGTCGCAGACACCGTCACCCTCGACCTGCACAAACTCGGCTGGCAACCCGTCGCCGCAGGCCTCCTCGCGGTCAAGGCCCCGCAGGACCTCGCCGCCCTCCACCAACGCGCCGACTACCTCAACGCCGACGACGACACCGAGGCCGGCCTCCCCGACCTCCTCGGCCGCTCCCTGCGCACCAGCCGCCGCCCCGACGTGCTGAAAATCGCCGTCACCCTGAAAACCCTCGGACGGACCGGACTCGGCGCCCTCGTCGACCAAGTCTGCGACCGCGCACGCGAGTTCGCGGACCTGCTTGACGCGCACCCCGCTTCGAGCTCTACGACCGCCCCACCATCAGCACGGTCCTGTTCCGCCCGTGCACGCGACCGACGACGACATCGCCGCCACCCGCCGCACTCCTCACCACCGGCCGCGCCGTCCTCGGCCGGCCGCATGGAGGCCGGCTGGCTCAAGGCCACCTCCTCAACCCCACACCCGGCCCGACGACCTGGCCGCCCTCCTGAAACTCGTGGAAGGAACCACCCGCGATGAGCCCCACCCCGCCCCACCCGCCCCACGAGCCCGACACCCCGCGACCTGGTCGGCATCGGCATCGGCCTTCAACCTCCCTCGCCGCCTCGCCCACCCTCGCCGAACTCGACACCGCCTTCTACGAACAACGCCCGCCTTCGACTGGCACCCGGGCCTCCTCATCGACGGCGCGAGAATCCAAGTCCCGTTCCTCGCCGACCTGGTGACCCTCGCCGACCCCGCCAGCCCCTGGACCTTCCTCAACTACCTCAAGGCCCGCGAGCGGCTCTTCCCCTTCTACTTCGCCGAGCGCTTCCACATCCAGCGCGCCGAGTACGACGCCTACTGCCGCTGGGTCGCCGAGAACCTCCCCGGCCTCCACTTCGGCCACCAGGTCGACGCCGTCCGCTGGAACCCCGAACGCGACATCTTCGAGGTCGACTTCACCCAGCTCGACGCGGAGGGAGAGGCCGAGGCCCTCGGACGGACCTACACCAAGAACATCGTCCTCGGCGTCGGCACCGAGCCCTACATCCCGGAACCGCTGAAGCCCCTCGTCGCAGCCGCCGGCGTGCCCGTCATCCACGCCGCCGACTACCTCGCCCACCGCAAGACGCTCGCCGCCGCCGAACACGTCACCGTCATCGGCCTCGGACAGTCCGGCGCCGAGATCTTCCTCGACCTGCTCCGCGACCGCCCCGCGGGCCGCGAGGGCCTGCACTGGCTGGGCCGCACCGAGGCCTTCGCCCCCATGGAGTACTCCAAGCTCGGCCTGGAGCACTTCACCCCCCGACTACACCCGCTACTTCCACGCCCTCGCCGAAGGCACCCGCGACCGCCTCGTCACCACCCAGTGGCAACTCCACAAGGGCATCGACAACGACACCATCGCCGCCATCCACGACGAGCTCTACCAGCGCACCCTGCACGGCGGCTGGCCCGACACCACCCTCACCCCCGGCGTCCGCGTCCGCACCGCCGGCCGCGTCGCCACCACCAAGGTCGAACTCCACCTCGAACACACCGAGCAGAACACCCGCTCCCGCCTCACCACCGACGCCGTCGTCCTCGCCACCGGCTACCGCGAACGCCCCCTCGACCGCATCCTCGCCGGCCTCGACCCCTACCTGCGCCGCGACAGCCGCGACCGCCCCCGCGTCGACGAACAGTTCAGGCTCGTCATGGACCCCTCCGTCACCGGCTCCCTCTACGTCCAGAACGGCGAACGCCACACCCACGGCGTCGGCACCCCCGACCTCGGCCTCGCCGCCTGGCGCAGCGCCGCCATCCTCAACACCGTGACCGGCAAGGAGCCCTACCCGCTGCCCGCCCGAACGGCCTTCACCACCTTCGGACTCGAGCAGCCCGCCCGGGTACCGCAGGCACGCCAGGCCCCGGCCGCGCTCACCCCGCTGACCGACGCCCGATAGAAAAGCCGTCGCGGACCCGTACCGCCTCAAGGCCGGGTCCGCGACGAGTCCAACACTCCAGGGCCGGCTAGAACACCGGCGTACCGTTCCGCGTCAGCTTCCAGTCCACCGACGCGAAGTCAGCCGGGTTCAGCACACCCTTCGCCGTCACCCACTCCGCGATCCGGGTCCGGATCTCCGTCGACTCCGACCACAGCTCCTTCGCCGACGCCACATGCGGGAACGCGCCGCCGCCGTTCGCACGGTAGTTGTTCACCGCGAACACGAACTGCTGCGCGTCGTCCAGCGCCGCACCGTTGTACGTCAGGTTCCTGATCCGCGAACCCGCCGCCTGCGCGATGTCGATGTCGTACGACAGCCCCGACACATAGTCGTAGTTGTAGTCCGGCCGGTTGTTCGCGTTCGTCAGCTTCTCGACGTCCACCACCGCGTCCGGCGCCGTCTGCACGAAGTACTGCGCCGAGTACTCCAGGTACGCCCTGATCTGCGCCCCGGTCATCAGCTTCGCGACCAGCGTGTTGTCGTACACGTACAGGCTCGACAGATCGCGGATGGTGACGTCACCGGCCGGGATCTCCGAGGTCCGCGAGAACGGCGACGCCTGCGCGATCACCGGCAGCGAGGCGTACTCCGTGGACGCCAGCGCCGCCTTGACGACGTCCTCCTGCACCTTCGTGATCAGGTCGATGATCGGGGCGTCCTTGTACCGCGCCTCGACCGTCGTCAACGTCTCGGTCGCCGTACCGACCACCTGGTTGACGTACTTCACCACGATGTCGTGGTCGTCCTTCAGCAGCTTCGTGATCTTCGGGTCGTCCGCGACCGAGTTCGAGTTGAGGACCGACGACGCGACCGACTCGACCGTCCACTTCCCCTTCTCGAAGACCAGCTCGATGGCGAACAGCGACAGCCGCTCCGCATACGCCAGCGGCTCGGACAGCACGACGGTCTTGCCGGTCGCCGTGTTGGTGACCTTCAGCTCCGGGATCTCCACGTGCGCGTGCCCGACGAGAATCGCGTCGATCCCCGGCACCTGCTGGGCCACGAGCGCGGCCGAGTTCTCGACGTACGGCAGCTGGTCACCGTAGGACGACGTACCCGAGGACCCCGAGTGCGCCGACACGACGACCACGTCCGCACCCATCGACCGCAGCTTCGGCACCCACTTCGCCGCCTGCTCCTCCAGACCCGGGAACGTCAGCCTGCCCTCGACGTAGGCCTTGTCCCAGATCGCGATACCCGGGTTGGTGAGCCCGAGGACCGCCACCTTCACCGGCGGCGCACCCGGCACATGGAACTTCTTGATGAAGTAGGGCGGGAACGCCGGCTTCAGCGTCTTCGCGTCCAGCGCGTTCGCACCCAGCAGCGGAAAGTCGCACTGCTCCTCGAACTTCCGCAGCGTCTCGATGCCGTAGTTGAACTCGTGGTTGCCGAGCGCGACAGCGTCGTACCCGATGGCGTTCATCGCGGCGGCCATCGGGTGCACGGGACCGCCCGGGGCCGTGATCGGGTCCACCTTCGCGTAGTAGTACGTCAGCGGCGTGCCCTGGATCGTGTCGCCCGCGTCGAGCAGCAGCGTGTTGCAGCGCCCCTTCTCCGCACGCACCTGGTTCACCAGCGTCGAGATACGCGACAGACCCTGCGCGTTGCCCTTCGCGTCCGAGTACTCCGCGTCCTTGAAGTAGTCCCAGTTGAAGACATGCCCGTGCAGGTCCGTCGTGCCCATCACCGTCAGGGAGTACCGCTTCACCGGCTTCTTCCCCTTCCCGTCCGCCGCCGCCTGCGCCGCAGGAGCCCCCACGGCACTCGCCAGCGCGACCCCGGCGCCGGTCACGGCGGACTTCTCCAGGAACTTCCTGCGGTTCAACGGCATGTCTCGATCTCCTCGGGGAACGGTCAACAACGCGCGTAGATTCTGACCCGAGCATGCCGAACGGCAATAGACCCCAGAGGTTTCGATCTGGTGACCTAACCCGTCACTTCACCCGCCGCCAACCAGGCAAGAAGTGACAGAGTGGGTCGTATGACCACACCTTCCCCGGACACCGCACCGGCCGTGCCCTACGGCACCCCCGACGCCCCCCGCATCGCCGTCCGCGGCGAAGCACGCCTCGAAGTCGACCCCGAGATCGCCCGCATCGGCGTCACCGTCGCCGCCCGCGGCAAAGACCGCCGCACCGCCCTCGACGACCTCACCCGCCGCAACACCACCGTCCTCGACCTCATCAAGACCTACGGCGACGCCGTCGAGAAACTGGAGACAGGCTCCTTCTCCATCACCCCCGAACTGAAGGAGAAAGGACGCGGCGAACGCATCCACGCCTACCACGGCCGCGTCCGCATCACCGCCGAACTGACGGACTTCACGGCACTGGGTGAACTCACCACCCGCGTCGCCGACTTGGACCTCACCCATGTGGACGGTCCTTGGTGGGCCCTGCGCCCCGACTCGCCGGCCTACCGCGAGGCACGCCAACAGGCGGTGAAGGAAGCGGTCCAGCGGGCCCGGGAATACGCGGAAGCCCTGGGCACGACACTCGCGGCCCTGGTGGAACTCGCCGACATCGGCGCCGAGAACACCCAGCCCCTCGCCCCCGCCGCCCCCGGCGGCCGCATGCGCTCCATGGCCTACGCCGCCGCCGAAGACACCGCCGCGGCCCCCCTCGACCTCGAACCCCAACGCCAACGCGTCTACGCACAGGTCAACGCCCGCTTCACCATGCACCCGCCGCGACTGTGAGCCGCCGGCCGGCTTCAATCCTTGTCAACACCCCTTCACCGAAAGGTCGTTGGGCAGTCATGCCGGGCCAATTCTCTACCCGCCGGTAAGCCCTAAGGTCGAACCATGCGCCGAGCCAAAATCGTCTGCACCCTGGGCCCCGCCACCGACTCGTACGACCAGATCAAAGCCCTGGTCGAAGCCGGAATGGACGTAGCCCGCTTCAACCTCAGCCACGGCAGCTACGCCGAACACGAGGAGCGCTACCAGCGCGTCCGCAAGGCCTCCGACGAGACCGGCCACAGCGTCGGCCTCCTCGCCGACCTTCAGGGCCCGAAGATCCGCCTCGGCCGCTTCGCGGAAGGCCCCGTACTCCTTGAACGCGGCGACTCCTTCACCATCACCGTGGAGGAGGACGCGGAGGGCAACCAGGGACAGTGCGGGACGACGTACGCCGGCCTGGCGGGCGACGTGACGCCCGGGGAGCGCATCCTCGTCGACGACGGCAAGGTGTGCCTGGAGGTCACGGGCGTCGACGGCCCGCGTGTCCACACCACGGTCATCGAAGGCGGCATGGTCTCCGACCACAAGGGATTGAACCTCCCGGGTGTGGCCGTGTCCGTTCCTGCCTTGTCGGAGAAGGACGAAGCGGACCTGCGCTGGGCGCTGCGCACCGGCTTCGACGTCATCGCCCTCTCCTTCGTCCGCTCCGGCCGGGACATTGAGGACGTCCACCGCATCATGGACGAGGAGGGGCGCCGACTGCCCGTCATCGCCAAGGTGGAGAAGCCGCAGGCGGTGGACGCGATCGACGACATCGTGGCGGCGTTCGACGGGATCATGGTGGCGCGCGGTGACCTGGGCGTGGAGATGCCCCTGGAACAGGTCCCGATCGTCCAGAAGCGAGCGATCAAGCTGGCGAAGCGGAACGCGAAGCCGGTGATCGTGGCGACGCAGATGCTGGACTCGATGATCGAGAACTCCCGCCCGACGAGGGCGGAGGCATCGGACGTGGCCAACGCGGTCATCGACGGCACGGACGCGGTGATGCTGTCGGGCGAGACGAGTGTGGGCAAGTACGCGGTGGAGACGGTCCGGACGATGGCCCGGATCGTGGAGGCGGCGGAGGAGGACATCCTCGCGAAGGGCCTGCCCCCACTGACGGAACGCAACAAGCCCCGTACGCAGGGCGGTGCGGTGGCCAGGGCGGCGGCGGAGATGGGCGACTTCCTGGGCGCGAGGTTCCTGGTGGCCTTCACCCAGTCCGGCGACACGGCGAGGCGACTGTCCCGATACCGCTCACCGATCCCACTGCTGGCCTTCACGCCGGAGCCGGCTACTCGGTCGCAGTTGAGTGTGTCGTGGGGTGTGGAGACGTTCCTGGGGCCGCGGGTGGACTCGACGGACGCGATGGTGGACCAGGTGGATGAGCTGCTGCTGAAGTACGGGCGGTGCGAGAAGGGGGACGTGGTGGTTATTACGGCCGGTTCGCCGCCCGGGGTCGCGGGGTCGACGAACCTGGTCCGGGTGCATCACGTGGGGGAGGATGACAGTCCCAAGTAGGCGCTTGTTGCTAGTACTTGGGGCCCACGTGGGTGTCCATCAAGGCTACTGAGGCTTTGCGGGCGATGGAGATGTTGAACGCATTGCCGTTGCGCGCGGATTGTGTCCACTCGATCCCGAGCCTGTCGAGGGTGTCCGTGTAGAGCCCTCGGATATCGGCTGACACATTGGTGAAGAAGTATCTGGGGTACTCGTAGCGCTTGCGCTCGCCAGCGATCATGCGAGTTGTCCAATTGGTGATGCGGCAGCCGTCGGAGTGGATGAGGCCCCGGATGAATTCCCAGGGGTGGGCGTCCACGATGGCCTGTTGCCAAGGCTCAAGGATGATCGGCCGATCGTGCTTCTTGCCGGGGCCGTGTTGCGGGAAAAGACAGGGCCAGTGCTTGCTGGTGCTCGACACCACGAAGCAGCCTTGCCGCTTCGCGCGGAACACGTTGTTGTTGGGGCGGACGGCGCGGAGCGCTTTCTCACAGGCGTCGATGACTCCGGGCCACGCCTTGTCGAGCACGATGCGCATGTAATACACGCCTCGGCGGTGTGGACTGATGCATCCGTCGCCGAGGTACAGCCCCAGCAGGTATGCGTACGCAGCTTGATCCTCTGGCAGGTGCGGTGCTTCGTCGCAGCGAGGGCAGGGTTGGTGTTGGCCCAGCCGGGGTCGGGGCTCGATGCGGCGTTGCCAACTGCGGAGTGTCGCTCGGGAGATGCCTGTTTCCCTGCTGACCGAGCTCAGACTGCGCCCCTCAGCGACTAGAGCCATTGCCCGCTTGCGTGTGCCCATGTCGTACATGCGATCAGCGTGTGCGAGCGATCGCGACAACACGCAGCAAAAAGCGGATGTTCACGAGAACGGGAACATCCGCTTCTTGGTGGCTACCTTCGAATCGAAGGAAAAGTGCCCCGGGTCGGACTCGAACCGACACTGTACGGGTTTTGAATCCGTTGCCTGCTGCCAATTGGGCTACCGGGGCCCGCAGAATCAAAGGTTTCCCCTGACCCTCTGCGCGTCCACCTTACCGTAGCTAGGTACGCTCTTGGGAGCAGCACCCCTGCCCCTGAACGAGGAGCCCCCGTGACCGCCCCCGAGTCGCCCCAGCCCGTAGACGCGCCCGACGACGACAAGTCGCACGTGCCTCCGCTGACGACCCGTGTCGTCATTGCCGAGGACGAGGCCCTGATCCGGCTCGACCTCAAAGAGATGCTGGAGGAAGAGGGCTACAGCGTCGTAGGCGAGGCCGGTGACGGTGAGCAGGCCATCGAGCTCGCCCGTGAGCACCAGCCGGACCTCGTCATCCTCGACGTGAAGATGCCGAAGATGGACGGCATCTCCGCCGCCGAGAAGATCGCCGAGGAGCGCATCGCGCCCGTGCTGATGCTCACCGCCTTCTCGCAGCGCGACCTCGTGGAGAGGGCTCGCGACGCCGGTGCCATGGCTTACCTCGTGAAGCCGTTCAGCAAGAGCGACGTCGTGCCGGCGATCGAGATGGCCGTGTCCCGGTTCACCGAGCTGAAGGAGCTGGAGAAGGAGGTCGCCGACCTCACGCTCCGCCTGGAGACGCGCAAGCTGGTCGACCGGGCCAAGTCCATCCTCCAGACCGAGTACGGGCTGACCGAGCCCGCCGCGTTCCGGTGGATCCAGAAGACGTCCATGGACCGGCGCATGTCGATGCAGCAGGTCGCCGAGGCGGTCATCCAGGACGCCGAGGAGAAGAAGGCGTCCAAGGGCTGACGCCCGAGACGGCGCAGACAGCGAGGCCCGCGTCCCCAGCAGGGGGCGCGGGCCTCGTCGTAGCGCAACTAAAAGGACCTAGTCCTCACCCAGGTACGCCTTGCGGACCGACTCGTCGTGCAGGAGGTCCTGGCCCGAGCCGGACAGGACGATCTTGCCGATCTCCATGACGTGGCCGTGGTCGGCCAGGGAGAGGGCGGCCTGGGCGTTCTGTTCGACGAGGAGGATCGTCGTGCCCTGGGACTTCAGCTCGGCGATCGTCGCCATGATCTTCTGCATCATGATCGGCGACAGACCCATGGACGGCTCGTCCAGCATCAGCAGCTTCGGCTGGGACATCAGGGCGCGGCCCATGGCCAGCATCTGCTGCTCGCCGCCGGAGAGGGTGCCCGCGGCCTGCTTACGGCGTTCGCCCAGGATGGGGAAGAGGTCGTAGGCGCGCTGGATGTCCTTCTCGATGCCGGCTTTGTCGTTCCTCAGGAACGCCCCCAGCCGCAGATTGTCCTCGATCGTCATGCGGGGGAAGATGTGCCGGCCCTCGGGGGAGTGGGCCAGTCCCAGCGAGACGATGTCGTGGGCGGGGACCTTCTTCAGCGATTTGCCGCCGAATTTGATCTGGCCGCCGACCGGCTTGAGGAGGCCGGACAGGGTGCGGAGGGTGGTCGTCTTGCCGGCGCCGTTGGTGCCGATGAGGGTGACGACCTCGCCGGCCTCGACCTTGAAGGAGATGCCCTTGACGGCTTCGATCTTGCCGTAGGCGACGCGGAGGTCCTCGACCTCGAGGAGTGCGGTCATCGGTCGTTCTCCTTGCCGGGCGTGGCGTCCGACGGGGTGCCTGCCTCCGCTGCTTCGACTTCGGCCACTTCTTCGTCGCCGGGGGTGCCTTCGAAGGGCTCACCGAGGTAGGCGGCGATGACGCGTTCGTCGCCCTGGACGGTGGCGCTGTCGCCCTCGATGAGCTTCTCGCCCTGGACGAGGACGGCGACGCGGTCGCAGAGGTTGAAGATGAAGCGCATGTCGTGCTCGATGACGAGTACGGCGATGCCCTTGTCGCGGATGGCGAAGACCAGTTCCTCGGTGGCGCGGGTCTCCTGGGGGTTCATGCCGGCCGTCGGCTCGTCGAGCAGGAGGAGGCCGGGCTCGCTGGCCAGGGCTCGCGCGATCTCCAGCTTGCGCTGCTCGCCGTAGGGGAGGTTGCGGGCGAGGTGTTCGGCCTTGTTCGCGAGGCCGACGAACTCCAGGAGTTCCATGGCGCGTTCGCGGGAGGCGGCTTCGGCCTTGTGGAAGCCGGGGCCGCGGAGCAGGGCGCTCCACAGGCCTTCCTTGGTCCGGGTGTGGCGGCCGACGAGCACGTTTTCCAGGACCGTCATGTTGGCGAACAGACGGATGTTCTGGAAGGTGCGGGCGATGCCGGCTGCGGTGACCTTGAAGGACTTGGGCGGCAGGATGTCGCCCTTGTAGCGGACTTCGCCCTCGGTGGGGATGTAGAGGCCTGTCAGGCAGTTGAAGAAGGTCGTCTTGCCGGCGCCGTTGGGGCCGATGAGGCCGACGATCTCGCCGCTGTTGACCTGGAGGTCGACGTTGCGTACGGCGGTGAGGCCGCCGAAGCGCATCGTGACGCCGCGGGCGTCGAGGACGGTGGTCCCGGTGACGGTGGTGGTGTCGGTCATGTGTCAGACCCCTGTCTTGCTGAGGACTGCGGGGGCTTCGGCCTCTTCGTGGAATTCGAGCTGGCGGCGCCGGTTGGGGATGAGGCCCTCGGGGCGGAACCGCATCAGCAGGACGAGCGCGACGCCGAAGGCGAAGAGCTGGTAGTCGCCCAGGAACTGGAGCTTGGCCGGGATGAGGTAGAGCAGGGCCGCGCCGACGAGGGGGCCGGCGATGGTGCCCATGCCGCCGAGGACGACCGCCGCGAGGAGGAAGGCCGAGTTGGGCGGGACGACGTGGGCGAACTGGTACTGCTCGGGTGTCACGGTGTAGGTGACGTGGGCCTGGACGGCGCCGGCGAGGCCGGCGAGGGAGGCGCCGAGGGCGAACGCGATGAGCTTGACGCGGAAGCCGTTGATGCCCATGGCGAGGGCGGCGGTCTCGTCCTCTCGGATGGCGATCCAGGCGCGGCCGATGCGGGAGTCGCTGCTGCGCTTGAAGACCACCACGACGATGAGCGTGATGAGGAGCATCAGCAGGAAGTAGTTGGCGAATCGGCCGATGGTGAAGCCGAGGATGGTGTGTTCCAGGCCGAAGTCGAATCCGAGGATGTCGAGGTTCGGGATGGAGGAGATGCCGTTGGAGCCGTTGGTGATGTCGGGTCCGGAGGTGCCGTCCATGTTGAGGACGGTGATGCGGAAGATCTCACCGAAGCCGAGGGTCACGATGGCGAGGTAGTCGCCGCGCAGGCGCAGGGTCGGGGCGCCGATGAGGACGCCGAAGACCATGGCGACCGCGGCGCCGAGCAGCGCGGAGAGCCAGAACGGCAGGTGCAGGTCGAACGGCGAGGAGGGGGAGCCGGAGACCATGGCCGCGGTGTAGGCGCCGACACCGAGGAAGGCGACGTATCCGAGGTCGAGGAGGCCGGCGAGGCCGACGACGATGTTCAGGCCGAGGGCGACGGTGGCGAAGATCAGGATGTAGACGCCGATCGTCGCGTACTGGTCGTCGGACTGGGTGAAGGGGAAGAGTGCGGCGGCGATGAAGGCGCCGAACATGGTGATGGTGCTGTGCCGGCCGGTGATCGCCGAGACCCGGGCCACGAGCCCGGCCTTGGAGAGGGCGGCGAAGAGGAACCCGACGGTGATGAGGAAGCCGACGAAGAGTTCGTCGTACTCGGTGCCGATGCCGTAGGTGAAGACGGTCAGGCCGACGGCCATGGCGGCGACGATGACGAGGATCTCGGCGTAGGCGGGGAGCTTGCGGGCCGGGGCCGGGGTGGGGGTGAAGACGGCGGACTTCAGGAGGGCCACGATGTGGCGCCAGATGCGGCTGATGCGCTCGCCGACGCTCTCGTCCTCGTCGTAGGGCTCGTCTTCCGGCCGTTCGAAGGGCAGGGAGAACGCGCCGAGGAAGGCGGCGAGGGTGACGGCCGCGGCGATGTAGCCGCCGGGTTCGAGGTTGACGACGCCGCCGAGTTCGTCGCTGATCGCGATGACGGTGTACCAGGTGGTGGCGAAGGTGCCGGTGGCGGCGAGCTTGATGGCGCCGTCGGCGCCGGCGGGGGTGAGCCAGCGCAGGCCCTTGACGCCGTAGGAGGCGAGGCCGAAGAGGGTGGTGAGGGCGCCGCCGATGAGGACGAGGACCTGGAGGCCGCCGGGGTATCCGTAGACGGTGAGGTCGCCGGGGAAGGCGGAGGTCCAGGTCCAGGCGAGGAAGGTGGAGACGACGGCGAGGGCGCCGCCGATGGTGGCGAGGGCGCGGCCGACGTTCTCGGGGAGGCCGACGAGGCCCTTGGGCGCGCTGTCCTTGTTGACGGGGGCGCCGGTGTTTTCGGTGGTCTGTGTGGTCATCGGTGTCACGCCCTGTCCGCGACGCGTTCGCCGAGCAGGCCTTGTGGCCTGACGAGGAGTACGAGGATGAGGAGTACGAAGGCCCAGACGTTGGCCCAGGACTGGCCGCCGAGGAGGTCGAAGCCGGGGACGTCGGCGATGTAGGCGGTGGCCATGGTCTCGGCGAGGCCGAGGACGAGGCGCCGAGCATGGCGCCGTAGATGTTGCCGATGCCGCCGAGGACGGCCGCGGTGAAGGCCTTGAGGCCGAGGATGAAGCCCATGCGGAACTGGACCTGGCCGTACTTGAGGCCGTAGGCGACGGCTCCCACGGCGGCGAAGAGGGCGCCGAGGGCGAAGGCGACCACGATGATGCGGTCGGTGTTGATGCCCATGAGCTTGGCGGTGTCGGGGTCCTGTGCGGTGGCCTGCATGCCGCGGCCGGTGCGGGTCTTCATGACGAAGTAGGCGAGGATCGCCATGCTGACGGGGGCGGCGATGAACAGGAAGATGTCACCGGTCTGGATGGTGACGCTGCCGATCTCGAAGGGTCCGCCCGGGATCTCGGGGAAGTTGATGGACTCCTTGGCGCCGGGGTACCAGGCCCAGACGGCCTGCTGGAGGGCGAGGGAGAGACCGATGGCGGTGATGAGCGGCGCGAGGCGTGGGGCGGTGCGCAGGGGGCGGTAGGCGAACCGTTCCGCTCCGACGGCGACGAGGACGGCTGCGATGACGGCTCCCACGAGCATCAGTGGCAGTGCGACCCACATGGTGGTGCCGTCGGGCAGTACGTACAGGTAGACCGTGAGGGCTCCGAACCCTCCGATCATGAAGATCTCGCCGTGGGCGAAGTTGATGAGCTGGACGATGCCATAGACCATTGTGTAGCCGATGGCGACCAGCCCGTACATTGCTCCTAGTAGCAGGCCGTTGACCAGCTGCTGCGGCAGTTCGTTCACCGCATGTCCTCCGAGGTTTCGGATGTTCGACGGATGTGACCGGAAGTGACCGGATGTGCGTCCGGGGCCGGATGTGAGTCCGCGCGGGGCGCCTGTGGAACAGCGCCCCGCGCGGCTCAGGTGGTGCGGGTGGGGGTGGGTCAGCCGGTGTAGGTACCGGACTTGACGGCCTTCCAGGCACCGTTCTCGACGGCGTACACGGTGAGCTGCTTGTTGGTGGCGTCACCGTACTCGTCGAAGGAGACCTTGCCGGTCACACCGTCGAAGGAGACGTTCTGGACGGCGGCGGTGATCTTCGCGCGGGCGTCGGACGGCAGCTTGCCGTCGTTGTCCTCGACGACCTTCTTCACGGCCAGGATGATCGCCCAGGCGGCGTCGTAGGAGTAACCGCCGTAGGCCGCGTACTCGTCCTTGTAGCCGGCCTTCTTGTAGTCGGCGACGAACTGCTTGGCGGAGTCGAGGGTCTCGACCGGGGCGCCGACGGAGGTGGCGAGGTCACCGGTGCTGTTGGCGCCGGCCAGCTCGATGAAGGTCGGGTCGTAGATGCCGTCACCGCCGACGAGCGGGATCTTGGCACCGGCGGCCTTGATCTGCTTGCTCAGCGGGCCGGCCTGCGGGTACTCGCCGCCGTAGTAGACGACGTCGGCGCCGGAGTTCTTGACCTTGGTGGCGACCGCGGAGAAGTCCTTGGTGTCCGGGTCGATGTGGTCGGTGCCGACGACCTTGCCGCCGATCTTCTTGAACTCGGCCGTGAAGGTGGCGGCGAGACCGGCGCCGTAGGTCTTCTTGTCGTCGATGACGAAGACCTTCTTCTTCTTGGCGTCGTTGTAGACGTACTGCGCGGCGAACGGGCCCTGGATGGCGTCCGTGGTCGCGGTGCGGAAGTACGACTTGTAGGTGCGGACCTTCTTGGTCTGCCAGTCGACACCCTGCGTGAGGGCCGGGCCGGTGTTGGCCGGGGAGATCTCGACGAGCTTGGCGTCGTCGAAGACCTTCTGCATGGACTCGGCGACCGAGGAGTTCAGGGGGCCGACGACACCGTAGACGCTCTTGTCGGCGACGAGGGTCGAGGCGTTGGCCTGGCCCGAGGAGGGCTGGGCCTGGTCGTCGAGGGCCTTGATCTCGAAGGTGACGCCGTCGACGAGCTTCTGCTTGTTGGCGGTCTTCGCGGCGAGGTCGACGGAGTTCTTGATGCCGAGACCGAGCGCGGAGAGGTCACCCGTCAGCGGGGCGTCGACGCCGATGACGACCTTGGTGCCGCCGCTACCGGAGTCCGAGCCGCCGTCGTCGTCGCGCGAGCCGCAGGCGGTGAGGGTGAGTGCTCCCGCCGCCAGCGCGGCGGTGATGGTGATGAGCGAACGTTGACGCACGATTCGTCCTTTCACTGGCGCGGCGCTTCCCCCTGGAAGCGGCCGAGTCTCTGCGCTGGTCTGTTGTGTGAATCCATGGCGCGGTGACTGGGCGTGACTCTAAGCGTGTGCAGGGAGGTGGAGGAGGGTCTGACAGAGGCTGTGACGCTCTTGTTATGACACGTCGTAATGCAGAGCGGTACTGAGTGGGTGGAACAGCGGAATTCAGGCCGATTCGCCCTGTCCGCATTTTGAGAACCCGCAGGACGTGACCGGGGGTGTTCAGGTGTCTCAGGGGTTTTGGTAATTACCCGGAACCGTTGCTGCAGGCTACTTGTAGGGCCTCTGACAGGTGTTGGGCGTATCGCTGTCCGAGGATGAAACTGTGAACTTCTATTGCGCGCGTATTACGTAGAGTTACGTCAAGGAAAGGGAGCCCGGCGTTCCATGGCACTTTCCTGCATTGCGACACATGCATCGTGATGACGACCTTGCGGCTCGCCCCCGCCCTCGTCCTGAAGGGGACCTCGGGTGTGGAAGTCACCGACATGCCCGCGAACGGCTGCGACACGCGGGTCACGGTGACCGGCGGCCCGGCGAGCACGCTCAGCTCCACCCCGAAGCTGAAGCTGTGCGGCCCCGCGTCCGTGGGGGTCGTCTCGCCGCTGAGGTAGTGCAGGTCCGTCACTTGAGACGGGTACGGCGGGGCGGGAGGCGCCGGCGGCTGCGGCCGGGTCGCGTAGAGGCAGGCGCCGCCCGCGAGGAGGGCCGTGGCGGTCGCGGTGGCGAGGGTGGCGCGCCGGTGCCGGTCGTACCACTCGCCGAGGCGGCCGCGAGGCCGGGGCGGGGCGGTGGCGTCCAGGACGTCCCAGGGGTGCGTGCCCTCGCCCGGTTCGACCGGCCCCACGCCACTCACTGCCAGGGCCCCTTGCCGGGGCCGCCGTCGCGGTACCACCGCACGCAGCCGCTGCGGGCCTGACGGTCGATCAACTGGTCGGCGGCCGCGGCGCCTTGCTTCTTCTTCTCGGCGCGGGCGGCGTCGACGACCTTGATGAGGATGTCGTACTGGCCGTTGGACAGGCCCATCGACTGGTAGTCGCCGTAGGTGTTCTGGTCCAGCACCTCGCGGGACCAGTGGGCGACGAGGCGGGTGCAGAGGTCTTCGGGGGTGTGGGGCGGCCGTGGCCGCCGTCGTGGTGGTCGTCCCGGCCCGCGGGGCGGCGGCGGAGCCGGATCCTCCGCATCCGCCGAGGGTCAGCAGGACCGCCAAGAACCCGACCCCGGCCCCGAGCACCGGGGCTCCTCCCGTTCGCATGCCCCGACGCTAGGCCTTGCGGCACGGTCGGGGCCAGAGGTCTTCACCGTCAGGCGCGGGCCCCGACGTGGGCGCCGTCGCCCGGGTTCACGTCCCGCAGCAGACAGGTCAGCCGCGCGGTGCAAACCCGCCGCCCCTCCTCGTCGCTGATCACGATCTCGTACGTCGCTGTCGAGCGCCCCCGGTGCACGGGCGTGGCCACGCCCGTCACCAGGCCCGAGCGGGCGCCCCGGTGGTGGGTGCAGTTCAGGTCCACTCCCACGGCGATCTTCGAGCTGCCGCCGTGCAGCATCGAGCCGACCGAGCCGAGGGTCTCGGCGAGGACGGCGGACGCGCCGCCGTGCAGCAGTCCGTACGGCTGGGTGTTGCCCTCCACGGGCATGGTCCCGACGACCTTCTCCGCCGAGGCCTCGACGATCTGGACGCCCATACGGGTGCCGAGGTGTCCGGCGGAGAACAGGGCCGGGAGGTCCACGCCGAGCGCGGCGTACTCGTCGATGACCTCTTGCGGGAACTTCACGTGCTGCTGCTCGCCCATGGGGCCCGGCTCCGTTCGTCGGGATCGCTCACGTCGGTGTCACTCCACTGAGCAAACGCTCAGTCGGTCGCCGATTGTTCCAGACGGACCACGACGGACTTGCTGGCCGGGGTGTTGCTGGTGTCCGCGGTCGCGTCCAGCGGGACGAGGACGTTGGTCTCGGGGTAGTAGGCGGCCGCGCAGCCGCGCGCGGTCGGGTAGTGCACGACGCGGAATCCGGGGGCCCGGCGCTCGACGCCGTCCTTCCACTCGCTGACCAGGTCCACATAGGAGCCGTCGGCGAGCTTCAGCGCGGCCGCGTCCTCGGGGTTGACCAGGACGACCCGGCGGCCGTTCCTGATGCCGCGGTAGCGGTCGTCGAGGCCGTAGATCGTGGTGTTGTACTGGTCGTGCGAGCGCAGGGTCTGGAGCAGCAGCCGGCCCTCGGGGAGCGCCGGGTACTCGACCGGCGCGGCCGTGAAGTTGGCCTTGCCGGTGGCGGTCGGGAAGCGGCGCTCGTCGCGGGGGGCGTGGGGGAGGGTGAAGCCGCCGGGCTCGGCCACCCGCGCGTTGAAGTCCTCGAAGCCGGGGATCACGCGCGCGATGCGGTCCCGGATCGTGGCGTAGTCCTTCTCGAACTCCTCCCACGGCGTACGGGAGGCCTCGCCGAGGACGCGGCGGGCGAGGCGGGCCACGATGGCGGGCTCGGACAGCAGGTGGGTGCTCGCGGGCTCCAGGCGGCCCCGGGAGGCGTGCACCATGCCCATCGAGTCCTCGACGGTCACGAACTGCTCTGTGCTTTTCCCGTTCGGGCCGACCTGCAGGTCGCGCTCGGTGCGGCCGAGGGTCGGCAGGATCAGGGCACGCGCGCCCGTGACGGCGTGCGAGCGGTTGAGCTTGGTCGACACGTGCACGGTCAGGCGGGCGCGCCGCATGGCCGCCTCGGTGACGTCGGTGTCGGGGGTGGCGGAGACGAAGTTGCCGCCCATGGCGAAGAAGACCTTCGCCTTGCCGTCGCGCAGCGCCTCGATAGCCCGTACGACGTCGTAGCCGTGCTCGCGCGGGGGGCGCGAAGCCGAACTCCTTCTCCAGGGCGTCCAGGAAGGCCGGGGCGGGGCGCTCGAAGATGCCCATGGTGCGGTCGCCCTGCACGTTGGAGTGTCCGCGCACCGGGCACACGCCCGCGCCCGGGCGGCCGATGTTGCCGCGCAGGAGCAGGAAGTTGACCACCTCGCGGATGGTCGGCACGGAGTGCTTGTGCTGGGTCAGGCCCATCGCCCAGCAGACGATGGTGCGCCGCGAGGCGAGCACCAGGGAGAGGGCTTCCTCGATCTCCGCGCGCGTGAGGCCGGTCGCGGTGAGCGTCTCGTCCCAGTCGGCGGCGCGGGCGGCCGCGGCGAACTCCTCGAAGCCGTGGGTGTGTTCGTCGACGAAGGCCTGGTCGACGGCGCGTCGGTGTCCAGGATCAGCTTGTTCAGGAGGCGGAAGAGGGCCTGGTCGCCGCCGATGCGGATCTGGAGGAACAGATCGTTGAGGGCGGCGCCCGTGAGCATGCCCTGGGCGGTCTGCGGGTTCTTGAACCGCTCCATGCCCGCTTCGGGCAGCGGGTTGACGCTGATGATCTTCGCGCCGCCCGCCTTGGCCTTCTCCAGCGCGGAGAGCATGCGCGGGTGGTTGGTGCCCGGGTTCTGGCCGGCGACGATGATCAGGTCGGCCTTGTAGAGGTCCTCCAGCAGGACGCTGCCCTTGCCGATGCCGATGGTCTCCGACAGGGCCGAGCCGGAGGACTCGTGGCACATGTTGGAGCAGTCCGGCAGGTTGTTGGTGCCGAGCTCGCGCGCGAAGAGCTGGTACAGGAAGGCGGCCTCGTTGCTGGTGCGCCCCGAGGTGTAGAAGACGGCCTCGTCGGGGGAGCCGAGGGCGGCGATCTCCTCGGCGACGATGTCGAAGGCGCGCTCCCAGGTCACCGGCTCGTAGTGCGTGCCGCCCTCGGGGAGGTACATGGGGTGGGTGAGCCGTCCCTGCTGGCCCAGCCAGTAGCCGCTGCGCGTCGCGAGGTCGGTGACGGGGTGCGCGGCGAAGAACTCCGGGGTGACCCGGCGCAGGGTGGCCTCCTCGGCCACGGCCTTCGCGCCGTTCTCGCAGAACTCGAAGGTGTGCCGGTGGTCCGGCTCCGGCCAGGCGCAGCCCGGGCAGTCGAAGCCCTCCTTCTGGTTCACCCGCAGCAGCGTCAGCGCGGTCCGCTTCAGCCCCATCTGCTGCTGCGAGATACGCAGGGTGTGGCCCACGGCCGGCAGCCCCGCCGCCGCGTGCTTCGGCCCGGCGACCTGCGGAGCGTCCTGGACCGGATCACCCTTGGGCGGCTTCGTTGCCATCGCGGCGCTCTCCTTCGCATGCACATGTGAACTACGTCTCCGATCCTCGCACGCACCGCCGACAGCGAGGGTCGCCGGGGCGTGGGGAGGACGGAGACCATCGTTGCGTATTGAGCAATAGTTGCGAAAGGGGGAACGGTCGCGGTCGGGTGGCCCCTGCCGGGGCTTGGCCGCGGCGGGGCACGACTGTCAGTGGGGCGTGGCAGGATCGGGGGCGTGGCAGAGACAGCATCGAAGAAGACCGACAACAGCCCCGGCGGCAGCCGCCCGCGCCTGATGCTCATGGACGGGCACTCATTGGCGTACCGCGCGTTCTTCGCGCTGCCCGCGGAGAACTTCACGACCGCGACGGGCCAGCCGACGAACGCGATCTACGGCTTCGCCTCGATGCTGGCCAACACCCTGCGCGACGAGGCGCCCACGCACTTCGCGGTGGCCTTCGACGTGTCGCGCAAGACCTGGCGCTCCGAGGAGTTCACGGAGTACAAGGCCAACCGCTCCAAGACCCCGGACGAGTTCAAGGGCCAGGTCGAGCTGATCGGTGAGCTGCTCGACGCGATGCACGTATCGCGGTTCGCCGTCGACGGCTTCGAGGCCGACGACATCATCGCCACGCTCGCCACCCAGGCCGAGGCCGCCGGCTTCGAGGTGCTGATCGTCACCGGCGACCGCGACTCCTTCCAGCTCGTCAGCGAGCACACCACCGTGCTCTATCCGACGAAGGGCGTCTCCGAGCTGACCCGGTTCACCCCGGAGAAGGTGTTCGAGAAGTACGGCCTGACCCCCGCCCAGTACCCCGACTTCGCGGCCCTGCGCGGCGACCCGTCCGACAACCTCCCGGGCATCCCCGGCGTCGGCGAGAAGACCGCCGCGAAGTGGATCAACCAGTTCGGTTCGTTCGCGGACCTCGTCGAGCGCGTCGAGGAGGTCAAGGGCAAGGCCGGCCAGAACCTGCGCGAGCACCTCGAGGCGGTCAAGCTCAACCGCCGCCTCACCGAGATGGTCCGCACCGTCGAGCTGCCGAAGACGGTCGCCGACCTGGAGCGCGCCCCGTACGACCGCAAGACGCTCGCGATGATCCTCGACACCCTCGAGATCCGTAACCCCTCGCTGCGCGAGCGCCTCCTGGCCGTCGACCCGGGCGCCGAGGAGGCCGAGTCGACACCGGTCGTGACGGCCGGTGTGGAACTCGACGGCACGATCCTCGGCACCGGCGAGCTGTCCGCCTGGCTCACCGAGCACGGCACCCAGACCCTCGGCGTCGCCACGGTCGACACCTGGGGCCTCGGCACCGGCTCGGTCGCCGAGATCGCCCTCGCGGCAGCCGGCGGACCGGCCGCCTGGATCGACCCCACCCAGCTCGACGAGGCCGACGAGAAGGCCCTCACCGGCTGGCTCGCCGACGCCGCCAGGCCCAAGGTCTTCCACAACGCCAAGGGCGCGATGCGCGTCTTCGCCGAGCACGGCTGGAGCATCGCCGGCGTCTCCATGGACACCGCGCTCGCCGCCTACCTCGTCAAGCCGGGCCGCCGCTCCTTCGACCTGGACGCCCTGTCCCTGGAGTACCTCGGCCGCGAGCTCGTCCCCGCCGCCGCGGCCGACGGCCAGCTCGCCTTCGGCGCGGACGACGGCGCCGAGGCCGAGGCCCTCATGGTGCAGGCCCGCGCGATCCTCGACCTCGGCGAGGCCTTCGAGGCCAAGCTGACCGAGGTCGGCGCCGCGGACCTGCTGCGCGACATGGAGCTGCCCACCTCCGCGCTGCTGGCCCGCATGGAGCGGCATGGCATCGCCGCCGACCGGGCGCATCTGGAAGCCATGGAGCAGATGTTCGCCGGCGCCGTCCAGCAGGCCGTCAAGGAGGCCCACGCCGCCGCCGGGCACGAGTTCAACCTGGGCTCGCCCAAGCAGCTCCAGGAAGTCCTCTTCGGCGAACTGGGCCTGCCCAAGACGAAGAAGACCAAGACCGGCTACACCACGGACGCGGACGCCCTGGCCTGGCTCGCCACCCAGACGGACAACGAACTGCCGGTGATCATGCTCCGGCACCGCGAGCAGGCCAAGCTGCGCGTGACGGTCGAGGGCCTGATCAAGACCATCGCGGCGGACGGCCGTATCCACACCACGTTCAACCAGACGGTCGCCGCCACGGGACGCCTCTCCTCCACCGACCCCAACCTCCAGAACATCCCCGTGCCCACGGACGAGGGCCGGGCCATCCGCCGCGGATTCGTGGTCGGCGAGGGCTACGAGTCGCTGATGACGGCCGACTACAGCCAGATCGAACTGCGCGTCATGGCCCACCTGTCGGAGGACGAGGGCCTCATCGAGGCGTTCACCTCCGGCGAGGACCTGCACACCACCGTCGCCTCGCAGGTCTTCGCCGTCGAGCGCGACGCCGTGGACGCGGAGATGCGCCGCAAGATCAAGGCCATGTCGTACGGCCTCGCCTACGGCCTGTCCGCCTTCGGCCTCTCCCAGCAGCTGAACATCGAGGCGGGCGAGGCGCGGGCCCTGATGGACACCTACTTCGAGCGCTTCGGCGGCGTCCAGGACTATCTGCGGCGCGTGGTCGACGAGGCGAGGGCGACGGGGTACACGGCGACCCTCTTCGGCCGCCGCCGCTACCTCCCCGACCTCAACAGCGACAACCGCCAGCGCCGCGAGGCCGCCGAGCGGATGGCCCTCAACGCGCCGATCCAGGGCACGGCCGCCGACATCGTCAAGATCGCGATGCTCAACGTCGGCAAGGCCCTGAGCGAGGCGGAGCTGACCTCCCGCATGCTGCTCCAGGTCCACGACGAAATCGTCCTGGAGATCGCCCCCGGCGAGCGCGACCGCGTCGAGGAGATCGTCCGCCGCGAGATGGCGGGCGCGGTCCAGCTGCGCGCCCCGCTGGACGTCTCGGTGGGCGTGGGCCCGGACTGGGAGTCGGCGGCGCACTAGCCTCCGGCGGTGGAGCGGGGGGCTGCGGCGGGGGGTACCGAGATGCTCGCGGCGTTCGGTAGCCGGGTAGCCCGGTGACCCGGGGTCCGGTGGCCCGGTGTGCGGAGGCCTGATGGGCCGGTGGTCGGCGGCGGAGGGATTGCGGGGATTCGACCCCCTCCGCCGCGACGGTGTCCGGGGCCGTGCCTTCGCGGCCGCCGTGCGTGGGCGCAAGCGCGCCGCGGGGCCGCCGTGCCTGGGCGCAAGCCACCGCGTTTCGCCTCTGTGGCGGTGCGCGCTACGCCGGTTTCGCCTCCGTGGCGGTGTGCGCTACGCCGGTTTCGCCTCCGTGGCGGTGCGCCACCCTGGTTTCTCGCCGCCGCGGCGCCACCCGGTTTCGCCTCCGGCGGTGCGCGCCACCCCGGTTTCTCCGCCGCGGCAGTGTGCGCCACCCCGGTTTCTCCGCCGCCGCGGTGCGCGCCACCGCGGCGCGCCGGCGCTGCCGGACCCGCCCCCCCGAAAAGCCGTCACCAGGTGGCCCCGCGAAACGCCCCACCCACCCCGCCCGTAGGGATGCGGACATGGGTATACGCACGCTCCACCGCCAGACGGCTCCGGCGCAGGCGACCACCGATGCGACCGCGTCCACCCCAGCCGTGCACATCCCGTCCTTCTCGGCAGCGGCAAGCACGCCCGCATCCCCACGGACCTCGCCACCACCTGCGCAGGGCGGCACAGACGTCCGTCACCGCCTCACCCGGAGGACTGGCTGAGCCGCAGGACCTGCGCCTGTGGCCGACCAGGCCCGCGGCTCCTGGCGCTGCCTCAGCGCGGTCCCGCGCTCCCGCCGATGCGCACCATGACCGTGTTCATCGCGACCGCCGGCGACGGTCACGGCCCCACGGCCCGGCCCCGTCGAGACCGTCACCGACGCCCCGGACTGCTCGGCTCCGTCGAGACCGCCCTGACCCTTCGGACTGCCCGGCCCCGTCAGCACCGCCACTGCCCCCTCCGCCGGCCCGGTCCCGGACAGGATCGTCACCGACGCCCCGGACGGCTCGGCTCCCGCTCGGCCGGCTTCGGCGTCCGGACCGGACGCCACGCCCTGATCGCCGCGGTGTACCCCAGCACCCCCACCACCAGCCCCGCGCCCACGCCGAAGCACAGCGTCGGGATCAGTTCCCACGGCTTCGCGGAGGCCCCCCAGTAGGCCCACCACCGCGAGGCCCGCTGCACCGCCGCGACGAGCACACAGCCGCCGATGCCGACGGCGGCCCAGCACCGGTCGCGCACCGAGAGCGCGGGCACGCCCGTCGGCTCGCTCACCGGCGCCCGCCGTACCGCGTACACGACGAACCCGGCGATCACCACCGCGGCCACCGCCGAACTGCCGTACTGCAGGTACCAGTACAGCGGTGACCCGGCGATCGTCTCGCCCAGCACCGGGAACAGCCGCATCCCCCACCGGTCGTGGTGCGTGAACGCGTCCCACACGACATGCGTCAACGCCCCGAGCGCCGCCGACACATACCACCGCGCCAGCAGCCCCGGCCCTACCCGCGCGCGGGGCGTCCCGCAGCGCAGCAGTGCCGCCACCCGCCCCTGCCGCGCCCTCGGCAACAGCGCCACCAGGGGCTCCCGCACGAGCAGCCAGAGCCCCACCAGCGCCCACGCGATCAGCACGTCGACGCTGAAGACGCCCGGGAACGAATGCGTGAAGGTCCCGAACTCCATCGCCTCGGAGAACGCGCTCGCCGCGAAATAGGTCATGTCGGGAGCGAAGGAACCCGCCACGAGAACGGCCGGAACCAGCCGCCCCCGCCCGGTTCCGTCGGCACGCACAGCAGGTAACACCGCGGCCGCGTGACTGAGGGTGAACGGCAAGAGGGCCTCCCGAGGCAGGGAACGGACCGGCCCAGTATGGCCAACCGGTGAAAACCGGGCACGAACGGGTGCCCGAGCAAAGGAAGTTGCCGTAGGGTCGCCTGGGTCCCCCCGCCGGGGAGCGGGGTCGAACCGAATCACCGAACAACAGAACCAAACAGTAGAACCAACAGCAGAACCGAGCAGTAGAACCGAACAGCAGAACAACGCAGGGAAAAAGCTCCACGAGGGCAACCCGCGACGCGGGTCGATCGTCACATCATGACGAGCACGTCGGACGGAGACGGGCGCTCGGCGTCCACGGGAGGGGTTCACTTTATGTCGGCGCAATTCGGCAGGCGGCTGCGCAAGGGGGCGGTGGCCACCACCGTCGCCGCCGCGGCGGTCGCGGCACTGTCCGCGTCCCAGGCACCCGGCGTGTCGGTCGACGACAACGGCAGATCGACCACCGCCGACGCCCAGCCCACTCCCGACCTGGCCGCTGACGACGACGGCGCGACCGGCGGTTCGCCGTACTACATGGACCTGCCGCCTCTCAACAGCCCGAGCCCCGTCCCGACCGCGGGCAGCGGCGGCACCGGCGTCACGGGCACCGGCGAGGCCGGCATCCCCGCGACCGTCCTCGACGCCTACAAGAAGGCCGCGGCGGCACTCCAGGAGTCCAAGCCCGGCTGCAACCTGCCCTGGCAGCTCCTCGCCGCCATCGGCAAGGTCGAGTCCGGCCAGGCCCGCGGCGGCCGCGTCACCGCCGACGGCACCACGATCACCCCGATCCTCGGCCCGCAGCTCGACGGCAACGGCTTCGCCCTCATCCCGGACACCGACCACGGCGTCTACGACGGCAACAGCACCTACGACCAGGCCGTCGGCCCCATGCAGTTCATCCCCTCCACCTGGGAGTGGGCCGGCCGCGACGGCAACGGCGACGGCAAGAAGGACCCCAACAACGTCTACGACGCGGCCCTCGCCGCCGGCCACTACCTGTGCCGCAACGGCTGGGACCTGTCCGTGCAGGCCGACCTGAACCGCGCGATCCTCAGCTACAACAACTCCCAGGACTACCTGCACACGGTCCTGTCGTGGCTGGAGTACTACCGCAAGGGCACGCACGAGATCCCGGACGGCACCGGCAGCCTGCCGAGCCACCGCAGCGACGACAACGACACCGCGAGCCCCTCGCCGTCGCCCACCCCGCCGTCGACGCCCAGCACGCCCAGCACGCCGACGACGCCCTCCACCCCGAGCAGCCCGTCGCCGTCGGACCCCCCGTCCACGC
>MWJO01000073.1 GCA_002027195.1 Streptomyces sp. GKU 895 | reverse complement strand
GGCAAGGCCGGGGGAAGCCCCGCCCCCCACCGGGCGGCAGGGCGGCTCAGGTGGCCCTGCTGCCCGCAGGCCGCGACGAGTAATGGGGAGCCTCGCCGCTTCATGGCCGGTCCACCGGGGAGTGCCGGGGGCGTGGACTGCGCCAAGCGATCCGGGCCGGGCGCCGCCGGCGCCGTAGCGACAGAGGTGAAGTCCTGTGCCTCCGGCGCCCTCGCCCTCGTAGGAGCGACACGGCCCGTCATGACACCGGCTCCTTCAGTACGCGGTCCGCCGGTACTTCCGCCGTCACCGTCACCGCGGCCGGGTCCAGGTCGGACGGGGTCGGCATGACGCTGCCGGGGAGTTGTACGGCGGCGGCGCCGTGGGCGACCGCCGAGGCGAGGGCCTCCGGGCCGCTGCCGCCGGCGATGAGGAAGCCGGCGAGGGAGGAGTCGCCGGCGCCCACGTTGCTGCGGACGACGTCCACGCGGGCGCTCGCGAACCAGGTGCCCGAGCCGTCCACGAGGAGCTGCCCGTCGGCGCCCAGGCTCGCGAGCACGGCGCGTGCGCCCATCTCGCGCAACTCCTCGGCCGCCTTCACGGCGTCGCCCACCGTGGACAGGGGGCGCCCGACGGCTTCCGCGAGCTCCTCGGCGTTCGGCTTCACCACGTCGGGCGTTCGCGCAGCGCCTCCAGGAGCGCACGCCCCGAGGTGTCCAGCGCGATGCGCGCGCCCCCAGCGTGCGCCCGCGCGACGACATCGGCATACCACGAGGGCGCGAGCCCCCTCGGCAGGCTCCCGCAGCACGCGATCCAGTCCGCGTCCCGCGACTGCGCCCGCACCGTCTCCAAGAGCAGCTCCTGCTCCTCCTCCGACAGCTCGGGACCCGGCGCGTTGATCTTCGTCAGTACGCCGTCGGACTCGGCCAGCGCGATGTTGGAGCGGGTGGCGCCCGCGACCGGGACCGGCGCGACCTCGATGCCCTGCGCGTCGAGCAGATCCGCCACGAGCGCCCCCGGCGCACCACCCAGGGGCAGGACCGCGACCGTGCGCCGGCCCGCGGCCGCCACGGCGCGCGAGACGTTCACGCCCTTGCCGCCCGGGTCCATGCGTTCGCCGGTGGCGCGGATGACCTCGCCGCGCTCCAGTGCGGGAACCTCGTAGGTGCGGTCGAGGGACGGGTTCGGGGTGACGGTGAGGATCATGCGCGCACTACTTCCGTGCCGCCGCGCTCGATGGCGGTGGCGTCTTCGGGGCTCAGCCCGCTGTCGGTGATCAGCAGGTCCACGTCGCTCAGGTCGCCGAAGCGGGCGAAGTGCTCCTGGCCGTGCTTGGAGGAGTCGGCGAGCAGCACGACCCGGCGGGCGGCGGCGATCGCCGCCCGCTTCACCGCGGCCTCGGCGAGGTCGGGGGTGGTCAGGCCATGGTCGGCGGAGAAGCCGTTGGCCGCCACAAAGAGGACGTCGGCCCGGATTTCGCCGTACGCGCGGAGCGCCCAGGCGTCGACGGCGGCGCGCGTGCGGTGTCGTACGCGCCCTCCGACGAGGTGGAGCTGGATGCCGGGGTGGTCCGCGAGGCGGGCCGCGATCGGCAGGCTGTGCGTGACGACGGTGAGCGCGGCCTCCAGCGGGATGGCGCCGGCGAGGCGGGCGACCGTGGTGCCGGCGTCGAGGATCAGGGTGCCCTCGGTCGGCAGTTCGGCGACGGCCGCCTTGGCGATGTGGTCCTTCTCGTCGGCCGCCGTCGTCTCGCGCTCGGCGAGGTCCGGCTCGAAGTCGAGGCGCCCGGCCGGGATGGCACCGCCGTGCACCCGGCGCAGCAGGCCGGCGCGGTCGAGGGCCTTGAGGTCCCGGCGGATCGTCTCCGCGGTGACCTGGAACTCCTCGGCCAGCGACACCACGTCCACTCGCCCGCCGTCACGCGCGAGCCGGAGGATCTCCTGCTGCCGCTCCGGTGCGTACATGTCCGCTCGCCTCCGACTCGATGTCTGGCCATGCCTGGCCATGTCCGGCCAGTGCCCGAACTTGTGGTTTCGCTGGGAGGCTACGCCCGGATTTCCGGAAAGTAAACAGGTTCGGGCCTTATTCGGGCATGAACGGACTTCCGGCTCTGTCCGGATCGGGTCCGGACAGGCCCTCCGGCCAGGTGACGGCATACGGAAGGCCCGGACCAGAGAGAGACGGAGGCCCGGACCAGAGAGACAGAAGGCCCGGACCAGAGACGCGGAAGGCTTAGACCGGAGACGCGGAAGGCCGGACCAGAGACGCGGAAGGCCCGGCGCACACAGGGCGCCGGGCCTTTCTCCACCTTCCAGGGTCAGACGAGCTCGGGCTCCTCCCCCGCCCCCTCCAGATGCTGCGCCCCCCGCTTGGGCAGCGCGAACATCAGCAGGAAGATCAGGGCCATGATCGCCGCGACCCAGCCCAGCGCGTGCTGGAAGGCGTCCACGAAGACCGGGCCCACCTGCTCGCGGCGCAGCACGTCCGGGATCTCGTTGAAGAAGACGACCGAGACCAGGCCGAGTCCGAGCGCGTTGCCCATCTGCTGCACGGTGTTGATGAGGCCGGACGCCGAGCCCGCGTGCTCGCGCGGTACGCCCGACAGCACCATGTCCGTCAGCGGGGCGAAGATCAGGCCCATGCCGAGGCCCATCACGACCAGCGGGAGGGCCATCTGCCAGGGGGCGATGGCGGTGCCGTACCGCCCGGCCTCCCAGAGGTAGATCAGGACACCCGCGACCATGGTCAGCGCGCCGGACTGCAGGACCGTACGGCCTCCCACGCGCGGGACCAGCTTCTGCACCGACAGGCCCGCCGCGGTGGAGACGGCGATCGAGAACGGCACCCCGGTCAGGCCCGCCTTGAGCGGCCGCCAGCCCAGTCCGACCTGCATGTACAGCGTCCACACCAGGAAGAAGATGCCGAGACCGATGCCGAAGACGGTCTGGACGGCGACGCCCGCGGCGAAGCTCTTCACGCGGAACAGGGACAGCTCGATCAGCGGGGAGCCGTCACGGGCGGTCTTGCGCTTCTCGTACGTCACCAGCGCGGCGAGGACGGCGAGCGAGCCGGCCATCGACACGTACCCCCACAGCGGCCAGCCCAGCTCACGGCCGCGGGTCAGCGGGTAGAGCAGCATGAGCAGGCCCAGGGTCACCAGGGCGACGCCGACCAGGTCGAGCTTCAGGGCGCGCGGGGCCTTGGACTCGGTGATGTAGCGGCTGCCGAGGATCAGGCCCGCGATGCCGACCGGGAGGTTGATGAGGAAGATCGGGCGCCATTCCAGGCCGAAGAGGTTCCACTCCGTCAGCAGCGCGCCCAGCAGCGGGCCGGACACCGCGCCCAGGCCGACGATCGCGCCGAACAGCCCGAAGACCTTGCCGCGCTCCTCCGCCGGGAAGGTCGCGTGCACGATCGACAGCACCTGCGGCACCATCAGCGCCGCCATGCCGCCCTGCAGGAACCGGGAGGCGACCAGCATCTCCGGGTTCGCGGCGAGGCCGCACAGCGCGGAGGCGAGCGTGAAGCCGCCGATGCCGATGAGGAACAGCCGCTTGCGGCCGTGGATGTCGCCGAGGCGTCCGCCGGTGATCAGGCCCGCGGCGAAGGCGAGGGCGTAGCCGGCCGTTATCCACTGGATCTGGCTGACGCTCGCGCCCGCCTCGGCCTGGATGGACGGGATGGCGATGTTGACGATCGTGACGTCGACGAGGTCCATGAAGGCCGCGGTCATCACGATCGCGAGGGCGAGCCAGCGACGCCGGTCGGGCGCCGCCACGGGCGAGGACGCCGCCACGGGCGAGGACGCCGCCACGGGCGAGGACGCCGGCGCGGGCGAGGACGCCGGCGCGGGCGAGGACGCCGATACAGGCGAGGACGTCGGCGTGGGCACGGACGTCGGCGTGGAAACCACGGTTTCGGTGGAGGTCATGTTCTTAAGCTAAGACCCCATTAGGTCAGATCGTGTCCTAGATCTACGGCATCCTCGAACTCATGACGACGGATACTCCGGCCCGGCTTCTCCAGCTCCTCTCCCTCCTCCAGACCCCGCGGGAATGGCCCGGCGGCGAGCTCGCCGACCGGCTCGGGGTGTCCCGCCGTACCGTCCGGCGTGACATCGACCGGCTGCGGGAGCTGGGCTATCCCGTGCAGGCGAGCAAGGGGTCCGACGGCGGCTACCGGCTCGTCGCGGGCAAGGCGATGCCACCGCTCGTCCTCGACGACGAGGAGGCGGTCGCCATCGCGGTCGGACTGCGGGCGGGCGCCGGACACGCGGTCGAGGGGGTCGACGAGGCGTCGGTGCGGGCGCTGGCCAAGCTGGAGCAGGTGCTGCCCTCCCGGCTGCGGCACCGGGTCGCCACGCTCCAGGCCGCGACGACTCCACTGACCAGCGGGGACGGGGCGAGCATCGCGCCCGAGACGCTGACGGTCATGGCATCGACCGTCGCGGGGCACGAGCGGCTGCGGTTCGCCTACCGCACGAAGGACGGGACCGGATCGCGACGGGTCGTGGAGCCGTATCGGCTGGTCTCCACCGGGCGGCGGTGGTACCTCGTGGCGTACGACCTCGACCGCGAGGACTGGCGTACGTTCCGGGTCGACCGGGTGAGCGAGCCGTTCGCGACGGGGGCGCGGTTCGCTCCGCGGGAGTTGCCCACGGGGAGTGCGGCGGAGTACCTGCGGCAGTCGATGTACCGGCGGCAGGAGACGTACGAGTTCGCCGTCACGTTCGCCGCCCCGGCGGAGGTGGTCGCGGCGCGCGTACCGACGTGGGTGGGGGTGCCGGAGGCGGTGGGTGAGGGGCACTGCCGACTGGCGGGGGGAGTCGGGTGACGCGGTGGAGTGGCTGGCGGTTCGGCTGGCGATGACGGGGGTCGACTTCACGGTGGAGTCGCCGGGGGAACTGGTGGAGTGTGTACGGGGGTTGGGGGATCGGCTGGTCCGGGCCGCGGGTGGGTGAGGTGTACGACGCCGGGTGTCACGCCCCGAGCCGAGGCGGAGACGGCGGCCCCGCCCGTAGCTACTCCGCCTCCCAGGGAAACCCCTCCAACACCCCCAGATTCCGCAACGCCAACTCCGCCGGACCCCCCGGGCCGCTCGCCCGCGCGTCGCCGGCCACCCATGCCTCCACCGCCGTCCGCACCGCCGCGCTCGCGACCGCCGCGGCGAACCGCAGCTCAGCGGCGACAACGGTGGCGACGCTGTCGACGGGGGCGGCGGGGTCGGACGGGGCCGACGGGGCCGACCGGGCCGACGGGGGCGGCAACGTTGTCGGTACGGTGAGGATCCCTCGCCACCCGTTCCGCCAGCACCTCCCCCAGCACCCGCTCCGAATCCCGGCACACCTCCGCCCACACCTTCCCCAGCGCCGGGCTGGAGTCCGCGAGGCGGATCAGCGTGCGGACCCATTCCCAGGACGCGGCGGAGACGCCGGCGCCCGGTGTCAGCGTGTGCCGTACCGCGTGTTCCAGGGCCTCCGGCACGGACAGTTCCGCCGGTGCCTCCCGTACCGCTTCCGCCCAGCGCTGGGCGCCTGCCGCGTAGAGCGGGGCGACGGCCTCTTCCTTGGTCGCGAAGTAGCGGTAGAAGGTGCGCGGCGCGATTCCCGCGGCCTGGGCGATGTCCTCGGCGCGTGTGGCGCGCAACCCGCGGCTGACGAAGAGCCCTGCCGCCGCCCTGGCGATCTCCATCCGCGTCTCGGCTTTTCGTCGCTCGGTCAGCGAGGCCGACACGGACCGGGAGGCCCGGGAGGTGGAACCAGAGGCGGACCTGGAGGCGGACCTGGAGGTGGAACGCGGTGCTGGGGTGGGGCTGCTCACATCGGCAGGCTATGCCCATGTGACACAATCTGCCATCCGGCGGCCACCCCGGGGTTCAGGTACGGGGTGGCCCGCCGTCCAGCATGCCTTGCCGTCCAGCATGCCTTGCCGTCCGGCATGCCCTGCCGTCAGCCCGTCAGCCCGTCAGCCCGTCAGCCCGCCAGCCCGTCTGTCCTCCGGACCCCGCGAGCCTCGTGGGGCGGGCACAAGACAGAGCCGACCCCAGCACCCGGGGGGAGGGCGCCGGAGTCCGGCTCTCGGGAGAGTCCCGGCGCCGGGGGGAGTGCGTCGGGACTTGGCTCGTGAAGCTCAGGCGCTTGCCCGGAGCTTGCTTCATGTGTTCGAACTCATGGGCCCTGAAAGGTTGTTCCCAGGGTCCTGCCTGTTGAAGCGGCCCAACTCCGCCATGTTTGCGCCGCCTTGAGACACCCGGCGCACGCGGGCACACGCGCGCCGGGGGCAGCCTTATGCGGCCGCGTCGAACCCGGTGTCCCGGGCCAGCTTCTTCAGTTCCAGCAGGGCGTGCTTCTCGATCTGGCGGATGCGCTCGCGCGTCAGGCCGTGCTCCTTGCCGACCTCGGTGAGCGTGCGCTCCCGGCCGTCCTCGATGCCGTACCGCATCTTGATGATGGAGGCCGTGCGCTGGTCGAGGCGGCCGATCAGGCCGTCCAGTTCCTCGCTGCGCAGCAGCGTCAGGACGGACTGCTCGGGCGACACCGCGGAGGTGTCCTCCAGCAGGTCGCCGAACTGGGTGTCGCCGTCGTCGTCCACCGACATGTTCAGCGAGACCGGGTCGCGGGCCCAGTCCAGGACGTCGGTCACGCGCTCGGGGGTGGAGCCGAGCTCCTTGGCGATCTCGGCGGGCTCCGGGTCGCGGCCGTTCTCCCGGTTGAACTCGCGCTGGACACGGCGGATGCGGCCGAGTTCCTCGACGAGGTGGACGGGGAGCCGGATGGTGCGCGACTGGTCGGCTATCGAGCGGGTGATGGCCTGCCGGATCCACCAGGTCGCGTACGTCGAGAACTTGAAGCCCTTGCGGTAGTCGAACTTCTCCACCGCGCGCACCAGGCCCGCGTTGCCCTCCTGGATCAGGTCGAGCAGGGGGAGGCCGCTGCGGGGGTAGCGGCGGGCCACCGCGACCACCAGGCGGAGGTTGGACCGGATGAAGATGTCCTTGGCCCGCTCGGCCTCGGCGACCAGCGCCTCGAGCTCCTCACGGGTGGCGTCCGCCCTGGACTCCTCGTACCCGTCGAGGACCTGCCGCGCGAACACACCCGCTTCGATCATCTGGGACAACTCGACTTCCTTGGCGGCGTCGAGCAGCGGCGTGCGCGCGATCTCGTCGAGGTACATGCCGACCAGGTCGCGGTCGGCGATCTCGCCGGCGTGGGCGCGAACGCTGCGTGCCTTGTCGACGGCCTCGCCGGAGGCGGACTGACGACGGGCGACGGCACGGGTTGCCATGCGTGTGCTCCCTTGCGATGTGGGCTGGCGGGTGGTCCTTGGAGGCCTGGTCCCGATACGGTCCGGCACTGTCCGGTCCGGACTCTCCTCGGGTGCCCTGCTTCCGAAGGAAACAACGACTGGAATCAGGACAGAATTCCCAACCCGTCCCCCTATTTTTCTGATCATGCAGTATCCTGCGCGGCCACACGGTCCGCGGAGGCGCCGAGCGGCCCGGCGGAGGTGCAGGTCAGGCCGTGAGTCGAGACCGATCCCGGGCTTCTCATGAACCCCTCCCACCTCCGCGTCGCGAGACGCCCGTCACACCCGGACGCGCTCCCACTCCCCCGCGAAGGCCGCCGTCCCCGGCCGCCCTCTGCCCCAGAAGACGGCCGACGCCCCTTGATGGTTGCCAGGTCAGCGGACTCCCAGGGAATTCACAGCGACACCACATCCAGCCCTTACAGCCCGTGCGCGCGGCGGGGCGGCTCAGCCGAACTGCACCGACCGCTTGGCCATCCCCATCCAGAAGCCGTCGATCACCGACTTCTGCGCGTCCAGCTCGCCGGAGACCTCGGCGGCGCCCATCGTCACGAAGAGGGGTGCGAAGTGCTCGGTGCGCGGGTGGGCGTAGCGGCCGGCCGGGGCCTTGTGCAGGAAGTCGAGCAGGCCGTCCCAGTCGCGCGCCTCCAGGGCCCGGCGGCCCCAGTCGTCGAACTCGGAGGACCAGGTCGGCACTCCCCCGCCGGTGTGGCGGAGCGCGGCGAGGTTGTGGGTGAAGAAGCCGGAGCCGACGATCAGGACGCCCTCGTCGCGCAGCGGTGCGAGCTTGCGGCCGATCTCCATGAGCCTGACGGGGTCGAGGGTCGGCATGGAGATCTGCAGGACGGGGATGTCGGCCTCGGGGAACATCTCGACGAGCGGGACGTAGGCGCCGTGGTCGAGGCCGCGGTCGGGGATGTCCTGGACGGGGGTGCCGGGGGCGCGCAGCAGCTTGCGCACGGACTCGGCGAGCGCGGGCGCGCCGGGGGCGGCGTACTGCACCTGGTAGTAGTGCTCGGGGAAGCCCCAGAAGTCGTAGACGAGGGGGATCGTCTCGACCGCGCCGAGGGCGAGCGGGGCTTCTTCCCAGTGGGCGGAGACCATGAGGATCGCCTTGGGGCGCGGGAGGTCCCCGGACCAGGCGGCGAGTTCGCCGGGCCAGACCGGGTCGTCGGCGAGCGGCGGAGCGCCGTGGCTGAGGTAGAGCGCGGGCATACGCTCCCTGGTCGCCTTGTGGCTTGCGTCCTGGGTTGCGGCCGGCATGGCGCTGCTCCCTCCGAAAGGTGTTACATGAACACAGTTTTGCGATCTTTACTTGAAGTCTAAAACTTCTGGTCCCCTGAACCTACCTCCAACTTGTTTAACTTTCAAGGAGCCGTCTCGTACAGTGGAAGACATGGCCGAAGAACCCGTCTGGCTCACCGCCGAGGAACAGCGCATCTGGCGCTCCTACCTGCACGCCACCACCCTTCTCGAAGACCACCTCGACCGCCAGTTGCAGCGGGACGCGGGCATGCCGCACGTCTACTACGGGCTGCTCGTCGGCCTCGCCGAGGCGCCGCAGCGCCGGCTGCGGATGACCGAGCTCGCGATGAAGGCGAAGATCACCCGCTCCCGGCTCTCGCACGCCATCGCACGCCTGGAGAAGAACGGCTGGGTCCGCCGCGAGGACTGCCCCTCCGACAAGCGCGGCCAGTTCGCGATCCTCACCGACGACGGCCACGAGGTGCTGCGCCGCACCGCCCCCGGCCACGTGGGCGCCGTCCGACAGGCACTGTTCGAGCGGCTCACCCCGGAACAGCAGAAGTCCCTCGGCGAGATCATGGAGATCGTCGCCGAGGGACTCCAGCCCAACGAAGCGGGTGCGGACCTGCCCTGGCTCCGCTGAGCCAGGACAGGTCCTCAGAGGTCGTACGTGCGGAGCGTCCCCATCCCCGCACGTACGACGAGCACGAAGGGGTACGACCGGACGGTCGTCGTCGTCAGTGGGCGACGACCGGGACCGGCACCTCGTCCTCGGCGCCCTCGCCGGAAGCGGCCACGGCACCCGTGTCCGGGCGGCCGGCGTTGACCAGGGTCACCACGATGACCGCGGCGAGGACCAGCATGCCGACCGCGAACCAGATCGCGTTGGTGTAGCCGTGCACCTGGCCCTCGAGGGCGACCAGCTGCTGCTGCGACTTGGAGGTCGCGGAACCGATGTGGTCCTTGATGTACGCGGTCGTCGCGGACGCGGCGATCGTGTTCAGCAGGGCCGTACCGATCGCGCCGCCCACCTGCTGCGAGGTGTTGACCATCGCGGAGGCGACACCGGCGTCCCGGGGCTCGACGCCCAGCGTGGCCAGGGACATGGCCGGCATGAACGCCGTACCCATGCCGAGACCGAGCAGCAGCATCGCGGGCAGGATCGTCGAGGCGTACGACGAGCCGATCTCCAGCTGCGTCATCAGCAGCATGCCGACCGCGGCGACCAGGAAGCCGGGGCCCATCAGCAGGCGGGCCGGCAGCCGGGTCATCAGACGGGTCCCGATCTGGGTCGAGCCGACCATCATGCCGACGATCATCGGCATGAACGCGAAGCCGGTCTTGATCGGCGAGAAGCCCTTCACGACCTGGAGGTAGTAGGTCAGGAACAGGAACGTGCCGAACATCGCGATGATCGCGATACCGAGCGAGAGGTAGATGCCGCCGCGGTTGCGGTCGGTCACCACGCGCAGCGGCAGCAGCGGGGCCTTGACCTTGGCCTCGGTGACGACGAAGGCGATCAGCAGGACCGCGGAGGCGACGAACATGCCCACGGTCACGGAGTCGCCCCAGCCGTCGGACTCGGCGCGGGTGAAGCCGTAGACCAGCGCGACCAGGCCCAGGGTGGAGAGCAGGACGCCGGGGATGTCGAGCGGGTTGCGGTTGCGGCCGCCCTCGGGCTCACGGATGACGAAGTAGGCGCCGAGCGCGGCGACGATGGCGAACGGGATGTTGACGAAGAACGTCCAGCGCCAGTCCATGTACTCGGTCAGCACACCGCCGAGGATGAAGCCGACGGCACCGCCACCACCGGCGATGGCGCCGTAGATGCCGAACGCCTTGGCGCGCTCCTTGGCGTCCGTGAACATCACGGCGAGCAGGGAGAGCGCGGCGGGTGCGAGCAGCGCGCCGAAGACACCCTGGAGGGCGCGGGCGCCGAACATCATGCCCTGGTTCTGGGCCGCGCCGCCGAGCGCGGAGGCGGCGGCGAAGCCGATCAGGCCGACGACGAAGGCGTTCTTGCGGCCCCACAGGTCGCGATCCGGCCGCCGAAGAGGAGGAGGCCACCGAAGGCGAGGGCGTAGGCCGTGACGACCCACTGCCGGTTGCCGTCGGAGATGCCGAGGTCGGTCTGGGCCGACGGCAGGGCGATGTTCACGATGGTGGCGTCGAGGACGACCATCAGCTGGGCGAGCGCGATGAAGACGAGCGCCTTCCAGCGGTTGGCGTCACCGGACGTGGCCGGTGCGCCGGGAGCCTTGGAGGCTGTTTCGGACATGAGGGTACCCACTTCGGGACTGCGTGACGGAAAAAGGAGTGGTGAGGGGACGGCCGGTCATCGGTGACGGCCGGGACGAGTCGTGGTGATGTGGATGTGGACTGCGGCGGCGCCCTGAACTCATCGGTCAGGACGGTCGGTCAGGACTGATCGGTCAGGCTCGGCGGAGGTCCTCCATGCTCAGGGCCGTGCCCGGCAGGATCGAGCGGGCCGGGGCCCGCAATCCGTCGAGGAACAGCTGGAGCGTGCGGTGCAGGAAACGGTCGGCGACGCCGCAGCCGGTGCCGGCCGGGGGCCGGGACAGCTGGGACACGGCGACCATCACGTCACCGACACTCACGTCGGCACGGAGCTGGCCGGCCTTCCTGGCCCGGTCCATGAGCTCCTCGACGAGGTGCTCGATCCGTTCCCGTGACGCCACCAGGTCGGGGTGGTGCTGGTCGAAGGTGCTCTGCACCATCGGGCACAGGGCGGCGATCCGCTCGTCGGCGGACGCGTGCACGAAGCGCTCCAGCGCCTCGAAGGCGTCCCCGGTCGCGGCGAGCGCGACCTCGGCCGCCTCGGACGTCCGGTCCATGACGGAGCAGACGACCTCGCGGACCAGCGCGTCGCGGTCGGGGAAGTTCCGGTACACCGTGGCGTTGCCGACGCCGGCGCGGCGGGCGATCTCGTCGAGCGGCACATCGGGGCCGAACTCGGTGAACATCTCCCGGGCGGCGGTGACGATCCGCTCCCGGTTGCGCAGGGCGTCGGCGCGGGGCCGGGTCACCTTCTTCTGCACAGTGGTCGCGGTCACGGCGTACTCCTCGGAGTGGGGGTTGCTTCGGCTGGATCTGCTGGCTCTTGCGATCCGGGGAAGTGCTCCCCGTTTCGCGCGAACACCCTTCTAAACGGGGAGACGCTCCCCGGTTATTTCGGGTTGAGAGGAAGATTTGATGTGACCTGAGTCACATCCTCTCCTCCGAGAAACCCACGTTCGGCCCCTCCAGCGCGCGCCCGCGCAGCCCTCGACCCAGGGTGAGCGAAAGGGCGCAGTCCGTGGTCAGACGGCTGCCGTGGACGGAGAGGGCCGTGCATGCAGCACACGCAGACCAGCCGTCGGATACGCCCGCGCCGCGTCGCCGCTCTCATGTCCGTGACCGCGCTGACCCTGGTGGTCAGCACCTCGGCCGGCACGGGCCACCGCACGGCGATCCCCGCACCCGCGGGCGCCGGACCGATCGCCCTGGCCCGCACCTCCGCCCACGGCCCCTGTCTGATCCGCGGCGGCGCCGCGATCCAGATGTCCGAGGGCGTCCCCACCACCGGCGGCTACTCCCGCTCCACCGGCACCGTCCGCGCCCTCACCCTGATGATCGACTTCTCCGACGCCCCGGGCCGCGGCCCCGCCCTCGACCGCTTCCGCGAGTTCTTCCCGCAGACCCGGGAATGGTTCCGCACCAGCTCCTACGGCCGCCTCGACTACCGCCCCGAGACACCGATCCCGACCTGGCTGCGGATGCCGAAGCCCTTCGCGTCCTACGGCATAGAGCGCGGCGCGCCCTTCGACCCCGGCTACCGGGAGCTGGTCCAGGACATCGTGGCCGCGGCCGATCCGAAGGTGGACTTCCGGTCGTACGACTTCCTGAACGTGCTGGTCACCCCGGACGCCGGGCCCTCGGCGCTGGACACGGTGCTGTCGGTGACCTTCGCCGGCAACCCGGACGCCCCGGTCGCCGACGGCGTGCCGGTCGCCAACGCGTCCTTCGTCTACTCCCGGCAGGACGACGGCTCCGGCTCCTTCGCGCAGACCGGCTACCGGGTGCTGCCGCACGAGAACGGCCATGTCTTCGGCCTGCCCGACCTCTACACGGCGAACGGCGGCGGCGCGGTCGGGCACTGGGACATCATGAGCGAGGACTGGGGCGCCAACAACGACCTCCTCGGCTGGCACAAATGGAAGCTGGGCTGGCTGGACGCCTCACAGGTCACCTGTGTGACGACCCCCGGGCCCACCGAGTACACGCTCACCCCGATGGCCCGCGCCGGCGGCTCCAAGCTGCTCTTCGTCCCGGTCAGCGGCCGCACCGGGTACGCCGTGGAGCTGCGCACCCGCGAGGGCAACGACGAGGCGGTGTGCCGGCCGGGTGCGCTGATCTACAAGGTGAACGCGGACGTCGACACCGGGATGGGCCCGGTCACGGTCTACGACGCCCGCCGCGACAGCGGCGGCTGCACCCGCAGCCCCAACGTCCACGCGGAACTCTCGGACGCGCCCTTCACCCCGGGCCAGGTCTTCCGCGACCGGAAGCGACACATCCGGATCGAGGTGACGGGGGTGGACCTGTCCGGGGACTACCGGGTGCGGGTCACGCGGGGCTGAGGGGCGGGGCGGGCCTCGGACGCGGTACGGACCGGACGGCGTTCGCCGGATTACCGTAGGGCTCCTGTGACTGCCGTACCGGAGAGCCGATGCCCGCGAAGACGACCCCGACCATGGATGACGCCGTGGATGTGAGGGACCCCGCCGCCGTCCCGGCGGAGGCGGTCGCGCCGTTGATCCGTGGCGTCGCCGTGCTGCGGGAGCTGACCGAGGCGGGCGGGACGCTGAGCCCGAGCGCGCTGGAGCGGGCGACCGGGCTCGCGCGCTCCACGGTCGACCGCATCACCGCCACCCTCGCCCGCATGGGGTACGTCCGCCTCGACGGCCGGGACGTGGTCCTCACCCCCCGGCTGATGGAACTCGGCAACGCCTATCTGGCCGCCCTGCGACTGCCCGCGCTGCTGGACGCGCGCGCCGACGAACTGGCCGACGAGCTCGACGAGTCGGTGTCCCTGGCGGTCGCCGACCGCGACGGCATCCGCTTCATCCACCAGGCCACCCGGCGCCGCGCGATGTCCCTCAGCTTCCGCATCGGCGACCTGCTCCCGGCCGAACGCACCGCGCCCGGCGCCCTGTTCGCGACGGAGTGGACGGACGCGGACCGGCGGGCGTGGCGGGAACGCCGGGCGGCCGACCCCGAGGACCGGGGCTTTCCCGCCGTACCGCCCCGCGAACACCCCTGGCCGGACGAGGAGTTCGAGCGCCGGGCGACGCAAGCGGCCGTCGACGGGTGGGCGTTGGACGACCAGCTGATCGAACCGGGCCTGGTGGCGGTCGCGGTGCCGGTGCGCGACCCGCACACCGGACGGATCGCGTGCGCGGCGAGCGTGGTCAGCCACACCAGCCGGCACACCGCGGCCGGTCTGCGCGAGACGCTGCTGCCGCGGCTGCGGGTGGCGGTGGCGGACATGGAGCGGGAACTGCGCCGGCCGCCGTCCGCGCCGGAGCCGGGGGCCGGTCCGTCGGGCCTGGCGGTCTGGACCGGGGCCTCCAAGCAGGAGCTCGGCCGGGGGTTCGTGGAGTCCCTGGCACGGGGCCTGACCGTGCTGACGGCGTTCGGCGAGGGCCGGGCCGCGCTGACCCTGACGGAGGTCGCGAAGGCGACGGGGCTGGCACGGGCCACGGCCCGCCGCGCCCTGATCACCTACGAGCACCTGGGTCTCGTCACCGCGACCGCGCACCGCACCTTCACCCTCACCCCCCGGGTGCTGAGCCTGGGCTTCCCGGCGCTCGCCCGGACCTCACTGGCCGAGATCGCGACCCCGCACCTGGCGGACCTCGCCTCCCGCATCCACGAGTCGGCGTCCCTGGCGGTGCTCACCCCGGCCGGCGACGAGATCCAGTACACGGCCCGGGTCGCCACCAACCGTGTGATGAGCGTGAACCTCACCGTCGGCACCCGGCTCCCCGCCTACGCGACCTCCATGGGCCGGGTCCTGCTGGCCGACCTCCCGCGGAGCCGCCGCACCCTGGGCGAACCGCGCCCGCTGACCCCGCGCACCGTCACCGACCCCGCGGCCCTCCACCGGCTCCTGACCGAGGTTCACGCCCAGGGGTACGCCCTGGTCGACGAGGAACTGGAGGCGGGCCTGCGCTCGATCGCGGTGCCGGTCCGCGACCACCGGGGCCGGGTGGTCGCGGCACTGAACACCGCCATGCACACCACCCGTCGCACCCCCGCGGAGTGCGTGAGCGACCTGCTGCCGGAACTCCGGGCCACCGCGACGGCGATCGAGCAGGACTTCCACACGGCGGACCGCTTCACCCGCGTCCCCACCGCCTGACCTTCCCATCCCCCATCCCTTATCCGCTAGGCTGGTCGCGGATCTCACCGAGATCCTCGTCGCAACCCAGCCTTCGTAGCTCAGGGGATAGAGCACCGCTCTCCTAAAGCGGGTGTCGCAGGTTCGAATCCTGCCGGGGGCACAGACTGAAGGGCCGGCTCAGGAGGTTTTCCTCCCGGGCCGGCCCTTGGCCGTTCAGGCGTCGTGCCGCGCGCGTGCCGGACCGTGTCAGGTCAGGAGGTACGCCTTCAGGATCGTCACCGCGTAGGTGTTGCCGGTGGTGTCGGTCAGGGTGGATGCGAGGGAGACCGAGCGGGCGTCTTCCGGGTGGGTCAGGGTGAGGGTCCTCTTGCCGTGGGTGGTGGTCACCGGGGCGGGGGACCAGGTCCTGCCGGCGTCGTAGGAGACCTTCACCGTCAGGGACTTCAGGTGGGTGGCCGCCGGGCCCTGGAGGGAGAGGGGGATCGTGGTGCGGCGGCCCGCGGGGGGCCGTGCCGGTCGGGGGTCAGCTTCGGATGGAAGCGGACCGTGGAGAGGGGCAGGGGGGGCGGAGTCGGAGGGGCTGGAGGTGAAGGTCCAGGCCGCTGTCAGGCGGGTCGTGGTCGTGGCCACGCCCGGCGGGCGGGTCAGGTCCGTGCGGATCGTGTAGCGGGCCGGGGGCGGGGCGGGAGCTTCTCCACGGTCTGGCAGAGGTCGCCGTCGTTGTCGAGCAGGGTGCCGCCGTCCGCGGTGACCGTGGTGTGGCGTTCGGCGACGGAGGAGGCGGGATGACCGGCCCCGTCGGCGAGGTCGGGGACGCACAGGTCCAGGGTGTCGCCGTCGCGCCGTGCGCCGTACGGGCCGCCGGTGATCGGGCTGAAGACACCGACGTTGTACGTGGCCGCGTAGGTCCGGCCCGCCCGGTACGACCTCGCGCGCTCCGTGCCGTAGAAGACGTCATCCTCGTCTCCGGAGGCGTTTCGCTGGCCCAGGTTGGCCGTCCACTGGAAGCCCTTGGGCGTGGTGACGTAGATCTTCGCGGTCGTCGGCAGCGGGAAGGGGTCGCTCACCGTTCCCAGCGACAGGGTGGGGCCGCTCCACAGGACGTTGACGATGCCCTTGCGGTGGGCGGCGGACGAGCCGAAGTTCCGCTTCAGCAGGGCCAGTTCGGCCATGCGCGTGGTGTGCCGGTAGCCGGTGGGGAAGCGGTCGGGCAGGTTGTACAGCAGGTGGTAGGTGGTGCTGTCCTTCTGCCACAGGCCGCCGAGCTGCGTGCTGAGCCTCCCGGCCGGGGCGGCCGGTCCCAGGGTCGCGGTGCGCAGGTTCTTGAACGTCCCCCAGAACAGGGTGCTGTTGTGCGAACCGCTTCCGGTGCCCACGGCGACGTTGAGCTGGCCGTCCGACATCTTCGCCCCCCGCGGCGCGGTGATCCCGACCGGCTTCGCCCTGCGCGCGTCGAAGACGACCGTGGTGTCCCCGGTGACGGAGAGCCGGGGCCGGACCAGCGCGGAGGTGCCCTCGGCGCCTTCCAGCACGGTGTCCACGACGTAGTCGCCGCGCGGGACCCGCACCCGGTACACGCCCTTGGAGATCTGCTCGGAGTCCCTGAGGTTCGTGGTCCAGTACGTGCCCGAGTAGGCGAGGATCTCGGTCAGCGGCGCGCTCACGGGCCGGCCGCCGCGGTCGAGGAACTTCAGGGTGAGGTCGTGTGCCTCGGCCTCGCGTATGACACCGAAGGCGGTCCGTACGGCCGTAGGGGCGGCGGTCGTGGGGTCAGTGCCGTTGCGCGCGGTGGCGACCAGCGTGCCCGAGTAGGTGCCGTTCGCCGCCTCGACGCGGGTGTCCGCGGTGAGGTCGACGTCGGCGGTGCCGCCCGCCGGGACGGTGAGCTGTGTGGTGCTCAGCGTGAACATGCCTTCGGGGGCCGTGCTGCCTCCGGGGCCGGTCGCGCCGGCCGTCAGGTCCAGGGTGACGGGGTGGTCGCCGTCGTTGCGGTAGGTGATGTGCCGGGTGAGCGGCCGGTCGTCGGTGTGGGGCCACAGCTGCTTGCCGAAGGAGACGGAGGTCTGTTCGCTCGCCACCTCCCCCTGAAGTGCCCGGGACACGTCGAGCCGGCCCGTCCCCTGTTGGTAGCCGGTCGCGCCGGTGGTCGGGGTGGTGGACGCGGTGAGCGCCTGCTTGATCCGGGCTCCGGTCCAGTCGGGGTGCCGCTGGGCGAGGATCGCGGCCGCACCCGCGGCATGCGGCGTCGCCATCGACGTACCGGACATGGAGACGTAGCCGTCGGCCGCCGGGTCGCCCATGTGGCCGTGCGCCGCCCTCGCCGAGACGATGTCCACGCCGGGCGCCATGAGGTCCGGTTTCAGTGCGTTGTCGGCGGTCGGGCCGGTGCTGGAGAATTCGGCGAGCCGGTCCTCGCCGTCGACGGCGCCCACGGTGAGCGCCGACTCCGCGGCCCCCGGGGAGCCGACGGTTCCGGCGTCGGGGCCCTCGTTGCCGGCCGCGGCGACGGTGAGCATGCCGGTGCTCTTCGAGAGGGCGTTCACCGCCGCCTCGACCGGGTCCTCCCCCGGGGTGTCGGTCTGGCCCAGGCTGAGGTTGGCCACCTTGGCGCCCTGCCCGGCGGCCCACTCCAGGCCGGCGATGACGGACGAGTCGGTGCCCTCGCCGTCGTCGTTCAGCACCTTCGCGTCGAGGATCTCCGCGCCGGGTGCGACCCCCTTGTAGCGCCCGCCGGAGCGGGCCCCCGAGCCCGCCACCGTCGCCGCGACATGCGTGCCGTGGCCGGCCTTGTCGTCGGTGCTGCCGGTGCCGCTGAAGTCCTTCGCCGCCGTCACCGCCGAGGCGAGGTCCGGGTGCGTGGTGTCGACGCCGGTGTCCAGGACGGCGACCTTGACGCCCTTGCCGTCGTATCCGGCCGCCCAGGCGGCCGGGGCGCCGATCTGAGTGACGCTGCCGCCCGATTCCCCGGCGTTCGCCCCGTCTTCGTCCGCCGGCGCCTTGAAGCGGCCGTCCAGCCAGACCCGCGCGACTCCCTTCCCCTCGGTGAGGGCCTGCCACATGTCGTCGGCCCCGGCCTTGGGCAGGGTGATGGCCGCGCCCGCCACGCTGGGCAGCTCCCGGCGCACGGTGGCGTCGCTGTCCGCGACCAGTGACTTCTGGGTGCTGCCGCGCTGGGCGGGCTTCCCCTCGTACGACACGATCAGCGGGAGCGTGCGGCGCCGGGTGTCGTCGTAGCCGGCGCGTATCAGGCCGCTGACGTCGAACAGCCGCATGTCCAGGACGCCTTGGCCGATCAGGGCGGCGGCGTCGGCGGGCACGACGTACTGATCGCCCCCGACGCCGCGCACGGACACCGGGACGTGCTCACGGCCCGGGGCACGCTGAACACCCGTCACCCGGCCCCGGGCGTCCAGCCGGACCCGGTCGCCGGTGAGGAGGGTGACGTACCGGCCGGCCGCGGAGGCGGAGCCCGCGGCCCGCGCGCCGAGTCTGGGGCTGCCGGGCGACGCGACCGTGGCGGTGTCCTGCGTCCGTACACCGAGGCCGGGGCTGCCGGGCGACGCGACCGTGGCGGTGCCCTGCGTCCGTACGCCCAGGCCGGATCCCGTGGCGGCCACCGAGACGCCCGTCATCAGCCCCGCCACCAGCAGGGCGGCCAGCGAGGCGCTCGTGGTTCTGTCGCGCATTCAGCTCGCCTGCCCGGGGACCTGCTGGGCGGCGTCGACGACCGCGCGCTCGGTGATCGCGCTGGTGTGCGTGACGGTACCGACCTTGAGGGGGTCGCCCGCCGTGGCCTTGACCACCACGATGCGCTCGCCGAGGAACCGCAGCGTCTTCTTGTCGAAGATCCACTCGGTGCGCTCACCGTCGTTCTCCCGCGCGATCGCGACCCCGTGCCGGCCCGTGGCGTCGACCGCGTCATCCACCGAGACGACTCCGGGGATCTTGGCCGCGGCCTTGTACAGCGCGGCACCGACCTCGGCGGGCGGGTAGCTCTCGAACAGCAGATCGCCGATCGCGACGAAGGCGGCCTGGTCGCGCGGGACTTCGGGGTCCCGGACGGCGTCCGACTCCTGGTAGATCTTCCGCAGCAGCGCGTCGGGGTCGGTCGGCAGCCCGGCCAGGGCGTTGTAGGCGCCGCTGAAGGGGACGTCGCTCTTCAGGGTGATGCCCTTGTCACCGGTCTCACCGGCCTCGATCAGCCAGCCGTCCCGGCCGTCGAGGGAGTTCCAGACCTGTCGGGAGTGCAGCTCGTTGCTGACCGCCTCGCTCTTGTCGCCGACGGTCTTGATGTAGGTGTCGGCCACCTTCGAGGCGATGTAGATGTACTGGCCCTTGCGCGGGGTGGGCGCGGAGGTGTCGGCGGCGGCCAGGGAGATGCGTTCGAGGAGCTGGGGGGCGCCCTTCGGGTCGGCGACGCCGATGCTGGTGGTCAGTGCGGGGCCGGTGGCCAGGGCGGTCTTGCCGCCGTCGGTCCCGCCGCCGGTGAGGGCGAGGCCGCCCACGACGGCGCCGGCCAGGGCGAAGGCCGCGGCGGGCAGCAGGACCGCACGGCGCAGGAACGGGTTGGGGCGCTTCAGGGGCACGACCGGAGAGGTGGCGGACGTACGGGAGGGGGTGCGGAGGTCTTCGTGGATCCGGGCCATCATCTGCTCCTTGTGGAACTGGTGGCGGCCCGCCGGCAGATCCCGCTCGGCGGAGGGCAGCAGACTCTGCGTCTCCGTCCACTCGGCCGGGTGGGGCCGGTGGGAGGGGCTGGCGTTCATCGGTTTCCTTCCTGTGCGGACCGGACCGCGTATCCGCGATCACCTGTTATCTGCCGGTTCGTGCGGGTGGGTTCCCGTTTTTCTGCGAGCAGTTGTGCGTCGGTGAGTTTGCGCAGCCTCGCGCGGGCCCGGGAGAGGCGGGAGCGGACGGTGCCGACCGGGATGCCGAGGGCGCGGGCCGCCTCGGCGTACTCCATCCCCTCCCACAGGCACAGCGTCAGGACCTCGCGCTCGGGGCGCTTGAGCAGGCTGAGGGCGGCGAGCGTGGCGGCGATACGGCGACGGTCGTCCAGGCGTCCGGCGGTCTCCTCGGCGTGGTCCTCGACCTGTTCCTCGGCGGCGTGCGCGGCGGCCGCGGCGCTCGCCGCGTTGCGGTAGCGGCGGTTGCTGCGGTGGTGGGAGCGGGCGACGTTGGTGGCGATGCCCAGCAGCCACGGCCGCAGCGAGCCGCCTTCGGCCTCGACCGAGGCGCGGCGCCGCCACGCCTCCATGAAGGTCGTCGCCATCACGTCCTCGGCCAGCGCCCAGTCGGCGGTCAGCCGGAAGGCGTGGTTGTACACCGCGCGGGCGCACGCGTCGAAGAGTTCCGCGAAGGCGTCCGGATCTCCGTTTCGCACCCGGGTTCGCATATCTGTGGTCACGTCTTGCACTGACGTTCGGTGCGGTCGAGTTCCGGTGAGACACGTCACAGCCCTCGCACAGGCCGCCGGGGCGGTGACCGCACGCACGGGAAGAGCGCCCACGGAGGTCGTAGGCGCTCTTCGGCGTCGTACGCGGATGCCGTGCCGTTACTTCAGCTCGTCCTCGGTGAAGTAGTCGTCCTTGATGAGGACGTCGTAGTTGGACTTGTCGACGCTCGTGGGCTGGAGGAGGACGGCGGGGACGGCCTTGACGCCGTTCTTGTAGCCGACGGAGTTGTCCACCCACGGCAGCCGGTCGTTGAGGATGTCGTCGACCACGGTCACGGCCGCGTCGGCGAGCCGGCGGACGTCCTTGTAGACGGTCTGCGCCTGCTGGCCCGCGATGATCGACTTCACGGACTCGAGTTCGGCGTCCTGACCGGTGACGATCGGGAGGGGCTTGACGGCGGTGCCGTAGCCGTCGGAGTGCAGCGCGGCCAGGACGCCGCGCGAGATGCCGTCGTACGGGGAGAGGACCGCGTCGAGCCGCCGGCTGCCGTACTGGGCGAGGATCTTGCTCATGCGCTTCTCGGCGGTGGGGCCGTCCCAGCGCAGGGTGGTTATCTTGTCCAGCCCCGTCTGGCCGGAGGGGACCACCAGCTGCTTGTTGTCCAGGAACGGCTGCAGGAGCGCCATCGAACCGGCGAAGAAGTACTTGGTGTTGTTGTCGTCGGGAGAACCGGCGAACAGCTCGATGGTGAACGGGCCCTTCTTGCCGTCCTCCAGACCGAGCTTGTCGATGATGTAGTGGGCCTGCATCCGTCCGACCATCTCGTTGTCGAACGACACGTAGTAGTCGACGTTCTTGGTGCCGAGGATCAGACGGTCGTAGGCGATCACCGGGATCTTCGCGTCGGCGGCCTTCTGCAGCACGCCGTTCAGGGACCTGTTGTCGATGGCCGCGATGATCAGTGCGGAGACACCCTGCTCGATCAGCGTCTCGATCTGGGCGACCTGGGTCTTCGGGTCGTCGTTGCCGTAGACCAGCTTGGCCTTGTACCCCTTGGTCTTCAGGTCGTTGACGACGCTCTTGCCGTCGGTGAGCCAGCGGTCGGAGGACCGGGTCGGCATCGCGACGCCGACGGTGGCGCCCTCGGCAGCGCTTCCCGAGCCGGCCTCGGAGGCATCGCTCTCGAGGCCGCAGGCGGACAAGGTGAGGGCCAGGGAGGCTACTCCGGCCAGCAGGGCTCTTCGATCCAACACGGTGAGGGTTCCTTGTCCTTCTCGTCGTTGAGGGGATGACGGCGTATCAGGTGTCGAGGGGGGTGTGGTGCGGGCGCCTGGGCCGGGCCCTCGCCGAGCCGCGCACCGCCGCCGAGGTCGTCGGGGTGCTGGTGCGCGGGTTCCAAGGTGGTGCACAACCGGCCGGGCAGGCCCGGAGGTTCGGGGCAGGCCGGTCCGCCGGGATGTCGCCCGAGTCGGTGCTCTGGTGCCTCGGCGCCCTGCGGGCCGCCGATCAGTGCCGTGCCGCGGCGGAGCGGAGGGGGGTCGTCAACTCCCTTGCTCCCGTTGCCGGTTGAAGTGCCGACGGGTGTGCACCCACCCGTACGTCTGACGGCGCCACGGCGTTCAGGTCACCTACGGGCCGATCCCGGCAATGCACAGGGCACGCGCCTTTCGAGCGTTCGAAATCTCGACAGATGTGCGGAATGTTGGCGTGACGTTAAGGGGAGGTGCGCATGGTGTCAACGGTGCGAACAGGGACGGTTACAGAAAGGCGTGAAAGGAGAGACCGAAACATTCGACGCCATCGATCGAAAGTTGATCTCCCTTAGCAGCCGTTTGTTTCAACCCGTCGCACTTCAGCCACCTGCGATTGTTTCGTCAACCCTGCCGAAACTGTTGACACTTGTCGGGGACAGACCAACACTGCATGCGTTGACGGGGCTCCCCCCCTCCGGCCCCCCACCGCCCTCTGCGAGGACGAGGAGGAACACGTCCATGAACGACGCACCCGCACCCAGCAACACCCCCGCACCCACCCGCCGCAACGTCTGCGCCCTGCTGCTCGGTACCGGCGCCGCGCTCGCGCTGCCCGGAGCCGTCGGCACCGCGCACGCCGCCACGGTCGTCACCACGAACCAGACCGGCTACGACAACGGCTTCTACTACTCCTTCTGGACCGACGCCCAGGGCACCGTCTCGATGACCCTGAACTCCGGTGGGAACTACAGCACTTCCTGGCGCAACACCGGCAACTTCGTGGCCGGCAAGGGCTGGGGCAACGGCTCCCGCCGGAACGTGACGTACTCGGGCAGCTTCAACCCGTCCGGCAACGCCTACCTCGCGCTCTACGGCTGGACCTCGAACCCGCTCGTCGAGTACTACATCGTCGACAACTGGGGCACCTATCGCCCCACCGGCAATTACCGGGGCACGGTCTACAGCGACGGCGGCACGTACGACATCTACCAGACCACCCGCTACAACGCCCCGTCCGTGGAAGGCAACAAGACCTTCAACCAGTACTGGAGCGTGCGCCAGCAGCGGCGCACCGGCGGCACCATCACCACCGGCAACCACTTCGACGCCTGGTCGCGCGCCGGGATGCCGCTCGGCAGCTTCAAGTACTACATGATCATGGCGACGGAGGGCTACCAGAGCAGCGGCAGCTCCAACATCACCGTGAGCGGGTGACGGGATGGGCCGCAAGGCTTGCCGTTCCGTCCGTTCCCTGTTCAGCAGATTGGCCGTCCTCGCCATGGCAGCAGCGAGCACCCTCACCGTCCAGGCCGCCGCCCCGGCGCACGCCGCCGCCTGCACCGGATACGTCGGCCTCACCTTCGACGACGGGCCGTCGAGCAACACCTCGGCCCTGCTGAACGCCCTCACCCAGAACGGGCTGCGGGCCACCATGTTCAACGAGGGCCAGTACGCCGCAGCCAATCCGTCGCTCGTGAAGGCCCAGGTCAGCGCCGGGATGTGGGTCGGCAACCACAGCTACACCCACCCCCACCTGACCTCGCTCTCCCAGGCCCAGATCGAGTCGGAGATCTCCCGCACGCAGTCGGCGATCGCCGCGGCCGGCGGTGGCACGCCGAAGCTGTTCCGGCCGCCGTACGGCGAGACCAACGCGACCGTGAAGGCGGTCGAGGCCAAGTACGGGCTGACCGAGGTCCTGTGGAACGTGGACTCGCAGGACTGGAACGGCGCCAGTACGGACGCCATCGTGGCGGCCGCCGGACGGCTCACCGACGGCCAGGTCATCCTCCTGCACGACTGGTCCGCCAACACGCTCGCCGCGATCCCGCGGATAGCGCAGGGGCTGGCGGCGCGCGGACTGTGCGCCGGGATGATCTCGCCGGCCACGGGCCGGGCCGTGGCACCGGGCGGCGGCAGCGGCAGCTCGTGCACCGCCACCCTGTCCGCCGGGTCCTCGTGGAGCGACCGGTACAACCTCAACGTCTCGGTGTCCGGGTCGAGCACCTGGACCGTGACGATGACCGTGCCCTCGCCCGCGAAGATCCTCTCCACCTGGAACATCGCCGCCAGTTACCCCAGCCCCCAGGTGCTGACGGCCAGACCGAACGGCAGCGGCAACAACTGGGGCGTCACCATCCAGCACAACGGCAACACCACCTGGCCGACGGTCACCTGCAGTACGGCCTGACGCCCGAAGGCGCGGCGACCACGCCGACGGTCGCCGCGCCTTCCGCTTTCTCCCCGGACGGCCCTAGCAGCCCATCGCCCACACATGGGCGTCGCCGCGGTCGTTGGCGACGCCGTTGTAGCCGACCTCCTGGCCCGGCGACAGGCAGATGGTCACGGCCCCGCCCGTGGACGGGAACTGGATGGCGGACTCGTAGACCTTGACGTGGTCCTTGATGCCGGGGCCGGTGATGCCGTGGTTGGCCCACGACGAGTCGCTGTCGGCGATCCAGCTCTCCCACCACTCGTCGTCACCGGACGCGTTCATCCGCTGCCCGCCGAAGTTCGCGTCCGTCCAGACGCAGAAGTTGCCGCTCGGACACTCGGCCGCCGCCGCGGGCGAGGCGGTCGCAAGACCGGTACCGGTGGCGAGCAGGGCGGCGACGAGCAGGGAGACGTACTGCTTCACAATCGGGGCCTTTCTAAGGGTGGTTGTACGACGCGCTGAGCAACGCCCGTGCCTCGGTGAGGCCGTGGGCGCGCAGCTCGCGGTAGGCGGCGCGCTCCTCGCGCGGCGCCCGGGACTTGAGGTTGTTCACGAGCGTGGCGGCCCGGAACCAGCGCCGCTGGTCGCCGTAGAGGCGGCGCTCGGCGGCGGCGAGACAGCCGTCGGTGTGCTGCCCGACGACATGGCCGCCGGGCAGTTCGAGGGTGAGCTCGGCGCGGCCGGTGCCGAACAGGGCGTGGTCCACGGCGGTGGAGGCGGGCGGCCCGCCCGGACGCGGCGGGGTGAGGCCCTGCCGGGTCAGGCAGCGGTCGGTGAGCAGGACCTGGGCCGCCTTGAGGGTGTCGTCGGGGCTGAGCGACACCGCCGGTTCACGCGGCCCGCCGCAACCGGTCGCCCACGCGGCCAGACACAGCGCGGCCAGTGCGCGCCGGGTGCGGCGGCTCATCCCGGCTGGCAGTCGGAGTGCGGGACGGCGTCGATCGCGTCGGCCTTGTCGGCCCACTCCCAGTTCTCCGAGTAGTCACCGCCGTAGACCGTGCGTTGCAGACAGCCGCCCGAGCGGGGGAAGTGCAGGACGTAGGTGGTCCGGTCGACCTGGGAGCTGAAGGACTTCGCGTTTCTGCGGACGGTGGCGTCGAGTTCGGCGTATCCGCCGCGGCCCGCGTCGTAGCACCAGCCGCCGCCCATCTCCCCCGGCTGCGGCCAGAAGCACACATGGCCCGGCAGGGCGGCGGCGGAGGCGGACGGGGTGGGGGTGAGCGCCGTGAGCGCGGCGGACAGGGCGAGGGCAAGGGTGACGGAGCGTCGCAAGGGGGACCTCCTGGGGACGGCGGCTGGAGGATGCTCACGCTGCCTTCCCCGTGCTGACCTGGACAAGCGCGAGGACCACCGACGTCACCCATGACAGTGAGTAGTCATACAGGTCGGGTACGACGGTCGCGCCACGCCGCTCGTGCCGTGAGCGACGCCCCCGGCTCGGCCGCCCGGGTCCGCTCCTTCGTCAGCGCCTTGGTGACCCGGCGGGCCAGCAGCGGGTCCACCGGCAGCACATGGGAGGCGAACCAGCGGGCGGGTTCCGGGTCCGGGGCCGGGTCCACGAACTCGGCGCCCGCGTAGTCGTCGAGCGGCGGGTCGTAGAGATACCCGGAGACCACGCCGTGTCCGACGAGACGGTCCACGAGGGCGTCCCGGTCGTCCACCAGGAGCGGCACCCGGAAGAGCGGCAAGGGGCCGCCGTGATCACGCACCGCCGGGGAGGCCCAGGGGGTGCCCGCGAGCAGCGTGACGCCCGCCCTGCGGTGGGCGAGGTCGGTGTCCAGGCGGTTGAGGCGGAGGTTCAACTGGGCCCGTACGAAAGCCCGGTGGCGGACGCGGTAGTCGTTCAGGTCGACGCGGATCCAGGGGTCGTACGGCGGCAGGCTCGGTGCCTCGTGCCCGGCCAGGGACAGCCGCGGCGCGTGCAGGGGCATCCGGTAGGAGCCGGGGTCGCGTTCGAGCAGGCCGAGGCGTTGCATGGCCCGCCAGGTGGGGCGTACGAGATGCAGGGCCTTCACCGTCGAACGGGCCAGGGGGCGCAGGGTGACGGACAGGTCGGCGCGGAGCCGGGCCGGGGTGAGGAGGTCGTCGCGCAGGCTCTCCAACTCCCGCCTGGTACGGGCGTCCTGGACCGCCAGGAAGCCGCCCGCCATCGCCGCCACGTGCTTGGAGAGGCTGAAGGCGGCGGCCTCGCCGAAGGTGCCGACGGGCTGCCCGGCGACATGCGTGCCGATGGCGTGGGCCGCGTCCTCGATCAGCGGGATCCCCAACTGGTCGCAGCGGCGGCGGAGTTCGCCGGCGCGGTCGGGGATGCCGTAGAGGTTCGTGGTCAGGACGGCGTCCAGGGAGCGCCAGGTGGACTCCGGTACGGCCGCCGGGTCGATGTTGCCGTCCCAGGGGGAGACCGGAGCGGTCACGGGGCGCAGGCCGGCGGCGAGGACGACGAAGAGGATCACGTCGTCGTTGACCGGGGACATCAGGACCCGGCCGCCGGGGCGGCACCAGCGCCGCAGGGCCAGGTACAGGGCCAGCCGGGCCGAGGGCGTGTAGACGCACTCCCGGCCGAGCCGCCGCGTCATCGTCGCGGCGAGCCGCGATCCGTACGGCATCGTCACCTCGTGTGTGGAGGGGCGGAGGGGTCTTACCTGACCGGTGATGACGTGCGCAGGCCGCCGATCGTCTTCAGCAGGCGGTCGGCCGGATCGCGGAGCCAGGGGTGGGCGTTGACCGTGTTGCGCAGGCCGCGGACCGGCCGGCGCCACATGCGGTGGGCGGCGGCCACCGGGTGCGGGCGGACCGCGAAGCCCTCGCCGACCCGCAGTTCGCGGGTCTTGAGCCAGTCCTTGTACTCCTTGTCGCCGCGCCCCAGATCGAGCACCTGCACCCCTTCGCGCCCCGCCGCCTCGGCCATCCGCAGATGCATGAGCAGGCCCGGGGAGTAGTAGCGCAGTTCGGGGTCGTACGCCGTGAACCAGGCGGCGAAGACGGTGCGCGAGGTCGGGCCGAAGTGGGCGGCGACCGGGCGGTCACCGGCGTAGACGACGGACAGCACGCCGGTGAAGTGGTCCTCGCGGACCCGGAAGAGGTGTTCGGTGAGGTCGACGATCCAGGGGCGGGCGAACCGGTCCATACGGCCCGTGCGCCGGTACTGGGCGGACTTCCAGCGCATCAGCTGCCGCAGCACCTCAGGGTCCCGCTCGTCGAAGACGAACCGCACCTCGCCGTGGTCGCGCGCGAGCCGGCGCTCCTTCTTCAGGACCGTCTTGGCCAGGCCCGGGTAGGTGGCGCGCAGCCACTCCGGGTAACTGCCCTCGGCGGCCTTCAGATCGACGACCGGCGAGGCGAACGTCCCCGTCACATAACGGCCGAAAGGCTTCTGCTCGTCGACGAGGTGATCGAACTCGAACACGGACAGCCCGCAGGCCTTCAGCAGCTCGCCGGTGTCCCAGGTGACTCCGGAACGGTGGACGAGGGCCTGGCAGTCGGAGAGCCCGAGCCCGATGGCCCGCCCGACGCCGAACGCCCCCCCGCTCGTACGGAAAGAAGCCGACCGGCTCCACGCCGTCGTGCAGCACCGCGACCCGCGCCCCGCCCCGGTACCGGCCCACCCCGGCGGCGAACTCCGGGGCCAGGAAGGGGTTTCCGAAGTCGGGCGACTCGTCCATCACCCGGTGCCAGGCAGCGCGCAGCGTGCCGCTGAGCTCCTCCGGTCTGTGGATCGTGATCTGGTTTCTCATGGAGTTGCTCGTGGATCGCATGGGCGATCGCTCCCCCCAGTTCCCCCCATGACGCGCCGGCCGCGTCCCGCCACTTCCTCCGCCATGTGCCCGTCGGCTCCCGTGCCCATTGTGCGGTGGGGCTCAAACGTCGCGAAACAGTACGCACGCTGTCAAGGGTGCCTGTCGTAACGGAACCGTGCGGATTGGGCTCTTCCCGCCCGGGCCTGCACCACTGCCTGTATTACTGCCGGGATGACGGCATCCTCGTAGGAGCGAGGAGAGTCATGGACGAGGGAGTTGGGGGCCGGGGATGGCGGACGCCGGGTTCGTGGACGGGATGACGCCCTATCTGCGGGAGGGTCTGGGGGTGCACGGGGAGCGGGTGCTGGACAGCGGAGGGGGTGCCGCTCGGGAGCGGGCAGGCCGAGGTGGGCGGCGCATCCTGCGGGCCACGCGACCGCCGGGCCGACGAGCGGGGGCGTCAGTCGCTGGCGGAGGCGGTGGCGGACGCGGTCGCCGAGCCGGGGAGCGCGGACGCGCTGGGGGCGCTGCGGCAGGTGATCCGGCGGGCGCTGAGCAAGGACCCCGGGCTGGAAGGGGAGTTGGCGGCACTGCTGCCTCGCGGCACGGCTGCGGTGGTCGTCGCGTCCGGGGAGCGGTCGATCGCCGCCGGGGGGGAACATCGGTGTCGCGATCACCGGTGACGGGCACGGTCCCGTACGGCCATGAGCACGGAGCGCGTCCCGTCTGTCGCCACAACCTCGCAGCAGCACGCCAAACCGCCCAGCTAGGCTGACCAAATGCCCAAACCACCCCCCACCACCGCCCTGGGCATCGTCCCCGCCCTGGTCCGCTCCGCGTTCCTCGTCAACGCCGTCTACGCCGACTCCAGCCGCGCCTTCCACATCACCCCCCAACAGGGGCAACTCCTCTGCGTCCTCATGCCCCACCCCCAGGGCATGACCGAGCTCGGCGAAACCCTGGGCCTCGCCAAGTCGAGTCTCACCGGGCTCGTCGACCGGACCGTCCGGCGTGGCCTCGTCCGCCGCGAACCCGATCCCCGGGACAGGCGTGCCGTACGTGTGCGTCTCACCGAGCAGGGCGCCGAACTCGCCGAGGAGTTCTACGAGGAGACCTGCCGGCGCATCGACGCGCTGCCCGCCGGTCTCACCCCCGCCGAGCGCGACCGTCTCGCCGCGCTCCTCTCCCGCGTCGTCCTCGACAACAAGGTGCCGGAAGTATTCAGCGAGCCAGACCCGGCGCCGTAGCCGCCTCGGCGTCCGGCTGCCGTCGGCCCGCCACCGCCAGCGCCGACGTCACCAGCACCGACACCCCCGCCACCATCGCCATCGCCGCCGCCGGGGACGTCACCTGGGCCAGCGAACCGGCCAGTGCCGCCGCCACGCCCTGCATGGTGAGCATCCCGGCGGAGCGCAGCCCGAGGGCGTGGCCCGCCATGTCGTCGGGGGTGAGGGACATCAGCCGCTCCTGCTGGACCAGGCTCGCGGCGAAGCCGACGTTGGACAGGCACACCGCCATCGCCGCCCACACCACGTCCGGCCGCAGCGCGAACAGCAGATACGGCGTCGCCAGCAGCAGGAGCAGCGGCGTGGCCAGGCGCCCGCGCAGGGCAGGCGGCACGAAGCGGCCCACCAGGACGTCACCCATGAACATGCCCAGCGCACCCGACGCGAACAGTGCGCCGGCCGCCTCCGGGGCGTAGGAGACGTACAGGGAGTCGCAGCCCACCATCAGGCCGTTGGGGAGCCACAGGCCGAGGTAGGTCAGGCGGCGGCCCCGCGAGGACCACAAGAACGCGTTGTTGCGCCACGTCGCTCGAACCGAGAGGCGGCCGGAGGCGCGCGGCGGACGGGCCGTCAGGCCCAGGCGGTAGCCCACCGCCTGCGTCAGGTACAGCGCGGCCGCCAGGAGCAGACAGAGCCGCGGGGACAGGAGTGCGAGCAGGGCGCCGCCCAGCGCGAAGCCCAGCACCTGCATCAGGCCCGACGCCATGTTGAACACCGAACGGCCCAGCACGAAACCGGACTTGGGCAGGATCTCGTTCAGCAGACCGCCGGTCACCCCGCCGCCCAGCGACGCGATCAGGCCCTGGAGGACCACCACGGCGAAGACTCCCCAGACCGGGAGTCCGGGCAGCGCCAGTACCGCCGTCAGCGCCGCGAAGGCCAGGCCCGACCAGACCAGCGTCGACCTCGGGCGCAGCCGGTCGGCTCCCGAGAGCAGGAACGTGGCGCCCAGGACCTGCGCGAGCTGCGGTCCGAACATGCTCAGCGCCGACAGCAGCGGGGAGTCGGTGGCCCGGTAGACCATCGTGGCGAGGGACAGTCCGCCGATCGTCAGGGCCGCGTTGAAGGCGGCGTAGGAGAGGAAGAAGGGGGTGAACTCCGGGGTGCGGAACAGGTCGCGATAGCTGCGCATGGAGGGCAGTCAAGAAGGGACCGGGCGGCGATCGTTATTGTTTCGCGCGTCGGCGAAAGCCGCAGTGCGGCACAGGGGGGCTCATGGGGTGGTGGCAGCTCGATGCCGACACCCTTGCCCGCAGTCGGTTCGTGGTCTCGCCGTTCGCCGAGACGTTCGCGAATCTGTGGCTGCTGCGCAGAGGCACCGCCGCCCACCCCGGTGAGGAGGCGTGGCTGCGGGCGCATCTGCCGGGCTATCGCGCGTACCTCGCCGCCGACCCGGTGGCCGACGCCCTCGTGGACGCCGCGCTCCGGTCCTGGATCGCCGACTTCGTCTGCCCCACGCCGCGCGCCGGAGAGAGCTTCGAGGAGACCGCGGCCCGGGTGCGGACGGCCGCCCCCCGACGCGGCCCGCGCCAACCTCCGCGTCTCCCTCGCCGGACCGCTCCCCGCGCTCCTGGAGCGGGACGACCTGCCCGAGCGGGCGACCGCGCTCCTCACCCACGTCTGGGAGGAGGCCGTACGGCCGTACTGGGACCGTCGGCGGCGCGTCCTGGAGGCCGACGTGGTCGCGCGGACCGCGCGGGTGAGCCAGGGCGGCTGGGCGGCCGTACTGGACTCGCTGCGGCCCTGGACCCGCTGGCTCGGGGAGAGCCGGTTCCAGGTCAACCTGCACGAGTACCCGCCGCGGGAGGTCGCGTCCGGCGCCGAGCTGTCCTTCATCCCGGTGACGACGGGCAACGGCTGGGTGTCGTGGGAGGGGCGGGAGCGGTACGCCGTCGTCTACCCGTGTCTCGGTGTGCTCGCCGAGGACCACCGGCACCGGCCCGTCCCGGGCGGGCTCGGGGCGCTCGTCGGGGCCGCGCGGGCCGGGCTGCTGGTGCTGCTCGAAACGCCGATGAGCACGACCCAGCTGGTCGCGGTGACCGGCCGCGCCCTCGGCTCCGTCGGCCGCCATCTGCGCGTGCTGCTGGACGCCGGGCTGGTGGAGCGGCGGCGGGCGGGGCGGTCGGTGCTGTACGAGCGGACGGCGGCCGGGACCGTGCTCGTGGATGCCTCGCGGAGCGAGGAGTCGCGCCACGAGGCATCCCGCACCGAAGCCTCCCGCACCGGGCCCTCACGTCGGCCCGACACTTACCGGAGCTAGCATCCGCTTATGACGACTGCTGACAACACCTCCCCCCTCTCCGTCGAGATCGGCACCCTCCAGGGCGGCGCCGCCGACCTCTCCCAGTACGCCGGCCGGGCCGTGCTGATCGTGAACGTGGCCTCCAAGTGCGGGCTGACCCCGCAGTACAACGGCCTGGAGAAGCTCCAGAAGGCGTACGCCGACCAGGGTTTCACCGTCCTCGGCGTGCCCTGCAACCAGTTCATGGGCCAGGAGCCCGGCAGCGCCGAGGAGATCGCGGAGTTCTGCTCGGCGACCTACGGCGTGTCCTTCCCGATGACCGAGAAGGTCGAGGTGAACGGCGAGGGCCGGCACGCGCTCTACGAGCGGCTGGTCGACTTCGCCGACGCCGACGGGCACGCCGGCGACATCCGCTGGAACTTCGAGAAGTTCCTCATCGGCCGCGACGGCACGGTCGTCGCCCGCTTCTCCCCGCAGACCGAGCCGGAGGCGGCGGAGCTCGTGGCCGCCGTGGAGGCCCAGCTGGCCCGTTGACCTTGCCCCTGGGGGCCGTTGACCTTGCCCCTGGGGCAGGGCGGAGCCTCCTCGTCACCGGGCGGAGGAACCGTCCGGTGACGGAGGACGAGGATGGTCCGGTGACTGACGACGACCTGCTCACCATCGGCGCGTTCGCCGCGCGGGCCCGCCTGTCGGCCAAGGCCCTGCGGCTGTACGACCGGCTGGGGCTGCTGGCCCCCGCGTACGTCGACGAGGCCAGCGGCTACCGCTACTACCGGACCGGTCAGGTGGAACGCGCCCGGCTGGTGGCGATGCTGCGGCAGCTCGACATGCCCCTGGCGAGGATCGCCGAGGTGGTCGAGGCGGGCGGGGTCGCGGGCGCGGACGTGCTGGCCGCCTACTGGGCCGAGGTCGAGACCCGGCTCGCCGGGCAGCGGACGCTCGCCGAGTACCTCCGTGGACGACTGTCGGGGAGGAGCTCCGAGATGTACGGGAAGTTCGTGGTGGAGACGGTGGAGCTGCCGGAGCAGGTGGTGATCACCGAGACACGGCATGTGCTGGCCGACGAGCTGCCGGCCTGGATCGGCGCCTCACTGGGCCGGCTGGAGCAGAGCGCGCGGGAGTGCGGGGGCGTGACCGCGGCCCCGTTCGTCCGCTACCACTCCGAGGTGTCCATGGAGAGCGACGGGCCCGCCGAGTCCTGCGTACCGGTCGCCGACGCGGCCGCCGCGCGGGCCTGGGCGGCGGCGCGGGGCCGGGGGCGGGGGGACGCAGGTCCGGGTCGAGCCGGCGCAGCGGTTCGCGTACACCCGTATCACCAAGGCCCAGGTGGCCCATCCGCAGATCATGGCCGCCTTCGAGGCGGTGGAGGAGTGGATCGCCGGGCAGGGTCTGGAACAGGCCGGTCCCTGCCGGGAGATCTACTTCGCGGACTGGGAGGCGGCGGGGCCCGAGGACCCCGTCTGTGACGTCGCCTTCCCGGTCAGGTAACCGGGGTCACTTCAGCTCGTCGGGACACGGCGTGCCCCGCGGCAGCTGATACGGCGCCGCCAGCCGGTACGTCCCCGCCTTCGGCGCGATCAGCTCGGTCCACTTGTCGCCCTGGGCGTCCTCCTCGGTCTCCATCAGGCAGCCGTTGACGTTGTCGTACGTCTTCGGCTCCCCGTCGGCCCGGTCCTTGGAGGCGTCCGTCTCCTTCGGCGGCTCGAGGCTCTTGCCGTCGGCGTCGACGATGCTCAGCCACGGCGAGTAGGGGATGCGGATGAGGATCCGGCCGGCCTTCTTCACCTGGAGGGTCATCTCGCCCTGCTCGGCGCGGTCCACGACCGCGTTGGGCTCGGCGAGCGGGGTCGGGTCGGTCACCTGGAACAGCTGCCAGTTGGCGTCGCCCCAGACCTGCTTCAGATACGGCATCCCGCGCTGGACGAGGTCCCGCTCCCGCTTCGCCCCGTCCCCGTCCGGCTCGTCCTTGGAGACGACCACGAAGTGCACGGCCCAGCGCTTGACCCACTCGTGGTAGTTCGCCGAGTTGAGCGTGTCGTCGTAGAAGAGCGGATTGCGCTCCATGTCGGCCTGGCGGTTCCAGCCGCGGGCGAGGTTGACGTACGGGGCGAGCGCGGACGCCTCCCGGTGGGAGCGGGCCGGCACGACCTCGACGCGGCCCTTCTCCGCGCCGACCTCCTGGAGCTCGTTGACGAGCGGGGCGAGCTCGCGGGCCCAGGAGGCGGCAGGGGTGGTGTTCAGGACGTCGTCGACCGACTTGAAGCCGACCCAGCCGCCGAAGCCGGCGATGGCCACCACGATCGCGTACCACTTACGGCTGCGCGGCACCGTGAACGGCAGCGCCGCCACCAGCACCGTCCCGGCGAACAGCATCGGCAGCCGGGAGATGTTCGACCCGATCTGCGAGCTGATCAGCCAGACCAGGACGACGGCGAGCGCGTACACCGCGGCCGTCAGCCGGACCGTCTTCCACCCCTTGGGGACCACGAAGTAGACGATGGCGCCGTACAGGAACGGCAGGATCACCGAACCGAAGATCATCGGCTGGGTGCCGGAGAACGGGAACAGCCACGCCGACACCGCGACCACCACGCTCGGCGCGATGCCCAGCGCCCAGGCGCCGGGCCGCCGCTTCTGCAGGAACAGCGCGACCGCGACCAGCCCCACGAACAGCCCCGCGACCGGCGAGGCCATCGTGGCGAGCGCGGCCAGCGGGGCGGCGCACAAGGCTTTCGCCCACCGCTTGTAGCGCCAGCGGTACGGCCAGCAGAACACCACCGCGACCGCGCCGAGCGCGAACATCGTGCCGAGACCGAAGGTCACGCGCCCGGAGACGGCGTTGCAGAAGAAGGCGATGACCCCCGCGAGCGAGGCCCACAGCGGGTTCTTCACGGACCGGCTGCGCAGCAGGATGAGCGTGAGCAGCCCCGCCGAGACGGTGCCGGCGATCATCATCGTCGTACGGACACCGAGGACCGACATCAGATACGGCGAGACGACGCTGTACGACACCGGGTGCATGCCGCCGTACCAGGCGAGGTTGTACGCCGAGTCCGGGTGCCGGCCGACGAACTCCGCCCAGGCGTCCTGGGCGGCGAGGTCGCCACCGCTGTTGGCGAACAGGAAGAACCACATGATGTGGAGCCCGCCGGACAGCGCGGTGAAGGAGAGCACGGGGTGCCGCAGGACCCGCTCACGCAGAGCGAGGAAGGCGGTGAGGAAACGGGAGGGCACCGGGGACGCCTCAGGAGCGGCGGCGGCGACCGGGGTGTCGGTGCTGCTCACGGCACTCTCGGTGCTTTCGGTGCGCTGGGCGCTGTCGGTGCTCTTGGCGCTCTCTCTGCGCGGTGCGGGCACGCGTATTCGCGGGCTCATGTCCGAGCCCGGATCGGCGTCGTCTGCGCGTGTCGGCTCCGCAGTGGCCACCTGAAGGCAACTCCCCGTGTCCCGTCTTCTTTTCTCGGCCGTGTGATGTTCCGGCCTCGTTCACGGTCGCGTTGTGCGCGACCGGCGACCTGCCCCGATTCGTGACGCTAGCACGCAGCCCGCCGCCGGGGCCCCCCGGGCGGGGGGCGTCGGCGGCGGGACGCGGGGCGGTTCCTCGGCCCTCGCTCAGCCGAGGCGGGTCAGTTTGTCCGTGAAGCCCGGTTCCGCAAGGTCCTTCTGGAGGGCGACCGGGACCGAGACGCCACCCTTCGAGGCGTCACCCACCGTGAGCGAGCCGACCTTGGTGCCGGCCTTCGCGGTGTGCGGTACGTCGTCGGCGGCGAACGTCAGCTTCACCGTGAGGCCGGACCAGCCGACGGCGCTGACGTCCTTGGTGGCGACGACGGGCGTCCTGCCGCCGAGGCCGTCGTCGACGTACCCGACGACGTCGCCCTTCTTCAGGATCGTCGCCGACTTCAGGCTCTGCTGTGCGGCCTGGATCAGTTTGTCGCCCGCGGACAAGGCGCCCTGGAGGATCGTGTTGTCGTAGCCGCCCTCGGGCTGGCGCAGGACCGCGCCGACGATGGTGCGGGTCTCGCCGTCGATCTCCTTCGTCGCGGCGAAGACCAGGTTGCCGCGGGCGGAGGTGGTGGTGCCGGTCTTGATGCCGATCACGTTGTTGTGGCCGACCAGCTTGTTCCAGTTGCGCTGCAGGGCGCCCTTGTAGTCGTAGTACTCCATCATCGACACGACCGAGCGGAAGACGGGGTCCTTCATCGCCTTCTTGGCGAGCTTCACCTGGTCCACGGCCGTGGAGACGGTCGTGTCGTTCAGACCCGACGGGTCGGTGTACGTCGTGTTGGTCATGCCGAGGTCCTTGGCGGCGGCGTTCATCTTCGCCACGAAGCCCTTCTCGGAACCGGCGTCCCAGCGGGCCACCAGGCGGGCGACGTTGTTCGCGGACGCGAGCAGGATGCCCTGCAGCGCCTCGCGCTCGGAGATCTCGTCGCCGGCCTTCACCTTCACGGTCGACTCGCCCTCCGCGGACGCCTGGTCCTCGGCGGCCTGGTCGACCTTGATCATCGGGCCCTTGGCGTCGCCCTTCAGAGGGTGGTCGCGCAGGATGAGGTACGCCGTCATGACCTTGGCGACACTCGCGATCGGCACGGGCTTCTGCTCCCCGGACGAACCGAAGGAGCCGATGCCCTGCACCTCGAGGGCGGCCTGCCCCTGGGCCGGCCACGGGACGTCGGCCTTGCCGCCGTCGAAGGAGTAGGTCTCCTCGGCGGTGAGCTGGAGGGTGGGGGTGGGCAGCGGGCGTACGGACTGTACGACCGCAAAGACGACCGCGAGGAGCAGGACGACGGGCGTCCAGATCTTCACGCGGCGGATGCGGTGCGAGGCCCCGGCGGGGGCGCGGAGCCGCCGAGATCCAGCGGGCTTCGCGAGCGGCTGCTGCGGTCTGCTCACCTGGGACGGCGGTAGATCGGGCTTGAGCGCGAGAACTTGCTGCGCGCCGGGGCGTGAGTGGGGTCGGGGTCGGGGTCTTGGAAGCTGGAGTTGGTGGCTGTCAACGCCGCTCATGTCGGCCTCGGCTTCGTCTCGCCCGCACGGGTGGCGCCGCCGCGGGTGACCTCAGGCCTGCCGCCGCTTGCCGGCGGCGCGGCGCGCGGCTGTCGCTGCCGGGTGGGGCGCCTGGGACTTCGCCACGGCGCTTGCGGCGCGTCGGTGGCGGCGGCGGCTGTCGCCGCCGGGCGGGAACCCTGCGGGGACTTCGCCGTCGGCGGCTTGCGGCGCCGGCGCGGCGGCGGCGCGCTGTCGCCGCCGGGTGCAACCGCGACTTCGCCGTCGGCGGCTTGCGGCGTCGGTGCGGCGGCGGCCGCCCTGCCGTGCCGGCCGCCGGGCGAGGCGGCGGCCGCCGCCGGTCGGCGCGCGGTCGGCCGCCGGGACGGGCTTGTTCGGTTCGTCCTGTTGGCAGATGACCGCGTCGCGGGCTCGCCGTTCGGCCGCGGGGCGTCCTACCTGCGGGCCTCGCTCAGCCGCGGGCGTCCTCGCCTGCAGACCAGCGTTCGCCGCGGGCGTCCTCGGCCTGCAGACCATTGCTCAACTGCGGGCGTCCTCGGCCCGCAGGCCTGCTCGCCGCGGGCGTCTCAGGCTCGCGCTCATGCTCGCCGCGGGCGTCCTCAGGCCCTCCGACGCTTTCGGCCTTGATGCCGCCGGCTCGCTCGCCGGTGTCCTGCCGGCGTCGCCTTCGCGTCCTCGGCAGCCTCGTGGCCGTCTTGCGCCTCAGCGGCCGCGCCGCCCGCCGCGCCCTGCCACGCCTCGCGCCTGGCGCTGTCGGCGTCCGTCTCGGCGCGCCTCGGCCCGGCGTCAGCTCGTTCGCCGTCGGCTTCCGTCCTCGCCTCGGCCTGGCCGTCGGTCTCGGTCCCGGCGGCGTCAGCTCGCTCGTCGTCTCGGCCCCGGCCTCCTCGCGTCACCGGCCTTCTGCGACGTGCCGTCTCCCGAGCGGACCCACGCGGCCACCGCGGCCGCAGCCGCGAGTCGCCGCCCTCGCCCGACCCGGCGTCCTCGGGGGCGTCGGCCGATGAGGCCTCGGCAGCATCCGCCCGCGCCGCCGACTCCCTGGCCTTCGCCACGTCCCGTACCGAGAACACGCGCGTCGCCGTGTCCACGCCGCCGCGGGGCTCCGGGCCGGCGTCCGCGGTGGAACCGGCTTCCTCCACGGCGTCCCGGGCCACCGCGAGCCGCGGATCGCGGACCTCGGTCCTGGCCTCGGGAACCGGACCCGCGCTCCCCGACGTCGGTTCTGCCGACGACTCGCGCTGCTTCGACCTGTCGGGGGACTCGCCCGCCACCGATGCCTCCTAAACCGTGAACCCGTGAACCGTGAACCTGTGGATCTGGACCGTGGACCGTGAATTTCTATCCGACCGCCTGCCCCGGTCACCGGTCCACCGCACTGTCCGAACCGTGTACCAGTGTCCTGTGTGAGGGCTTGGCTCCTGCGGTAGACGAGAACGACATACCTACTGGTTCCACTACAAACAGGTCACGCACCCTCGACAGACCAATGTGAGAGGGGTCACCCTGTCGTACATCCACGCGGGGAGGCATGGATGGGCAGGAGCCGCAGAACACTTCCGGAGGAGCTTCTGCTGCTGGCGTTGGACCCGACCACGGGTACCACCGCACAGCCGCAGTCGCTCGACCTCGGTCTGGCCGGAGCACAGCTAGTGGAGCTGGCGCTGGCCGGACGGATAGCCCCAGACGGGGATCGTATCGCCGTGGTCGTACCACGGCCGACTGGAGATCCGACGCTGGACTGCGCGTTGGAGTTGCTGCGAAGGCGTGGCGCTCCCGTGCGGGCAGTGAACTGGATTGGCGGGCCTCGCCTGGGGCTGCGCCAGACCTACCTCTCGCATCTCGAGCGGTGCGGCATGGTGCATGCCGTCGCCGGTCAGATGTGCGGGGTGTTGCCGACGACTCGCTATCAGGCGACGGACAACGCCATCAGCCGGGAGATCAAGGCCCGGCTGGACTCGGCGATCCGCACCGGCGTACCGCCGGACCCGCGGACCGCGGCGCTGGCCGCCCTGGCCCACGCGGTCGGCCTCGGCAAGCATCTGTACCCGGGCAACGAGGGCAGGTCCTCGCGGTCCCGGCTGCGGGATCTGATCAGGCACGACCCCATGGGCGGTCTCGTCGCGCACGCGGTGATGGACGTCCAGAACGGTGTGGCGGCACAGCCGCGCCGTAGCCCCGCTCCGGCGACCGGCCGTCAGGCCGCACCCGGTGGCAGGGTCGCAGCGGAACCCGCTCGCGGTGTTCCGGTGCAACCGCGCCGCGGTTCCATGGCGCGTGTCGTGGCCCACTGAGCCGCAGTTCCCACGACACCACCGCTGGAACCGAGTCGCACCACACGCACTGCCGGCGCAGCCCCATACCCGGAATCGGGAGCCGCTGGTCCGCGCGGGGCGGCGGGACCGTGTGTCCGGACGACACCACGGTCCCGCCGTCCCGCGCGCTTTTTCTGTGCCCGCACTCTCGCCCACATCCTCACAACGGGGCGCGGGTCACCGCCGTTCACCGCGAACCGGCGCCTGTGCAGCGCATATCCACGGTTTCCCAGCGGTAGAAAGCACCTTGGTGGCAGTCTGCTCAACAGCAGATACGCAAAGTGGCAATTTTCGAAGGCACGCAGCCGGAGGTGCACGTTCTCGTGGCGACCAATGTCAACCCCACCGTCAGGCGGCGCCGGCTGGGCCAGGAGCTGCGCCGGCTCCGCGAGCTCAAGGGCATGACCGCCGAAGAGGTCGCCGAACGGCTGCTGGTGTCGCAGTCGAAGATCAGCCGTCTGGAGAACGGACGGCGCAGTATCAGCCAGCGCGACGTCCGCGACCTGTGCGGGGTCTACGAGGTCGAGGACCACCGGATCGTCGACTCGCTCATGCAAATGGCCAAGGACAGCCGCCAGCAGGGGTGGTGGCATTCCTTCGGGGACATCCCCTACTCCGTTTACATCGGCCTGGAGACGGATGCGGCCAGTCTGCGGGTGTACGACCCCCAGGTCGTCCCGGGCCTGTTGCAGACCCGTACCTATGCCGAGTCCCTCATCTCCGGCGCGCTTCCCGAGGCGACGCCGACCGACATCGACAAGCGGGTCCAGGTGCGCCTGCGCCGACAGGAACGTATCTCTGCCGCCGACAACCCGCTGCGCCTGTGGGCGGTTCTCGACGAGGCGACCCTGCGCCGCGAGGTCGGGAACAAGCAGGTGATGATCGAGCAGCTGGAGCATCTGATCGAGATGTCCCAGCTGCCGCACGTGACCGTGCAGTTGATCCCGTTCACGATGGGGGCGCACCCGGGGGTCAGCGGGCAGTACGCGATTCTGGAGTTCCCGGACGCGGCCGATTCCAGCGTGGTCTACATCGAGGGTGTCACCAGCGACCTGTACCTGGAGAAGGCGCAGGACGTGCAGAAGTACAGCGTGATGTACGAGCATTTGCGGGCACAGGCCCTCAACGCGGACCAAAGCCGGGACTTCATCTCGAAGGTGGCCAAAGAGTACGCCCGCTGACCGCACAACGGGCCAGTCTGTAAGGCGGGCGCCGAAAGGTACACCTAAGTCGGGCCGTGATGGAAGACCCCACTGGAATATGCCACCCGGGCGGGTGAATACCTTCCCCGTACTCCGATGTTGGCGAGTAGCGTCGATCACGCCATCGAGGCAACAACGTTGGCGCAAACCGTGTCGTGCGGACGGAGACAAAAGCACACCGCGGTGACAGCAACTCAGCAACTGGCTAATCGGAGCGAACATGGCAATCAAGCAGGGCGTCACGGACGAGTGGGTCAAGTCCTCCTACTCCCAGGGCAATGGCGCGTGCGTCGAGATCAAGTCCCCGGTCCTCGCGGCGATGGCCGTCCGGGACTCGAAGGTCACGGACGGCCCCACCCTGGCCTTCCCCGCGGACGCGTGGACCGCCTTCGTCGGCTCGGTCAAGGCGTAAGCAGGTCGAGCGATCGAGTGATCGGTTCCAACACAACTTCACAAGCATCGTCCAAGAGCCCTCTCGTCCAGCTCGCCGTCCTTGCCGAGGGGGCTCGGCTTGTGCCCGGGCACCGGCCCGGGAACGGCTCAGCGCAGCCGGTCGACGTACTTGTCCGTCCCCGGCACCGTCGGTATGAACGGCGCGACCAACTCCACCCTTCCCAGGCCCGCCTCCGCCACCGGCCCGTCCAGGCCCGCGAAGCAGGCCTCCCAGCAGTCCCGCGGGTCCGCCTCCAGGAACCACAGCAGGGTCAGCCGGGTGTCGACGCCCTCGACCTGCTTCACGTACGTCATGCGGTCGCCGGGCAGCGGCGTCGGGCGGAACACGGTCACCATCGCGGCCGGTGAGCCCGCGACCCGCTTCGGCAGATGCCGGGAGCGCAGCCACTCCAGCAACTCCGCTCGTTGCGCGGCCGATTCGGCGTCGATGACCTCCACCACCAGGCCCGCGTAGGGGTGGTCGAGGGCGTGGAAGTCACGCGGCCCGGCGGCCCCGTCCCGGTACACGGTCGCCTCGTGGTCCTGGAACGCCGTGAAGACATGCGTCCGGTCCTGGTAGACCCGCCCGTCCCGGTTCAGACGCTTGTTGATGCCGACGGTCCACTTCATGTGGTCGGCGTAGCGGCCGTCCGTGATCCAGTACGTCGAGATGTAGCACCCGGCGGTGACCGGCTGGGCGACCGCCGACTTCTCGGGATAGCGCAGGAGTTGGAGATCCCGGGTGGCGACCCAGCGCCGCCCGGCGTACATCCAGGGCATCGCCATCGCGCCGGCGTAGTAGTGGTCGTCCTCGTACCAGCGGTTGTAGGCGTACTCGTGCCCCGGGTGCGGTTCGACCATGGTGATCAGGGCGTGGCCGGGGCGGACTCCGTACGGCCCTACGGCAGCCAGTTCGGCGTACGTCTCGGTGTGCGTCTCGCTGCGGGTGTCGTCGCTCATGCGGTTCCCCTTTCCTGCGGTCGCCCTTACTCTGACGCCCCGTCAGATAATGCGCCAGAGTCGCCGGGAGGGTCATCGATGTCATCACTGCTCTCAGGGAAGACCGTCGTGGTGTCGGGCGTCGGCGCCGGGCTCGGGCATCAGGTCGCCGCGGCCGTCGTACGGGACGGCGGGAACGCCGTGCTCGGGGCGCGCACGGAGGCGAACCTGGCGAAGTCCGCCTCCGACATCGATCCGGACGGCACGCACACCGCGTACCTCGCCACGGACATCACCGACGAGCAGCAGTGCGCGGCCCTCGCGGAGTTGGCCGAGGAACGGTTCGGGCGGATCGACGCGGTGGTCCATGTGGCCGCCTGGGACAGCTACTTCGGCGGCCTGGAGGACGCGGACTTCACCACCTGGCAGTCCGTGATCGACGTGAACCTGCTGGGGTCGCTGCGGATGACGCGGGCCTGTCTGCCGGCGCTGAAGCGGTGCGGGGGTTCTGTGGTGTTCATCGGGACGCAGTCCTCGGTCGCGGCGCCCTCGCAGGTGCGGCAGGCGGCGTACGCGGCGTCGAAGGGGGCGCTGACGAGCGCGATGTACTCGCTGGCGCGGGAGCTCGGCCCGTACCGCATCCGCGTGAACACGGTGCTGCCGGGCTGGATGTGGGGACCGCCGGTGCAGGCGTACGTCCAGTTCACCGCGCACACGGAGGGGGCGGAGGAAGCCGAGGTGCTCAAGCGGCTGACGGACCGGATGGCATTGCCCGATCTCGCCACGGACGGGGATGTGGCGGACGCGGCGGTGTTCCTGGCGTCGGACCGGGCACGGGCCATCACGGGACAGTCGTTGCTGGTCAACGCCGGGGAGCTGATGCGATGACGTTCATATAGATGAACGAGGACCAGCATGCCGAATGAATTTACCTCCCCTTGACCTTACGCCTGCTTGTCGTGTTCACGCACGAGCACCCACGATGAGCGCCGGGTCGAACCCTGGGAGGGCGCACATGAACGGTCTCGACTGGGCCGTGCTCATCGGCTACTTCGGCGTGATGGTGGCGATCGGCGTGTGGTCGCACAAGCGCGTGGACAACGTCAGCGACTTCTTCACGGCCGGCGGCAAGATGCCCTGGTGGCTCTCCGGCATCTCGCACCACATGTCGGGCTACAGCGCGGTGATGTTCACCGGGTACGCGGGCATCGCGTACACCTACGGCGTCACCTCCTTCGTCACCTGGTCCTTCCCCATCGCCCTGGGCATCGCGATCGGCTCGAAACTCTTCGCCCCGCGCATCAACCGCCTCCGCTCCCGCCTCCACGTGGCCTCCCCGCTGGAGTACCTGAAGAACCGGTACGACCTCAAAACCCAGCAGGCGCTGGCGTGGTCCGGCATGCTGCTGAAGATCGTGGACGTGGGCGCGAAGTGGGCCGCGATCGCGACCCTGCTGTCCGTCTTCACCGGCATCACCATCACCCAGGGCATCTTCATCACCGGCTCCATCACCGCCGTCTACTGCACGATCGGCGGCCTGTGGGCGGACGCGCTGACCGAACTCGGCCAGTTCGTCATCCAGTTGCTGGCCGGTATAGCCATGTTGATCGCGGTGGTCCTGAAGCTGAACGACAAGGGCATCGGCTTCTGGGGCGCCTGGGACGAGCCGCAGCTGAAGGGCCACGGCGAGCCACTGGTCGGGCCGTACGGAACGGTCTTCCTCCTCGCGTTCCTCTTCATCAAGCTCTTCGAGTACAACGGCGGCATGCTCAACCAGGCCCAGCGCTACATGGCCACGGGCAGCGCGTACGAGGCGGAACGCTCGGCACGCCTCTCCGCCGCCCTGTGGCTGATCTGGCCGGTGGTCCTCTTCATCCCGATGTGGCTGTCCCCGCTCCTGGTGCAGTCACAGAAGCCGGACGGCTCCGACGCGTATGGTCTGATGACCGAACAGCTCCTGCCCCACGGCCTGTTGGGCCTGGTGATCGTCGGCTTCTTCTCGCACACCATGGCGATGTGCTCCTCCGACGCGAACGCGATCGCGGCCGTCTTCACCCGTGACTGCGCGCCGGTGGTCTGGCGCCGCGCCCGGGCGTGGACCGAGGGCCAGGGCCTGCGGGTCGCCCGCGTCACCACGGTCGTCTTCCTCGGCCTCTCCATGGCGGCGGCGACGCAGGTCAACTCCCCCACCTTCAAGGACATCATCACGGTCGTCATCAAGTGGGTGGCCGGTCTGATGGGCCCGATGGCCATCCCGATGATGCTGGGCCTGCTCCGCCCGTTCCGCCGCTCGGGCCCGACGGCGGCGCTCACCAGCTGGTCGATGGGGCTGCTGGCCTTCTGGCTGGTCAACTACCCGATCAACTGGAACGTGGACGGCGGAGTCCCGCTCCAGTACCAGGTCTCGGTGCCGCTCGCGGTCTCCCTGGTCCTCTACATCCTGATCGGCTTCCTCAAGCCGGAGGACACCCCGGAACGGCTGGCGATCATCGAGAAGATCAACACGGACGGCGACGGGGTCGCTGCGCGGGCTGAGCCGGTGCCTACGGAGGCGTGAGCCGGGGATCGCTGGCGGGTGCGGGTCGGTGGGGGCTGGTCGCGCGG
>MWJO01000072.1 GCA_002027195.1 Streptomyces sp. GKU 895 | reverse complement strand
CCGCGCGCCACGGCCACCCCACCCCCGCTCCCAGCGTCCGTCACGGGATCTCTCTACCCGACCCTCCCTAATGTCTTGTGACATGGCTCTGGCAACGCGGACGAATCGACGACCGTCCACGGCACGCACCCTGTGGGACAGCTCCGTCGGCAAGAAGACGGTGATGGCCGTCAGCGGCCTGATCATGCTGATGTACCTCGTCCTGCACATGCTGGGAAACCTGAAGATCTTCTTCGGCCCCGACGACTTCAACGAATACGCCCACTGGCTGCGCACCCTTGGCGAACCGGCCCTGCACTACGAGTGGTTCCTGTGGGGACTACGGGCGGTGTTGATCGTGGCGGTCGTCGCCCACGGTGTCTGCGCGTACCAGCTGAGCCGCCGGGACATCAAGGCCCGCCCGTCGAAGTACGTGCACAAGAAGAGGCGGGCGAGTTATGCCACGCGGACGATGCGCTGGGGTGGGGTGATCCTGGGCCTGTTCATCGTCTGGCATTTGCTCGACCTGACGACGGGCACGGTCCATACCAGGGGTTTTGAGGAGGGCCGGCCGTATCAGAACGTGCTGGACACCTTCTCCACCTGGTACGGCAATGTCATCTACATCACCGCGGTCTCGGCGCTGGGTGTGCATGTCCGGCACGGTTTCTGGAGTGCCGCGCAGAGCCTGGGGGCCGGCAGCCGCACACGTGACCGCGTCTTGAAGGCCACGGCGAACGTTCTCGCCCTTGTGCTCACGGCCGGCTTCCTCGCCGTGCCCGTGGCAGTGATGACCGGAGTGGTGAGCTGAACATGAGTGCTTTCGCGGAGTACCGGACCGGCGAGCCGCTGACGGACGGCAAGGCGCCTTCCGGCCCGGTCAACGAGCGCTGGGACAGGCGCCGTTTCGAGGCCAAGCTGGTCAACCCGGCCAACCGGCGCAAGCACACCGTGATCGTGGTCGGGACGGGTCTGGCGGGTGGTTCGGCCGGGGCCACGCTGGCCGAACAGGGGTACCACGTCGTCCAGTTCTGTTATCAGGACTCCCCGCGTCGCGCCCACTCCATCGCGGCGCAGGGCGGGATCAACGCGGCGAAGAACTACCGCAACGACGGTGACTCGGTCCACCGGCTGTTCTACGACACCGTCAAGGGCGGCGACTTCCGGGCCCGGGAGTCCAACGTGCACCGGCTCGCCCAGATCTCCGTCGAGATCATCGACCAGTGCGTGGCGCAGGGTGTGCCGTTCGCGCGGGAGTACGGGGGGCTGCTGGACACCCGGTCCTTCGGCGGTGTGCAGGTCTCGCGGACGTTCTATGCCCGCGGTCAGACGGGTCAGCAGTTGCTGCTGGGTGCGTATCAGGCGTTGTCGCGGCAGATCGCGGCCGGGAACGTGGAGATGCATGCGCGCACCGAGATGCTGGATCTGATCGTCGTCGACGGGCGGGCGCGGGGGATCGTCGCCCGGGACTTGATCACCGGGAAGATCGACACGTACTTCGCGGATGCTGTCGTCCTGGCCAGTGGTGGCTACGGCAATGTGTTCTACCTGTCGACGAACGCGATGAACTCCAATGCCACCGCCGTCTGGCGGGCGCATCGGCGGGGCGCGTACTTCGCCAACCCGTGTTTCACGCAGATCCACCCCACGTGCATTCCGCGGACCGGCGACCACCAGTCCAAGCTGACGCTGATGAGTGAGTCGCTGCGTAACGACGGCCGGATCTGGGTGCCGAAGGCCAAGGGTGACGACCGGCCGCCGAACAAGATCCCCGAGGACGAGCGCGACTACTACCTGGAGCGCATCTATCCCTCCTTCGGCAACCTGGTCCCGCGTGACATCGCCTCCCGCGCCGCGAAGAACGTCTGTGACGAGGGGCGCGGGGTCGGCCCCGGCGGGCAGGGTGTGTATCTGGACTTCGCCGACGCCATCCGGCGGATGGGCCGCAAGGCGGTCGAGGCCAAGTACGGCAACCTCTTCGACATGTACCAGCGGATCACCGACGAGGACCCCTATGAGGTCCCGATGCGGATCTACCCGGCGGTGCATTACACGATGGGCGGGCTGTGGGTCGACTACGACCTTCAGACCACCGTTCCGGGCCTGTTCGCGATCGGGGAGGCGAACTTCTCCGACCACGGCGCGAACCGGCTGGGCGCGTCGGCGCTGATGCAGGGTCTCGCGGACGGCTACTTCGTGCTCCCGGCGACCATCAACGACTACCTCGCCCGCAACCCCCGTCAATCCGAGGTCACGGACGAACACCCGGTCGTCCGCCAGACAGTGTCAGAGACACAGACCCGCCTTGCTCGACTCCTGTCGGTGGAGGGCGACCGCACCCCGGACTCCTTCCACCGCGAAGTCGGCGAACTCATGTGGGAGTTCTGCGGCATGGCCCGCTCCGACGCCGGGCTGCGCAAGGCGTTGGAGCGTATCCCGCAGATCCGTGAGGAGTTCTGGCGGCGGATCAAGGTCCCCGGCACCGGCGAGGAGTTCAACCAGTCGCTGGAGAAAGCCAACCGGATCGTGGACTACCTGGAGCTCGCCGAGCTGATGTGCCTGGACGCGCTGCACCGCGCGGAGTCCTGCGGCGGCCACTTCCGTGAGGAGTCCCAGACCCCCGACGGCGAGGCCGCCCGCAAGGACGAGGAGTTCGCCTACGCGGCCGCCTGGGAGTTCACCGGCACCGGCGAGGCGCCCGTCCTGCACAAGGAAGACCTGGTCTTCGAGTACGTCCACCCCACCCAGCGGAGCTACGCATGAGGCTCACCCTGCGCGTCTGGCGGCAGAAGAACGCCGACGCCGAAGGCGCCATGTCCACCTACGAGGTGGACGGCATCTCCTCCGACATGTCCTTCCTGGAGATGCTCGACACCCTCAACGAGGAGCTCATCCTGCGCGGTGAGGACCCCGTCGCCTTCGACCACGACTGCCGCGAGGGCATCTGCGGCGCCTGCTCCCTGGTCATCAACGGCGACGCCCACGGCCCGGAGCGCACCACCACCTGCCAGCTGCACATGCGGTCCTTCAAGGACGGCGACACCATCGACATCGAGCCGTGGCGGGCCTCCGCGTTCCCGGTCATCAAGGACCTGGTCGTGGACCGCTCCGCCTTCGACCGGATCATCCAGGCCGGCGGCTACATCACCGCGCCCACCGGAGCCGCTCCCGAGGCGCACGCCACGCCGGTGCCCAAGCCGGACGCCGACTTCGCCTTCGAGCACGCCGAGTGCATCGGCTGCGGGGCGTGCGTGGCGGCGTGTCCGAACGGGGCGGCGATGCTGTTCACCTCCGCCAAGGTCAACCACCTCAACGTCCTGCCGCAGGGCGCGCCGGAGCGGGAGACGCGGGTGCTGGACATGGTGGCGCAGATGGACGAGGAAGGCTTCGGCGGCTGCACCCTCACCGGCGAATGCGCCACCGCCTGCCCCAAAGGCATCCCGCTGGTGTCCATCACGAGCATGAACAAGGAATGGCTACGAGCCACGCGCACCGCACCTCGCCGTCGCTGACGGCCCCACACCACGATCACCACGATCATCACCGCGGCCACGACCACCACGGCGACCAGAGCGATCACGGCGACCATGCTCGAACGGCCAGCCGAATTAAGCGAGCTGCAAGAGCTATCGGAAAAACTCTCCCCCGTATCCGAGCCGACCCACGTGTACGGAACTTCGCAACGCCTTGACCAGGAACGCGACACAAGGGGGATCTGACCTGTGATCAGCAGACGCTCGCTCATACGCACCGGCGCAGGCGTCGGCGCGGCCGCCGCGCTGACCGTCTCGACCGGCGGCATGGTGCTGGCCGGAGCCGGCTCCGCGGCCGCCGCACCCTCCTGGAGCACCCTGCGGGCCGCCCTGACCGGCACCCTCGTGCTCCCCGGAGAGTCCACGTACGACCAGGCGATCCAGCTCCACCAGGCCAAGTGGGACGTGATCCACCCCCAGGCGGTCGCGTACTGCACCTCCACCGCCGACGTCGCCACCTGTCTCCGCTTCGCCCAGGACAACAGCCTGGCCTTCTCGGTCCGCAGCGGCGGCCACAGCAACGCCGGCTACTCGACCACGCCCGGCCTGGTCATCGACGTCTCCCGCCTCAACTCGGTGCGCGCCACGGGATCCACGGTCCGCCTGGGCCCCGGCGCCCAGGGCGTCGACATCACCAACACCCTGTCCGCGCTGGGCCTCCAGGTCATCTCGGGCACCTGCCCCACGGTCGCGATGGGCGGCTTCCTCCAGGGCGGCGGCCTCGGCCCCGCCTCCCGCAAGTACGGAACGGCCGCCGACCGGCTGGTCTCGGCGCGAGTGGTCCTGGCCGACGGCAGGGCGGTCACGGCGTCCGCCAAGGACAACCCGGACCTGTTCTGGGCCCTGCGCGGCGGAGGCGGCGGGAACTTCGGCATCGTCACCGAGTACGAGGTACGCCCGGTCTCGGTCCCGTCGCTCACCCTGTTCAACCTGACCTTCGCCTGGTCGGACGCCGTGGACATCGTCCAGGCCTGGCAGCAGTGGATCATCAGTGGTCCGCGCGAGCTGAACACGCAGCTGCTGTTCACCCTGGCGACCGACCAGGGCGGCGAGCCGCACGTCATCCTCACCGGGTCCTACGCGGGCGCGCAGGCCGCCGCCGAGAGCGCCCTCAACACCTTCATGGCCGCGCACGGCAAGGCGAGCGTGACCCGTCAGGTCGTCGAACTGCCCTACCAGCAGGCCATGATGACGATCTTCGGCTGCGGCACCCAGACCGTCAGCGAATGCCACCGCGTCGGCTACTCGCCGGAGGCCGTCCTGCCCCGCGAGTACAACGCCACCTACCGCAACACCCTCTTCAGCAAGGCCCAGACGCGCACCTCCGTCCAGGACACCCTGGCCCGCATGGAGGCCTCGCTGCGCCCCGGTCAGTTCCGCGTCCTGGCCCTGCTCTCCTACGGCGGCCGCGTCAACGACTTCGGCGCCGGCTCGACCGCCTACGTGCACCGCACCACCCAGTTCGAGGTGGGCATCCAGCTCGCCCACACCACGGCGGCCCCCACCCAGGAGGACAGGGCCGCGGGCGACGCCTGGCTGAACACCACCTTCACCACGGTCGAGGCAGCCGGCAACCACGAGTCCTACCAGAACTTCATGGACCCGGCCCTGCCCAACTGGCAGCAGGCGTACTACGGCCGCAACTACCCCGTCCTCCAGGCCGTCAAGGCCGCTACGACCCGTACCGCTACTCACCTTCGCCCGTCCATAGCCTGACCACCCACCCAGTACCGGCGGTCCGCCCCCTAACCCTTTCCCGAGCGGACCGCCGCCCCACCCGCACACCAGGCGACCTTCGACGAGGCCGAGGACGCCACCGCGTGAGGGACGTCCATGCAGCTGAACTCGAAGTTCCCTAGCACAAGCGGGACTTGGTGACCCGTCGCACCTAACGTGGAACACGTATCCCCTTCCGTGGGTGTGCCCGCCCGACCCCCCGGGGCGGGCACACCCGCTTCTCCCGCCCGGTCCCGACGGCCGCCCGCACCCCCGGTGCCCGGAGCGGGCGCGACGGGTCAGCCCGGGAGAGCCCCACACCCGGCGAAGGTGCCCGAGCAACGCCCAAGAAGGAGCCGGTGTGACCAGGACCGAGGAGTTCGAGGAAGTACGGCCGCTGCTGCTGGCGATCGCCCACCGGATCCTGGGCAGCGAGAGCCGGGCCGAGGACGCCGTCCGGGCGACCGGGCGGCGCTGGGCGGACAGCCCGGTGCGTCCCGCATCGGTCGAAAGCCATCTCGCGGCCGAGGTCACCCGCGTCTGCACCGAGGCCCTGCGCGCCGACCGCCTCGACCAGGACCCCTACGCCGTCCCCTGGACGACCACCCCGCTGCTCACCGACCCCGACCCGGAACGGCCGGCGGAGCTGACCGACTCCCTGCTCACCGCGGCCCTGCTGGTACTGGAGCGGCTCTCCCCGCTGGAGCGCGCGGTGTTCGTGCTGCGCGAGGCGTTCGGATGCAGCATCGAGGAGACCGCGGCGGCCGTCAGCTGCTCGCCGGAGGCGTGCCGCCAGCTCGTCGCCGCCATCGCCACCACCAGCGACGGCGGCCGCGAGCCGCTGCCCTGGCCCACCCACATCGTCGGCACCCACAACGTGACCCGGCTGCTCGCCGGGATCGTCCCGCCACTGCGCCGGGTCGGCGTCACCGTCGAGCACCGGATGGTCAACGGCCGCCCCGGCTCGGTCTTCCGCGACCGCACCGGCCGTATCCTCAACGCCCTGACACTCGCCGCCCAGGAGGACCGCACCGCGGAGGCCCACCTGGTCATCAACCCCGACCTGATCCCGTACCCCGACCCCGTCGCCGAGGCCTACGCGATCCTGCGCGAGGCCAACCAGGGCCGCTGAACGCCCCTGCGCGTCTCACACGGCAGTCGGGGCAGGCCAGTTGCGCAACAGCGAGTCCAGGGCGTCAAGCGCCCGCGACCAGCTCTCCCCGCTCTCCGGGGCGCTGTGGCTGAACCCGCCCCCGGCCTCCAGGCTGACGAAGCCGTGAAAAACGCTCCCCAGCAGCCGGACGGCATGCGTCTGGTCCGGCTCCACCAGGTCGTACCCCCGCAGGACGGCCCGCGTCATCAACGAATGCCGCCCTCCGGCACTACGAGCGGCTTCCTCCGGGGTGAGCCGCAGCTGAGTCGCCGCATACCGCCCCGGATGCTCGCGCGCATAGTCCCGGTAGACGTTCCCGAGGGCGCTCAACGCATCTTTCCCGGCCCGCCCGGCGAGGGCGACGGCCGCCCGATCGGCGAGCTCCTCCAGGGCAAGCAGCGCGATCCGCACCCTCAGCTCATGCGAGTTCTTGACCTGTGAGTACAGGCTCGCGACGGTGACATCGAACCGCCGGGCCAGCGCGGAGACGGTCACCTGCTCGAACCCGACCTCATCGGCCAGCTCGGCCCCGCCCCGCACCACCGACTCACCACTCAGCCCCGCACGCACCCGGACATCTTAGGCAGCGAGCCTCCACCCTCGCGCACTCGTACTCCGCTCACGCTGCCCGGCGAACACGAAGAGCCGCAGCACAAGAAACCGCCCCACACCCGCGAGCCCCGAGGCACCGAGGTAGACGACCTGCTCGGTCGCCATGCTGTGCCCGCTCTGCACGACATCCAGCACGAACACGGCAAGGCTGGTCGCGAGATAAGCGCCCCCGGCCGACCCGGCGGACTGCCAGTGCTCCCGCCACCCGGCACCACGCTTCTTGCCGAAGGTGTAGCGGGCGTGGAGCTCGGTGCACAGCACGGTGGACACCACGGTGACGACGGCGTTGGAGACCCCCCAGGGCACCCCCATGGCCAACCCCACCACGGCGAAGCTGCTGAGCACCCCGACACCCCCACCGAAGACCACGAACCGTATGAACGAGGCCATTGCCGAGGACTTCATGACGGCCTCCTTCCAACGAGTCGAGGATCTTTCGTATATGCGAAACGCTACGTTGCATTTACAAAATCAGCAACAGAATAATTGCGAAGAGTACAAAAAATCCCAGCTCAAAGCCCATATATCATTGCAACGAGAGCGAGCTGAACGCAACGCCCGCCAAGTGCGGGCGTTGCAACGACTGAAAACGAACGCTACCCAGAAGGCCACCAGGGCCTCGGTCGGCTCAGTCCCACTGCTCATCCGCGAGAGAGACGACGGGCTGAGGCTTGCCGATGACGGCCAGGGCGACGAAGAAGTTGATCTGACCGATGGCGACAGTCAGCGTGGCGAGCGCCTTCTTGTCGTAGTGCCTGGCCACCTCGGCGTACAGCTCGTCGGTGACCCGCTCGCGGCCGTGCGGCGCAGGCTGGAGGGTGGCCTCCACCAGCGCGAGAGCAGCACGCTCGGCCTCGCTGAAGTACGGGGCGTCCTGCCACGAGGCCACCGCGGTGATGCGTTCCTCGGACTCCCCGCCCTTGCGCAGGAAACCGGTGTTGAGCACCGTCAGATACGTGTTGCCCACGATCTGCCCGGCCCGCAGATGAACGAGATTGATCGTCGCGCGCGGCACGGACTTGTTGCCGGTGGCCCGGAAGAGGGCGGCGCTGATGTCCTTCACCTCAGGCACGTACTCCGTCGGGTCGGACATCCGCGAGATCGATCCGCCTGCGTTCGAGGGCGTGTGCGTCATGGCTGCTGCTCTCCTTCACGTCAATGTCGGTGTGTTCACCGCACTGACGGATGCGCGGAAGCAGTTGTGACAGCAGAACGGTGAGAATGTGTCGCATCCACATTCCCGCCCCCCATACCGCTTCGCCCCCAAGGCCGGCCGGCCCCCGGCCAGTGGGCAGTCGCCCCGTTCACCAGGCCGCGATCGATTCCCAGAGCGCGGTGGTGGTCTGGTCCAGTGCGGCAAAGCGGTCGTTGATTCGCCTGAGCACCGACGGTGCGGCTGTCGCTTCAAAGCGGAGTGCCAGCACGCCCATCGCCTGCCAGTCGCGGAGGGCCGCCTCGTGCAGCTGAAGCGTGCGCTCCGGGGCCCCTGCCGCGCGGAGGGAGCGTTCCATCAGGGTCAGGGCCGGGGCCGCGTACAGAACCGTGCTGTGGTGGAACAGCCGCCGAGCGGCGTGAGCGGCGCGAGGGGGAGTGTCGGTGAAGCATTCCTCGCACAGGCGCTGGTAGCGGCGGATGGCGGAGTGGAAGCGTTCCTCCGCGGTGAAACGTCCGGCCTGTCTGAAGAGCGCGCTGCCCAGGTCCGGTACCGCGCCCGCGGCACCGGACGGCGGCCGTTCGTCGGTGATGGCGCAGAAGTAGCCCATGCCGTCGTGGGCTTCGCTCCTGATGCGATCACTCACGGCTCGTTCCAGATCGGTGACCGAGAGCCGGGCCCGGCAGCTGAACGGCTTCAAGTCGACCACCAGACAGTCGAGCACGTCCACCGTCGCCCGGTCCTCGGCGACGGCTTCCACGACTACGGCATGCAGATAGGGAACGTTGTCGCGGTAGACGTCGGCATAGCTCAGATGGGCCGTGTTGACCCAGACCACGACACCCTCGTAGGCCTCGGTCAGCTGGGCCAGCTGGCCGGCGATGTCCGCCGGGTCGATCGGCACCCGGTGGACCGCGAACCCGCAGTTCCGCATGCCCTCGGTGGCCGTCTCGTCGACCGGGAAGACGTACTCGGGATATCCCGCCTCGTCGAGACCGGCCTGGAACAGATATCCGTTGCCATGCTCGAACACGGACTGTTCGTCGACCGGGCGGCCGCGCTTCCGGGCCAGCCGTGCGTAGCTTCCCGTCAGACAGTTGACCGCGGTGTCATCGAAACGCTCGACGACGTGGCTCTTCACTTGGCGCCAGCCTCTCTGATCAGTCGCGCAGTTCCAGCGTGCAGCACTTCGCGCTGCCACCTGCCTTGAGGAGTTCGTCCAGCCGTATGCCGATCGGTTCGAACCCCCGCTCCGCCAACTGCTTGGCCAGTCCCGTCGCCGCCTCCGGCAACACCACGTGGCGCCCGTCCGACAAGGCGTTGAGGCCGAACACGGCGGCGTCCTCGGCGGTGGCCAGGATCGCGTCCGGGAACATCCGGCGCAGCACGGCCCGGCTGCCCTCGGAGAAAGCGGCGGGGTAGTACATCACCTCGTCGTCCGAGAGCACGGCCAGCGCGGTGTCCAGGTGGTAGTAGGAGGGGTCGACGAGCCGGAGCCCGGTGACGGGCACCCCCAAGAACTCCTGCGCCTCCGCGTGCGAGCGTGCATCGGTGCGGAAGCCCGTACCGGCCAGCAGACGGTCACCGACGGTGAGATAGTCCCCCTCGCCCTCGTTGATGTGCTCGGGCCAGTGGACGTCGGCATATCCCTGGGCGCGGAACCACGCAAGGTACGCCGGGCCCTCGGCGGTGCGTTCCGCATGCCGGAATCGGGCCCCGAACACCTTCCCGTCCCGTACGGTCGCGCCGTTGGCGGCGAAGACCATGTCCGGCAGACCGGGCAGGGGTGCCACTTCGAGCACCTCATGGCCGAGATCGCGATACAGGGAGCGCAGGTTGCGCCACTGGCGCCCGGCCAGTTCGGCGTCGACGGGTCTCTTCGGGTCCATCCACGGGTTGATGGAGTACGAGACCTCGAAGTGCGTCGGCGGACACATCAGGAACCGGCGCGGGATCGCCGTACGGATCCGGGGGGTCGTCGCTGACAGCGCATCAGACATGGTTTGTCGTCCGTTCGGGGTTCGGAGGGCCGGCGCAGGCCCGCGCCGCGGGGTCGCCGCCGGTCCGGCCGGGGCGGGGTACTGCGACCAGGTCCGGGGGGCGGTCGGTCACGGCGGCCGCCATCAGAGAGCCGTCCTCGCTCGCCCAGTCCGCGAGGTAGCGGCCCGCGTACGCGTGGACCGACCATCCGCGCCCGCCGGTCTCTGCGGGCGCCGACACATCGGTGTGCCGCAGCGTCCCCACCGTGGCCCCGCCGGTCTTGATCAGCGCCTCCTTGCGCACCCACAGGCTCAGAAAGGCACGGCCGGGATCCCGCGAGCCCTCCACCGCCCTGAGTTCGGCAGCGGTCAGCACACGGTGGGCGACCCGCCGGTCAAACGCCGTGGCCTCGGCGGCGTTCTCCACGTCGACACCGACCACCCCCCACCCGGCGACCGCGGCGACCGCGCCCCGGGTGTGGGACAGGCTCACCCCCAGATCCGGCCATCCCGGCACGAAGGGTCTGCCGTGATCGCGTGCCCCGCACTCGTCGCACGTCTGCCGGATCTCCAGATCACGCACCGGGATGCCGGTCAGCCGCGCCGCACACAGCCGCACGAGGATGTGGGCGGCGAGGTAGTCGGTCCGCCGTGCGCCGGCGGGCAGCCTGGCGGCACGGTCGCGCTCGCGCGCGGTGAGGGTGGCACCCGCCCCCGCCAGCACGACGTCCTGGCTGCGGCCGATCATGACCACCGGCCGCCCGGGCGGGCGGAGGGCGGGGCTAGACACGGTCACGCATGGCCGCGGCCAGCACATCCGCGATGGCCCGCGCGGGGCGCGAGGTCATCATGGTCAGATGGCTGCAGTCGATGCGGTGCTCCACGACCCTGCCGCTGACATGCGGCTCCCAGGCCACCGGCACCGGAGGGGTCCGGGGTTTCTCCCGGCCGGCGGTGAACATCACCAGATCCCCTTCGAAGCAGCTCGGTTTGAACGTGCCGCGCAACCGGTCCAGGTTGGTGACGACGCGCAGCAACTGGTCGGGGTTCGGGACGATGTCGCGTACGGCCGCGAACTCCGCGTCGATCTGCTGCGCATGGGCAGGCGTGGTCAGTTCGGACGGGTCCGTGATCAGGATCGTGTCCATCATGGCCAGCAGCCCCACGTCCTCCCCGTCCGCCTGCAAGCGGGTGGCCATGGCGTGGGCGGCCAGTCCGCCGAAGGACCAGCCCAGCAGCTGGTACGGTCCGTGCGGCCGGACGGACCGCACCAGCCGGACGTAGTCGTCCACCAACTCGTCGAAGGTCTCCGGCAGCGGTTCGTCACCCCCTATCCCGCGCGCCTGGATTCCGTAGACCGGCTGGGCCGACCCGAGCCCGCGCATGAGCCGGGCATAGGCCCAGCACAGCGCGAACCCGGGGTGGACGCAGAACAACGGGGGAGCCGAGCCGCCGGCCCGCAGAGGCAGCACGGCGGCGAAGTCGGCCGGGTTTCCCTGCCCGGTCACGGCGTTCAGGCCTCGGCCAGGACGGCACAAGCGCGGGCGGCGAAGTCCCGGATCGTCTCGTCCGTGGTCGCGGCCGACAGGTACATCGGCTCCTCGACGTCCGGAGCCAGGTGGTACCCGGCGGCACGCATGCCCGCGTAGAGGCGGGTGTAGGCCGTGCCGTCCTGCTTGGCGACGTCGTGCTTGCCCACGACGGACGTCGTCCGCGGCAGGAAGATGAAGGCGAAGATGCTGCCGGTCCGTGCGAGCACGAAGTCCAGGCCCCGGGCCTCACGGTGGCGCTCGATCTCGCTCTGCAACAGCGCGCCCTTGCGTTCGAGCTCCTCGTAGAAACCGGGCTGCCCGAGCACGTCGAGGGTGGCCAGGCCCGCTGCCATCGTCAGCGGGTTGCCGGCGAGCGTGCCGCCCTGCAGCACCCGTTCCTCGTCGAGAAGCCGCATCACGTCCCGGCGTCCGCCGAAGGCCCCCACCGGAGTGCCGCCGCCGATGATCTTGCCGAAAGCCGTCAGGTCCGGTTCCACGCCGAGGGAGTTGCTGACCGGACCAAAGGTGAGCCGGAAGCCCGTGATGACCTCGTCGAAGACGAGCAGGGCGCCCTCGCGGGTGCAGATGCGCCGCAGTTCCTCGAGGAAGCCCGGCTGCGGCAGGACCAGGGACATGTTGCAGGCGACGGGCTCGACGACCACCGCGGCGATCTCGCCGGGGTGACGGGCGAAAAGCCGCTCGACGCTCTCGGGGTCGTTGTAGTCCGCCAACAGGTTCGAGCGCATGGCGTCCGGGTCGAGCCCCGCCGCGCGCATCCGGGCCTCGTCCTTGTTCTGGACCAGGTCGAAGTGGCCGTGATAGCCGCCGGTGAAACGCACGATCCGGGTGCGGCCGGTGTAGGCCCGGGACAGCCGCAGTACGGACATCATGGCCTCGGTGCCGCTGCACACGAAGCGCAGCTGGTCCAGGTGTCCGGCAGTGGCGACGATCCGCTCGGCCAGCTCGGTCTCCTGGGCACAGTACGTGCCGAACAGGGTCCCCCGTTCCGCCTGCCTGGCGATGGCCCGGCTGACGGCCTCCGGCGCGTGACCGAGGATCAGCGGACCGAAGCCGTACATGAAGTCGACGTACCGCTTGCCGTCGACATCGTGCAGGTACTGACCGTGGGACTCGGCCACCACCAGGGGGTCGGACTCGACATTGCGGCAGGCCCGCAGGGGCGAACTGGCGCCGATCGGTATGACGTTGCGGGCCCGCTCGATTTCCGGCCTCATGACTGCTTCTCCACTTCCGTCTCGATGACGCATTCCGTGAGCAGGACGTCCAGCAGCGCCTCGGCCTCCGCCCGGGTCTCCCGGGAGAAGTAGGCGGTCAACACCGTCTCGAAGTTCAACGGCGGGGCCAGGACGAACTGGCCGTCCTGGCGATGCAGCAGGACCGTCGTGACGTCGTTCTTCTCGCACACCTTCACCGCCCGCGCGGTGTTGCGCAGGAATCCGCTGCGACCGATCGGTGCATCGAACTCGAGTGCCACCCTGTGGTGCGTGGCGCGGGGTTCGAGAGGTTCGCGGCCGAGCCGGTGGAGCAGGTCGTAGGCGTCCATGCCCGTGCAGATGCGCAGCTGCTGATAGGTGGTCGTGCCGCCGCCGCACAGGCGGGGCGCTATCTCCAGCAGGCGCAGCCGGCCGTCGCCGTCGAACCGGAATTCCGCGTGGAACGGCGACTCGTCCAGCCCCAGAGCCGGTACGACCGTCTCCAGCAGCTCCCGGAACGGGCGGCCCTTCTCCTCGTCGAACGGCTCGGTGAGGTAAGCGATCTCATGGAACAGCGGTCCCACCAGGTCGGGCAGTTTGCGATGCAACTGCAGAGGGAGCACCCGGCCTCCGCTGATCATGCCGTCCACGGCGTACTCCTTGCCGTCGAGGTACTCCTCGGCCAGGAGCACGCTGTCCCCGGTGCTCTCCTTCAGCACCGTGCAGACGCGCTTGGTCTGGGCGAAGGCCTTGGCGAACTGCTCGGGGCCGTCGATCTTCACGACGCCGGCGCTGTAAAAGCCGTTGGAGGGCTTCAGCACCAGCGGGAAGCGCAGGGCGGCCTGCGTCACCCGCTCCAGGGCCTCGGCCGCCCGCAGCGAGGGCGGCAGCTCGATGTGGCGGGTGATGTGGCCGCGGATCGCGGGGTGCGCCTTGAACCGGGTCTTGTCCGTCAGGCTCAGCAGGGTGTCGATGTCCCTGGTGGGCAGTCCGAGTTCCGCCCGCAGGAGTTCCAGTTGGACCTGATAGCCGTCGTGGAAGGAGACGACCTCGTCGACGCCGGACAGGTCGAGGGCCTCCCGGGAGCTGTCGGCGACCACCCGCTGCCATTCGGCCCGAGGGACTCCGGCCAGTCGGGGCGGGGTGAGGAAGCGGACGCTGAACCCGCGCTCGGCCGCGTAGTCGATGTAGTCACGGCAGTCTTCCTCGTGCCCGAGGACCAGCACATTCACAGGTGTCTCATCTCTCCTGAACAACAGGGACGGCGGCGGCGCGGACGGGATTCAGACCCCTTCCGCCACCGCCGGTGTGACGAGGACGTTCTCCCGGCCCGCGACGGCCCGGCGGATACGCCAGAAGCACACTCCGGCGATGACTGCCTCGAAGGCCGAGTACACGGCCCAGACGAGCGGGAGCAGATCGGCGTCGCCGCGGTGGGTCAGCGTGATCAGGCAGATGGCGGGAACACTGAGTCCCCACATGACCACGACACGGGCCAGGAATCCGAACCGGGCGAGCCCGAAGCAGTCGAGGACCGAGGTGGCGACGATGGAGAACATGAAGGCCACCGCATAGGTCCAGAGCATGCGAGTGGTGTCCACCGCGGTGTCCACGGCGGTCGCGTCGACGTGGTTGAGACCGAAGGGGATCAGGAGCAGCTTCGGCGTGGCGAGTTGCAGCAGGACGATCAGACCGACGTACAGCCCGGCGATCCCGAGCGTGACGCGCACGAGGTGGGGCACGCGGTCGTGGCGTCCGGCGCCCAGCGCGTTGCCGCACAACACGTTGCATCCCAGGGCCAGCCCGATAGGCGGGATGACGGCGACGTAGTTCAGCGAGACGGCGACGTTGTTGGCGGCCAGGGCCACCGGGCCGAGCACCCCGGCGAGCCACACGAAGGAGGTGTTGCCGAGCTCGTCGAGGCCGGCGGCACCGCCCGAGGGGGCGCCCCGGCGCAGCCGCAGCCACAGTCTCTCGGCGATCACGCCCGCCCCCGTGCGGAGTTGGTGTACGACGCGGACGAAGTACCCCTTGGGCAGACAGATCGCATAGCCGCAGAACATGACGCCGACCGCGGTGAGCGTGCCCAGCGCCGAGCCGCGCATCCCCAGTTCGGGCAGTCCGTACAGCCCGAACACGAGGCCGGGTATCACGAGGACACCGACACCTTGACCGATGAGGCTCACCGTCATGGGAACCCTGGTGCGGGCCGTGCCGTTGAAGTACGAGGCCATGGCCATGTTCAGGGCCATCACGGCGCCGTAGCTGGTGGACAGCTCGAGAAACTGCGTCTCCAGGGCTCTGATGTGAGCCGGCTGCCCGCTCAGTTCGGGCACTCGGGCCACCAGCGGGGTGGAGGCGAGGAGCACGACGGCTATCAGCAGCGCCAGCAGGAACCCGTTCACACCCTCGTCCAGGGTGGCGTCCCGGTCCTTGCGGCCATGCGCCTGTGCCACATACGACCGGGTGATGCCGACCGTGCCGGTGGCCACCATGATCAGGGTGCCCGCGGTGAAGACAGCCGGTCCGGATGCCTTGAGCGTGTCCTCCGAGTACTGGGCGAGGCAGATCCGGTCGACGAGCATCATGACCAGACTGCCTCCCATTCCCAGCATCAGAGGCAGGGACACCCGGACCACCTCACGGGTGGTCTGCAGGTCAAGGCGCAATCGCAGGGCGGCCATCAACTCTCCTCGTGGTGCGAACGACTGACGTCGGTCACCCGTTGTATCCGGATTCCTCAAGGAGAGTCAGCACGCTTTTCACCAAAGCCTCGCGGCTGGTCAGGTCGAAGGGCAGGGTGTCGCCGACGTCCAGCATCGCGTCGAGACGCTCCTCCAGGCCGACCAGGAAGCGCATCTGGTCGAGCGAGCTGACGACGATCCGGTCGGGCGGCGCGTCGACGGGAACGTCGCGGGCCACCGCCAGCTGTTCGAGAAGGTCGCTGACGACCGCGGTGATGTCTTCCATTGCCTTCACTTCTCACTTCGGGTGTCGGAGGTCGAGGGGCGCGCGCCGGGGTGGCCGCCTCCGCGGACAGCAGGTCGTGGGCCAGCAGCGCGTACGTCAGCCGGTCGAGACCGATGCCTGCGCAGCAGGTGGCCTCGACCCCCATCGCGTCACGCAGTCCGAAAGCGTCGGCGAAGACCTCGCCGTGCGCGTTGACGCTGGCCACGGACAGCTCGCCGTCCGCCAAGGGCACGCGTACCTCGAACTTGCTGCCGTTGAGCAGTTGGGCGTCCCGGGACAGTGACGGGTCGTCGCCGAAGAAGGCGTCGGAGGCGCTGACCACTCGGTGCGGCAGTCCGAGCGAGACGAAGAACCGCGAGAAGGAGTCCAGCAGCCTTTCGAACTCCGCGCTCACCTCGTCGCGCCGCCCGAGACGCACCAGCTCGAACATCCGGAACTCCGCGAGCCGGGTCGCAGTGTGGTTGTGCGCCTCGTGGCGGAAGATCGGCCCCTCGATGGCGAACAGCCCCGTGCGGTGGCTGCGGTGCAGCTCCAGGGCGTTGGAATAGACGTGATAGCAGGTCACCGGATTGAGGACGAGGTCCGACGGCTCGTAGAAGGAGGCCAGTGTCTCGTTCTGCCCGGGCCGCAGTCGGGAGACGGTCACCCCGTCCCAGTAGTCCGGCCTGATCCGGGACACCACGTTGACCAGGTTGGGGAACTTTCGGAAGTAGCCGGCACGCAGCAGGACTTCGCGGGGGATCTGCGCCGACCCGGTCAGATGCGGCGCGTCGAACTCGGCGGCGACCCGCTCGTACACCAGTTGGCGGGTGCGTTCCAGGGCGGCACCCCACTCCGGCCCCTGCAGATAGGTGCCGCCGGCGATCGGGATCCGGTCGTCGCCCGGCGGCAGCGGCCGCGCGGTACGCGCGACGGGACCGTGCTCGGCAATCACCTGGACCGGTACGTCCCGGTGGCCGCGCAGGAAGTGGCGTACTACGTCTGCCAGTTCGCTCTCGGTCAGGTGGGCGCCGACCTCGACCGACAGGCCCTCGGACTCCTGCCGGACCTCAACGGTGTCGGAACCGTAGTAGAAGGTCAGGGCCTTCCGCAGCTCTTCCGCGGACGCTGCCGTGACGGCACGTTTGTGGTGGTAGCGCACCAACGCTGGGCACCTTCCTGGACGCGGGATGTCGGGTGGGCCGGTCAGATGCGGTGGCGCATGGGAACCCAGTCGGTGAGCACGATGGCGCGCTCGCCCGGCTCGGGGGCGGAGCCCTTGCGGATGGGGCCGACATAGTGGCTGACGAGGTGGTCGGCGACGGCGTACGACTCCAGCGGACGGGTCAGCTCGAACTCCGCGAGCCGGTCGGCGGCAGGCACGTCGTCCGGCTGCTTCCCGCGGTAGGGCGGTGTGGCGATGAGGTTGGAGCCGCCCTCGGCGTTGTGCTTGTAGACCAGGTGGCAGAAGACATAGGGCTCACCGTCCTGGTGCAGCTCATTGGGTGAGGAGACCGCCTCCCGGCCGGGTTCCTCGATGTGCAGCTTGATCAGATGCACGCCCACGAACAGCGGCCAGACCCGGTCGTCCTCGCTCCAGCGGGTCTGCTCGAAGTCGAACTGGACCATGTCCTGCAGCAGTTGGTTGCCGCAGACCTCGTCGGATATGGCGGCAAGGTCCCGCACGATGCCCGGGTACTCGGGGTTGTGGTCGCCCTGGTAGTAGCCGTGCATGCCGTTGCTGCGCTGGGTCTCGGTGGCCGGCATCCAGATGAACTCTCTGGACCACGGCAGGAACATGCCCCGTGCGTAGCGGCGGTAGCGGCCCGAGCCGGGGGCGTAGGGGTCTGCGGGCAGGTCGTCGTAGGCGGCCCGCAGCGATCGGTAGCTGGCGTCCTCCTCGGTGATGCCGAGGTGGTCTGCGAGGCTGTACCTGTCATGTCCATGAATGGACAGGGGTGTACCTGTAGTGGGCATGAAGAAGTCCCCCTATGTGTGAAAGAGGCCCTTGGGAAAAGGGGAGGCGACGGATGTGCGGAGTGAGGCCCTGTGACAGCGGCGGGTGTCAGGTGTCGTCGGGCGTCAGCCAGACACCGAAGACGTGGAGGTCGGGATTGACCGGCAGCTCCACTCGGGTACAGAGCGTCGGCCCGGGCAGCGCCACGGTGGCGAGCCACATGCGGGGCTGGGCCCTGCGCTGAGTCCGGCCCCCGATGTCGTAGAGGAAGTCGGCCTCGGCGAACAGAACGCTGTCCTCGGCCGGCAGCCGGGCCAGGAAATCGGCCAGCCGGACACGGACAGGTGTGACGGCCGAGCGCCGGCGTCACCGTGGCACAGCCGGAAGACCCCGGCGGTGGATCCGCCGGCGGCCACACCCGCGACATGCAGCGCGCTCGCCTTGAGGGGAGCGGCCAGTTCCAGGCTCTGCCCTTCGCAGGCCACGTTGTCCGGCTCGCCCTCGCCCCACTGCTCGGGGAACCCGAGGGCGGCAGCGGCGGCCTGCAGCCCGTGCGCCGCGAACGCCCGGCCGAATCCATCGAGCCCTTCCGCGGCGATGAGCGACCGGCTGTGACAGCCCGCGTTGTTGCGGTGCGGCGCGAGGTCGAGGGCGACCCCGCCCGCAGGCAGCGGCAGCGGGGCGGGCGGCGCGTTCACCGGGCGGCTCCCGACCGGTGGGACGGCGCGGCGGCCGCCCGAAGGTGCGCGGCGGCGTCCGTCAGGCGTGTCTCCAACTGGGCGCGGAAGGCCCGGGCACGTGGAGCGTTGCCGCCCATCGCACCCAGCCTCATGATCAGGTTCCGGATCGCCAGCACGTCGTCCGCGGCCAGCTCCACGTGTTCGGGCAACGGGGCCGCCGACGTGCCGGCAGCGTGGCGGGCCCGCAGGTGGCGGGCGAACCAGCGCAGGGTGTGGTGGTACCACCACAGGCCGAGCGGCAGCCGCTGTCCGAGGCCCCAGTCCGACTGCCGGGTACTGCTCGCGCGTCCGCGGGAGCCGACCTGGTCCAGGTAGTCGTCGAGCCGCTCCCGCAAGGCGCCCATCAGCTCGGTCCCGCTGAGCCAGTCGTCACCGGGGCCGCTCAACTGCGAGGTGAGCTCCGTCGGTTCGTACGGCGCTGCCGCCCCGACCGGGCGCAGTTCGTACCAGGACTGGCCCACGTCGGTGCCGTACATGGCCCTGCGCAGATCGGCGGCGGGGATCCGGCCGGCGAAGTGCACCACGTCGCCCAGATCCATGAGCCCGACCGTCTGCGCGTCGTGGTCCGGGTCGTGCAGGGCAACCACGTGCAGGGCGTGGATGCGGCCCTGCCCGGGCCAGTAGTGGGGCAGATGGTAGTAGTCGGTCCCCACGGCGATCGTGCGGCTCTCGGCCAAGGCGGATTCGGCCTCCCGCCAGTCGTCGGCCGTACGGACGGGATGAGAGATCAGTGCGTACCCGCTCCTGCGGACGGCCTGCCCGAGCGGCTCGATCGGATCAGCGAACGACACCAGTCCCCTGTCGTCCAGGCGCGCCGAGGTGGCGGCATTCCAGCCGAGCACACGACCGGGATCCGCCCCGGGGTCCATGGACGTCAGCACGGCCGCGAACGAGGAGTGATAGCAGCTGGCATCGGTGAGCTGTGGGTTCTCGGACACTCTTCTCCCACCTCGGTCGTGCGGATGTCAGGGCAGGCGGAGGCGTCACACGGAAGAAGGGGGGATGTGCGCCGCAGCTCGGTGATCACCTCACCGCTGTCACCAGACACTACGAGCCCGGTGGGGGGCCGACAAGCAGCCGATTCGGGTATGGCTACCTGAGCGTTAAGTCTTCCGCTCCACCAGTCCGCACCTCCGCCTGCCCGGGTACACGCGGGCTGCTCGCACCACCTGACCTGCACGAAAGGGGAGCGTGCGGGCAAACAGAAAGCCCCCGGCCGCAGAGGCGGCCGGGGGCGATGCCCGGTGGGTGAGCAGGAAGAGTCGGTGAGGGGTCAGCGCCCCACACAGGGCGTCGCGTGGTGCGGGCCGTCCGTCAGGAACGCGGTGACGGCCCGTCGGTGGTCCTCGGTGCGCACGACGTCCGCCGCGAGCCTCGGCAGCATCGCGTCTGCGGCCGGCACCCCGCCGTCCAGGAAGGAGCGCACCACGGCCTTCGTGGCCGCGTGGGCCCGCGTCGGTCCTTCGGCGAGCCGCAGGGCGTACGCATGGGCATCGGCGTGGAACGTGGACTGCGCGAACAACACGTTCACCACCCCCCATTGCGCCAGCGTCGCGCCACGGTACAGCTCTCCTGTCATGACGAGTTCACGCGCCCGGGACGGCCCGGCGCGCTGCGCCAGCCGCTGGGTGCCACCCATCGCCGGAGTGAAACCCACCCGGCGCTCCACGAGACCGAACCGGGCCGACTCCGTGGCGACCACGAGGTCACAGGCCAGAGCCAGTTCGAACGCAGCGGTGAGCGTCAGCGAGTGAGCCGCGAACACCGTGGGGCAGGGCAGGTGCTCCAACTGCTGGGTGATCCGCAGTTGCCGCGCCCAGAACTCCTCGGCGCCGTCCGGTTCGAGGCGGTCGAAGACCCGCACGTCGACGCCGGCACTGACCACCCGTCCCGCCGCGCGGACCAGGAGCGCCCGCGGTGGATCGGCTGCGAGCCGCTCCATGGCATCGGCCCAGGCGTTCAGCATGGCCGTGTCGAAAAGGTTCATCGGAGGGCTGTCCATGGTGAGTACGGCCAGCGGGCCGTCATGGGTCAGCCGCAGCGGTTCGTCCGTGTCCTGCGCCGCAGCGCTCATGCGGGTCTCCGGAAGACGGCGATCGCGTTGTTGCCGCCGAACCCGAACGCGTTGCTCTGCACATGCCGCAGGCCCGGCAACGCCAGCGGTGCTCCGGTGACCAGGTTGAGCCCGGGTTCGACCTCAGCCGGGTCCACGGGCGTGGGCGGCACCAGCCGGTTCCTCAGGCTGAGACAGGCGGCCACCGCGCCGGCGGCTCCCGCGGCCCCCATGAGGTGCCCGATCGTGCCCTTGATCGCGGTGACCGCCGCTCGCGGATACCGTTCGGTGAAAAGCTCACCCTCGATGGCGTCGTTGGCCCTGCTGCCGGTGCCGTGGGCGAAGACGACGTCGATGTCGTCGGCGTCCAGACCCGCCTCGGTCAGGGCGAGGCGGTGACAGGCGGCGACACCGTCGCGGTCGGGCGCGGTGGGATGGCTGGCATCGTTGGCCACGGCGCAGGCGAGGAGTTCGGCGTACGGTTCCTGGCCGTCCCGCAAGGCGCTTTCGGTCTGCAGCACCAGGATGCCCGCCCCCTCGGAGGGCGTGACATAGCGGCGGTTGCGTGCGAACGGCCGGCACGGTGCGGGGCCGATCGCCTGGAGGCTGCTGAAGCCGATGATGTTCTTCTCCGAGTACGGATCGCAGCCGCCCACCACGGCGGTGTCCGCCACCCCGGCCCGCAGCATCTCCAGAGCGCACGAGAGCGCCACGTTCGCCGAGGCACAGGTGTTCTGGACGACGAACGCCGGACCCGTACTGCCCACGGCCCGTGCCACCCCGTCCGCGATGGAGGAACTGCAGAAGCCGCCTGCTTCGGCGACGCCCCGGCGGCCGGCGACCGCGTCCTCCAGCGCATCCGCCTGGCCGTCGCTGGTGCCGACGCACACCACGGCGTTGCGCAGCACCTCGTCCCCGGGGCGCAAGCCCGCGTCGTCGACGGCCGTCACAGCGGCGTACTCCGCGAACACCGAGGCCGTACGTGCCGGGGCGCCTGCGGGCACACCCAGACGGGCGAGCGCTGTCTCGCGGGCGTCCTTCGGGACCCGGGCGCCGAGCAGACCCGGCTTCATCCCGGGGTACAGCGGGGCCAGTTCGGTGAAACGGGACGTGCCGGTGCACAAGTCGTCCCACAGGGGGGCCACGCCGGCCCCCGCGGGCGAGATGGCCCCCAGGCCGGTGACGAACAGCCGGACCGGTGTCGTGCTCACTGCGACCTCCCTGGGAGCGGCCTCGCGACGGCCGATTCGGTGGCGCGGGTCACGGTCAGCGCGGCACGCCGTGCGCCGTCGCGGAACTCCAGCCGCGTGCTCGCGCCGGTTTCCAGTGCCTGTACCGCCGTCAGGAAGCCGGCGAAGGCGAAGGCGCCGTTGCGGTCCTCGTCCCCGGCCCGGCTGGTACGGGCCGTGCCGTCGTGGGCGCCGTCGGCGGGCGCGAAATCGAACCGGGCTGTGTATGCCGCGCCGCGGGTGAGCAGCGCGTGGGCCACACCGGGCCGGCACAACCCGGCGGAACCGTCCGCGCGGACGTCGTCCAGTGCCTCTGCGGAGTAGGTGTCCCCCACGAGCACATGACTGTGTTCCGAACGGCCTGTCGCCAGGGCGGTGAGTGCCTGCCACAGCGCCAGGACCGGGGTGAGCCGGCCGGCGTTGAGTGTCATGTTCCGGCCCTTGGCGCCGATGCCGATGTTGGCGAAGGCCGAGGCCGAACCGGACGTGGCGTTGGGGAAGATCTGGGCCGACAACATCCGGCCACGCTCCGCCGCCTCGCGCTGCAGCCGCGCCAACGCGGCCGAGTTGCCGTACTCCGTGCCGATGACGACGGTGTCGTCGGGGTGGGCGGAGGGGCCGCTCTTGAGCACGAGATAGAGGCACAGCCGGGTGAACCAGTCCCTGAACTGGTCACCAGCGGTTCCGATCACCTCCGGCAGGTCGGGCGGCAGCCCGGTGAGATGGTCGGCCTGGCCGCCGTGCTCCGGTGCGCACAACGTGGCGTGTTTCAGACTGAATGTGAACATGCCCTCTCCGAGGGTCGTGCGGTCGGCGGTACGACCGGTTATCCGGCGGCCAGTTCGCTGGCGTAACGCTCCAGGTCGGCGACGGTGAGCAGGTCGCGCGAGAAGTCGTCGCCCATCTCGATGCCGAGCTCGCCCTCCACCTGGATGATCACGTCGATCATCTTGAGCGAGTCGATCCCGAGGTCGGCCTTGAGCTCCTGCGAGCCTTCGATCCGGAACGAGTCGGGCAGTTCGGCAACCTGCCGCAGTACCGCGGCGATGCGCTCGTCGACCAATGCGGGCATGGTGTTCCCTCCAGGACGTTCAGTGGTGGCGTGACGGGTGGTTCGGCGAGGTCCTCAGGGTTCGGCGTGCAGAGCCCATGAGTCGCTCTGCACCGCAACCGACCCGGGAAGGGCGATCAGTTCGGGCTTGAACAGCGGGGCCGCGTCCATGGCGGGCTCCCAGGTGGCGAGCTGCTCGTCCTGGGGTACTTCGATGCGCCGGCCCCGGGCGAGGTCACTCACCACCCGCAGCAGCAGTCGCACACCGAGCGGCGCGAGCTGCTCGCGCCACAGGCTCTGCGGAGTCGAGCCCGGCGGTACCAGCACATGCTCCTGGGCCGCGATGGGGCCGCCGTCGGTGCGTTCGGTGAGGTGGTAGACGGTGCCTCCGGTCACCTTGTCGCCGTCGCGGACCGTCCAGCGGATCGCGTCCCGGCCCCGGTGCAGCGGCAGCAGGCTGGGGTGGTACCCGATCGCGGCGACCGACGCCCGGGCCCGGGTGCGCCGACCGATGAAGGCGTGGGAGTGCGCGGCGACGAGGACGTCGACCCCGTCCGGCACATGCATGGCACGCAGCGTGTCGGCGTCGGTCCAGGCGATGTTCCTGGGGAGCGCCCAGGCGCGCAGCCGGTCCCAGGCCAGCGGATGGCTCTCGTCGGTGTGCCCCTTGCGCAGACGCGGGGCGGCCACTCCGACCAGGACGTGTCCGGCCTCCTCGAACGCTTCGGCGACCTGGACGGCGAAGGCTCCACGTCCGGAGATGTAGATGTTCACCGGCGCTCCTGTGCGGCCGTTGCCACGGGCTTCTCCACCACGGCACAGGACCAGGTGAACCCTGAGCCGGTGCCGAGGACCAGAGCCCGTTCACCGCTCTCCAGCAGGTCGCCGGCCATCAACTCCGCTATTCCCGCGGGCAGATCACCCGCACCGAGGTGTCCGGTCGCGCGTCCCACGTCCAGGATCTTGGCGGTCGTCAGCTCACTCAGCAGCGGCACGTACGAGGACTCCAGCGCGTCCTTGCGCAGCCGGGGTACCACGCACCAGCGCAGGGCCGAGTCGTCGCCGGCCGTCGCCGCCTCGGCGAGCGCGGCCGTCACCACGGACCGCAGACTCTCCCGCTCCGCCTCGCGGAACGCGGTGACTCCGTGCTCACGCAGGTACGACTTCTTGGTGCGTCTGACGTCGACCTGTCCGCCGTCGAAACGGGCCGCGGGCGTGAAGGGGTCCTGGCCCCGGTTCATCTTCTCCAGCCGCGACGCCGCTTGTGAGGCGATGGCCAGCAGCCGCAGCCCCTGCGGCTGGTCGCCCGCGTCGGTGCGGCGCAGCAGCAGGGCCGTGGCTCCGTCGCCGTACGAGACACCGAGGTCGCCGCGCCAGCGGTCGAAGCCGGGGGCGCAGAACCGGTCGGCGGTGGTGACCAAGGCGCGGTTCATACCGGGGTCCGCCGACAGGTACGCAGCCGCCGTCTGCAACGCGGCGCCACCGCCGTTGCAGATCTGCTGGATGCCGATCGGCAGCGCGCGGTCGGCACCGAGGCGGTCGGCCACGTAGTGGGGTGCCGACCAGTAGTCGTGGCCCTGGTGATAGGCCCAGGCGTGCAGGAGCAGATCCAGCTCGTCCCCGTCCCAGCCCGCGCGGCCGAGCGCGGCGGTCGCGGCGTGCACGGCCATGTCGGGTGGGGCGATGTCGTCCGAGACGGCGACCGAGTCGTAACCGGCCTTGTCCGGAGTACTTCCCACGTCGGCCGCCGATTCGCGCCGGTCCGGCAGCCACAGTTCAGCAGCTGCGATCGTGATCCGGGCATCAGTCATCATGAATGTGCCTCCCCGCATGGGGTCGTTGTGTGCTGGCCGAAAGGTCCGGGTCGTCCACGGCGGAAGCGAAGCGGAGCTCGACGACGTCGTACGGCGCGGTACCGGCCAGGGCTACTGCGGCGCCGCAGCCCGGTGGCGCCGCCAGGTCGCGCACCCGCCAGGGACCCGGCAGCCGTCCGTCAGGATCGTGGACGACAAGGCCGGGGCCGGCGCCCCCGGCCGGCAGCACGAGCCCGTCGGCCAGCCGGGCTCCTGCCGCCTTGACACATGCCTCCTTGCGGGTCCAGAGCTGGGCGAAGACAGGGCCCGCGCGATGCCCGAGAGCCCGTACCGCCGCGCCTTCCGCCGACGGGAAGTGGCGTAGCGCCAACGCCGTCACCGGGCGCCCCACGTGATGCTCGACGTCAATCCCCACGGCCCGCCGTCCGGTCACCGCGAACAGCGCGTGGCCACGGGAGTGCGACAGGCTGAAGCGCGTTTCCGGGACACCGCCGGGAGCGGCCACCTCGGGCTTGCCCCAGGGCCCCCGGCGCAGCCGGAGGGCGTGCGGCGGCACCTCGAGCCGACGGCTCAGGATCAGTCGTAGGGCGCCGTGGGCGACGGTGAACCGGCTGCGGGCCCGGGCGTGCCCAGGGCGGCGCGGCGCTGCGTCTCCATCGGCGACAGCAGGCGCCCGAGCCGGTCGACGGCGGCCGCGGGCTGCTCGTCGAGGCTGATGCGCCACACGTGCACCACATCCGGTTCCGTCGCGCTCACGAGGCGCCGCCTCCCGTTGCAGCGGTCGGTTCTCCCGCCGAGGCCAGACCACCGCGCAGCAGCGCACCCGCGACGTTGAGCCGCTGGATATTGCTGGTGCCCTCCATGTACTCCACGCCGAGGGCATCCCTGGCCCACTTGTCGAGAAGAGGGTGCTCCAGCCGGGCGCCCGGCCCGAAGAACGTGAGAGCCTCCGTCGTGACCTCCTCTGCCAGCCGGGCGGCGCCGGCCTTGGCCGCAGAGGCGAGCATGCCCTCGCCCGGATCCCGGTCCACCGCCGCGGCGGCCCGGTGGGTCAGCCGCCGCACCGACTCGATGCGTCCGGCGATCACCTCCAGCCGGTAGCGCTCGGTGCCGTGCAACGAAGGCCGGTGCTCCCGCACGTAGTCGTACGCGGCACGGGCCAGTCCCACGCCCATCGCGGCGACGACGGCGCGCAGCACGTTGAAGGCGGTGACCCAGCCCCACATGCCGCGGCGGGTCGCCGGAAGGTGCGAGCCGAGCAGCCGGTCGCACGGGATCTCCACACGGTCGAAGGTCATGGTTCCCAGCACTCCAGCGAGCCCGACCGTGGGCAGATGCCCGGTCGTGAACCCCGGGGCCGCCGCGTCGACCAGCACCGACCGCACACCCAGGGGGCCCGCGCCGGTGCGGGCCACGACGACGCCCACAGCCGCCCGCGCGGCGTTGCCGATGTAGGTCTTCGTGCCGCTCAGGCGGTACCCCGCCGCATCGCCGGCCACGCTGGTCAGCGCGGTCTCCACACCTGCGCCGTCCGACCCGTGCGCCGGTTCGGTCATCGCGAGGAAGGTCCAGGTCGGCCGGTGCTCGGTCAGCCGCCCGTAGAACCATTCCTGCTGTGCCCGGTCGCCGAGGCGGGCCACCATCGCGCCGGACAGCAGGCATCCGGGGGCGGCAAGCACGAGGCCGAGGTCGCCCCAGGCAGCCTCCTCGAACAGCACCACTTGGTCCGCGGCCCGCGTCAGGTCGTAACGGCGTCCGTCGACGGTCAGCGGTGACGGGTTGAACTCAGCGGGGATGCACAGCGTTGCCAGCCGCCGCGGCAACTCCAGCCCGGCCAGCAGCCGCACCGCGTCGGGATCCCGCTCGGCCCGCAGTGCGTGCCGGCGCAGCTCCGCCGCCCATACGCGCGCCTGTTCACGCAGCGGACGCCACGGGTCGAGGTCGGTCACTGATCCGGCTCCGGCATCGTGCGGGGTCGATAGAGATCGCCCAGGAGCTCGGAGACGTACGCGGGTGCGCCGGGCCCGGTGGCCAGGAATCCCGCGGCGCCGAACGACCGCAGCAGCATCCGGTCCGCCCGGCCGATCCTGCGGTGCAGGTCGCCGAGGTGCACCGGGCCGGGCTGTGTCTGCGTCAACATGCCGTGGATCTCCAGGTGTTCGATGGTCACGTCCGCCAGCGCACCCCTCAGCAACTGGTGCTGCAGCAGTGGGGTGCCGCCGAAAAGCCGGGGACGCAGCTGTGCGATCACGGCGTTGCGCAGCCGCTCCGACAGTCCGAGTCGCAGTCCGAGCAGGCCCAGTGGCCAGTCGGCCGGCGGCTCCGGGGGGCCGGACGTCCGTCCGGCGGAACGCGCAGTGGTGCAGCGCACGGTCACGAGGCCGAGGAGTGCCAGGACCGGAGCACCAGGCTGTTGTTCCTCCACGGCGCTCGAGCGGTGAAGAAACGTCCCGCCATGCCAGATCCGTCGAACAGCTGCCAAGTGCCCGACGGTCGCGACGGCGTGACCTGAGGGTCCGCACACGAGCGTGTCGGGGGCGACAGCACGGTGCAGTTCGTCCAGCGCCGCGCCGACGCCCTCCTCGTAGGCCGTTCGACAGGGCCCGGCCCAGGGAGATCCGTGGTGCGCAAGCTCGGCCTGCGTCATCACTGGTCGAGTTGCTCGCTGACGTATCCGACCAGGCTGGCGACGGTTTCGAAACCGCCGGCGCCGAACGTATCAGGGTCGAACTCCGTGTCGAGCGCTTCCTCCAGACGCAACAGCAGTTCCAGGAAACTGGTCGAATCGAAGTCCAGGTCCTGAACGAGGCGCGTGTCGGGGCGGAGCGTCTCCGGGGACCGTTTGAGCATCTCCGCCAACGACTCGATCACCGCGTCGGCGACGTCCTGCGTGCTTCGCGGACCGTCGGCAACAACGTGGGATGTCGTGTCCTCCATGACGGTGGTGCCCCTTTCCTCGACCGGGCCCGGCAGTGTGACGGGACAACGCTCGCCCGGCGCGCAGGAGGCCGGCAAGGCTCGTAAGGACGCACCACAGACCTGACGGGATAGGCATACCCCAAGGAGGGCTGCCGGTCCGGACGGGAATGCTGAAGGCTGGGGACGGTCACCGGCCGACCGCTTCTGAGAGGCACCTCTCGCGCAGGGCCGGTCGGCGCTGCGCTGTCTGCTACGACGGCACCCGACACCTGATGGTTGGTGAGATGAATCCTCGGCGGGCCGTTCCGCATTTCCGTTGCGTCGGCGTCGGAGCCGGTCCGGCGAATCTGAGCCTGGCCTCACTGCTGCACGGGCTCCCCGACGCACCGAACCTCTTCATCGACAGGAAGGACCGCTTCAGCTGGCACGACGGACAGCAGCTGTCCGGTGCCTCCCTTCAGGTCTCCCTCTTCAAGGACCTCGTCACCCTTGCCGATCCGACGAACCCGTTCTCGTTCCTGGCCTACCTGCACGCGAGCGGCAAGATCTACCACTTTCTCAACGCCCGGTTCGAGGCCGTGCCCCGCCAGGAGTTCCGCAACTATCTGGAATGGGCGAGCCGTCGCAACGAGAACGTCGTCTTCGGCGAAGAAGTGCGGCAGGTGGAGTTCGACGGCCACTTCCTGGTGCACACCGACCGCCGCACCGTGTCGGCGGACAACCTCGTGCTCGGTGTCGGCAGCCATGGCTGGACGCCTCCGCCGGCCAGGGACTGCCTTGGCCGAACACAGTTCCACGTCGCCGACTTCGCCACCCGCGCGGTTGGCCTCAAGGACAGACGGGTGTGCGTCGTCGGCGGGGGCCAGTCCGGGGCCGAGGCGTTCCTGGACCTGATCTCACGGCCGGACACCGAGCGTCCCGCCCGGGTGACCTGGGTGTCGAGGCGGGCCAACTTCTTCCCGATCGACGACTCGCCGTTCACCAACGAGTACTACGTGCCGGACCACTCGGACTACTTCGCCTCGCTCGACCGCGACACGCGCAGTGCGTTCACCGAACGGCACGTGCTGACCAGCGACGGTATCTCGGAGTCCACCCTCCGGGAGATCTACCAGCGCCTCTATCTCCTCCGGTTCGTGGCGTCCGGCGGCGGCCGGCCCACCTTCGATCTGCTGCCCAACAGACATGTGCGGGAGGTCAAGGGCAGCGACGCCAACGGCTGGGAGCTGACGCTCGATCACCATGAGCAGCCCTTCGCGGCCGAGACGCTGGCCTGCGACACCGTCGTCTGGGCCACCGGCTTCCGGCCGGCCGGCACCGAGTTCCTCGCACCGCTCGCGGACCGCCTGGAGCGTGCGGGCACGGAGTACCGCATCGACCGGGACTTCGCCGTGGTGTGGGACGGTCCCGCCGATCGCAACATCTTCCTGCAGAACGCCGCCCTGCAGCAGCGAGGCCTGGCCGACCCCAACCTGAGCCTCAACGCCTGGCGCAGCCGACGGATCGCCGACCGGATACTCGGCACCCGCAGCTCCGATCCGCATCCATCCTTCGTGCAGTGGGCGGCAGATCTGCCCGGCACCGACGACCAGGAGGCCTGAGCTTGCAGTCAGTGGACATCGCGGTGGTGGGCGCCGGCATCGCCGGGGTCGCGATCGCCCGCGAGGTGACGCGGCGTGATCCCGGTAGCTCCGTTGTCGTGGTGGAGCGCGACGCCGTCGCCACCGGTGCGAGCCGCCGCTCCGCCGGCCTGCACTTCCCCCGGGGTACGACGCCACGAGTACGCCGTATGACCTCCTACAGCCAGGACTACTACCGCGCGCTGCGACAGCAGATACCCCGCCTGCCGATCCACGACCGCGACATGTACCTGGTGGCAGCCCGGGAATCCGAGGCCCGGCTGCGTGAAGTCCACCTTCCCGAGGCCGGTCTGACAGCCGTCGACCCCTTGGAGCTGAGCGTGGCCGGCAGCCCGGTCGTGCCCCCGACGGACTCGGGGGTGTGGTCCGCGGCAGGCTGCCAGTACGCCGACGTACCGGCCCTCACGCGCGCGCTCGCCCGGGAACTGCGTCCGGATGCAGGCTTCCTGGAGGGCGTCCGGGTCACGGCCGTGATCCCCGGGACATCGGCCGTGACCCTGCGGACGGGAACCGGTGACACCCTCACCGCCGGACAGGTCGTCCTGGCCCCCGGGCCATGGCTGAGAGATCCCGCGTGGCACGCTCTGGTCGAGCCCCTCGGCGCCCGGGTCAAGAAGATCGTCGCCCTGCACATCGAACAGCCACCCGAGCCGGACGCCCCGGTGGTGGTCTTCCACGACGAGGACGCCTTCCTGCTGCCGCTGCCGCACGCCGGCCACTGGCTGTTCAGCTACACCTGCCGGGAATGGGACGTCGACCCGGACGAGCTACGGGCCGGGGTGCTGCCCCGCGACCTGGCCGAGGCGCGCGAGGTGCTCGGCCGTTACGCGCCGGAGCTGGCCGCGCGGTGTGTCTCGGGGCGCGTGTTCTGCGACGCCTACAGCAGCACGAAAGAACCTCAGATCCGGCCACTCGACCCGGAAGGACGCCTCGTGTTCGCGGGCGCGGCCAACGGGTCGGGCTACCGGCTGGCCCCGGCGGTCGCCGCGGAAACGGCCGACCTGCTCGGACTGCTGGGTGGTCCAGCGAACGGAAGGAGCACCTTGTGATCATCAACAGCTACGATCCCGCGGCCCTGGAAGCGGCACTGGGCATCGACATGAGCACCCTGGACCTCGGCGAGGGCGGACCCGGGGGCATCGGGGTCCACGCGGGCTGGGGCCGGGTGGCGCCCGGGGCGTCCTCGCTCGCCCACCAGCACGACGAGACCGAGGTCTTCGTCATCGTCCGCGGGCGCGGTGAGATCGTCGTGAACGGACAGGACCGCCATCCGGCCGCCCCGGGCGTGGTCGCGCTCTTCGAACCGTTCGACACCCATGTGCTGGAGAACCAGGGCGACACCGACCTGGTATTCGTCACGTTCTACTGGCGTGACGCCGGGCAGGCCGGCGCCAGGGCCGCCGACGGCGGCCGCGCACGGCTCAGCGGACGGCCCCAGTTCGTGTTCTCGACACCGCCGACCCCCAACGGTGATCTGCACCTGGGACACCTGTCGGGCCCCTACCTCGGCGCCGACGCCTACGTGCGCTTCCAGCGGATGAACGGTGCACAGGTCTGGCACCTGACAGGCAGCGACGACCACCAGAGCTACGTCGTCGACGCCGCCCGGCGCGAGGGGCGCACCCCCACCGATACCGCGGCCCACTACAGCGCGGAGATCGCAGCCACCCTGGCGCTGATGGACATCCACCCCGACCAGTACACGGTGACGGCGGGGGCCGGTGAGTACGCCGAGGGACTGCAGGCCTTCTTCTCCCGCTTGGCCGCCTCCGGCAGAGTGCGGCCGCGCACGAGTCCGGCGCTCTTCGACGCCCGGTCGGGGGAGTACCTGTATGAAGTCGACGTACACGGGGCGTGCCCGGTGTGCGCCGCCCCGGCCGGCGGCAACATCTGTGAGGAATGCGGCGAACCCAACGACTGCGTTGACCTGCACGGAGCGCAGTCCGGCCGGTCCGGCCTCGCCCCCGAGACCGGAACCGTCGCCCGCTACTCCCTGCCGCTGCACGAGTTCCGCGCCGAACTCGCCGACCACCACCGGCTGGGCCGGGTGCCCGCCCGGCTGCGTGAGCTGGCCGACCGGCTGATGCGCCGTGAACGGCTCGACGTCGCCCTCACCCATCCGTCGTCCTGGGGCGTGTCACCGGCCGAGTCCGGTGCCGAAGGGCAACAGGTCATCTGGGTCTGGCCCGAGATGGCGTACGGCTTCCTGCACGGCATAGAGATGCTCGGGCGGGCGGAGGACCGCGACTGGCAGGCCAGAAGGCCTGGTTCCGACTGGAAGATCGTCCACTTCTTCGGGTACGACAACAGCTTCTACCACTCGGTTCTGTACCCGGTCCTGTACCGGCTGGCCTTCCCCGACTGGAACCCTGATGTGGACTACCACGTCAACGAGTTCTATCTCCTGGAGGGCGAGAAGTTCTCCACCAGCCGCCGTCACGCCGTATGGGGCAAGGAGATCCTCACCCCGCACACGGTGGACGCCGTTCGGTTCTTCCTGTCCCGCACCCGGCCCGAGGGCCGACGCACGGATTTCCGGCTCGCGGCCTACGAGGCCGTCCTCACCGACGAGTTGATCGGCCGCTGGCAGACATGGCTGAACGATCTGGGCCGCCGGGTGGAGAAGGACTACGGCGGTCATGCCCCGGACGCCGGCATCTGGACGCCCGAGCACACCGCGTTCCTCGCCTGCCTGAACGGTCGGCTCGCCGCGCTCACCCAGGCCCTCGGACCCGACGCCTTCTCACTCAACCGGGCCGCGGACGAACTGAGCGGCATCGTCGCGGATGCGATGCGGTTCTCCCGGACAGAGGCGGCGAGCGCCCACAGCGAGGAATGGCGCGACGAGAACCGCACGGCGATCGCTCTGGAACTGTGCGCGGCACGGCTCCTCGCGCTGTGCGCGACACCGGTCATGCCGCGCTTCGCAGGGCGCCTCGCCACTGCCCTGGGCCTGCCCCCGGCCACGGCCTGGCCCACCACGGCGACGTTGCTGGCTCCCGGCAGCACCGTCGAACTGAGCAGTCAGGTCTTCTTCACCACCGACGGCAGAGACGAACGATGACGCACTCCGTGATCGGACACATCCTCCGGCACCCACCGGCTCCGGGACACCGCTTTCGTACCGTCGGTCCCGGCAACTCCCGCTCCATGGACCTGACGGAACTGTACGAACAGTCCGGCAGGCTCGCGGTGGCACTGACACGGCTCGGAGTGCGTCCCGGCGACCGGATCGGCATCCTGGCGGCCAACGGCCCGGAATGGGTGCTGCTCGATCTTGCGGCGCTGCGCCTGAAGGCGGTGACCGCCGGACTGGAGCCCGGCAAGTTCGAGCCCGACGAGGCCCTTCTCACCCGTTACGGGCTCAGGCTGCTTTTCACGGACCGGAGCCAAGGCGCCCCCGGAGTCCTGCCGATGGACGAGGTGTCCCGGCTCATCGACGAGACCGAGCCGGGTTCCGCCCCTGCTCCGGTGGAGTACGCCCCGGACGAGCCGACGACCATCAAGTTCACCTCGGGCAGCACCGGTGAGCCCAAGGGCCTGGCCGCCACAGCGGGCAGCATCGACGGCTCCCTGCGCGCGGTGCAGGAGATGTTCGCGCACGGCCCGGGCGACGAACTGTTCCTGTTCCTCCCGCTGTCGCTGCTCCAACAGCGCTACTGGCTTTACTCGGCGCTGTGCCACGGCCACGACATCACCGTCAGCACCTACGAGACGGCGTTCGCCGCGCTGCGGCAGGCGCGCCCGACGGTGGTCATGGGCGTGCCGGCCTTCTACAAGCTCGCCCAGCAGCGCATCGAATCGCGGGCCCGCAAGGCGAACGGCGGACCCCCCACGCGGGAGGACCTGCGCGCCGCCGCGGACCGCCTGTTCGGCGACCGGATCCGCTATCTGTGGACCGGCTCGGCTCCCGCGCCCCAGGCGGTGCTGCGCTTCTTCACCGACATCGGTGTGCCCATCTACGAGGGCTACGGTCTCAACGAGACCTGCATCGTCACGAAGAACCATCCCGGCGCGAACAGGCTGGGCAGCGTCGGTCAGGTGGTCACCGGCAAGGAAGTGCTCTTCGACGAGAACGGCGTGATCAGCGTGCGCAGCGACCACCCGGTGGCCGACGGCTATCTGTACGCGCCCGAAGGCACCTCCGCGCGGGTGTTCACCGAGCCGGGTGTGGTACGCACCGGCGACATCGGGCACCTGGACGAGGACGGCTTTCTGTACATCCGGGGACGGGCGGACGACGTCATCGTGCTCGACAACGCGCGGAAGATCATTGTCCGTCCCATCGAGGACCACATGAAGCAGAGCACCGCGATCGAGGAGTGCGTGCTGTTCTGCCCGGGCCGCACCCATCTGGTCGCAGTCGTCTCACCTGCCCACGAACCGGCCGACGAGACAGCCATCGCAGAACAGCTCGCCCGCACCAACGCCGCGTTCGGCCGGGACGAGCAGATTCGCCGGGTCGTGGTGGCCAAGGAGCGCTTCAGCATCGACAACGGCCTGCTGACCTCACAGTTCAAACCACAACGCACGAAGATTCACGCCGCACTGCGAGCCGAGATCGACGACAGCCAGGGAGGCATCCATGCTCAGTGACACGGCCGCACCGACCTGGTGGGACAAGGCGGCGACGACACTGGAGAACCAGAACGTGCGGCTGCGGCCGATCGACGCGGGCGACCGGGACGCGCTGCACGCGATTGCCATGGACCCGCACATCTGGCGCTACTTCGTCAGCCGTGTGGACAGCGACGAGGACTTCCACGCCTTCTTCGACGCGACGCTGGCCGACCACCGCGCCGGACGCCGAGCCGTCTTCGTGATCACGGACAAGGGGACAGGGCGGACGGCGGGCAGCATGAGCTACGGCAACATCGCCCAGGCGGACGGCCGGCTGGAGATCGGTTGGTCCTGGCTCGGCCGGGACTTCCGCGGGCAGGGGGTCAACCGCTGGGCGAAGTACCTGCTGCTGCAACACGCGTTTGAGAACCTGGGCGCCGAACGGGTCGAGTTCAAGACCGACAAGCTCAACACACAGGCGCGCAAAGGGCTGCGGAACATCGGTGCGACCGAGGAGGGCACCCTGCGCAGTTTCAATCCCATGCCCGGCAATCGCCGTCGCGACGCGGTGTTCTTCAGCATCCTGCGCCCGGAGTGGCCCCGGGTGAAGGAGCAGCTGGAACTCGGCCCCAAGGTCGCGGCGGACGCCCGGTGACGAACCGGGAACACGGACCCCCGGCACCCCCCGTCGCCTTCATACGCGCGACCGGCAGCCCCTATCAAGCCGGTCTGTGCCATGGGCAGGCCTTGGCCGGCTCGCTGCGGTCCTTCCTCGCCGACCGAGTGGCCCGGCTCGGTCATCTGCTGCCCCGCCCGGTCACGCTCGAGGAGCTGCGTCCGGTCATCGCCGCTCATGACGCCGTGATCACAGCGGCGCTGCCCGACCTGTCCGAGGAGATCGAGGGGCTCGCCGACGGTGCACGGATCACGCGCGAGGAGGCGGTGCTGCTGCAGATCCGGCGCGAAGTGCTCGGCTACCGCACGGTCCGGGCCTCCGGCGACTGCACGACGTACGCCCGCTCGGGCCTGCGAGCGGGGGGAGAACCCGTCCTCGCACAGACCGTGGATCTCAACGGCAACCTGGACGACAGCATCGCCGTGCTGGATGTCACGCGCCCCGGCGGCCGCCGGGCACTGGTCCTGAGCTTCGCGGGCCTGCTCGGGTATCTCGGGGTCAACAGCCGGGGACTGGCCGTCGGCTTGAACTTGGTGCTCGGCGGCCAATGGCGGCCAGGAATCCCGCCCTACCTGGCCATCCGTCACCTACTGGACACCGCGGACTCCGTGCGCGACGCCGTCGAAATCCTCCGGGACCTCCCCCTGGCGAGTTCCCGGTCGATCATGCTGTGTGACACGCGGACGGCCGCCTGGGTGGAGGTGCTCGGTGACGAGCTGCGCGTGGTCGAGGGCGACCAGCTCGAGCACACGAATCACTTCCTGCATCCCGACCTGATGTCCGGTGACCGAATCAATCCGTTCGCCCGCAGGTCGTCGGAGCGCAGGCTCCAGGCGTGCCGACGAGGGCAGGCCGAGCTGCCCTCGTCGGCGGGCGCGGAGGATCACTTCGCGCTGCTTTCTGCGCCACCGCTCCACGTCCCGGCCAACGGTGACATCCGAAGGGAGCGTACGGTGGCCGCGGTAGTGATGATGCCGTCCCGCGACGCGATGCACGTACGCCCGAGTGACGTGTCACGTACGGAGACACGGAGCTTCTCCATGACGCCAGGTGTCGAGCCGCGCCCGGAGAGGGCGGTCAGACGAGTCCGGCCTTGAGCGCCGTGATGACTGCGGCGGTCCGGTTCGAGACACCCAGCTTCAGCAGCAGCGAACCGACCAGCCGCTTCGCGCCGTGGCTGGAAATACTCATGGCGCGGGCGATCTGCTTGTTGCTGAGCCCCTTTGCCAGCAGCGACAGGGTTTCCCGCTCCCTTGGGGTCAGGGCGACTGTGCGGGCGTCGTTCCCGGAGACGCGTGTCGGGTTCCCCGCCAGCAGCCAGCGCGCGAGCGAGGGGGGCATCGGCATCTCGCCGGCGATCGCCCGGGCAAGGGTGCTTTCCAGCGACTGCGCGGAGAGATCGGCCAGTGAGAGGAAACCGTCGGCCGGGAGTGAGGCGTACAGGTCGCCGCGCTCGTCGGGTGCCTCGTCGCCCAGCACCAGCACCACGGGCAACGGTCCGGAGTCCGCGTACGTGGCCAGCGCGCCCCACTGGTCGAAGCCCACGATCAGCACGTCCCACGACCCAGTGGCCAACTGCGAGGCCAAGTCGTCCGGTGTACAAGCCTGCACCTTGTCGATCGGAGGGAGGCGCAGAAGCAGGGCCTCGAGCCCGGTACTTACCACCTCACCCCCGACAGACAGGAGCACGTTAACCGCAGCCAAATCCTTTTGAATCACTTTTTCCCCCGTCTTGACTTTTTCCCGAAAGGCTCATTATCGAATGCATCAGCCTGCCGGTCTTGCGGGTTGCCGCAGAGCGGAGATTGCATCCGGAAAGGTCCAGTTGTGCCAAATCCCTCCCGGTGTCGCATTCCCTTTCGGAGTAGTAGTTGCCATCTGCAGTAACTCATCATTGCTTCAGCTTCCGGCCTTGCAAGATCTTTTTGAGCCATCAAAACAGCGGGAACGTGACCCAATTTCTCCCTATATTGCCGTGCCTGACAACCCCAGAAGGAAAATATAGGAACTTCTGCACTCATTACCGATATATCCGAATCGACCGAGCCACTGCCGCCCTGCAGCAACAGCAAGGGCGTCCCGTGCGTTCTTCATAAAGACACCATCTGTCAACTACCGCTACGACTAATGGAGTTCACCCCCGAAAAATCAGTTGGCGAATGCGACGCACCCCCGCTATAGAACTCTCATGACCTCTTGGCATCTGGCCCCTGAAGCCTTCGACACAACGGACGCGACCGGCCTGCGCCGGGACTACTACGACGAGGTCGCCAGTCGCTACTGGAAGCGGCCCGCGACCTCACAGGAGATCGATCAGGGCCTGGCCGACGACGGCGCGGAACTGCTCACCCCACCCACGGGCCAATTCGTTGTAGGCCGTTTCGACGGCGAACCCGCCGCCGGCGGCGGGCTGCTGATGCTGGACTCCGAACGCGCCGAGTTGACCCGCATCTACGTGCGTCCCGCCCACCGGGGCAAGAAGGGCGCCGACCTCCTGCTGGAGCTACTGGAGAGCGAAGCCCGCCTGCTCGGCGCCTCCCGAATGGTCCTCAACACCCGCCTGGACCTGGTCGAGGCCCGCGCCCTGTACGCCCGCCACGGTTACCGCGAGATCCCGGCATATTGCACGGGCCTGTACATAGAGACCTGGTACGGCAAGGCCCTCCCCCAAGCCAACTGACCAACAGTCGGCTGGTCGGCTGGTTGCTGTCACGCTGTGGCCGCAAGGAGCGGTGTCCGCAGAAACGCGGCCGTAGCGGCCTTCCACTCGCGCGGTGGACAGCCACCGCCACCCCGTCCGCTCGGAACGCCCCAACGCCTGTGCCACCAGACGGACATGAGCGGACGTCAGCTCATCGCGGCCATCGAGGTCGATCAGGCGCTGCACGGCGGCGGTCCGGGCCACCTTGGCCGGCACCCTTCCCACGCGCCGCCGTGCACCTGATCCGTCGTCGGCCATGGATTCAGTACTCTCACACTGTCGGCAGAGTTCTGACGGGCTTCGGCATCGCGATGACAGTAGACAGAAAGCATCTGCTAGCGGTGCCCGCAGAAGAATGATCAAGAATCCTCAGCCCGGGACCCCAAATCTGATGCTGTGTCAGTGTTTAGTTGACGATACGTCAACTCGCCCCAGTCAGAATCTAGTTGCTGCGCCTTTCGGATTTCGGAGTTCGCGGAGCGGGCTCCGTCACCGGATCGCGGAGCGATTCGGCTTCCGGGCCACGGAGTGGTCCGGTCCGGCGGCGGAGCCGCCGGGGAGGCGGGCGCGGAGCGCCCGCAGGCGGCTACCTGGGGGTGGGTGTCGTTGCTCGGTGGGTGTGGGTAGTGGTTGCCCTGTGACCTGCGGGTTTTCAGTTGGAGTGGATGCTTGGGGGCGGGATTGGTTCAGTTGAGGTGAGCAGTGACAGTGTTCCGGTCCATGTTGTGATGGGCGGTGGCCTGCGGGTTGTGCGTGCTGCTGGTGGGGGTGTGGAGGTCAGGTGGGCGGGTGTGCATCTTCGCTGGTCTTGGTGAGGTGCTCTTACGCGCTGTGTCGTTTGAGTGCCCAGGTCAGGCCCTTCACGTGGAGGGGGACCGCGCTCGTGTCTCCTTGGCGGCTGTTCAGCCAGCGTTCAGTGTCTTCCCGGCAGTGTCGGGCGAGCCATCGGGCGAGGGGTTGCGCCTCGGGGGTGGGGGCCGGTGCGGTGTGTAGGCCGAGTGCGCGTGTCAGGAGGCCGGTCATGTGTTCTTCGGTTGCGGTGTGTGGGGACGCGTCTGCGTCTGCGGCCATGGTGGTGAGGGCTTCGGTCAGGGCGAGGGTTTCGGGGTAGGTGACCAGGTCGCGGGCGATGATCCGCCATGGCCATGCCCGGCCTGTACGGCCGGCCTGTCGGGTCAGGGCGTCAAGGCGTTCGTTCCACCCCACAGCCACGCCGGGCGGCGTCAACTCCCCTCCGGTGTAGAGGTGTTGGATGATGCCGCGTGCCCACTGCCACGCCGCGGTGGCTGTGCCGTCTGGATGGGTGAGGTTCTGGTGGCGTCGGTGTGCGGCCAGGATGCGGGCGGCTTCGCCCAGGCCGAGGTGGTCGAGCGGTATCTGGGTCGGGCCCGTGTAGCCCGGCTTGCCGCCGACGAGCCAGATGCGATGGGTGCGGCAGATGCGCTGGTTCCATTCCCGGTACTGCCATACCTGCTGTCCGCGGCTGCGTGAGGCGGTGCACGTCAAACACCCGGCCATCACGGATACGGCCGTGTGGGGGATGGGGGATTGCCAGTGCGCGGCCGGCCGGTTGTGGTGCCGTAGGACATCCAGGTCCAGCGGCCAGGCGGGCAGTACGCGTGCCAGGACCTGCTCCTCGATGCGACTGTAGGCGGCCACGCGTTCGCGGGCCGCGGCATTGAGGTAGAGCTCGGCGTGCAGCCTGTGCCGGCTGTTGACGGGGGCACGGCCTTCTTGCTGAAGGACAGCACGCAGGTAGGGACTGGGAGGCAGATGGTAGGCGGCCGCGCACCGGGTGATCCATGAGGCGGTCGTCTCGCCCGCGACGGGCGCGGTGCGGATAAAGCTCGCGGCCGACAGGCCGCGAGTGGGAGAGGGCACAGGCATGAGGTGGTGGGGTCAGCTTTCACGTGGCTGGTGGGCGCCCGCAGATGAGGATGCCCACCAAACAAGCAGAACAGGAACGCGAGGGACGATCAGGCACGTGCCGCTCAGACGGTGGTGGGGGACCGGCCGGACGTGGTCTGCCCCGCTGGGGGCCGTGCGTTCTGCTCCGCGAGGTGGTCGAGACGGACGGCCTCGAGCTGTTTCTTGGTGATCTTCTCGGTGCCGTCCAGGATCGCGGTGATCGCTCCTTCGCGGATCAGCGCGGACAGGCTCCCGATCCGCCCGCCGGTCCGCGCATGCAGATACGCAGCCATGCGCCCCAGCGACCCAGGACGATGCCGCTCGAGGCGTAGCGCGTTCTCCATGCCGTCCAGCAGCCCGCGCCATGCTGCCTGCTGCTCCCGACTCCCGTACGGCAGGGGAGGGTTGGACAGGAGCTTGAACCTCCCCGCCAACTGCGCCCCGCGGATCCCGCTCAGCAGGGGCGAGTCCTCAACGGCGACTCCGGCGTAGACGAAGGTGGCGCGACCCGTTCGGACAAGTACTTCATCTGGTCGGACGTCTCGGCTCCGGCGCGGGTGCGAGTGTCCAACAGGTGGATGTCGTCGACGAGGACCAGGCCGGTGCCCAGATCACGCAGGGTACCCACGACCGCGTCGGTGATCTGTGCCTGGTTCATCCGCGCCGCTACCGGCAGCCCCAGGAAGCGGGCAAACTCCGATACGAGCATCTTCGCCGTGGCGGCCGGCGGCACGGCGACGAACGCCACCGGCAGCCGCCCCTCGTCCGTCTCACTTCCGCGGCGCCGTCGCTCGGCGAGGTGGAAGGCACGCCCGAGCTGCTGCAGAGCGGTGGTCTTGCCGGTCGTCGGCGGCCCGGACACGATCAGCCCGCGCCGCGCCGTCCCGTCATGGCGCCGGTTCAGGATCATCAACCGGCGCAGCGCCAGGGAGATCTCGTCCATCCCCGGCGTCGACAGGACCACGAACTGCGAGTGGTAGTCGAGCCTTTCTTCCTCGCTGAAAGGCCCCTCGCCCGCCAGCTGCGGTGCCGCCGCGTCGACGAACCGTATCCACTCGCTCCACGTCGTCGGTGACGCATACGGCTCGCCCGCCCCGTCACCCACGACCTCCAGGGCTACCACTGCTCGGCCTCCGCGTGCGCGTCGAAGACCTTCCACACTCCTGAGGAGACACGAGCCGCACCCGCGACATCCCCGCCGCAGACGTTGCCAAGGACATCCGCCTCGTCGAATCCCGCCGCGTTCTCGAAGTCCTCGTCCCACTCCTCGTCCTCATCAGCCCACGAGGGACCTCCACCAGCCGGGCCGGATGCAGCTGCCGCAACGACGTCATGGTCATGTACTGCTCCCGCCGCTATGGCCGCACCCCTACCGGCCTGCGCAGCGACAGACCGCTCCCGGGCCGTGCCTGCCCCCATTGCGGCGCGCCGCAGCAGTTCATCCAGAGCTCGCGCGAGGGTCTCTTCATGGTCGGCGCGCGTGCCGCGGCGTTCGGTGACGGCCTGGATGTGGCGCCAGGTCGCGTCGGTGAACGGCGCCCTGACCAGGGTGCGGTGGATCCAGTCGGCCTGGGCCCACCCCTCAGGCAGCCGCACCCAGCACTGCTGTGGCTCGTACGGGTTGTAGTGGACCTCCCACCGCCCGTCCGCCGCCGACGAGCGGCGCCGACGGTAGGGGTTCAACTCCCTGCTGTCGTAGGTGCGGTGTCGAATCGGATGCCGTCGGCGCCGATCGTCAGGCGCTTGGCGGGCAGCAGCTCGATGTAGCCGACGGCCGTGAGCGGGACGGGGACATGCCCGCACATCCCGATCAGCGCGGCCCACATCTCGTTCGGCGACAGCGCCAGCTTCGGCAGGAGCGGATGCCGCAGCTCGCTGTGGCGCCGCTCCTGCCACCCAACGACGATCCACTCCTCCAGCAGCTCCTGCAGCTGGGCCAGCGTCCAGCACGCCTCGTCCTCAACCCGTCGCCCCCGCATCCCGAGATGTCGGCCGGTGTACCCGGCCACATGCTGCGCGAAGAGCGTGTTGATCGACCCGAAAACCCGTTCCACGTGCCCCTTGGCGTGTCCGGAGGCGGGAGGGCAGGGCTGCACCGAGATCCCCAAGTGCTCACACGCGGCCAGGAACGCCTTGGAGACGAACACCGCCCCTGGTCGACGACAACAGTGGAGGGCCAGATCACCGGCCGTGCCGCGACCCGCTCGATGCGTGCATCGATGCCGACGAGCCGTTCATAGGGGATGACCGAGGACCGCATCGACAGCGCCTCGCTCCAGCCGGGCCGCATGGGCTCGGGCACCACGCTCTGCGCGAGCAGGATCGCCGCGTCCACCGACTTCGTCCCCCGCGGGCGCAGGACCGCGGCGGTGATGCTGCGCGTGGCCACGTCCACGGCCACCGTCAGCTCACACCGACCCGTCTTCCCGTCCTCGCCGACGACCAGCACATCCAGCAGCGTGCTGTCCATCATCACCAGCTCACCAGGCCGCACCGCAGAAGTCGGCACGTAGGGGCCTTCCGGCTTCGACGCCTGTGCCCGCCGCGCCCGGGCACTGCCCAGCAGCCCTCGTCCCTCGCCAACCGCATGCACCAGCCGGTTGAACGTCGACGTCGGCGGCACCTTCACCACCCCCGCCCCGTACAACTCCTCCAGATACCAGCCCACCCGGCGCCGCAGCCCGGACAGCGTGAGCGACGACTTCTCCCGCCGCTCCTCGAGCACCGCCGCAATGGCGCGACGACGCGTTCATCGGCACGCCCGAACGCCGACCGCTCCCGCTTGGCCCGACCGTCGACCAGCCCCCACACCCCCTGCTCGCGATAGCGCGCCCGCATCCGGCGCACCGTGGTGATGCTCACCGCCTCGCCCTGGGCCGTCAGCTCAGCGGCCTTGGCAGCCTCCCGCTCGGCCAGGCTGCGTGCCTTCGGGTCGAACTCCGCCCGCACCCGTCCACTGTCATCCAGTTCCGCGCATCCGGTCTCGACCTCACGGATGTGCCGCTCCCACGCCAGCGCCCGCTCCCGCACGCCAGGCTCGAGCCCGTCCAACGGCCCGCGCGCGGGCACGTATTGCCGCGGTGCCCCACCGATCACCGAGAAGTCCTCATCCGCCATCAGATGCGTGACCAGCACGACCCGCACAGCACCGGCTTCGTCCACGAGCCGGCACCGCGCCCCCTCCAGCCCCGCCACGGTGAACTCCCCGCCAGCGAAACACACTTGATCCCCGACCTGTATCACCGCACGCTGCGCCCTGCTCATGCCGCACCCGCCCCGGCCGTGATCAGCGAGTGCTCGCCCAGCACCTGGTCCAGATCGACATGGAGCCGTGAGGACCACAGGGCATGAAAGACCACGGGCCACACCCGTATCGCCTCTCCCACCTCACCGACTGCTTCAGCCGCAGGCCGCGGCACCACGCAGGCCTCCCGCAGCCGGTCCACCACGGCCGCGTCCGCGTAGCGCGGATGCCGGTACCCCGACAGCCACCGCACGTTCGCCACCCGCACAGGCAGCCGGCCCCACCAGCCGATACCCCCACCCCGCCGCACGCACACAGGAACCCAACACCCGTACTCTGGAAAGCAGTTGACGAGAAGGGCCACTCACACCGACGCAATCCACCAGCTCCCGACGTCCCCCTGCCCACCGCACCAGGAGCTGCGGAGCATGCCGCACCACCGAACTCCCCGCGCGCCAGACGAACTCCACGGGCCGACACGCCAGATCCACCACCTGGCGGTCTTGGTCGAACAGCATCAAACGATCCCGCTGCGCCGCGCTCCCGTAGTGCACGAGCCGCCCCGTAGTCGCCGACCACCACCATCCCGGAGCCAACCGCTTCCCTCGGCGCACCGGAAACATCCTGACCGGTACACAGCCCTCCAGCCGTTGCTCGTGGACAGCACGCAGCCACGGCATCTGCCGCCGCTCACCACCCGGCGCCACGAAGCGGACATCGACATACGAAGGATCAGGACAGGCCGCATCATGCCCGTCCACGGGGGAGTCCAAGATCATGACCCCAGTGAACGACTTATCAGAAAGACTGAGCAATAAGCAGATTCACAGAGCCACACCAGAATCTCTGAATCTGAGCGCATTGCAAAAAATCCCCGCACGGGCACCATCGCGCAATTCATCGAAAGAGCCCTAGAATTCAAAGAAAGGAAAGCGCGGGGCGCACCTCCCGCAAGAAGCAAGACACCCTGCTGCTCCCTGCGCTGTCGCCCCCCGGGCCGTAGAGGACTCCGGGGGAACTCGTCCAGGAGCAGCCTCGGACAACGTCACCGGAGAGAGCGGCTCCGCTAACCATCCGCTGGACCGAGCCTCTGACCAGCACCTATAGGACCCTCAGAGGAGCGAAGACGCGGCATAGCTCTCCAGCTCAGACAAGGCCGATCGCAGGGGAGGGCTTGCCTCTACGCCAGAGACCGACGTATCCTCGCCCAGAGCCGGACCGGTCGGCGAGCCAGGGGAGAACTGACGAACCGTCAGGTCAGATGGCGGAGCGGCGAAAGGCGGCATCCTCAACCCCCTAGCCAGCTCCAGGAATTCGCGGAGCGAATTCCTGCAGGCCGAATTGCGGAGCAATTCGAGCCGTGGCCAACGGAGTTGGCCGAATTCGACGGCGGAGCCGTCGAATAGCCGCGCGGAGCGCGGCATCTTTCCCGGCGCGTAGCGCCGGCGCGTCGTTCTCGCGGAGCGAGACGCGCGC
>MWJO01000071.1 GCA_002027195.1 Streptomyces sp. GKU 895 | reverse complement strand
GCCAAGTCCCACAGCCCATGCACGAACCACCCGCCGCCACCAGCCACCGCCCCACCTCCGGTCCCCCGCCAGGCCCGCCACCGCCAGCGCCCCGAAGACCACCACCCCCGCGGCCTGCACACCCCACACGCGCGGTGCGCCCCGCAGCAGCCCCACAGCAGCACCGCCAGCGCGATGCCGATCATCACGCCCGCCGGTGAGACCAGGTCCAGGGCCTGGAGGCCGAAGACGAGGACCATGCCCCGCCCAGCACCGGCCAGGTCGCCCGCGGGTGCCCAGTTGGTTGATCACCACGTACAGCAGGGGCAGCAGGGGCAGGACCTGGCCGAAACCCTCGACCGAGTCCGCCACCGTGTCGGACGCGCTCGCCGCCGCCTGGGCGGCAAAGATCGCGATCGCCGCGAGCGTCGGCCAACGGCGGGTCAGGGGTGCGGTGTTGATGTGCGTCATGGCGTTCAGGGTCGCGGCGGGCGGAAAACGGCAGTAGTGCCGGGAGCGCACGTCGTCGTATGACATCTGTCATCTCCCCGCTGCCACAATGACCGCGTGGACGAGGGGGCGGGGCTCGCGGGTTTCCGGCGGTACACGTGGTGGGCCGTGCCGGGGACCGTGCTGTGTGTGCTGGTGGTGGCGTACGGGGCCTGGGCGCTGGACGGGGACGTGCCGCTGTGGGCCCGGGCGCCGGTCGTGCCGGCGCTGGCCGTGCACGCCGTGGCCGCGGTCGTGCTGCTCGGCGGGTCGATGGAGGAGCGGGAGCCCGCCGGGCGGCGCGTGGGGATGGTCGTCACCGCCTGTCTCGCCGCCGCCGTACTCGCCGTACCGCCGCTCGCGCGGCACGACTACGGGCTGTGGGCGGTCGCCCCGGCCGTGACCGTGGCGATCGTCGCCGCCGGTCTGCCCGCCGCGCCCCGCAGACGGTGGCTGGTCGGGGGTGCCGTCGCGCTCGCACCGCTGCCCGGTGGCGCGGTGAGTCTGGCCGCAGGCGACGGCGAGTTGGCGTACGCGGCGCTGTTCCCGGCCTGTCTGACGGCGTTCACGGTGTGGACCGTGCTCGGACCGCTGTGGGCGTGGCGGATCGCGGGGCGGCTGGACCGGGCGCGGCGGCTGGAGGCGGAGCTGGCGGTGAAGGACGAGCGGCTGCGGTTCGCCTCCGACCTCCATGACATCCAGGGGCATCACCTCCAAGTCATCGCCCTGAAGGCGGAGTTGGCGTCGCGGCTCGCCGAGTCCGATCCGCGCCGCGCGGCCGCCGAGATGCGGGAGATACGGCAGCTGTGCGCGGACGCGCTGCGGGACACCCGGGCCGTCGTGCAGGGCATACGCCGTACGACGCTCGACGACGAGATCGCCAACGCCACCCGGGTGCTCGCCGCGGCCGGCATCGACGCGCGGATGACGCTCGAAACGGATCCGCGGCAGGGGACGTTGGACGATCCCACCCGCAGTCTCCTGGGCCTCGTCATGCGCGAGGCCACCACCAATGTGCTGCGCCACAGCCAGGCCCGCACCGCCGAGGTCGACTACCGGCTCGTCGACGACCGGGTCCGGCTGCGGATCGCCAACGACGGGGCCGTCACCCGTCCCGGCAGCGCCGACGGCACCGGACTGCGGGGGCTCGCCGAGCGACTGCGGGGCGCGGGCGGGGAGTTGACCTGGGAGCGGGCGGACGACGACCGTTTCACGGTGACCGCGACTCTCCCCGTCCACGGGACCGCCGAGTGAACCGTCCCGACACCGCCCGCCCAGAGGACCGCCAAGCCAACCGGCCCGACACCACCCGCCCCAAGAGCCACCGACCGACCAGGCCCGACACCGGCCGCCCAGGGGCCGCCGCGTGATCCGGGTCCTGCTCGCCGACGACGAGGACCTGCTGCGCGGTGCGCTGGCCGCCCTGCTCTCCCTGGAGGACGACCTCACCGTGGTCGCGGAGGCCTCGACCTCCACCGACGCCGTGCGCCTCGCCCTCGAACACCGGCCCGACATCGCCGTACTGGATCTCGAGATGCCGCCCACGGACGGGCTGCGGGCCGCCGAGGAGATCCGTGCCGGGCGGCCGGGCACCCACGTCGTCCTCGTCACCCGGCACGCCCGGCCCGCCGTGCTGCGCCGCGCGCTGGCCGCCGGGGTGCGCGGGTTCGTGCCCAAGACCACCCCCGCCGCCCGGCTGTCCGAGATTCTCCGGGACATCGCCGCCGGGCGCCGCTACGTCGACCCGGAGATCGCGGCGTCCGCGCTGGCCGAGGACGACTGCCCGCTCAGCGCACGGGAGTTGGAGGTGCTGCGGGTGGCCCGCACGGGGGCGTCGGTGGCGGAGATCGCCGAGCAGGTGCATCTGGCGCCGGGGACCGTGCGCAACTACCTCTCCGCCGCGATGTCCAAGCTGGGGGCCACGACACGGCATGCCGCGGCCCACCGCGCCTGGCAGCAGGGCTGGATCTAGCGGCGGTCAGGCCTGCGGGTCGGGGAAGGCGACCGGGCTGGTCAGCCCCTTCGTGTTCACCGCCCGCACCCCGAAGAAGACGTTGTCCTTCGACAGGTCGATCTCGTACGTCGTCACGTCGCCGACCGGGACGACATGCGTCCACTCGGGCGCCGTCGTCTCCCGCCACACGATCTCGTAGCCGGCGAGGTCCGGTTCCGTGCCCCGCGTCCACACCAGCCGGGTGGAGTTGGTGAGCAGGGTGGTGACGATCTTCGCGCCCCTCGGGGTGCCCGGGGCCTGCGCCAGCGTCCACAGGGCGGCGCCGTTGACCTTGGCGACGCGGGCGGTGAAGTCGAAGTCGCAGAACTCGGGCAGGTCGCCGTACTGCTTGCCGTCCTCGACGCGGACGTCCTGGTGCTGGTGGGCGAAGTCCTCGGCGGGCTCGGTGAAGCGGGCGGCGGGGTAGGCGCGTTCGAGGAACGGGATGTGGTCGCCGCCGCGGCGGTACCGGTCGCGGCGGTAGACGACGCGGACGTGCATGCCGGTGGCGTCGTTGTCGGCGACGTCCCGGACGAAGCGGGCGAGCTGGCGGGTGGCCGAGTCGTTCTCGCCGCCCACCGAGCGGCGGACCGCGGCCTGTTCGGCGGTCTCGGAGGACGGCACGCCTTCCGCGAAGAGGCGGATGGTGTACGGGTCGCGCGTGCCGTCGTCCGCCGTCGAACTGCCGACGATGTCGTTGGTGAACATGCCCTGCACGTCCGCCCCGGCGGACTTGAACTGCTGGGCCAGGTGGGCCGATCCGAACAGACCCTGCTCCTCCCCCGCGACCGCCGCGAACACGATCGTCGCGGCGGGACGCCGTCTCGCCATCACCCGCGCCAGCTCCAGGACCACCGCGACCCCGGACGCGTCGTCGTCCGCGCCCGGGGCGTCGGAGGTGGCGTCCATGACGTCGGTGACCCGGGAGTCGTAGTGCCCGGAGACGACGTAGATCCGCTCCGGCGTCACCGCGCCGCGCAGGGTGGCGATGACGTTGGTGATCCGGGTGGGCGTCGGGATGCGCGGGCCCGGTTCCTGGACGTACGACTGGAGTTCCGCCGTCATCCGGCCACCGGAGCCGGCGGCGTACGAACTCAGCTCCGCCAGCAGCCAGTCACGGGCGGCGCCGATGCCGCGGGCCGGGTCGTCCTGCGCGGAGAGGGTGTGGCGGGTGCCGAAGGAGACGAGCTTGCGGACCGTGGCCTCGATGCGGGCCGGGTCGATCTCCCGTAACAGCGCCCGGAGTTCGCGGGTGGGGGCCTGTGCGGTGGCCGGTGGCCGGGCGCCCGACGGTGCCGCCTCGGCCGTGCCGGTCCCGGCGGCCAGCGTGGCCCCTCCCGTCGCGGTCAGGACCGTTCTTCTGCTGGGACGCATGCGCTCTCCCGGGGTCGGTGGGTGCGGTGGGTCAGGTGCTGTCACCCACACAACTCCTCCTGCCGCTCGCACGGAAGACGGCCGTACCGCCGGATCCGTACGAGCGAGCGACCTCAACGCCCCCACTGCGGCGCGCACTTCGCGTCACTGCTTGGTGTACGTCAGCTTCTCGCCGTTGCCGGTGTTGACGCGCTCCAGGGTGCCGTCCGGTTTCAGGGTGATCTCGGTGGCTCCGCCCGGGGTGCAGGAGGTCGCGGGCTCGCCGACCGTCACCGTGGAGGGGCCGATCTCCAACGGGCCGTCGCTGCCCGGCGACGCGGTGAGCGGGGCCTCGAAGACGCAGTGGTAGTCGGGGCCGTCGGCCACGAGCGAGAGCACCGTGTCGCCCACCTCGCCCTGCTGGATGGTGAGTTGGCGGGTGTGCTGGCCGTCGGCGTTGTCGATGCCCGCGGTCCAGGTGCCGAGGTAGCCGGCGGGGACCGTGCCGTCCGCCGGGGCCGAGGTGGTGGGCGTCGGCGAGGGCTCCGTGGGGGTGGGCGAGGGGCCGGGTGTCGTGGGCGCGCTGGTGGTGGGCGTGGGCGTGGGGTCGGCCTGGTCGTCGCCGCCGCTGCTCATCAGCGCGTAGACCGACCCGCCGGCACCGAGCGCGACGACCAGCGCTACGGCGACGAGCGCGGCCGTGGACCGGCCGCCGCGGCGCGGGGGGTCCGGCTGCGGGTGCGGCTGGTGCGGGAATGCGGTGCCCCTGGGCCGTAGGCGGTGTTGCCCTGGGCCGTAGGGCGGGTGGCGCCCGGCCGTAGGGCGGGTGGCGCCTGGGCCGCCGCTGTACGGGTTGTACTGCGCGGGGACGCCGGCGCCCAGGGCTGCTGGGGTGGCCGTAGGCAGGGTGGACGGGACGGCGGCGCTGTGCTGAGGCGGCTGCTGCGGGTAGCCGTACGCGGGATGGGCGGGCGGGTGGCGGAGGTCGCCCCGCCGTGCCGACGGCCGTGGGCAGGTGATTCAACGGCGCCCCGCCCCGGGCTGCCGGGCACGGCGGCGCGTCCTGCGGCCGCGGCATGCTCGGGCGCCACCTCACCGCCCCGCCTGAGCGCCCAGCTCCTGAACGCCTCCCACGCGCAGCGCCCTGGGCGGCGGCGGCGGCTCCGGCCGGCCGGCGACCCGGCCTGCCGGCAGCCCAGCGGCCCGGCACCCGCAGCGGCTCCCGCGCCTCCAGCAGCGCCGACCGCGGCTCCGCGCCTCCAGCACCGCAGCCCAGCGATTCCACGCCCCCCGCCAACGCCACCCCGGCACCGCGCACCCCGCCGCCAACGCCACCCCATCCTCCGATCCTCCGTCTCCAGCAACTGCACCGCGTGCCGCCCGAGTTGCGCCACCAGGGCGCTCGGCAGCCACGGGTCGCGGGAGCGGCCGCCGGAGACCGTGTCCTCGGCGCCGGTGCGGTCCAGGACCTGGTCCAGGGTCGGGCGGGCGGCCGGGTCCTTCTTCAGGCAGGCCCGGACGAGATCGGCGAGGCCCTCCGGGACCCCCTCCAGGTCGGGTTCCTCCTGGGCGATCCGGAACATGAGCGCGTGCACGCCACTTCCCCCCGCGCCGAAGGGAAGCTTGCCGGTGGCGGCGTAGGCGAGCACGGAACCCAGGCAGAAGACGTCGCACGCCGGCGTGATCCGGTCGCCCCGCACCTGCTCGGGCGCCATGAAGCCGGGCGAGCCGACCAGCGCGCCGGTTCTCGTCAGGCCCCCGTCGGTCACCGTCTCCAGGGCCCGCGCGATACCGAAGTCGATGACCCGCGGCCCGTCGATGGTCACCAGCACGTTGGAGGGCTTCAGGTCCCGGTGGATGATTCCGGCGGCGTGGATGTCCTTCAGCGCGTGCGCGAGCCCGGCGGCGAGGATTTTCACCGACCGCTCGGGCAGCGCCCCGTGATCATGGCCGACGACCTGCTGGAGGCTCGGCCCGGCGACGTACCCGGTGGCGACCCAGGGCACCGCGGCCTCGGTGTCGGCGTCGAGGACGGGCGCCGTCCAGTACCCGCCGACCTGCCGGGCGGCCCGCACCTCCTGCCGGAACCGCGCCCGGAACTCCTCCTGCGCGGCGAGCTCCTCCCGCACCAGCTTCACGGCGACGGTCCGCCCCCGCTCCGACCGGGCGAGGTACACCTGCCCCATCCCACCGGCCCCGAGCCGCGCCAGCAGCCGATACGCCCCGATCCTCTGCGGATCCCCGGCCCCCAGCTTCTCCATCGCAGGCCCTCCCCGTACTCCCCCGACACGTGCCTGTGCGTGAGGCTCACGATAGTGCGGTCCTACGAGGTGACGGCCGCCCCGGGGTCGACGGTTCCGTAACGCCGAGCCCGCCCACCTGTGGTTCCGACGGGCTTCGACAGGTTCCATGACGCCAAGCCCGACAACCTGTCGCGGAAACCCCCCGTCCACAGACAGGACGCCGATACCGCTTCCGCATCGCGGACATTTACGCTCACCCGCATGACCCCTCAGCCAAACCCCGAGGTCGGCGCCGCCGTGAAGGCCGCGGACCGTGCTCATGTGTTCCACTCCTGGTCCGCGCAGGAGCTCATCGACCCGCTCGCCGTCGCCGGCGCGGAGGGGTCGTACTTCTGGGACTACGACGGCAAGCGGTACCTCGACTTCACGAGTGGCCTCGTCTACACGAACATCGGCTACCAGCACCCGAAGGTCGTCGCCGCGATCCAGGAACAGGCCGCAACCCTGTCCACGTTCGCGCCCGCCTTCGCGATCGAGGCGCGGTCGGAGGCGGCGCGGCTGATCGCCGAGCGGACGCCCGGTGACCTGGACAAGATCTTCTTCACCAATGGTGGGGCCGACGCCGTCGAGCATGCGGTGCGCATGGCGCGTCTGCACACCGGGCGGCCCAAGGTGCTCTCCGCGTACCGCTCGTACCACGGCGGTACGCAGCAGGCGATCAACCTCACCGGCGACCCGCGCCGCTGGGCCTCCGACAGCGCCTCCGCCGGCGTCGTGCACTTCTGGGCGCCGTACCTGTACCGCTCCCGCTTCTACGCTCAGACCGAGGAGCAGGAGTGCGCGCGGGCCCTTGAGCACCTCGAGACGACCATCGCCTTCGAGGGGCCGGGCACCGTCGCCGCGATCATCCTGGAGACCATCCCCGGCACCGCCGGGATCATGGTCCCGCCGCCCGGCTATCTCGCGGGCGTCCGCGAGATCTGCGACAAGTACGGGATCGTCTTCGTCCTCGACGAGGTCATGGCCGGGTTCGGGCGCACCGGTGAGTGGTTCGCCGCCGATCTGTTCGGGGTCGTGCCCGACCTGATGACCTTCGCCAAGGGCGTGAACAGCGGGTACGTCCCGCTCGGCGGTGTCGCCATCTCCGGCGCGATCGCGGAGACCTTCGGCAAGCGCGCCTACCCGGGCGGTCTGACGTACTCCGGGCATCCGCTCGCCTGTGCCGCCGCCGTGGCGACGATCAACGTGATGGCGGAGGAGGGCGTGGTCGAGAACGCCAGGAACCTCGGTGCGGCGGTGGTCGAGCCCGCCCTGCGCGAGCTCGCCGAGCGGCACCCCTCCGTGGGCGAGGTCCGCGGCGTCGGCATGTTCTGGGCGCTGGACCTGGTCAAGAACAAGGAGACCCGCGAGCCGCTGGTGCCGTACAACGCGGCCGGTGAGGCGAACGCCCCGATGGCCGCGTTCGGCGCCGCCGCCAAGAAGCACGGCATCTGGCCCTTCATCAACATGAACCGCACCCATGTGGTGCCGCCGTGCAACGTCTCCGAGGCCGAGCTGAAGGAGGGCCTGTCCGCACTGGACGCGGCGCTCTCCGTGGCGGACGAGTACACGGAGTAGCCGCCGCTCCTTCCCGGCGCTACGCGGGTCAACACCGGGAACCCGAACGCGTAAGGTGGCGTGCCCGTAGAGATATACGTGCACGCCACCCGACCGCCATCAGGGAGAGGCCCGACCATGCCCGGCAACGGCGCCGTGACCCGCAACACCCTGCGGCAGCAGATCGCCGACGCGCTGCGCGACGAGGTGCTGGGCGGACGGCTCCAGCCGGGGCAGGAGTTCACGGTCAAGGAGATCGCCGAGCAGTACGGGGTGTCGGCGACGCCGGTCCGCGAGGCCCTGGTCGACCTCGCCGCGCAGGGCCTCCTCGAAGCCGACCAGCATCGCGGCTTCCGGGTCCACGAGTACTCCGTCGCGGACTACCGCGGCATCATCGAGGCCCGCGCCCTCGTCATCGACGGCATGTTCAAGGCGCTCGACGACGGCCATCTGGGCCTGGTCGACGAGCCGGACGCCACCCGCATCCCGGCCCTGCTCGCCGGTGTGCGGCGCCGCGGCGAGGAGGCCCAGCGGGCCGCCGGGGCCGGTGACCTGACCGTCCTGATCGGCTATGACCTGCGGTTCTGGCGCGAGTTGAGCGCCCTGTTCGGCAACCCCTACCTCTCGGACTTCCTGCACCGGCTGCGGGTGCAGTCCTGGGTGTGCGCGGTGCAGCACCTGCGCCGGATCGACGACCTGCGCGGGGAGCTGTGGGCCGACCACACGGGGCTGGTCGACGCGCTGGTCCGCCGGGACACCAAGGCCGCGCGGGAGATCGTCGCCGCGTACAACGCGCAGTCGCTGGCGGTCATCGAGCGCATGGCCGGGGAATGAGCCTCCCGCGATGAGCGGGGTACCCGGGGTGTGGGTATGGGGACTTCACGACTACTCTTCCCTGACCACTCCGCTACACGGAGCTATGTCCGTCGTGCCGCACCGAGCTATCCGAGGAGCCCTCTTTGGCCTGTGACCTGTGGCTGGTACCGCTCGTCGACGTGTTGTGCCACACGCCCGACAACCCGTTCGCCGAGGAACTCGCGCAATACAACAAGGTGCTCGCCGAGGCCGGGCTGCCGCCGGTGCCGGTGTACCAGTACATGCCGGGCCTGTCCGGCGAGGTCGCCCCGGTGGCCGGCTTCGACTACGACGCCCTGCACTTCCTGCGCCGCGCGTATCTGCTCCAGGTCTGCGGGCTGCCAGTCACGCCGGTCGACGAACTCGGCGGCGACTACGAGCAGTTGCTGGAGATGTTCGAGGCGACGGCCCAGCAGTCGCACCTGGTCTGGCACTACGACCACGCGGGCGCCTACGTCCCCGTCGACTTCCCGCACCCGCTGGCCAACGACGAACTCCTCGCGGGCGGCGGCCCCTTGGGCTCCTCGCAGACCCTGCTGCGGGAGCTGGCGCTGGTCGGCCCGTCGATCGGCATAGACCCCGCCAACCCCCCGGCGGCCCCGCAGCCGCCGCTCGGCCCCACCGAGCTGGAGGAACCCGCCGTCCCCGCCCCGTACGACCCCAGTCCCTTCGCCCGGGAACGGCATGTCTGGCTGGGCCTGCACGCGGCAGCGACCCGGAGCCTCGCGCAGGGCTCGATGATCATCTTCAGCTGAGACGACAGGGGTTCAGCGCAGCTGGGACAGGCCCTTCTGCAGGTCCTCGGCGTTCATGACCGGCGTCAGCTCCAGCTCGGCGTCGAGGTCCATGAAGAAGGGCTCGCCGGTCGGCGGCATCTGGGAGCTGTCCTGCATGTCGAAGACCAGGTAACAGGTGCGGACCCCGTGGTCGAGCGTGAAGTAGGCCGCCTCGGGCTTGAGGTGCTCCATGGTCTCCTGCATCAGCTGCGGCATCTTGCCGCTGCGGATGTACTCGTTCGCCTTCTCGGTGTTCAGGGACGCCTTGAGCAGGACGCGCATCGCACTCACCTTCTTCTGTCGGCTGACACGCGCACCTTCACATCGTATGCCCGATATGCCCGTTCCCGTACTCCACCGGAAGCACACCGAGCGCCTCCCCCGGTGCGACGCGCCCCGCCGCCGCCCGGAGCACGCTTGAACCCACCTGAGGGGAGACGGCGATGATCCTGGTGACCGGTGCGACAGGGCACGTGGGCAGTGAACTCGTACGACGGCTGGTGGCGTCCGGCGTGCCCGTGCGGGCCATGACGCGGCGCCCGGACGAGGCCCGCTTCCCCGCCGGTGCACAGCCGGTGTACGGCGACGCGGGCGACCCGGCGAGTCTGCCGGCGGCGTTCGCGGGCGTCTCCGCAGCCTTCCTGATGTCGGCCCAGCCGGTCGGCACGGCCCCCGCCCCGGCCCACGACCTGGCACTGGCGGAGGCTGCCCGCACAGCAGGAGTACGACGGCTGGTGAAGCTCTCCGTCCTGGACGGCGGCGCGGGCAGCGACCCCATCGCCCGCTGGCACGCGGCGGCGGAGGCCGCGGTCGTCGACGCGGCCCCCGTCTGGACCCTGCTGCGCCCCGGCCGCTTCATGTCCAACGCCCTCCAGTGGGCGGGCCAGTTGAGCGTCGGCGACGAGGTGGCGATCCCGTTCGCGGACCGCCCGGCGGCGAGCATCGACCCGGCGGACCTGGCGGAGATCGCGGCGCAAGCCCTGACGACCGACGACCACGCCGGCAAGACCTACGAGTTGAGCGGCCCCGAGTCCCTGACCCCGACGCAGGAGCTGCACCTCCTCGGCGGGGTCCTGGACCGCGCCCTGCGGGTCCGTCCCGTACCGCCCGAGGCGGCCCGCGCGGGCATGGAGAGGTACGGCTTCCCGCCCGAGGTCGTCGACGCGATCATGCGCCGCACGCTGGACGACGACCGCGGCGCGGACGTCCTCCCGACGGCGGCGAAGCTGCTGGGCCGCCCGCCGCGGACGTTCGCGCAGTGGGCGGCGGCACATGGGGAGGCCTTCCGCTGAGGTTCAGAACACCGGCGTCCCGGCCTGCGTCAGCTTCCAGTTCGTCACCGCGAAGTCGGCCGGGTCCAGCGCTCCCTTGGCCGTCACGTAGTCGATCATCAGCTGGCGGATCTCGTTGGTGGAGCTGTAGGCGATGTCGGCGGTGGCGATGTGCGGATACCCCGAACCGCCGTTGGCCCGGTAGTTGTTGACGGCGACGACGAAGACCTGGTCGTCGGCGACCGGGGTGCCGTTGTACGTGAGGTTCTTGATCCGGGAGCCCTCGGCCTGCGCGATGTCGATCTCGTAGTCGACGCCCGCCGCCGTGTCGTACATGTAGTCCCAGAACTTGTTGGCGTTGGTGAGGGTCGCGGTGTCGACCTTGGTGCGGCCGGGACCTGGTAGTAGTACTTCGCCGCGAACTCGAGGTAGTCCTTGAGCTGGGCGCCCGTCAGCTTCTTGCCGTACAGGGTGTTGTCGTAGATGTAGAGCCCGGCGATGTCCTTGATGGTGACGCTGCCCTGGGGGATGTCGGCCGTGCGGCTGAAGGGCGCGGCGACCGAGATCAGCGGCAGCGCCGCGTCGGACGCCGAGAGCCCGGCCTTCACCGTCTCCATCTGGACCTTGTGGATGAAGTCCATGATCGGCACGTCCTTCCAGCAGGACTCCGCCGCGGAGAGGTCCTGCGTGCAGGTGCCGACCGCCGTGTTCACGTACTTCACGACCAGCTCGTGGTCGGCCTCGAGGAGCTTCTTGATCTCCGGGTCCTCGTCCACGTCCTTGGGGTCGAGGGTCTGCGCGGTCTTGCTCGTCACCTTCCACCGGCCGTGGTGGAGTTCGAGTTCGAAGTCGAAGACGCTCAGCCGGTAGCCCCAGCAGTACGGCTCGGACAGCAGCACCTCGTCGCCGGTCTCCGCGTTCTTCACCGTGTACGAGGGCACCTCGACGTGCGTGTGGCCCACCAGGATCGCGTCGATGCCCGGCACCTGCTCAGCCACCAGGTTCGAGGCGTTCTCGACGTACGGCAGCGAGTCGCCCCAGGACGAGGAACCGTCGAGCCCCGAGTGATCGGTCAGGAACACCACGTCGCACCCGAGGGCACGCAGCCGCGGCACGTACTTCTTCGCCTGCTCGACGAGCCCGGGGAAGACCATCTTCCCGCTCACGTTGTCCTTGTCCCACAGGGCGATACCGGGGTTGGTGAGACCGAGGATGCCCACCTTGATGTCCGGCGCGCCCGGCACACAGATCCGCTTCACGGTGTAGGGAGGAAAGGCGGGCTTCAGGGTCTTCGCGTCCAGCGCGTTCGCGCCGAGCAGCGGGAAGTGGCACTCCTGCTCGAACTTCCGGAGCACCTCGATGCCGTAGTTGAACTCGTGGTTGCCGAGGGCGGCGGCGTCGTAGCGCATGTGGTTCATGGCGACGGCCATCGGGTGCTTCGGCGCGCCCTTGTCGGTGATGGGCTGCACGCGCGCGAAGTAGTAGGCCAGCGAGGTGCCCTGGATGATGTCACCGGCGTCGACGAGCAGCACCCGGTGCTCGCCCTTGGCGGCGCGCTGCTGCTTGATGAGCGTGGCGACCCGGGCGACCCCGACGGAGTTGCCGGCCTTGTCGCTGTAGGCGGCGTCCTTGTAGTAGTCCCAGTCGAAGACGTGGCTGTGCAGGTCGGTGGTGCCGAGGATGGAGAACGACCAGGTGCGGGGCCGCTGCTCGGCGGCATCCGCCTCACCGGCGGTGAGCGCTCCGGCCACGGCGACGGCGGCACCGGTGACGGCCGACTTCTGCACGAACTCACGGCGGTTCATGGGACTGACGGGCATCGAGGACTCCTGGGACGGGAGAGGGGAGGAGGGGCACAACTACCCGCGTAGATAGTTGCCTTCCGCCACTTCCCGACGGAACCAGGAAAAGGCCATGGGCCGTCAAGGAAATCCTTGACCGGCCCATGCGCGGCAGGACCCGGAGGCCCCGGAGGACCTACAGGAACGAGTTGATCTCGATCGTCTCGTCGCGGCCCGGGCCCACGCCGATCGCGGAGATCGGGGCGCCGGACATCTCCTCCAGCGCCTTGACGTAGTTCTGGGCGTTCTTCGGCAGGTCGGAGAAGGACTTCGCCTTGGTGATGTCCTCGGACCAGCCCGGGAGGGTCTCGTAGATCGGCTTCGCGTGGTGGAAGTCGGTCTGCGAGTAGGGGAGCTCCTCGACGCGCTTGCCGTCGATCTCGTAGGCGACGCAGACGGGGATCTGCTCCCAGCCGGTCAGGACGTCCAGCTTGGTGAGGAAGAAGTCCGTCAGGCCGTTCACGCGGGTCGCGTAGCGGGCGATGACCGCGTCGAACCAGCCGCAGCGGCGGTCACGGCCGGTGGTGACACCCCGCTCGCCGCCGATGCGGCGCAGCGCCTCGCCGTCCTCGTCGAAGAGCTCGGTCGGGAACGGGCCCGAGCCGACGCGGGTCGTGTAGGCCTTGAGGATGCCGATGACCCGGCTGATCTTCGTGGGGCCGACGCCGGCGCCGGTGCAGGCGCGCCCGCGGTCGGGTTCGACGAGGTCACGAAGGGGTACGTGCCGTGGTCGATGTCCAGGAGGGTGCCCTGGCCGCCCTCGAACAGGACGACCTTGTCCTCCTCCAGCGCCTGGTTCAGCACCAGGACCGTGTCGGCGACGTACGGCTTGAGCCGGTCCGCGTAGGACAGCAGCTCCTCGACAACCTGCCCGGCCTCGATGGCGCGGCGGTTGAAGACCTTGGTCAGGAGCTGGTTCTTGCCGTCCAGCGCCGCCTCGACCTTCTGCGTCAGGATCGACTCGTCGTAGAGGTCCTGGATGCGGATGCCGACGCGGTTGATCTTGTCGGCGTAGGTCGGGCCGATGCCCCGTCCGGTGGTGCCGATCTTCCGCTTGCCGAGGAAGCGTTCCGTCACCTTGTCGACGGTGACGTTGTACGGCGTGATGATGTGAGCGTTACCGCTGATCAGGAGCTTGGACGTGTCGACGCCTCGCTCGTTCAGCCCGTTCAGCTCGGAGAACAGGACCGACGGGTCGACGACGACACCGTTGCCGATGACCGGAGTGCACTCCGGGGAGAGGATTCCGGAAGGGAGCAGGTGCAGGGCATACTTCTGATCGCCCACGACCACCGTGTGACCGGCGTTGTTGCCGCCCTGGTAGCGCACCACATAGTCGACAGACCCGCCTAGCAGGTCCGTCGCCTTTCCCTTGCCTTCGTCACCCCACTGAGCACCGAGCAGCACAAGTGCGGGCACGCGCGTACACCCCTTCCGGGCGGGGCATGTCCAAGGTCAGGGGCGTACACGGCACAACTCTGTGCTGCGTACACCGGCGACCTTCTTCGGCCACCGTCGGCCGTGGTCGGCCGCGAACCCGTCGGACCCGGATGCCCCGGAATAGACGAAGCCCCTGGCGCAATAGCGCAAGGGGCTCTTGCACAAAGATGCTACCCGAGGAAGCGAGGCAGGACCGAGGTGGCGACTTCAGCGACTTCCGATCAGCTGCTGGTGGTCATCGATCCGGTCGCCCGGAGGACCGACGGCGAGTCGGTCCGGATCGCGAAAGACGTGCTCAGCGCGGGTGCGACCACGAAGGTCTGCATGCCGGAGGGGCCTGAGGAATTCGCTCGGGTGCTGGCTCGCCGGGGTTCGCGGCGGCCGGTGGTGGTCGGCGACGACCGGGCGCTGCTGCGCGCGGTGTCCCTGCTGCACCGGCAGCGGGAGCTGGCCGGATGTGCGCTGTCCTTCGTGCCGGTGGGCGGTGCGCTGTCGGTGGCCCGTTCCCTGGGGGTGCCGACGGGCGCGGTGGCCGCCGCGCGGACGGTCCTGGACGGCGTGGAGCGCCGCCTCGACCTGCTCGTCGACGACAGCGACGGGGTGGTGCTGGGCGCGCTGCGCATCCCCGCGCCGGCTCCGCAGCCGCCGGAACCGGAGCTGGAGGCGGCGGGGGTGGCGGGTGCCGGGCACCCCTGGCTGCGGACCTGCCAGACGCTCGTGCGGACCCTCGTCCCGGCCCGCCCCGTCCGGGAACCCGCGCCGCCCGCGCCCGGGCCCTCCCGGCTCCGGGTGGAGGTGGACGGGGTGACGCTGGTCGACCTGGGCCAGCCGGTGGAGGCGGTGTCGGTGACGCCGGGCGCGGCGGGGCTGGCCGAGGTGGAGGTGCGGCCGGTGTCGGTGGGCGCGGAGGCCCTCCCGCTGCGGGCCTCCGGCCGCACGGTGACGGTCACGGGCGCGGACTTCCGCTACGGCGCGGACGCGGGCGTGGCGGGCCCGGTACGGCGCCGGACGTGGACGGTGTGGGAGGGGGCGCTGGGGCTGACGCTGCCGGGGCGGTGATCCGGCCATTGCTACCGTGCGGGTCCGCCGATCACACCGGGAAGGCGCATGAGCCAGTACTTCGACGTGGGCGACGAGACCCTCTGGAACCCCTCCAACGGAGCCGCCCGTCTCTTCCTGCGCCATGTGCGGCTGTACGAGGAGGAGCTGGGCGTTCCCTCCGGGTTCGGACCGATGGAGAACGACGAGTGCAAGATCGACCCGGCAGCCTTCGCGAGGTACGTCGACGCCCTCCTCGACCTGCACGACCGCACCCGGCACTCGGTCATCGACGCGCTCTCCGAAGGCTTCGTCGCGACGGTGCTGGTGCTCGCCGGGCGGGCCGGCATCGAGCCGGGGCGCCCCGCACCCACCGACCGGCCCTCCGGGCTCACCGACGTCCAGGTGCCCGTGCCGGACGCCCAGGACAGGACCGTACGTCTGCGCGAGCGGGCGGATCTGCTGCGGCGCGGGATGCCGGTCTAGACGCCGGCGCCAGTCGTACCCCCCGGTCCTACACCGGCAGCGCCTCCGACTCGTCCTTCAGGCCCACCCCGGTCGCCCCCAGTTCCCGCGCGCGCCCCATCAGCGTCGCCAGCTTGCCCGCCGCGCCTTCGTAGGACAGGCCCAGGGGCGGTCTGATGTTGGACAGGCAGTTGCGGTCGGCGTCGGTCGTGGCACCCGGCTCCGGGCGGTACGTCAGATACGCGCCCAGCGAGTCCGCCGCCGACATGCCCGGCCGTTCGCCGATCAGGACGACCACCATCGCCGCCCCCATGGCCGCCGCCACCGCGTCTCCCAGCGCCACCCGCGCCTGCTCGGCCAGCACGACCGGTGCGATCCGCCACCCGGGCAGCCGGGTCACCGTCTCCGTCACCACCGTCGCCGCGTGCTCGTGCACCGCCCGGCTGGACAGCCCGTCGGCGACGACGAACACCACGTCCCACTCCCCCGTCGGCAGATGCGCCCGGTCGGTCGCGTCCAACCGGCGTCCCAGGTCCGGGCGTTGCAGATACGTCAGCCGGTCACCGGCCGCGCTGCGCACCCGTACCGTCGGCATCCCCGGCAGCCCCGCCGCGACCCGGTCGGGCTCGAACGGCGAGTGCACCGCGTCCCGGGCGGCGGCGTGCGCGGCCTGGAGTTCCAGCCGGTGCCGGGTGGGGAGTGCGGTGCCCGCCCGGCCGAGGCCGATGCGGGCCTGGGTGCGGCGGCGCAGCGACTGCCACAACTCGCCTTGCCCCAGGGCAAGTTCACTCATGCCGCGAGCTCCCTTCCGGCGATCTCCGTCAGTGCGTGGGCGTCGACCTCGCGGATGCCGCCCCGTTCGTCGAGCAGCCCCATCGTCGCCAGCCATGCCTCGAACTCCGGTGCCGGGCGCAGCCCGAGGACCTCGCGGAGGTACAACGCGTCGTGGTAGGAGGCGGACTGGTAGTTGAGCATGATGTCGTCGCCGCCCGGCGTGCAGATCACGAAGGACGCGCCCGCGACGCCGAGCACGGTGAGCATGGTGGCCACGTCGTCGTCATCGGCGTCCGCGTGGTTGGTGTAGCAGATGTCCAGGCCCATGGGCAGGCCGAGCAGCTTGCCGCAGAAGTGGTCCTCCAGGGCGGCGCGCAGGATCTGGCGGCCGTCGTAGAGGTACTCCGGGCCGATGAAGCCCACCACCGTGTTCACCAGCAGGGGGTCGTAGCGCCGTGCCACCGCGTACGCCCGTGCCTCCACCGTCTGCTGGTCCACTCCGTGGTGCGCGTCGGCGGAGAGGGCGCTGCCCTGCCCGGTCTCGAAGTACATGACGTTCCGCCCGACCGTGCCGCGCTCCAGCGTCAGGGCCGCCTCGTACGCCTCGTCCAGCAGCCCGAGCGTGACACCGAAGGAGGCGTTGGCGGCCTGGGTGCCGGCGATCGACTGGAAGACCAGGTCGACGGGGGCGCCGCGTTCCATCAGGTCCACGCTGGTCGTGACGTGGCAGAGGACGCAGGACTGGGTGGGGATGCCGTACCGCTGGATGACCCCGTCGAGGAGGTCCAGCAGGTCCCGTACCGCCTTCGGGCTGTCCGTGGCCGGGTTGATGCCGATGACCGCGTCGCCCGAGCCGAGCAGCAGCCCGTCCAGCAGGGCGGCGGCGACGCCCGCCGGGTCGTCGGTGGGGTGGTTGGGCTGGAGGCGGGTGGCGAGGCGTCCCGGCAGGCCGATCGTCGAGCGGAACGCGGTGACGACCCGCACCTTGCGCGCGACGGCCACCAGGTCGGCGTTGCCCATGAGTTTGGAGACGGCCGCCACCATCTCCGGGGTGAGCCCGGCGGCCACGGCGGTCAGGGCCTCGCCGTCGGCCGCCAGCAGCCACTCCCTCAGCTCCCCCACCGTCATCCCCGCCACCGGCGCGAACGCCGCCGCGTCATGCGTGTCCAGGATCAGCCGGGTGACGTCGTCGCTCTCGTACGGGATCAGCGGCTCGGTCAGGAACGTCGTGAGCGGCACCTCCGCCAACGCCCAGCGCGCCGCGACCCGTTGCCGGGCCGACTCGGCCGCGAGCCCGGCGAGGCGGTCGCCGGAACGTTCCGGGCTCGCGGCGGCCAGCAGCCGGGCGAGGGACGTGAAGCGGTGGCGCTCGCCGCCGACGGTGGAGGTGTGGACGCTCATGGCGGCGACCGTACGAGCCGCGTGTTGCGAAGAGATTTCCGCAGATTTCCTCGGACTTCTAAAGGTCTGGTTGACAAACATTTAACGCATCGAGACCCTTGGCCGACTCATTCGGCCGACAGAGTCCAGCCCGGTACACCAGCGCGTCAGCAGGAGAGGGGCCCAGCCCGATGGCAGTGGACGAGGGAGTCGCCCCAGCGGCGAGGACAGACGAGACAGGCACGGTTCACCGGCTCAAGCCCAACGCCGTGGGCTTGCTGGGCGTGGTCTTCATGGCCGTCGCGACGGCGCGCCGATCACCGCGATGACGGGCAACGTGCCCTTCATGGTGTCGGCGGGCAACGGCATCGGCGCCCCGGCGAGCTACCTCGTCGCAATGGTCGTACTGGCAATCTTTTCCGTCGGCTTCACGTCGATGGCGAAGCACATCACCTCGACCGGAGCCTTCTACGGCTTCATCTCCTACGGCCTCGGACGCACCGTCGGACTCGCCTCCGGACTGCTCGCCACGTTCGCGTACGTCGTCTTCGAGCCGGCCCTGATCGGCATCTTCTCGACCTTCGCGACGGAGACGCTGAAGGACCAGACGGGCACGGACATCCCCTGGTGGGCGTTCGCGATCCTGATGCTGGCGATCAACGCGACCGGCACCTGGTTCGGCGTCTCGGTCGCCGAGAAGCTGCTCGTCGTCCTGCTCGCCACCGAGGTGACGATCCTCGCCGCGATGGCGATCTCGGTCGCCTTCCACGGCGGCGGCCCGGACGGCTTCAGCATCGACCCGGTGAACCCGGTCAACGCCTTCAAGGGCACCTCCGCCGGTCTCGGCCTCTTCTTCGCCTTCTGGTCGTGGGTCGGCTTCGAGTCGACGGCGATGTACGGCGAGGAGTCCCGCAACCCGAAGAAGATCATCCCCAAGGCGACGATGGTCTCGGTGCTCGGTGTCGGCGTCTTCTACGTCTTCGTCTCCTGGATGGCGATCACCGGCACCGGCCAGTCCAAGGCCGTCGAGGTCTCCACCGCCAACCCCCTCCAGCTGTTCTTCGGCCCCACCGAGCAGTACGTGGGCCACTGGGCGGTCGTCGTCATGCAGTGGCTGATGATCACCGGCTCGCTGGCCTGCGGCATGGCCTTCCACAACTGCGCCGCCCGCTACATGTACGCGCTGGGCCGCGAGGGCGTCCTGCCCTCCCTGAAGAACACCGTCGGCCGCACCCACGCCCGGCACGGCTCCCCGCACATCGCGGGCCTGGTCCAGACGATCGTGACCGCGCTGCTCCTGCTGGCCTTCGCGGCCGCCGGCAAGGACCCGTACACCGGCACGTACGTCCTGCTCGCGATCCTCGGCACCATGGCGATCCTGGTCGTGCAGGCGGTCTGCTCCTTCGCGGTGCTGGTCTACTTCCGCCGCAACCACCCCGAGAGCCGGCACTGGTTCAAGACGCTCACCGCCCCGCTGGTCGGGGGCGTGGCGATGCTCGCGGTGGTGGCGCTGCTGGTGTCCAACATGGGCGCGGCGGCCGGTACGGAGTCCGGTTCGCTGGTGCTGAAGGCGACCCCGTGGCTGGTGGCGCTGGTCGCGGGAACGGGCATCGGGTACGCGCAGTACCTCAAGCGCCGGGACCCGGCCCGCTACCAGCTCCTCGGCCGGACGGTCCTGGAGGAGACCAAGGAGCGCTAACGGTCCCCGAACAGCTCCGCGCGGCGGACCTGCCAGCGTTCCATCATCTCGGCGAGGTCCTTCTCGATGAACTCGAAGAAGGCGAGCGTCTCGGCCAGTCTGCGGCCGGCCGGAGTCTCGGCCCCCAGGCTGGCCACACCTTCGCGCAGGGCGTCCTCCCAGCGCTTGATGATCGCCTCGCGGTTGGTGAGGGCCTGGTACCACTGGTCGCTGTGCACCCGGTACCGCTCGCGGCGTGAGCCGGGCTCGCGCTCCCGCGACAGCATGTGCACCTGGGACAGATAGCGCACGGCGCCCGAGACCCCGGCCGGACTGACCTGGAGCCGTTCGCCCAGCTCGGCGGAGGTGAGGGCGCCGCTGTCGGAGGCGAGCAGCGCGGCGAAGACCCGGGCCGGCATGCGCGCCAGCCCCGCCTCGACGAGCTGAGCCGCGAACCGCTCCACGAACCTGGACACCGCTTCGGGGTCCCGACCTGCCACGTCACTCATCTCCTCAGCCTAACCGGAGTTCACTCTCTTCCTTAACTTCACAATTTTCTGAAAGAAGCGTACGTTCTGAAGAATGACGAAGGCAATCAGCGTCTCCGGCCTGCACAAGGCTTTCGGCAGGACGCAAGCGCTCGACGGGCTGGATCTCACGGTCGAGACCGGCGAGGTGCACGGCTTCCTGGGCCCCAACGGCGCCGGCAAGTCCACCACCATCCGCGTCCTGCTGGGCCTGCTGCGCGCCGACGCGGGCGCCGCGCAGGTGCTCGGCCGCGACCCATGGGCGGACGCGGTCGAGGTGCACCGCAGGATCGCCTACGTCCCCGGCGACGTGACGCTGTGGCGCAACCTCTCCGGCGGAGAGGTCATCGACCTGTTCGGCAGACTGCGCGGAGGCCTGGACCCGGACCGCCGCGCCGAGCTGATCGACCGCTTCGAACTCGACCCCACCAAGAAGGGCCGCACGTACTCCAAGGGCAACCGCCAGAAGGTCGCCCTGGTCGCCGCGTTCGCCTCGGACGTCGACCTGCTCATCCTGGACGAGCCGACCTCGGGCCTGGACCCCCTGATGGAGGAGGTCTTCCAGCGCTGCGTGGAGGAGGAGCGCGACCGGGGCCGCACGATCCTGCTCTCCTCCCACATCCTCAGCGAGGTCGAGGAGTTGTGCGACCGCGTGAGCATCATCCGCAACGGCCGTACGGTCGAGACCGGCTCGCTCGCCGACCTGCGCCACCTGACCCGCACCAGCGTGACGGCCGAACTCGCGGGCGCCCCCAACGGATTGGCCTCGCTCCCCGGCGTCCATGACCTGGACGTCCAGGGCCACCGGGTCCGCCTCCAGGTCGACACCGACAAACTCGACGCCGTACTGCGGCAGTTGAGCGAGTCGGGCGTGCGCTCGCTGACGTCGACGCCGCCCACCCTGGAGGAGCTGTTCCTGCGCCACTACCAGGAGGCCGCGTCGTGACGGCCTCCCTCGCGGGCACCGGCGTACTGCTCCGCTTCTCGCTGCGCCGCGACCGGCTGATGATCCCGGTCTGGGTCGCGGTGAACGCGCTGATGGTCCTCTCCATGCCCGCCTCCCTGAAGGGCCTGTACGGCACGGACGCCGAACGGGCGACCTGATCCACCAGGTGGAGACCAACGCGTCCTTCCGCGCCCTGATCGGCCCGGTCTTCGACACCGACCTGGGCGCGCTGACCGCCTGGCGGATCGGCGTCTACGCCGGGCTGGTCGCGGCGGCGATGAGCCTGCTGATCGTCGTCCGGCACACCCGCGACGAGGAGGAGAGCGGCCGCCACGAGCTGCTGGCGTCCGGGATGGTGGGCCGCAGGGCGTCCCTGACGGCGGCGCTGCTGGCGGCCGGGGTCGCGAATGCCGTGTTGGCGGTCCTGGTGACGGCGGGCCTGGCGGGCCAGGGAGTCGTGGGCGCGCTCGCCCTCGGCCTGGGACTCGCGGCGGTCGGCATGGTCTTCGCCACGATGGCGGCGATCGTCGCACAGCTGACGGAGAGCGCACGGCTGGCCCGCGGCCTCACGTCGGCCGTCCTCGGCGCGGCCTTCGTCCTGCGCGCGGCGGGCGACTCGGCCTCGGACGACGGCAGTTCACCCCTGACCTGGATCTCCCCGCTGGGCTGGCTGGAGAACCTGCGCCCCTACGCGGACGAACGCTGGTGGCTGCTGCCGCTGTTCACGGTGGCAGCGGCCGGACAGGCGTGGCTGGCCTACGCGTTGGCGGGCCGCCGGGACGTCGGCATGAGCTTCTTCCCGACCCGCCCGGGCCCGGCGACCGGCGGCCTGGGCAGCCCGGGCACGCTGGCCTGGCGGTTGCAGCGGGGCGCCGTCCTCGGCTGGTCGATCGCCTTCTTCCTGGTGGGTGTCGTCTACGGCGGCCTCACGGACGGCGTGGCGGACCTGGTCGGCGACAACGCGAACGCGCGCGAGATCTTCGAGCGGATGGGCGGCCAGAGCGGCCTGGAGGACGCCTTCCTGGCGTCGATGATCGGGATGATGGGCCTGATCGCGGCGCTGTACGTCGTCCAGAGCGTGCTGCGCCTGCACGGCGAGGAGACGTCGGGCCGCGCGGAACCGCTCCTGGCGAACGCGGTGAGCCGTCTGGGCTGGGCCGCCGGTCATCTGGTCGTCGCCTTCGGCGGGGCGGCGCTGCTCATGCTGCTCACCGGTCTGGGCTTCGCCGTGGGCTACGGCGAGGAGATCGGCCCGATCCTGGGCGCGTGCCTGGTCCAGGTGCCCGCCGTGTGGGTGATCGGCGGCCTGGCGGTCGCCCTGTACGGGCTGCTGCCGCGGGCGGCGATGGCGGCGTGGGGTGTCGCCGGGGCCGTCCTGCTCATCGGCTGGGTGGGCCCGGCGCTGGATGCTCCGCAGGTGGTGCTGGATCTGTCCCCGTTCGGGCATCTGCCCAAGTTGCCGGGTGGGGAGATGAGTTGGGGACCGGTAGTGGTCCTGCTGGGGCTTGCCGTGGTGCTGGTGGGCGGTGGACTGGCCGGGCTGCGCCGACGGGACCTGACCACCTGACGGGGGCGCCGGGAACCTCTTCGCGGTCTGCCCGCGTCCGTACCGGGCATGGGAGAACGCGCGCGGGCCGCGGCAGGGTGCCTGACCGCGGCCGCAGGTGCCGGAGCGGGGCTCGGGTTCTGGTCCGTGGGCGTCCGCGGACGCTTCCGGCGCTTCGAACAGGGCCCCGACTGGAGCGTGCTCTTCGCCGAGCTGCCGCTCGCGGTCCTGGGCGGCGTGGCCGCCTCCCTGGTGGTGTGGGCCGTACTGCGCTCGCTCAGACCGTGACGCTGAGCCCCTCCAGCCCCCTGATCACGAAGTTCGGCTTCCGTACCGGCTCCGCCGCGAGGCTCAGGTTCGGGGCGCGGTCGAGCAGCGCCGTCATCGAGGCGGCCAGTTCGATACGGGCCAGGGGCGCGCCGATGCAGTAGTGGATGCCGGCACTGAAGGAGATGTGCGGGTTGTCCGCACGGGTGAGATCGAGGCGCTCGGGGTTCTCGAACACCGCCGGGTCGTGGTTGGCGGAGCCGAAGAGCATGGCGATCTCCGCGCCCCTCGGGACGGTGGTGCCGTCGATCTCGATGTCGTCCAGCACCCAGCGCTCGAAGAGCTGGAGCGGGGTGTCGTAGCGCATCAGCTCTTCGACGGCGGTGGGGACGAGGGAGTGGTCGGCGCGGAGTGCCGCGAGCTGGTCGGGGTTGCGGAACAGGGCGTACCAGCCGTTGACGGTGGCGTTGACCGTCGCCTCGTGCCCGGCGTTCAGCAGCAGCACACAGGTCGAGATCATCTCCTGCTCGGTGAGCCGGTCGCCCTCGTCGTGGGCGGCGATGAGACCGGAGACGAGGTCGTCGCCGGGTGCCCCGCGCCGCTCGGCGATGAGCTCCCGCAGATAGTCGGAGAACTCCACGGAGGCGCGTACGGCCTTGGCGGCCACCTCCTCGGACGGGTTCAGCTCGTACATCCCGCAGATGTCCGCCGACCAGGGCCGCAACGGGCCGCGGTCGGCCTCCGGGATGCCCAGCATCTCGGCGATGACCGCGACGGGAAGCGGCTCGGCGACGTCGGCGAGGAGATCACCGCCGCCCTTCTCGACGAGCCCGTCCACCAACTCCCCGGCGAGCTGGGCGACATACGGCTTGAGGCGCTCGACCGTCCGCGGCGTGAACGCCTTCGACACCAGACGCCGGATGCGGGTGTGGTCCGGCGGCTCCAGGTCGAGCATGCCGTGGTCGTTGAGCGTGTGGAACGGCTCGTGCTCGGCGGGCGGCGGGGTGCGGTTGAAGTCCTCGTGGGTGAAGCGGTGCTGATAGGTACGGCCGAGGCGGCGGTCCCTGAGCAGCGCCGAGACATCCGCGTGCTGCGGGACCAGCCACTGGTTCGTGGGCTCGTAGTACTGGACACGCCCCCTGGCACGCAGGTCGGCGTAGGCGGGGTAGGGGTCGGCGAGGAAGTCCGGGTCCCACGGGTCGAAGGCTGCCATGCCCGGACGCTAGCCCGACGATCCCCGTTCTGACCAGGGGTGTCTCAACAGCCCCAGCGCAACACGCAACCGATGGTTGCGCATCACTGCCGCCGGGGCTTACAGTGATACGCAACCAAAGGTTGCGAAAGGGCCGGGTGAGAGCCATGGAGTACGGCAGCATCGAGCGGGAGATCCACATCGACGCCACACCCGAGGTGGTCTACGAGGTCGTCAGCCGGCCCGAGCACCTGAGGGAGTGGTGGCCCGACGAGGCCGAGCTCAAGCCCGTGCCCGGCGGCACCGGGGTCATCTCGTTCGGGGACAGGAACTCACCGGACGCGAAGGTCGAATCGCTGACCGTCGTGGACGCCGATCCGCCCCGGCGGTTCTCCTTCCGGTGGGTGTACGACGAGGGCGAGACCCCGACACCGGCCAACTCCCTCCTGGTGACCTTCGACCTGACCCCGTCCGGCTCGGGCACGCTGCTGCGCTTCAGCGAGGCGGGGTTCCGGGAACGGGGCTGGGAGGCGGCCGTGCTCGAGAACGCCTACCGCGAGCACGTCACCGGCTGGGGTCACTTCCTGCCGCGTCTCGTCGCCTACGTGAACCGGCTGAGGTCCACGCCGTGAGCGTCACCGTCGACGACGAGCTGTGGTCCGCCGTCGGAGATCCCACCCGGCGCCGGATGCTCGACCTGATGCTGGCCGACGGCTTCGGCACGGCGACCTCACTCAGCGACCGGCTGCCGGTCACCCGCCAGGCGGTCGCCAAACACCTCGGCGTGCTCCACCGGGTCGGGCTGGTCCACGCGACCCCGTCCGGCCGCGAGCGCCGCTACGAGGTGGACGAGGAACAACTGGCCCGCGCCACCGCCCAGTTGGCCTCGGTCGGGGCGAGCTGGGACGCCCGGCTGCACCGCATCAAGCGGATCGCCGAGGCGATCCAACGGGACCGGGAGAACTCACCCCAGGCCCACACGGAGAACACGACATCGAAGAGAGGTACCGACAATGCCTGACATCCTGCACAGGATCGGAGTCACCTCGTCCCCCGACGCCGTCTACACGGCCCTGACCACGGTCGACGGGCTCGCGAACTGGTGGACCCAGGACACGGAGGGCGACCCCCGTGTCGGCGGCGTCATCAAGTTCCGCTTCGTACCCGGCGGGTTCGACATGAAGGTCCTGGAGGCCCAGCCCGCCGAGCGCCTGGTCTGGGAGGTCGTCGACGGGCCCGAGGAATGGATCGGCACCCACGTCCGCTTCGAACTGAAGCAGGAGGACGACTTCACCATCGTGCTGTTCCGGCACGAGGGCTGGAAGGAGCCGGTGGAGTTCATGTACCACTGCAGCACCAAGTGGGCGACCTACCTGATGAGCCTCAAGAAGCTCGTCGAGACCGGCAAGGGCGAGCCCGCGCCGGACGACGTCCAGATCAGCAACTGGCACTGAACGCCCCGCCGGAAGCGCCGTCAGCGGACCACGTCGAAGACGTTCTTCTGCAGGCCGTTCGCGTACGCCTCGTGCTCGACCAGCTTCAGGCGCTGCTTGTCCTTGTCCGTCGTCGAGAACAGGCGCTTGCCGGCGCCGAGGAGGACCGGGAAGACCAGCAGGTGGTAGCGGTCGATCAGGTCGGCGTCGGCGAGTGACCGGTTCAGGGAGGCGCTGCCGTGGATGATGATCGGCCCGCCCTCGGTCTCCTTCAGCTCGGCGACCTCGTCGAGGGAGCGCAGGATCGTCGTGTCGCCCCAGTTCGAGACGAGGTCGTCGTCCTTGAGGGTCGTCGACACCACGTACTTCGGCATCACCTTGTACTCGGCGAACTCCTCCATGTCGGGCCACACCGGGCTGAACGCCTCGTAGCTGGTCCGGCCGAGCAGCATGGCGCTCGCTTCCTGCTGCTCGCGGCCCTTGATCTCGAACGCCTCGGGGAGGAACTCGATGTCCTGGAACGTCCATCCGGCGTTCCGGTAACCGGGCTCACCGCCCGGCGCCTCCACGACGCCGTCGAGCGAGATGAAGGCGGTGCTGATGAGGGTGCGCATGTCGGTTCCTCCGTTGTGTCTCTGTCCGTCCGGTGCTGTCTCGTGTCCAGCTGTCATCTACGACCGCTGATCACGGAGAAACTCATCGGCTGACACCCACCCTATTTTTCAGATCCTTCTGCGGCCCCTATCCCGGCGTCACCAGCCGCGCCTCGTACGCGAACACCGCCGCCTGCGTCCGGTCCCGCAGCCCCAGCTTCACCAGGACGCGGCTGACGTGGGTCTTGATGGTCGACTCCGCCACCACCAGCCGCCCGGCGATCTCCGCGTTCGACAAGCCCTGCGCGATCAGGACCAGCACCTCCGTCTCGCGTTCGGTGAGGTCGCCGTAGGCCGCCTGGGCGGAGGCCATCAGACGGGGGCCGTCGGAGAGCCGCGAGAACTCCGTGATGAGGCGCCGGGTCACGGAGGGGGCGAGGAGGGCCTCGCCGGACGCCACCACCCGTACTCCGTCCGCGAGCTGGCGGGCCGAGGCGTCCTTCAGCAGGAAGCCCGAGGCACCTGCCTTCAGCGCCTGGTAGACGTATTCGTCGAGGTCGAACGTCGTCAGCACCAGCACCTTCGCCGCGCCGTCCGCCGCCACGATCTCGCGGGTCGCCTCGATGCCGTTCAGCTCCGGCATCCGGATGTCCATCAGGACCACGTCCGGGCCCAGCTCGCGGACCTTCGCCACCGCCTCACGGCCGTTGACCGCCTCGCCGACGACCTCGATGTCCGGCATCGCGTTGAGGAGCACCGAGAAGCCCTCGCGCACCATCATCTGGTCGTCCGCGATCAGTACGCGGATCGTCATGCGCCACCCTCGCTCGCACTCGTACTCGGCACCGGCAGGTACACCGCCACCTCGTAACCCCCCTCGTCCGTCGCGCCCGCCGTCATCTCGCCGTTCAGCATCGAGACGCGCTCCCGCATCCCCGTGATGCCGTGGCCGGCGCCGGGAGACGGCTTGAGCAGCGCCCCGGCCGGTGGCGGACCGTTGACTATGCGCAGGCCCAGCCCGCCCAGGACGTAACCGATCTCCACCTGCGCGGCCGCGCCCGGCGCGTGCCGCAGCGTGTTGCTCAGCGCCTCCTGGACGATGCGGTACGCCGACAGCTCCACCCCCTGCGGCAGCTCACGCACCGCGCCCGTCACCGTCTTCCGCACGCTCAGTCCCGTGTCCCGCACGTTGGCCAGCAGCCCGTCGAGGTCGGCGAGCGTGGGCTGCGGGGCGTCCGGGGCCTCGTAGTCCTCGGCGCGGACCACGCCCAGCACACGGCGGAGTTCCGTGAGCGCCGCCACCGCGTTCTCGCGGATCGTCGCGAACGCCCGCTCCAGCTCCGGCGGCGGGTTCTCCACCCGGTAGGGCGCCGCCTCGGCCTGGATGGCGACCACCGACATGTGGTGGGCGACCACGTCGTGCAGCTCGCGGGCGATCGTGGAGCGCTCCTCCAGCAGGGTGCGCTTGGACCGCTCGTGCGCCGTCACCGTCTGCTGGGCGGTCACCTCCCGCTCGGCGGTCCGGCGTATCTGCCAGACCGTGACGACGAGCAGGGCCATCGCGGAGACGACCAGCATGGGGCCGGTGTTCGTGGCGTAGTGGCCCCAGCCGAAGACGGTCTCGGAGACGAAGCCGTACACCGCCGTCAGCACCCACATCCATGCCGCCGTGCGCGGCCGGGTGCGTATCGCCACGACCGTCAGCACCGTCAGATGGGAGATGAAACTGCCCGGCAGCCAAGGCCAGTTGGACCAGGAGGTGCCCAGCACGGCGACGGCGGTCGTCGAAGCCAGCGAGAGCCAGAACGCGCCCACCGGCCTGATCAGCGTGACCAGCACCGGCGCCAGCGCGAACAGGCCGCACAGCATCGCCGACACGGTGCCCTGGCCGCTCGCCCAGGCACTGAACAGGGCCATCACGCCCGCCGCCGCCACCATCGCGTGCGGGCTCCAGGCCGCATACTGCCGCACCCTGCCGGACAGCCGGCGGGTGAGCGGGCCGTCCACCGCCATGCGGGGCAGCGGGCGGTAGGCGAAGGCGTCGTGGAACAGGTCCTGGCGCAGGCCCCGCAGGGCGTCCAGGGCGGCCCGCACCTCAGGGCTGCGTGGCTTGTACGCGTCGTATCCGCCCCCGTGCGGCGGCGTCGTGTGCGTCTCGGTCGTCTCGGTCACGATGAAAACGGTAGGCGTGGGCGGGGGTGCACGTCGTCACCAGTGAGAGGGGTCCCTGCGCCTCCCCCTCAAGTACTACGGGTGGCGAAGAGCGACCCGCCGCCGGTGCCGGTCAGTACCCCGACGGCCGCACCAGCCCCGACTCGTACGCGAACACCGCCGCCTGCGTCCGGTCCCTGAGCCCCAGCTTCACCAGAATCCGGCCCACGTGCGTCTTCACCGTCTGCTCGGCCACCACCAGCCGCTGCGCGATCTCCGCGTTCGACAAACCCTGCGCGATCAGCGCCAGCACCTCCGTCTCCCGCTCGGTCAGATCACCCACGCGTTCCTTCAACGGGGGCCTGGGGCGGTTGTCGAGACGGGAGAACTCGGTGATCAGCCGTCGGGTGATGCCGGGCGCGAGCAGCGCGTCACCGGCCGCCACCACCCGCACCGCCTCCGCGAGCTGGTCGGCGGAGGCGTCCTTCAGCAGGAAGCCCGAGGCACCCGCGCGCAGCGCCTCGTACACGTACTCGTCGAGGTCGAACGTCGTCAGCACCAGCACTCTGATCTGCGGGGTCGCCTCGGTGATCCGGCGGGTGGCCTCGATCCCGCCGAGCTCCGGCATCCGGATGTCCATCAGCACCACGTCCGGGGCCAGCTCCGCGACCTGCTTCACCGCGTCCAGACCGTCGACCGCCTGTCCGACCACCTCGATGTCGGGCTGGGTGTTGAGCAGCACGGTGAAGCCCTGCCGGACCATCTGCTGGTCGTCGGCGATGAGGACACGGATGGGGCTGCTGCTCGTCATACGGTGCCGTCCTTGGGGTCGGGGGAGGGAGCGGAGGCGGAGCCGACGGCGGAGGCCTCGGCCCACGGGGGTGACGTCGGCAGGTACGCGGCGACCTCGAAGCCGCCGTCGGGTGCCGCCCCCGCGCGCAGCGTGCCGCCGAGCATCGCGGCCCGCTCCCGCATGCCGAGCAGGCCGTGGCCGGCACCGCGGGAGAGCGGGACCCGGCCGGTGGGCGGCGAGTTGGTGACCCGCACGTCCACGCCGTGCTTGTGGTGGACCAGCCGCACGGCGGCCGTCGCCCCGGGGGCGTGACGCAGGACGTTGCTCAGCGCCTCCTGCACGATCCGGTACGCCGACAGCTCCACGCCCTGCGGCAGCTGCCCGCGGGTGCCCTGGACCTCGACCCGGACGGTCAGCCCGGCCGCCCGGGTGTTCTCCACCAGGGCGTCGAGCCGGTCGAGGGTGGGCTGCGGGGTGTGCGGGGCGGTGCCGGTGTCGGTGCCGGGCGCGCCGACGGGGTCCGGGGTGTCGGGGTGCTCGGAGCGCAGCACGCCCAGCACCCGGCGGAGTTCGGTGAGCGCCTCCAGCGCGTTCTCCCGGATGCCCTCCAGGTTCTCCTTGAGCTCGTCGGACGGGTTCTCGACCAGGTGCGGGGCGACCTGGGCCTGGATGGAGATCACCGACATGTGGTGGGCGACCACGTCGTGCAGCTCGCGGGCGATCCGGCTGCGCTCCTCCAGCAGTGTGCGCCGGGCGCGTTCCTCGGCGGTGAGCGACGTCTGCTCGACGAGCTGCGCGCGGGCCTCGCGGCGACCGCGCAGGGCGGCGCCGAGAAGCACGACGATCCCGGAGAGGATGACCGCGATCACACCGGTGGGCGTGTAGTCCGGACCGCCCCACAGGCCTTGCAGGACATAGGTGGCGAGTACGGTCAGCGCCAGCGCCTCCATGGCGACCCGGGTGCGGACGCGCAGGGTCAGCAGCAGGAGCACCAGCAGATGGGCGATGATCCCGGCCGCCGTCCAAGGCCAGGTGAAACCCCCCGCCGGGCCCCCCAGCTTGCCGTGCACGGCCACGGCACCCACCACGGTGGCCACCAGGGACAGCCACCACGCCGGTATCGGGCGCCACATCGCGAGGACGACCGCGCCGCCCTGGGCGAGCCCGATGACGAACGCCCAGGTGGACTGCAACGAGCCCTGGTCGCCGAGCTGGGCGACGGCGCCGAGCGTGACGCCGAACGCGGCCAGCCACAGCAGCCCGTGCGGCAGCCAGCGCACCCAGACCGAGGGGGGCAGCGGATCCGCGTGGGTGGTCCGCAGGTCGTCGCGCAGTGTGCGCAGCCAGCGCAGCGCCCAGGCCCTGACCACGTGTTGGATCCCCGTTTCCGTCACGCGGCTCAGCCTAGACATGCCGTATCTCCCTCGCCGTACCCCGCTCGGACGGGTGGCCGGTCCGCACCACCCGGGTTCTCGCACCCCGCCGTCGCCCCTGCTCGTAGCCTCGGAACGCCGTCCAGCAGACGGCGAGGACGGCGGCGAACACCGGCAGCCAGGCCAGCCGCGCCGCGACCCAGCCGAGGCCGTCCGGGACGGTGTGCAGGCCCGGGAGGCGCCCGGCGAGGCGCCCGGTGGCCGTGGTCGCCATCAGCGCCGTCTGATGCCACAGGAAGATCGTCATCGCGGAGAGGTTCACCAGGGCGACCGCCGCCCAGCCGAACGGCCGGCGCATCGCCGTGCGCAGCCGGTCGCGCAGCAGCAGGGCCAGCCCGCACTGGGCCAGGCCGAAGGTGACGGCGGCCAGCGTCGGCGGGCTCAGGTTGGACACCGCGGCGCCGGGCACGCCGACCATCGACGCCGGGTATCCGGCCCACGCCACGAGTGCCGCCGTCGCCGCCGCGCGCCCGCCAGCAGGATCCACCCCGCCCGGCGCCGCTCCAGCTCACCGCGCGTCCAGGCCGCGCCCAGCGTGAACGGCACCAGCCAGCCCGCGGCCTCGTTGAGCCAGCCGAGCCAGGACGGGCCGCCGAGGCCGAAGCGGATCAGGTCGACGTGGAGGACGACGGCGAGCGGCCACAGCGGGCTCAGCCGGGTCAGCAGCGGGGTCGCCGCCGTGAGCGCGGCGAACACCAGGAGGAACCACAGGGGCGACAGCGCCAGTTTGACGAGGGTGTGGACGGTGCCGAACTCCGCGCCGGTCAGGAGCAGTCCGGCCGCCGCCACCGTCCACAGGGTGAGGACGGCCGCGACCGGCTTGAACAGCCGGGACAGCCGAGCGGTCAGCCAGGCGCCGTACGTCGTCCGGCGGGCTCTGGCGGCGGTGAGACTCCTGGTCGCCACATGCCCGCCGACCAGGAAGAACACCGCCAGCGTCTGGAACGCCCAGGAGATCGGGGCCAGCCAGGGCATGTGCTGCAACGGGCTCGCCGTGCGCAGGGTCCGGCCGTCCGCCACCAGGGCGGTCACCAGCCAGTGGCCGAGGACCACGCCGAGGATCGCGAGGGCCCGCAGGGCGTCCACGGCCCTGTCCCGGTCGGTGGGGGTCGCTGCGTGAACGCGGGCGGCGCCGTCCTTGAGTGCCTCGCGTATCTGGGGCAGGTCACGCACGGGTCACCTCCGAGGTCTCGCCCAGGACGATCCGGGCCAGGTTGGTCAGCGAGGCCGAGCCGGGGTCGAAGTAGTCGCTGTGGCCGCCGTCGCCTGCCTCGAAGCGGTTCGCGCCGAAGGACGGGGACATGGGGTCGGTGCCGAAGCCGACGGTCGTGCCGAAGAGGTCCGTCTTGATGTGCGGTACGTCCGCCACCCAGTCGTCGGTGCCGCGGGCCGCCCAGACGCGGGCGCGGGTGTGCAGGGCGGCGGCGGTGCCGGCGCCGGTGCCGGGACTGCCGAGGAGGACGAGGTCGGTCGCGTCCAGGTCGGTGGCGGCGCGGGCGCAGACGACCGAGCCGTAGGAATGGCAGAGGAGGGAGACGGTGCTGTGCGGGCCGACGATGCCTCGGAGCCGGCGTATGAACTGCCGTAGCCGCGGGGCCGCTTGGTCGGCCCTGCCGGTGGTCGTGACCGTCGTGCTGATGGTGTCCGGGGTCTGGTAGCCGAGCCAGGCGATGACGGCGGTGCGGGGGTCGGTGCGGTTCAGCTCGTGTTGGAGGGCGGTCGCTTCGGCACGGAAGCGGTCGTAGGTGTCGAGGGAGGTGTCGGAGCCGGGGACGAGGACGGCGATGTGGTCGGCGTGGGGCAAGTCGCCGAAGACCTCGGTGACTTGGCCCTCGCCTCGGCCGTCGAAGCGGAGGAGGTGGCGGGTGGGGGCGGCCAGGGAGCGGTCGGCTGCGGCGCGGTGCGTGTCGCCGTGGGCGGCGGCCATGCGGGACGCCTCGGCGGCGTTGGCTCTGTTGGCCGCGTAGGCGGTGTCCAACGTCGACGCCGTCAGTGGGGGGAGCGTTGCAGGAACCGGTGCCGGGATCTCCGGGCGAGCCGCGGCGGAGAGGGGCAGTACCACGGCGGCCGCGATGAGGGTCGCGAGGATGCCTCGGCGCCAGGTGTGGGTGCGGCGGGGCGGGGGTGCGGACAGGGGCGTTACGCCCGCCCGCGACCCCCGCCGGTTGATCGAAAGCCCCACGTCCGTCTCCCCCTCCCGGTCCGCCCGTCCCTCGGGCCCGACTGACTGGGAAATTACGGATCCGGACGCCTCGTCCGCGTCCCGCCGGGGAGCTCACCTCCGGCGTAGCTCTCAGGTACTACGGGTATGAAAGGGAACCCCTCACCACACCCCGCCGCCCTCCCGTCACCACGCCAACTGCGCGATCTCCTCCGCCACCACCGCACACGCGTCCGCCGCCGGATCGATCAGCGGGAAGTGGCCGACGTCCTCCAGCAGCGTCACCCCCACCACCTCCCCCGCCTTGGCCGCCGCGTCCGCGTACGCCTCGGCCACCGCCTGCGGCACCACGTCGTCCGTACGCCCCTGCACCAGGGTCGTCGCGATGCCCGTCGGCAGCAGCAGGGCCGGATCGGCATACGGCTGGCGGGACGCGAAGTGGTCCTCGCCGCCCAGGAGTTGCAGCGAGGCGCCACCGCACACGCCCAGCTTCTCCGCCATCGTGAAGTCCGCGATCGGGGCCAGCGCCACCACACCGCGCAGCGGCGGGGGCCGGTCCACGCGCCACCCGGAGTCGGGCGGCAGGACGTGCCGGGCCGCGGCCCACAGCGCCAGGTGACCGCCCGCCGAGTGCCCGGTGATCACCGTGCGCCGCGGGTCGGCCTGCGGGAGGGCGTCCCGTACGAGCCCGGGAAGCGCGTCCAGCGCCGCGGCCACGTCGTCGAACGTGTCCGGCCACCGTCCGGCCACAGGACCACTCGCGGGACCGCCCGCAGGACCACCGGAGGCGTCCTGCCCCGGCAGCAACGCACCCCGCCGGTACTCGACGTTCGCCACGGCGAACCCCCGCCGCGCCAGATAGTCGGCGAACGGGGTGATGTGCCGCCGGTCGTACGGCGCCCGCCACGCGCCGCCGTGCAGCACGACGACCAGGGGGGCCGGGACCCCGGCCGGGAGCTCGCTCCTCGGGGCGTAGAAGTCGATCACCTGGTCGGGGTGGTCGCCGTACGCCGAGCTGACGTCGGGGTCGACGGGCGGGTGGGAGAACGCCGACTCCTCCTCGGCGGCGGCCCGGGCTGCTGCGGAGTCGTCGGGCATGCTCCAACCTCTCAGCGATGAAACGCAATTGAATGAGAATTCACGGGAATTCGACTGTTGGCGGGGACGGTATCAGGCCCGTGACGTGCGCGGACACAGGGATGTCACGCTCGGTGAGGGTTAAACGGTTCTGCTGTTTCGTTACGCTGAGCCCCTATCGCAGGACATCCCCCACCCCAGTCCCCACGACCGCCCCATGGAGGCCGATATGTCCGCCGAACCCGGCACCGTCCGTCCCGGAGGGCGTACCGCCCGTGTCCGCGCGGCCGTGCTGCGGGCGGCCGGCGACGTCCTCGCCGAGCACGGGTTCGCGCATCTCGACCTCGCCGACGTGGCCCGCCGCGCCGAGGTCGGCAAGACGACCGTCTACCGGCGCTGGGGCTCGGTGACCGGCCTGGTCGCCGATCTGCTCGCCGACATGGCCGATCAGTCGCTGCCCCGCGAGGAGACCGGCACCGTGCTGGGCGACCTCCGCGCCAACGCCCGCCTCGTCCAGCGCACCCTCGCCGACCCCCGCCAAGGCGCCCTGTTCCGCGCGGTGATCGCCGCGGCCACCTCCGACGAACGGACCGCCCACGCCCTGCGGCGGTTCTACGACATCCGGGTCGCCGAGTGGGCCCCCTGCGTCCACCAGGGCGTCGCACGCGGGGAGTTGCCACCGGACACGGACGCCGAGGAAGTCGTACGAGCCGTGTCCGCACCGCTCTACTACGCGCTGCTGACCACCGGAACGCCCCCGACCCCCGCCGCCGCCGACCGCGCGGCACGGGCCGCGCACGCCGCCGCGACAGCAGGGGTCTACACACACGACCAACGGGCCGGCGCATCCCCCGACACGCACGACTAACGGCCCAGCACGTCCCCCAGCACCCGTGCCGCCCGCTCCACGTCACCGAAGCCGACATACAGCGGCGTGAACCCGAACCGCAGCACGTCCGGATGCCGGAAGTCGCCGACCACGCCCCGCGCGATCAGCTCCTTCATCACGTCCCCGGCGTCGTCGCACCGCAACGCCACCTGGCTGCCGCGCTCCGCGTGCGCCTCCGGCGTCACCGACTCCACCCGGTCCGCGGGCGCGTAGGCGGCCACGCACTCCAGGAAGAAGTCCGTCAGAGCAAGGGACTTGGCCCGCACCGCCTCGATCGACACCCCGTCCCAGACGTCGAGTGCCGCTTCCAGGGCCAGCATCGAGAGGATGTCCGGCGTACCGACCCGCCCGCGCAGCGCGCCCGCCGCCGGTTCGTACGCGGCCCGCATTCCGAAGGGCTCCACGTGCGAGTTCCAGCCCGGCAGCGGGGAGTCGAAGCGGTCCTGCAGCTCCCGGCGCACATACAGGTACGCCGGTGAACCCGGGCCGCCGTTCAGGTACTTGTACGTGCAGCCGACCGCGAGGTCGACCCCGTGCTCGTCGAGCCCGACCGGCAGCGCGCCCGCGCTGTGGCACAGGTCCCAGACCGCCACGCCCCGCCACGTGGACGGCGGCCGTGAGCGAGGGCAGGTCGTGCAGGCGGCCTGTGCGGTAGTCGACGTGGTTCAGCAGCACGGCCGCCGTACGCTCGCCCAGCACGCCCGGCACCTCGGCCGGCGTCACCGGACGCAGCGTGCACCCGGTCATCCGCGCCGCCGACTCGGCGATGTACCCGTCCGTCGGGAACGTCGTCGCGTCGACGACGATCTCATCGCGACCAGCCCCAGCCAGCCGTACCGCCCCCACAAGCGCCTTGAACACATTGACACTTGTCGAGTCGCCGACCACGATCTGCCCGGCCGCCGCACCCACCAGCGGAGCGATCCGGTCGCCGATCCGCTCCGGCGCCGTCCACCAGCCGCTCTCGTCCCAGGACCGGATGCGCAGCTCGCCCCACTGCCGCCGGACCACGTCCTCGACGCGCCCGGGGACGGCGGCGGGCAGCGCGCCCAGCGAGTTGCCGTCGAGGTAGACAACCTCGTCGAGCACGAACTTCCCGCGCACGCCCGCCAGTTCGTCGCCGGCGTCGAGCTTCTCAGCCCTGATCGCAAACTCAGACATGCGACCGCGCCGTCCACAGCTCGGGGAACACGTTCTTCTGCGCCCGCTTCTCCAGCCAGGCCACCCCGGCGGAGCCGCCCGTGCCCGCCTTGGCGCCCATCGCGCGCCGCGTGGCCACCAGATGGTCGTTGCGCCAGCGCCACACCAGCTCGGCGACATCGGTCAACGCCTCGCCGAGCCGGGCGAGTTCGTCGTTCGGGTCACCGGAGTAGAGGGCGGTCCAGGCGGCCTCCACCTCGGGCGACGGCTCGTACCGCCGGGACACGTCACGCGTCAGCACGGCGTCCGGGATGGCGTGCCCGCGCCGGGCCAGCAGCCGCAGCACCTCGTCGTACAGGCTCGGCTCGTGCAGCGCCTTCTCCAGCTCGGCGTGCACGCGCGGGGCACCCCGGTGCGGGACGAGCATGGACGCCGACTTCTCGCCGAGCAGGAACTCCATCCGCCGGTACATCGCCGACTGGAAGCCGGAGCCCTCGCCCAGCGCGGCCCGGTAGGAGTTGAACTGCGCCGGGGTCAGCTGGCCGAGCGGCCGCCAGGACGCGTTCAGCGCCTCCAGCTCCCGTACGGAACGCTTCAGCGCGTCGACCGCGACCGGCACGTCGTCGGAGCGCAGCGCTCGGGCCGCGGTCTCCCACTCATGGACGATGACCGTGAACCACAGCTCCATCACCTGGGTCGTGACCAGGAAGACCATCTCTCCGGGATCGTCGGAGAGGGTGTGCTGGAGGTGGGTGAGCACGTCCGCCTTGACGTAGTCCTCGTACGGCGTCGTGCCTTCGAAGTCGAGATGCGGGGTCTCGGGCTCCAGGTTCTCGTGAGCCTCGTGGGACATCGCTGTCTCCTGTTGTGTACTCCGGGTAGCGGTCCGCCCCTGCCGTTACCGACACGGGGGCCCCGGTCCCCACCCGAATCCTCAGCCGTCACCCCCGGCATGCGCAAGGCCCGACTGCATCACAGCCGGGCCCGCACACGTCTGACCAGGTCCAGGTCCTAGCCCAGGGTCTGGGCCGCCGTCGGCGAGGAGTCCTTCAGGAACTGGCTGCAGCGCTCGTACTCCTCCTGCTCGCCGATCGACCCGGCGGCGCGGGCGAGGGCGTGCAGGGCGCGCAGGAAGCCGCGGTTCGGCTCGTGCTCCCAGGGGACCGGGCCGTGGCCCTTCCAGCCGTTGCGGCGCAGCGCGTCCAGGCCGCGGTGGTAGCCCGTACGGGCGTAGGCGTACGACTCCACGACGCTGCCCCGCTCGAACGCCTCGTCGGCCAGCTGGGCCCAGGCCAGGGAGGAGGTGGGGTACTTGGCGGCGACGTCGGCGGGTGCCGTTCCGTTCGCCAGGAGCTCACGGGGCTCCGGGTCGTCGGGGAGGTGGGTCGGGGCGGGCCCCCGAGGAGGTTCTCGTGAATCGACATGGCTCCAGTCTCCTCCATGGCCCACGCCGGCCGCCCCCGCGGCCAGGCCCCCGCCTACCGCCCCCTCGGTCAGGCCCCCTACGCCAGCTTCCCCCGCGTCCGCTGCCCCTCCCAGCGGCGGAGCCGTGACCGAGCCGTGGTGCAGGCATTCGGGACGGGTGCAGTCCGGCGGCAGCGACCGTACGGTCGTGAAGGCGACCGCCGCCCCCACGACCATCGCCCCCGCGCACACCACCATTGCCCGCCCGAACGCGTCGTCGAAGGCGCTCGGTGTGCGGTAGGCCTCCTCGCCCATCCCGGCGATCATCGGGAGCGCGGCGACCGCGATGAGGCCGGCCGCGCGGGCCGCCGCGTTGTTGATGCCGCTGGCCAGGCCGGCCCGGGCCACGTCCACCGAGGCCAGCACGGTCGCGGTGAGCGGGGCGACCAGGGTGACCAGGCCCAGGCCGAGGACGACGAGCGCGGGCAGCACGTCGGCGAAGTAGTTCGCGTCCGGCCCGACCCGCAGCATCAGCAGCATCCCGACCGCGCACAGCAGGGGCCCGGCCGTGAGCGGGACGCGCGGGCCGATGCGGTCCGCCAGTTCGCCGGACCGGGCCGAGAACAGCAGCATCATGACGGTCGTCGGCAGCAGGGCCGTACCGGCGCCCAGGGCCGAGTAACCGGCGACGACCTGGAGCTGGAGCGCGGCGAGGAAGAAGAAGCCGCCGAGGGCCGCGTAGACGCACAGGGTGACCAGGTTGACGGCCGTGAACTGCCGGGACGCGAAGATCCCGAGCGGCATCATCGGGTCGGGGCGCCGCTTCTCGACGTACCCGAAGGCGACGCCGGTGCCCACGCCGAGGACCGCCGTGATCCAGTCCGCCTCGATCAGCGCGTACGTCACCAGCGCCAGCGCCAGCGCCCCCAGCAGCGCGCCCAGGACGTCGAAGCTGGTGTGCTTGCGGCCGTCCCCCGACTCGGGCACGTGCCGTACGGCGATGGGGGCGCACACCAGGGCCAGCGGGACGTTCAGCAGGAACACCCAGCGCCAGCCGGGCCCGTCCACCAGCCAGCCGCCCAGGAACGGCCCGACGGCCGCGCCGATGCCCCCGAAGCCCGGACCACAGCCCGACCGCCCGCCCCCGGTCGTCGGGATGGAAGGAGGCCTGGATGAGCGCCAGCGAGCCGGGCGTGAGAAGTGCCCCGCCCACGCCCTGCAACGCCCGCGCCCCGATGAGCACCCCGGCGTTCGGCGCGAGTCCGCACAGCAGGGAGGCGGCGGCGAACCACACCACACCGATGACGAAGACCTTGCGCCGCCCGTACCGGTCCCCGAGCGAACCGCCCAGCAGGATCAGCCCGGCGAGCGTGAGCATGTACGCGTTGACGGTCCACTGCAGCGCGCCGAGATCGGCGTCGAGGTCCCGCCCGATACGCGGGAGCGCCACGTTGACCACGGTCGAGTCCAGCATCGCCATGCTGGAGCCGAGGACGGTGGTGAGCAGGATCCATTTGCCCTGCGGCGAGGCCAGCCGGACGTCAGCCATGCCCCCAAGTAAACAGTGAGCCCGGCGCCGAAGCACCGGGCTCACTGAAACAAGAACGGGTTACTTGATCTTCGTACCCGTGGAACGCAGGTCGGCGCACGCCTGCGTCACGCGCGCGGCCATGCTGCCCTCGGCGAGCTTGCCCCAGGTGCGCGGGTCGTAGGTCTTCTTGTTGCCGACCTCGCCGTCGACCTTCAGGACGCCGTCGTAGTTCTGGAACATGTGGGCCGCCACCGGACGCGTGAAGGCGTACTGGGTGTCGGTGTCGATGTTCATCTTGACGACGCCGTTGTCCAGCGCGGTCGCGATCTCCTCGGCGGTGGAGCCGGAGCCGCCGTGGAAGACGAAGTCGAACGGGGCGGTCTTGCCGTACTTGGCGCCGACGCCCTCGTTGAGGTCCTTCAGCAGCTCGGGACGCAGGACGACGTTGCCCGGCTTGTACACGCCGTGCACGTTGCCGAAGGACGCGGCCAGCAGGTAGCGGCCCTTCTCGCCGAGGCCGAGGGCCTCCGCCGTGCGCAGGGCGTCGTCGACCGTGGTGTAGAGGGAGTCGTTGATCTCGTGCGAGACGCCGTCCTCCTCGCCACCGGTCGGGGTGATCTCGACCTCGAGGATGATCTTCGCGGCGGCGGCGCGGGCCAGCAGCTCCTGCGCGATCGCCAGGTTGTCGGCCAGGGTCTCGGCCGAGCCGTCCCACATGTGCGACTGGAAGAGCGGGTTCTCGCCGCGGGCGACGCGCTCCTCGGAGACCGCGAGCAGCGGACGTACGTACCCGTCGAGCTTGTCCTTCGGGCAGTGGTCCGTGTGCAGCGCGACGGTGACGTCGTACTTCTTGGCGACGATGTGCGCGAACTCGGCCAGGGCGACGGCGCCGGTGACCATGTCCTTGTTGTACTGACCGCCCAGGAACTCGGCGCCACCGGTCGAGATCTGGACGATGCCGTCACTCTCGGCCTCGGCGAAGCCGCGCAGTGCCGCGTGCAGGGTCTGCGTCGAGGTGACGTTGATGGCCGGGTAGGCGAACTTGCCTGCCTTCGCCCGGTCGAGCATCTCGTTGTAGACCTCGGGGGTTGCGATGGGCATCTGTCCGCTCCTTGGAGTGTGCGGGTTGGCGTACTACGTGCTGACGGCCCTGACCTAGACCTTGTGTGGGGGTTGCGACGTCGTCGTCGGGCCCCATCTTTCCAGACGTACCGGGATGCTCCGAGCGGCCATAAGTCCCAGTTCTCGGAGCTTTCGGGCGCCCTTGTCAGTCCAGGCCCAACTCGTCCTTGGAGAAGGCGAAGCGGTACGGCACACCGGCGCCCTCTTCGATCTTCTCGGCGGCGCCGGTGGCCCGGTCGACGATGGTGGCGACGGCGACGACCTCGGCCCCCGCCTCCCGCACGGCCTCCACGGCGGTCAGCGGAGAACCGCCGGTGGTGGAGGTGTCCTCGACGACGAGGACACGGCGGCCCGCGATGTCCGGGCCCTCGACGCGGCGCTGCAGCCCGTGCGCCTTGGCGGCCTTGCGCACGACGAAGGCGTCGAGCTTCCGCCCCCGCGCGGCGGCCGCGTGCAGCATGGCGGCGGCGACCGGGTCGGCGCCCATGGTCAGGCCGCCGACCGCGTCGAACTCCAGGTCGGCCGTCAGGTCGAGCAGCACCTGGCCGACCAGCGGGGCGGCCTCCCCGTCGAGGGTGATGCGCCGCAGGTCGACGTAGTAGTCCGCCTCCAGACCCGACGACAGGGTCACCTTGCCGTGCACCACGGCCTTGTCCTTGATCTGCTGCAGCAGCGCGCCGCGTACATCCGTCATGCGAGTCAGCTTAAAGCCGACGCCAGGACCAGGTCGTCGAGGCCTCCAGTGGCTCCAGCAGCGTGACCAGGCGCGGCAGCGTGTTCAGCCCGTTGGGCGGCCCGGTCTGCGGCTCCACGCAGACGGCCTCGGCCTGCTCGTCGTAGACGACGACCCACTCCTCGCGGGAGCCGACCTTCAGCTCCAGCTGCCCCGGCCAGGTCAGCGTCACGTCGACGCCGCCGGGCATCCCGAAGCAGTCGTCCCAGGGCCCGGGCTCCGGGTCGATCCGCCGCCCGGTGGGCAGATGATCGTCCCCGCGCTCCTCCTGCCAGGCCGCCTCGAAGGCGACCCGCACGTCCTCCGCGCCCGCGCCGCCGAGGTTGCGGTTGAACCACGGGTGCCAGCCGATCTGGGCCGGGAAGGAGGAGTCGTACGTCTCGACGGACATGGTCAGCGTCAGGGCGTCCGGGGTGAGCGCGACGGCCTGGGTGACGCGGCCGGGGTAGGGCCACGGGTCGACCAGGTCGTACGTGATGACGGCCTCGTCGGCCGTGGCGCGGGCGACGCGCCAGGCGCCGTCGCGCGCGGTGCCGTGGATGGCGTGCGGCGGGGCGTTGAGCGGCATCTGCCGGACGCCGGCCCCGTCCCGGAACCGTCCGTCCCTGATCCGCCCGCACCAGGGCACCATGGGGAAGCAGCCGAAGCGCTCGCCCTGCCGCAGCAGCTCGACGCCACCGATGCGCAGCCCGCCGATCCGCCCACCGTTCCCCGGCAGCACGGTCACCTCCGCGTCACCCGCGGTCAGCGTGATGGGTTCGTTACTCACGGGACGACCCTACTGGGGCGATCAAGAGGGCATCGGCTGCGGTGGTGGCTCGGGGGCCGCGGGTGCGTTGCTCAGCGGCGCTTGCGCAGCGCCCGGGTCACCACGATCGCCGAGGCCAGGGCCACCGCCGCCGCGGGAGCCGCCCACCGCAGTGCCGAGTTCGGGGCGATGGTCTGCGGTGCGGGGACGGGGGCGTAGCGGCGCGCGGGGGTGCGTGGTCGACCTCCTCGGCGCTGCGGCCGATCATCGTGCGGCGCGCGTGCGCGGCCTCGGCGGGGAGGTCGCGGGGGGTGGTGTGGTCCTCGTCTCGCCCTGGCCGCCGGAAAGACCCTCGGGCTCGGGTTCCTCTGCGGCTTCCGGGGGCTCGGTGGTTTCCGGGACCTCGGTGGTTTCCGGGGTCCCGGGGGCCTCCATGGTCTCAGGCTCGGTGGCCTCTGCCTCGGTGGCCTCGGGCTCGGTGGCCTCGGGCCCAGCGGCCTCGGGCTCAGCAGCCTCCGGCTCAGTGGCCTCGGCCCCCGTGGTCTCGGGCTCGCCGGTCTCCTGGCTCCCCAGGCTCTCCGCGAAACGGTTCAGCAGCCGCGTCACCGCCGACGTCACCGACTCCCCCGGCAGCTCAGTGATGCGTCCGTCCGCCGCGGCCGTCCCTCCGAAGATGACGTTCGTGCCGCCCTCGGCCTCCCTGAGCCGCAGGGTCAGCGTCAGCGTCACCTTTCCGCTGCCCCGGGCCTCCACCGCCTCGCCCTCGACCGCGTACGTGCCGTCGTCCCGGGCGGAGAGGCGGGCCGTGCCGCGGTACGTGACGGAGTGGCTGCCGACGCGCACCTTGAGCCGCCCGGTGACGGGCTCGGCGCCGGCGTCCTGCTGGAGCCCGGGAACGGCCCGGGCGACCCGAAGGGGATCGGCCAGCGCCTCCCTGAGCCGCTCGGCCGGAACCGGAACGAACACCTCATGCTCCATGGTCAGCGAGCCTACCCAGAGGACCGACGACTGCACCCCCGTTGGTCGAAAGTGACCGCGCCCTCGTGTCGGCGGGCCAGGGCCCCGGCGCACTGGCCTCGGCGGTCGCGGTCGGCGTCCCTTGCGCGGGCGCGGGCCGGTCAGTTCGCGTACGCGGGGTGCACCAGCGTCGACGGCGGCATGCCGGTGATCCGGGTCCGGGCCACCGCGCGGGCGTCCGCCGCGAGGGACGCCACGGTCAGGGTCCGGGGCGGTGGTGCGTGCGCGTCGAGGCCCAGGGCGGGCGTCGTATCGGCGGCGGCCAGCACGAAGCCCCAGTCCCGGGGCGCGCGGGAGGCGCCGGTCACCCGGTCGGGCCCGGCCGCGAATCCCTCGTCGCGCCCGCCGACGCAGTAGGGCACGGTACGCAGCCCCGCCGCGCGCATCGTGGTGTCGACCGTCCAGAAGACGCGGGGGCGGGAGGAGACCGGCCCGGCGTGCACCACGAGGCGGCCGCCCGGGGCCAGGGCGCGGTGGGCGAGGCCGTAGAACTCCTGGGAGTACAGCTTGGTGCTGGCGGTGATGCCCGGGTCGGGCAGGTCGGCGATCAGCACGTCGTAGGCGGCGGGCCGCGCCTGCCGCAGCCAGCCGAAGGCGTCGCCCGTGGTGACGTGGACGCGCGGGTCGTCGTACACGTGGCCGTTGAGGGCGGCGAGGGCGGGGTCCGTGCGGGCCAGCCGCACCACCCCGGCGTCGAGTTCGACGACGTCGACGCGGCGGACGTCGGGATGGCGCAGGACCTCGCGCGCCGCCAGCCCGTCGCCGCCGCCGAGGATCAGCACGCGGGTGTGCGGGCCGTTCATCGCGGGGTGGACCAGCGCCTCGTGGTACCGGCGTTCGTCGCGGCCGCTGACCCGGAGGCGGCCGTCGAGGAAGAGGTCGAGGGGGCGGCCGTGGGTGCCGCCGGTGAGGACGACCTCCTGGACGTCGGTCTGGAGGGCCACGCGGACGTCGTCGCCGTACACCGCCTGCCGCGCCGCGCGTTCGAAGTCGTCGACGAGTACGGCCGCCGCGGCGAGGACGCCCAGCACGGCCAGGTTGGCGATCACCAGCAGCCAGCGCGCCCGGCGGGTCAGATCGCGGCGGAACAGCCCGAGGACGAGGGCGCCGCCCACGATCGCGTTGACGGTCCCGGTGATCAGGGCGCCGGTCAGCTGGCCCAGCATCGGCAGCAGGAGGAAGGGGAAGGCGAGGCCGCCCACCAGACCGCCGACGTAGTCCGCGGCGAACAGGTCGGCGACCGCGCCGCCCGCGTCCTGGCGGCGGATGCGCTGGATCAGCTCCATCAGCAGCGGGACCTCGGCCCCGATGAGCAGCCCGATCGCGAGGGAGAACGCGACCAGCAGGCAGCGCGGTCCGTGGGCCCACAGGCCGCCCCAGTCGCCGGTCCAGGCGAAGACGGCGTACAGCGCCATCGCGCTGCACCCGCCGACGAGGGCGAGCGCGGCCTCGATCGCGCCGAACCCGGCCGCCGCATGCCGGCGCAGCCGTTTGGCGAGCAGCGAGCCGACGCCCATCGCGAAGACCATCACGGACAGCACGACGGAGGCCTGGGTGACCGAGTCGCCGATCAAGTACGAGGCGAGGGCGACCAGTTCGAGTTCGTACACCAGTCCGCACGCGGCGCAGACGAACACCCCCGCGAGGACCAGGAACCGCCCGACCGCGGGCCGCACCGGAAGCCGCACAGGACCCGCCCAGGGCGGCGCTGTGCCGGGCGGGGCGGGCGCGTGCGGTTCGATCACGTTGCGACGGTACGTCACTGCAACGGCACGCTTCGTCACCCACACGTGTGGAACTCACGGCCGAGGGGCGGACCGGGGTTTGCGCCGCGGGTCAGTGCACCTGGAGCGCGGGGTCGGTACACCTGGAGCGCGGGGTCAGTGCGCCTGGAGCGCGGGGTCAGTGCGCCTGGAGCGCGGCGGGAATCTTGACGCCGACCTTCGTCCGGGTCGCCACCAACTGGCCGTCCTGCGGGTACGCGTGCCAGGTCCGCCACAGCACCTGGCCCTCGTGGCGCTGGGCGAGCAGCGCCGTGAAGGCGTGCGGGCTGCCCGGGAAGACGCCCGCGAGGCCGTGCGGATGGTCGGAGACGAGGGCCAGCAACTCCTGGGCGCGGCCCGCGAACTGGCCCGGGGAGAGGACCTCCACGCGCGCCGCGAACTCGTACTCCCAGTCGCCGACCCGTTTGGCGACGCCGAGCGGCAGCGGAGTGCTGCTGCCCGGGATGCAGGCCACCGTCTCCGAACAGGTGCCGCGCTCCTCCTCCAGGAGGACCTGGTGGGACGCGCCGAGCAGTCTCAACTGGAGGGTCGACCCGGCCAGTTCGAGGTCGAGCGTGGCCAGCGCCGGAAGCGGCTCGCGTCCCAGCGCCCAGGCGAGGTCGGCCGCGCGCGTATCGGTGTAGGAGGTGTTCAGGGTCGTGAGCATGGATCGGCTCCGCAAGCACGCAAAGAAAGGGCGGTGTGGGGGGCGCCGGCGCACCCGGCCGACACCGGCGGGGATTCGGCCCGGTCGGCCCGGTCGGGATGTCGCTGCTGAAGTGTCCGGAGGACGGCCGAGGGCCCGCTTTGGTGATTTAGAGGGAATCATGAACTGTGGCGCCGCCACAGCGTTTTTACCCAACTTCGTGGCGTTTCCATCCCTCAGAGGGCTCCACAGTTCAACTGTTCAACTACGGCGCACGCCGGGCCCGCCAGGGCGTACGCCGGGGCATCCGCGCGCCGGGCGCGAAAAGCCGGGCCCCACCCCCGTGCGGGCCCGGCTCGTCCGGATGCGACAAGAAGCTCAACGTGCGACAGGGAGCTCAGCCGCCTCACGTCAGCTGCCCCCTCCGCAGCCGCCGCCACACGACGACGCCGCCGCTG
>MWJO01000070.1 GCA_002027195.1 Streptomyces sp. GKU 895 | reverse complement strand
GGCGCGCCCCCTTCAACGCCATGTGCAGCAGCAGCCGGTCCTCCCCGTCGTCCAGGTCGAGGCCGGTCAGCTGCTCGACCCGGGAGAGGCGGTAGTAGAGGGTCTGCCGGTGGATGCCCAGGGCCGCCGCCGTGCGGCCCGCCTGGCCCGCGCAGTCGAGGTACGTCTCGGCGGTGCGGGCGAGGTCGCGGTGGGCGGGGAGAGGAGTGGGCGCACGGCGGGGTCGTGGGCCGTGTCCGCGGGGAGCGCGGTCAGCAGGCGGTAGGGGCCGATGGCGGACCAGTGCGCGATCGGGCCCAGCGCCGGTTCCGCCAGGGCCGCGCGGGCCGAGGCCGAGGCCTCCTGCCAGGCCGCCGGCAGGTCGGCCAGGTTCGTGCGGGGTTCGCCGACCCCGGCGGCACGCGCGACCCCGGCCTCGGTTTCTCCAAGGAGCCGCTGAGCCGCCGTCAGCGCGGGGGTCCGTGCCTCCGGCGACCGCAGTCTGACCAGGAGCGCGAGGCTGTGGGCCGTCGTGCCCCACGGCACCGTGCACAGTGCCGTCGTGTGCGGGACCGTACGGGCCGATGGGGCGTCGTCGGGGTCGGCGGACGGCCACGGGGCGACGCACACCACCGCGTGCGGGCCGTCGCCGCGCGGGCCGAGGGCCGTGCGCAGCGCCGCCACCGCCATGTCGCCCTGCCAGCCGCGTTCGGCGGTCAGCGCCGCCCGTAGCTCCCGGCTGAGATCCGCCCCGTGCTGCGCCTCGTCCGCGAGCAGCGCGCCGATGCGGACGGTCACCTCCATGGCGGCGGTGAGCTGGGCGTCGGTGGGCCCGGGATCGGACTCCAGCAGCCAGACGTATCCGAGGACGACACCCCGATGGCGTACGGGCAGACAGATCCGTCCGCGGTAGACGCCCGCCTCCGGGGTCGGCGGGATGCGGACCGGGCCGGTCGCGCGGGTGATGCCGAAGCCCTCGAACCAGGTCCGGACGGCCGTCGTCGACCGCCGGGTCAGGATCGAGCGGGTGCGGACCGGGTCCAGGGCCGAGGGGTCGAGGTCGCCCTCACTGTCGTAGGCCCCGAAGGCGATCAGCTCGAAGTCGCGGTTCTCCAGGGTCGCCGGGACGCCGAGGAGCTCCGAGATCTCGTCGACCAGCTCCTGATAGTCACCTTTGTAATCCGCGGTCACTCCCGCATTCTCCCGCACGATCGCAGCCCCTTCATACATCTGTCTGAGATCTGCGGCACGGATGCGTGACAGCTGTCGATGGTCGACGATCGGAGGGATCCTTAGGTTTCACGGTGGTTCTCCGTGCCGTACCCGAGTTGCGGGACTGCGGCGTGTTCCTGCTGGTTTGTGGAGGTGCCCCGTGCTGGGTCCCGTGATTCTCGCCGCGTCGCGCAGCGACAGGATGCGACGTCTGATTTCGGCGATGCCGGTGACCAAGCAGGTCGTCGACCGCTTCATCCCCGGCGAGACCGTCGACGACGTCGTACCGATCATCGAGAGCCTCACCGACCAGGGCCTCGAGCTGACGATGGACGTCGTCGGCGAGGACATCACCACCCCCGAGCAGGCCTACGCGGCCCGCGACGCCTACCTCGCGCTGGTCGACCGGCTGCGCGACCTCGGGCTCGGCGAGCGGGTCGAGATGTCCGTGAAGCTGTCGATGTTCGGGCAGGCGCTGGACGGCGGGCACGAGCTGGCGCTCGCCAACGTCCGTCCCGTCGTCGAGGCCGCCGCCGCCATCGGGACGACCGTGACCCTCGACGCCGAGGACCACACCACCCTCGACTCGATGTTCGCCATCCACGAGGAGCTGCGGAAGGACTTCCCGCAGACCGGCTGCGTCATCCAGGCCTACCTCTTCCGCACCGAGGCCGACGCCCGCCGCCTCGCCGAGGCCGGCAGCCGCGTCCGGCTCGTGAAGGGCGCCTACAAGGAGCCCGCCGAGGTCGCCTACCAGCAGAAGCACGAGATCGACAAGGCGTACGTCCGCATCCTCAAGACCCTGATGGAGGGCGAGGGATACCCGATGATCGGCTCCCACGACCCGCGCCTGATCTCCATCGCCCAGGAACTCGCCCGCAAGGCCGGCCGCAAGCTCGACGAGTACGAGTTCCAGATGCTGTACGGCATCCGCGGCGACGAGCACCTGCGCCTCGCCGCCGAGGGCCACCGCATGCGCGTCTACACCGCGTACGGCACCGACTGGTACGGCTACTTCATGCGGAGGCTGGCGGAGAAGCCGGCGAACCTGCGCTTCTTCCTCCGTTCGATGGTCAGCAAGGGCTGAGCCCCACCACCCGCTCAAGTTCAAGGAGTTACGGATCTCATGGACGCTGTGACCCAGGTCCCCACCCCCGTCAACGAGCCGGTGCACGGCTACGCCCCCGGCTCGCCCGAGCGTGCCCGCCTGGAGGCCAAGCTCAAGGAGCTGGCCGAGAACCCCATCGACCTGCCGATGACCATCGGCGGCGAGAAGCGGATGGGCGGCGGTGAGCGCTTCGACGTCGTGCAGCCGCACAACCACAAGGCCCGCCTCGGCACCTACGCCAACGCCACCCAGCAGGACGCCCAGGACGCCATCGACGCGGCCCTCGCCGCCGCGCCCGCCTGGCGCGCGATGTCCTTCGACGACCGTGCCGCGATCATCCTGCGCGCGGCCGAGCTGCTGGCCGGCCCCTGGCGCGAGACGCTGGCCGCTTCGACGATGCTCGGTCAGTCCAAGACCGCCCAGCAGGCCGAGATCGACACCCCCTGTGAGCTGGTCGACTTCTGGCGCTTCAACGTCAAGTACGCCCGCGACCTGCTGGCCGAGCAGCCGCCGGCGAACTCCCCGGGCGTCTGGAACCGCCTCGACCACCGCCCGCTCGAAGGCTTCGTCTACGCGATCACGCCGTTCAACTTCACGGCCATCGCGGGCAACCTGCCCACCGCGCCCGCGCTGATGGGCAACGTGGTGGTCTGGAAGCCGTCCCCGACCCAGACCCACGCCGCCGTGCTGCTCATGCAGCTCCTGGAGGAGGCGGGCCTGCCCAAGGGCGTCATCAACCTGGTCACCGGCGACGGCATCGAGGTCTCCAAGGTCGCCCTGGAGCACCGGGATCTCGCCGGCATCCACTTCACCGGCTCCACCAAGACCTTCCAGTACCTGTGGAAGACGGTCGGCAACAACATCGAGAAGTACCGCTCCTACCCGCGGCTGGTCGGCGAGACCGGCGGCAAGGACTTCGTCGTCGCCCACCCGAGCGCCGACAAGGCGATCCTCAAGACCGCCCTGACCCGCGGTGCCTTCGAGTACCAGGGCCAGAAGTGCAGCGCCACCTCCCGCGCCTACATCCCGGCGTCGATCTGGAACTCCGGCTTCAAGGAGGAGTTCGCGGCCGAGGTCGACTACCTGACCATGGGTGACGTCACCGACCTGTCGAACTTCATCGGCGCGGTCATCGACGAGCGCGCGTTCGCCAAGAACAAGGCGGCCATCGACCGCGCCAAGTCCGACCCCACCTGCACGATCGTCGCGGGCGGTTCGTACGACGACTCCGTCGGCTACTTCGTCCGCCCGACCGTCGTCGAGTGCACCGACCCGGAGAACGAGGTCTTCACGACCGAGTACTTCGGCCCGTTCCTCGCCGTGTACGTCTACGAGGACGACCAGTACGACGAGATGCTGACCCAGATGGAGTCGGCGTCCGACTACGCCCTCACCGGCTCGGTGATCTCGTCCGACCGCGCGGCGGCGGCGTACACGATGGAGAAGCTGCGCTACGCGGCCGGCAACTTCTACATCAACGACAAGTCCACCGGCGCCGTCGTCGGCCAGCAGCCCTTCGGCGGCGGCCGCGCCTCCGGCACCAACGACAAGGCGGGCGCCCCGCAGAACCTGATGCGCTGGACCCTGACCCGCGCCATCAAGGAGACGCTGGTCCCGCCGACCGACTACACGTACCCGCACATGGGCTGACGTCAGGTCACATGACCGAAGGGGCCGGAGCGTTGTCCGGCCCCTTCGGTCATCCTCCGGCCGGCAGGTGCCGGTCCAGGAAACCCCGCACGAGGTCCGCGATCTGGGCCGCGTGGGTCTCCAGGGCGAAGTGGCCCGTGGGGAGCAGGTGGATCTCGGCCTTCGGGAGATCGCGCTGGAAGGCCAGCGCCCCGGCCGGGACGAAGATCTCGTCGTGGGCGCCCCAGGTGGCGAGGAGCGGGACCTGGCTGGTGCGGAAGTACTCGTGGAAGGCCGGGTAGAGGGCGAAATTGGAGCCGTAGTCGGCGATGAGGTCCAGCTGGATCTCCGGCTGGCCGGGGCGCGCCATCAACGCCGCGTCGTGCTCGTACGCCTCCGGTGCGACGAGTGCCCGGTACTCCTCCGGTACCCCGTGCAGGTACTGCCACTTGATGCCCTCCGGTGAGCTGATCTCGCGCACCGGCGCCTCCGTCTGCGGCGTCCGCTCCGCGATCAGCGCGAGCACCGGCGCCCAGGCCTCCTTCCCGAGCCCCTCCTCGTAGGCGTTGCCGTTCTGGGTGATGATCGCCGTGACGCGCTCGGGGTGGGCGAGGCGAGCCGCAGGCCGATCGGGGCGCCGTAGTCCTGGATGTAGAGGGCGTACCGCTCGATGCCGAGCTGCTCGGTGAACTCGCCCGTGATGGCGGCGAGTTCGGCGAAGGTGTAGGGGAATTCGCCGGCGTCCGGTGCCGCCGAGCGGCCGAAGCCGATGTGGTCGGGGGCGATGAGGCGGTACCGGTCGGCGAGGCGGGGGATCAGCTCGCGGAACATATGCGAACTGGTGGGGAAGCCGTGGAGCAGCAGGAGAACCGGGGCGTCGGCGGGCCCGGCCTCGCGGTAGTGGATGTCGAGGCCGCGGACGGTGGTGGTGCGGTGGGCGGTGACCATGGCGTCTAACCTCTTAGTTCATATTTGGTAGTTAGATCAGTCCATCATGGGTCGCCGTACCGGTCAAGCATCTTTGAGTGGTTAGGTCGCCCGCACCAGGATCTTCCCCGTGTTCCCGCCCCGCAGCATCAGCAGGAACGCCTCCACGATCCGTTCGAAGCCGTCGACCACCGTCTCGTCGAGGGCGAGCGTGCCGCGCTGGAGGTGCGGGACGGCGAACTCCTCCAACTCCTGTTGTACGTGACGGTAGTTGCTCACCAGGAAGCCCTCGATGCGCAGGCTCTTCTCGACCACGTCCGCGTGGTTGAAGTGGGCCTCGGTGCGGCCCGGGGTGTTGTACTGGCCGACCGTGCCGATCCGGATCACGCGGCCGTGTTCCCGGAGGGCGCCGATCCCCGCGGCCAGGTGATCGCCGCCCACGTTGTCCACGAAGACGTCGACGCCGTCCGGGGCCGCCTTCGCCAACAGGTCCCGCACCGGGGCCTCGTGGTAGTCGAACGCCGTGTCGTAGCCGACCTGTTCCGTCAGGTGCCGGACCTTGGCGGGCGAGCCCGCGCTGCCGATCAGCCGGCCCGCGCCCAGGAGACGTGCGAAGCGGCCCGTCGCCGTGCCGACGCCGCCCGCTGCCGCCGAGACGAACACGTCGTCGCCCTCGCGGAGCCGGGCGACACGGGTCAGGCCGACGTACGCGGTGAGGCCGGTGCCGCCGAGGACGCTCAAGTACGCGGAGAGAGGGACGCCTTCGTGGTGGGGCAGGCGTCTGACCTCCTCCGGGGTCACCAGCGCGTGCGTGCGCCAGCCCCGGCGGTGGAAGACGATCGCGCCCTCCGGCAGCTCGGGCGTGCGGGACGCGATCACACGGCCCAGCGTGCGGCCCTCCAGCGGGGCGTTCAACTCGAAGTCCCCGTCCATCATTTCGCGGTGGTAGGGGTCGACCGACCAGTAGAGGTTCTCCACCAGCGCCGTGCCGGGGGTGGGCTCGGGCACCGGTGACTCCGCGAAGCGGAAGTGGTCCGGGGTCGGAAATCCCGTCGGGCGGGCGGTCTGGTGCACGGTGATCGCGGTGTCGGTCATGGGAGCCGACCGTAGGGAGGAATGCCGGCCGGGAGCAGAGGGTTGCGTTCATGGAACAGGCACTTCCATGAGCCGTGGCTCATAGCAGCAGGTGGGGGACCCCGTATCCATGAACGACACCGTCGATCTCGTGCCGCACGAACTCCGTACCCTGGTCGTCGTCGCCGAGGAGGGCGGGTTCTCGGCAGCCGCCCGCCGCCTGGGCACCACCCAGTCCGCCGTCTCGCACGCCGTACGCGGAATCGAGCGCAAGCTGGGCGTGGTGCTGTTCGAGCGAGGGCGGTACGGGGCCCGGCCGACGGCCGCCGGGGCACGGGCCGTTGCCCACGCGCGCCGGATTCTGCGGATGCTGACCATGCTCGTCGGCGAGACCCGGCGCGCCGAGAGCGACAGCGTCGGCGGCCCCCTCCGCATCGCCGCCTTCCGCAGCGCGGCCCTCCACCTCCTCCCGCCCGTCCTCGAACGCCTCACCGCCCGCCACCCCGAGATCGAGCCGACCGTCACCGTCGTACGCGAGGTCGGTGCGGGTACGGCCGGGGAGGTGGTCGAAGGGCGGGCCGACCTCGGGATCGCCACCTTCGGGACCAGTTCCCCCATCCCGCCGCAGCTCGTCGGCGACGTACTCCTCGAAGAGCCGTACTCCCTCGTGCACCCGGCCGGGCATCCCGACCCGCGTTCGCTCCCGCTCGTCGACTGGCTGGAGAACTGCTCCTCCTACACGCGCGCCTGGTGGGCGGCCCAGGACTGGATCCCCACCGCGACGGTCCACGCCGAGGACGACGGGGCGGTGCTGTCGATGGTGGGCAGCGGGTTCGGGATGGGGATCATGCCCGCGCTCTCCCTCGCCGATGTGCCGTCCGCCGTCGAGATCACCGATCTCGGTCCCGGCCGCCCCACCCGTCAGGTCGGGTATGTCACCACGCCCGAACTGGCCGTCTCCGCCGTCGTTCGGGCGCTGGTGCGGGAGTTGCGCGGTCAGGTGAAACCGCAGTTCAGCGGCGTGTGACCCAATCCACCGTCTCAGATAGTAGGAAGTCCGAGTAATTGTGGAGACAGACACGGCCTCGTCCCTTAGCTTTGTAGAAGCCGAACGTCTCGCTCGATCAAGCGAATGGCGGTCGTGAGCCGGGCCCGTGCAGGCAACCCCTGCGGCCCACCGCTCCCCGCCCCTTCCGGCGTCTCGCAACCCCCGTTGCCTCCATGCATTCATGCATTCGAAGGAGTCGATTTCTCATGGCCGAGACGACCGTCCGCCGTCGAGTCCGTCACACGTCCCGCACGAGCGATTCCGACCGCAAGAACGCCGCGGCCGCCCTCCAGCGCGCCCTCGACCGCCGTGACAACGGCGGCTCGACCGGCCACTGAGGCCCGCCGCATAAGGAGCGCCATAGATCCGGGAGCCGCACCCGCACCGGGGTGCGGCGCGGTCTCACCCGCCGCGCCGCACCTCGAAATGGTCGATCCGCTCCCCGTTCTGCGCGAGCGCCGACACCCTGAGCCGCGGCGTGCTGCCGCTCTCCGCCTCCACCTTGAGCAGCGAGAACCCCCGGTAGCGCACCCGCGACCACTCCACCGTCTCCGCCTTCGTGGCCCGTGACTTCGTCCACTGGAAGGTGTCCACGGAGTCGACGTCGCGCACATGGCCCTCGTAGCTCTCCTTCGCGCCCGCCGGGAAGCCGTACAGGTCCTTGCCGCCCCCGCCGGCGGTGACGTACACGATCCCGTCCCGCGTCGGATCGGTCGACGCGCCGATCGGTACCCGCCGGCCCACCTCGCCGCCCTTGATCGCGTCGGTCCGCTCGTAGACGTGGTTGTGCCCGTTGATCACCAGGTCCACCTGGTGCTTCGCGAACAGCGGCAGCCACTGCGCCCGCACCCCGCCGTCCGAGGCGTGCGACGAGGTCGAGTACGCGCAGTGGTGGAAGAAGACGACGACGAAGTCCACCGTCTTGCGCAGCTCCCCGAGCCGGTCGTCGAGCCAGGCCGTCTGCTTCCCGCCCGTATGGCCGAGGTTGGCGGGGATCTCGTACGACACGTCGTTGGCGTCCAGCGCCACGAAGCCGACGTTGCCGTACACGAAGGAGTACGCGCCCGGGGCCGTGCGCGCGTCGAAGCCGCTGTCCGGGAGGGACCAGCGGGCGAGCTGGCCGCCGTAGCCCTCGGGGGAGTACCAGGCTTCCATGTCGTGGTTCCCGGTCGTCACCATCCACGGCACGGACCGCGCGACCTGCTCGTTCTGCTTCAGGAACAGGTCCCAGTACGCCGGGTCGTAGCCGTCCGCCCTGTCGCCGCGGCCGTTGACGTCGGCATAGCAGATGTCGCCCGCGTGCAGATGGAAGGCCGGGTTCTGCTTCAGCACGATGTCGTCGTTGGCGGCGGCGGCCTTGCTCACCCCCTGGTCGCCGAAGGCCGTGAACACGAACTTCTCCGGGCGGGTGGGAGCGGTGCGGAAGGAGGCGATCGTCGAGCGGTGTTCGGGGGCGGCCGGGTCGAGGCCGTCGTGGCCGACGCCGTAGTAGTACGTCGTGCCCGGAAGCAGGTCGTCCAGGGCCGCGTGCACGTAGTACTGGTCGAGGGTCGGGCGGACGCCGGTGACGCCGGGGGTGTGGAGGTCGCGGATCTCGGCCTCGATCCGCCGGCCGAGGTCGTCGGGGCGGGCGCGATCCGGACGTACGGCTTGCGGACGGCGGCCGGAACCTGCCAGGAGATCCGCATCTGCGTCCTCGGATCGGCGCCGAAGGCGAGATGGCGGCCGAAGGGGACGACGGCCGAGCCGGGCGCCCTGCCGGTCGCGGACGCGGGGGCGGAGGCTGCCGTACGGGCCGGTGAACCGTTTCCGTCCGTGGAGCAACCGGTCAGCAGGCCGCCCGCCACCGCGCCCGCCGTCACCAGCGTGCGCCGCCGGGTCAGCTTCGTGCGCAGGTACTCGTGCTGCTCCGCCATGCTCATCCGGCGGGCGAGCTGCGGCGGGATGCCTACGTCGGGAAGGTCCATGACGGTGAAGTTCCCAGCGCGGGCCAACGGCCGCCCTACGTACGGGTGAACGCCCGTCGAAGGGCTGACGCCCAGCAGAGCCCGGGGTGATCCGGGGTGTCCGCATCGCGGACATGTCGTGTCATCCCATGGGACGAGGAGTAGGGTGCCGACATGTCTCGCAGCATCAATCTCGCAGTGATTCCCGGTGACGGCATCGGCCAGGAGGTCGTGGCCGAAGGTCTGAAGGTCCTCTCCGCCGTCCTTCCGCAGGATGTGAAGCTGGAGACGAAGGAGTACGACTTCGGCGCCCGGCGCTACCACGCCACCGGTGAGACCCTCACCGACGCCGACGCGGAGGCGCTCAAGCAGCACGACGCGATCCTCCTCGGCGCCATCGGCGACCCGTCGGTCCCCTCCGGCGTCCTGGAGCGCGGCTTCCTGCTGAAGCTCCGCTTCCTGTTCGACCACCACGTCAACCTGCGTCCGTCGAAGCTCCTGCCGGGCGTCGAGACGCCCCTCAAGGGCGAGCCCGCGATCGACTTCGTGGTCGTCCGCGAGGGCACCGAGGGCCCGTACACCGGCAACGGCGGCACCATCCGCAAGGGCACCCCGCACGAGGTCGCCACCGAGGTCTCCGTGAACACGGCCTTCGGTGTCGAGCGCGTGGTCCGCGACGCCTTCGCCCGCGCCCAGGCCCGTCCGCGCAAGAAGCTCACGCTGGTCCACAAGAACAACGTGCTGTCCTTCGCGGGCCACCTGTGGACGAACATCTTCAACCAGGTGGCCGAGGAGTTCCCCGAGGTCACCACCGACTACATCCACGTCGACGCGGCCACCATCTACCTGGTCACCGACCCGGGCCGGTTCGACGTGATCGTCACCGACAACCTCTTCGGCGACATCATCACCGACCTCGCCGCGGCCGTCTCCGGCGGCATCGGCGTCGCGGCGAGCGGCAACATCAACCCCTCCCGCGAGTTCCCGTCGATGTTCGAGCCGGTCCACGGCTCCGCGCCCGACATCGCCGGCCAGGGCAAGGCCGACCCCACCGCCACGGTCCTGTCCGTCGCGCTGCTCCTGCGCCACCTCGGCTACGAGACCGAGGCCGCCCGCATCGAGGACGCCGTCTCGGCCGACCTCGGCGAGCGCGCCGGCAAGCCTGCCCGCTCCACCTCGGAGATCGGCGACGCGCTGGCCGTACGAGTAGCCGGCTGACCCGCGGCTGCCCAGCACCACCTCGAAGCCGCCGGGTCGCATCCGCACCCGGCGGCTTCCGTATGTCCCCCGCCGGGTGACACCATCAACCCCTGGGTCGCATTCACGCCGTTTTCGTCCACGGACCCCCGCGCGCGATAATCGAACGCGGAGCCGCGGAATGAGGGAATGCTCGGACGTCCTAGCACTGGTCACTGACAGTAAAAGGGCGTGAGCGGCGGCCCGTGTCACTACACACACCGGTGAAGGACAACCACTCATGACGACGCCCACGATCGAGCTCAAGCCCTCGGCCTCGCCACTTTCCGACGCGGAACGCGCCGCGATCCTGGCCAGCCCCGGGTTCGGCCGCCACTTCACCGACCACATGGTCGTCATCAAGTGGACCGAGGGCCGCGGCTGGCACGACGGCCAGCTCGTGCCGTACGCGCCGCTCTCCCTCGACCCCGCGACGATGGTCCTGCACTACGCGCAGGAGATCTTCGAGGGCCTGAAGGCCTACCGCCAGCCCGACGGCACCGTCGCGACCTTCCGCCCGGAGAAGAACGCCCTGCGCTTCCAGGCCTCCGCCCGCCGGCTCGGCATGCCGGAGCTGCCGGTCGAGACGTTCATCGAGGCGTGCGACGCGCTGGTGAAGCAGGACGAGGCGTGGGTCCCGGCGCACGGCGGCGAGGAGTCCCTCTACCTCCGCCCGTTCATGATCGCGACCGAGGTCGGCCTGGGCGTCAAGCCGGCCAACGAGTACCTGTTCCTCGTCATCGCCTCCCCGGCCGGCGCGTACTTCCCCGGCGGCGTCAAGCCGGTCTCGATCTGGGTCTCCGAGGACCACGTCCGCGCCGTCCCCGGCGGCATGGGCGACGCCAAGACCGGCGGCAACTACGCCGCCTCGCTCCTCGCCCAGGCCGAGGCCGCCGAGCAGGGCTGCGCCCAGGTCTGCTACCTCGACGCGGTCGAGCGCAAGTGGGTCGAGGAACTCGGCGGCATGAACCTGTACTTCGTGTACGGCAACAAGATCGTCACGCCGACCCTCACCGGCTCCATCCTGGAGGGCGTCACCCGCGACTCGCTCCTCGCCGTCGCCCGCGACCTCGGCTACGAGGCCGAGGAGGGCCGCGTCTCCGTCGACCAGTGGCAGACCGACTCCGCCAACGGCACCCTGACCGAGGTCTTCGCCTGCGGCACGGCCGCCGTGATCACCCCGGTCGGCACGGTCAAGCGCACCGGCGCCGAGTGGGCCCAGGGCGCGGGCGAGCCGGGCGAGGTCACGCTGAGGCTCCGCCAGGCACTGCTGGACATCCAGCGCGGCACGGCGGAGGACAAGCACGGCTGGATGCACAAGCTGGGCTAGGACGAAGCGCCTAGAGATCGCTGTTGGCCAGGGCCGGCGCGGAGGTGACCTCCGTGGCGGCCCTGCCGCTGTCCCGCCGGGGCGCCAGCAGCAGGTACGCGGCTCCGCCCACGAGCCCCGACAGCAGGAAGCTGCAGTCCACCCCGCCCGTCAGCGACAGCAGCGGCCCCTCGTACGACGGCAGCGACACCGCCAGCAGGCCGACCGCCGCGCCCAGGGCCCAGGACACCGTGGCCGGGATGTTCCAGCCGCCCCGGAACCAGTAGATGCCGCCGCGCGCACGGCGGTTGAAGACCTGGAGGGCGTCCGCGTCGTACACGCCGCGGGCGCGTACGAAGCCGATGAGGGTGATGACCGCCCACGGCGTACCGATCGCCGTCAGCAGGAGGACGAAGGACGTCATCGCGTCCTGGGCGGACGAGGCGTAGTGGCCGACGAAGACGCAGGCCGTCGCCACCACCGCGACCGTGTACGTGGCCCGGGCGCGGGAGGCGCGCGGCAGGATCGCGTCCAGGTCGAGGCCCATGGAGTACAGCATCAGCCCCGCGTTGCCCACCGAGCCCGCGGAGGCGGCCAGCAGGAGGGGGAGCAGGTACCAGGACGGGGAGGCGTCGACCAGGGGCCCGGCGTAGTCCAGCGCGGCGCGGGCGGCGTACGCCGTGAACGTGCCGAACAGCTGCGGCACCAGCAGGCCGAGCAGCAGCCCCAGCCATGTGGCGTGCAGGACCCGGCGGTCGGAGTGGCGGGCCGGGGAGATGTAGCGGGTGTAGTCGCCGAGGAGGGTGATGAAGGCGATCGGGCCGGACAGGCCCGCGGCCACGGCCGCGAGGAGCCAGGTCGGCCAGTAGCCGCCCAGCAGGTAGCCGCCCGCGTCGGGCAGCGCGGCCGTCGTGAAGTCGGGGGCGTAGGCCACGATCCCGAGGGCCAGCAGGGCCGTCATGCCGATCGCCAGCACCCGCGACATGGTGAGCAGCACCCGGTAGCCGTACACCGCGCCCGCCACGGTCGCCGCGGCGAGCAGCCCGTAGATCACGCCGTACGACCATCCGCTCGCCGGCAGCCCGACCAGCCGGCCCAGCACGCCGACCATCACATCGCCGCCGATCCACACGGTCAGCGCGGTGTAGCCGAGGGCGAGGAGCAGGCCCACCACCGAGCCGACCAGCCGGCCGCGGACGCCGAACTGGGCGCCGGAGGAGGTGGAGAGATTGGTCGCGGTGCGCAGCGAGATCAGCGCGAGCGGGGCCGTCAGCAGGGTGCCGACCACCGTGCCGGCCACGATCGAGCTCACCGAGCCCCACCAGTCGAGACCGAAGGACGGCGGCAGCCAGCCGAAGACGATCACGCCCAGACACAGGTTCGAGCCGAGCAGGATCGAGATGAGGTCGCGTGGTCCGCTGGTGCGTTCCTCGTCGGGGATGGTGTCGACCCCGCGCTGTTCCATCGGCATGCTGCGTCTCCCTCGGTCCCTCGGTTTGAGTGACGTTCAATGTGGGCCGCTCCTGGCTCCGCCGTCAAGCCTTGGTTTGTCGGAGTTCTGTGTTTAGAGTGATGCTCTAAAGCGAAGGGAACGACATGCGGCTCACCCCCACCGAACGCGACCGCCTGCTGCTCTTCGGCGCCGCCGAGCTGGCCCGGGCCCGCAGGGCCCGCGGGCTCCGGCTCAACGTGCCGGAGGCCACCGCGCTCATCGCGGACACCGTGTGCGAGGCCGCCCGGGACGGCGCCCGGCTCGCCGAGGCCGTCGAGCGCGCCCGGGCCGTCCTCGGCCCGGACGACGTGCTGCCCGGTGTCGCGGACGTCGTCACCGAGGTGCATGTCGAGGCCGTCTTCGACGACGGCTCACGGCTCGCGGTCGTCTCCGACCCCATCGGGGGCGGCGGCCTCGCCGAGCAGGCACCGGGCGCGCTGCTGCCGGGGCCCGAGCACGCCGAGCCGGAAGCGGTCGTCCGGCTGACGGTCACCAACACCGCGACCGTCCCGGTCTCGGTCACCTCGCACTTCCACTTCTTCGAGGCCAACCCGCGGCTCGACTTCGACCGGGGCGCCGCCTACGGGCTGCGGCTCGCGGTGCCCGCGGGGTCCTCGGTGCGGTTCGGGCCGGGGGAGTCGCTGGAGGTCGGGCTGGTGCCGATCGGCGGGGCGCGGGTCGCGATCGGGTTCGCCGGGCTGGTGGACGGGGCGCTGGACGCGCCGGGGGCGAAGGAAGAGGCCCTGCGCCGGGCCGCCGCCTGCGGCTACCTCGGCGTACGTGATGAGGAGGTCGTTCGATGAGCCGCCCCGGAGGACACCCCGCCGAGGCCCGACGCCTCACCCCCCACGAGTACGCCGCCACCCACGGCCCCCGCGCCGGCGACCGCGTCCGCCTCGGTGACTCCGGGCTGACGATCCGGGTCGAGGCCGACTCCCAGCAGTACGGCGACGAATTCCTCGCCGGCTTCGGCAAGACCGCCCGCGACGGACTGCACCTCAAGGCCGCCGCCGTCCGCGAGACCTGTGACGTGGTCATCAGCAACGTCGTCGTGATCGACGCGATGCTCGGGATCCGCAAGGTGTCCATCGGCATCCGCGAGGGACGGATCTGCGCCATCGGACGGGCCGGCAACCCCGACACCCTCGACGGCGTCGACGTCGTGGTCGGCACCGGCACGTCCATCGTCTCCGGCGAGGGCCTCATCGCCACCGCCGGGGCCGTCGACACCCACGTCCACCTGCTGTCGCCGCGGATCATGGAGGCCTCGCTGGCCTCCGGCGTCACCACGATCATCGGGCAGGAGTTCGGCCCGGTGTGGGGCGTCGGCGTCAACTCGCCCTGGGCGCTGCGGCACGCGTTCAACGCCTTCGACGCCTGGCCGGTCAACATCGGCTTCCTGGGCCGGGGTTCGTCGTCCCACGAGGCACCTCTGATCGAGGCCCTCGCCGAGGGTGGCGCCAGCGGCTTCAAGGTGCACGAGGACATGGGCGCCCACACGCGGGCGCTGGACACGGCACTGCGCGTCGCCGAGGAGCACGACGTCCAAGTCGCCCTGCACAGCGACGGCTTGAACGAGTGCCTGTCGGTGGAGGACACCCTGCGGGTGCTGGAGGGCCGCACCATTCACGCCTTCCACATCGAGGGCTGCGGCGGCGGACATGTCCCGAACGTGCTGAAGATGGCCGGCGTGCCGAACGTCATCGGCTCCTCCACCAACCCCACCCTGCCCTTCGGCCGGGACGCGGTCGCCGAGCACTACGGCATGATCGTCTCCGTCCACGACCTCAAGACCGACCTGCCCGGCGACGCCGCCATGGCCCGCGACCGCATCCGCGCCGGGACCATGGGCGCCGAGGACGTGCTGCACGACCTGGGCGCGATCGGCATCACCTCCTCCGACGCGCAGGGCATGGGGCGCGCCGGTGAGACCGTCCGCCGCACCTTCGCGATGGCCGGCAAGATGAAGGCCGAGTTCGGCGCCGGGAACGACGACCACGACAACGAGCGCGTCCTGCGCTACATGGCCAAGCTGACCATCAACCCGGCCATCGCCCACGGGCTCGCGCACGAGGTCGGGTCGATCGAGGTCGGCAAGCTGGCCGACATCGTGCTGTGGCGCCCGGAGTACTTCGGGGCCAAGCCGCAGCTGGTGCTGAAGTCCGGGTTCCCGGCCTACGGGGTCGTCGGCGACCCCAACGCGGCGACGGACACCTGCGAACCCCTCGTCCTGGGCCCGCAGTTCGGGTCGTACGGCGCCACCCCCGCCGACCTCTCGGTGGCCTTCGTCGCGCAGGCCGCCGTCGACCAGGGAGGCGACTCGATGCCGACCCGCCGCCGCAGGGTCGCCGTCCGCGGCACCCGCGGCATCGGACCGGCCGACCTGCGCCTCAACTCCCGTACCGGAGCGGTCGATGTCGACCAGCGCACGGGACTGGTGACGTTGGACGGCGAGCCGCTGCACTCGGAACCGGCCGATTCGGTCGCCCTCAACCGCCTCTACTTCCTCTAGGACCCCCCATGACCTTCCGCATGCCCGCCGAGTGGGAACCGCACGAGCGCACCTGGATGGCCTGGCCCAGCCCCAACCCGACGTTCACGAACGACGAGGAGCTGGCCGAGGCCCGGGCCGCCTGGGCGTCCGTGGCCCGCGCGGTGCGCCGGTTCGAGCCGGTGACCATGGTGCACGGGCCGGGGGCAGGGCGCGTCCGCGCGCGAACTGCTCGGCCCGGACGTCGAGTTGGTGGAGCGTGAACTCGACGACGCGTGGATGCGGGACATCGGCCCGACCTTCGTGAAGGACAGGGCGGGGCAACTCGCCGCCGTGGACTGGACGTTCAACGGCTGGGGCGGGCAGGAGTGGGCCCGCTGGGAGCACGACGCGAAGATCGCCGCGCAGGTCGCCGACCTGACCGGGGTGGCGGTGCTGGGCAGCACCCTCGTCAACGAGGGCGGCGCGATCCACGTGGACGGCGAGGGCACGGTCCTGCTCACCGAGACCGTGCAGCTCGGCGCGGGCCGCAACCCCGGCTGGACCCGGGAGCGGGTCGAGGCGGAGATCCACGCCAAGCTCGGCACCACCAAGGCGATCTGGCTCCCGCACGGCCTGGCCGGCGACTACGGCACGTACGGGACCCAGGGCCACGTCGACATCGTCGCGGCCTTCGCGCGGCCGGGCGTCGTGGTCGTCCACAGCCAGCGCGACCCGGCCCACCCCGACCACGCCCGGTCGCTGGAGTACGTCGAGATCCTGCGCGGCGAGACCGACGCCCGGGGCCGCCGCCTGGAGGTCGTCGAGATCCCGGCGCCGACCGTCCTGAAGGACGAGGACGGGGACTGGGTCGACTACTCGTACATCAACCACTACCTCTGCAACGGAGGCGTGGTCCTCTGCGCCTTCGACGACCCGCACGACGAACTCGCCGCCGGCGTCTTCCGCCGCCTCTTCCCCGACCGGACGGTCACCCTCGTCGACGCCCGCACGATCTTCGCGGGCGGGGGCGGCATCCACTGCATCACCCAGCAGCAGCCCAGGGCGGGCGTCAGGTAGAACGTACGGGTGAATGTGCTGAACTGTGCCGCCTGTGGCGCCCGGCTGACCGAGCCACTGCGTCCGCTGCCCGAGGTACCCGCCCGCCCGGAGTACGACGGCAGCAAGGGCGCCGACGGCCTGCGCGGCGCCCCGGCGACGATGCCGCGCGGGACGTACGCCGTGGACCCGAAGGCGTGCGGGGCGCCGTACGTGCCACACCCCGACCCGGAGTGGACCGGCGTCGCCCACCCGGGCAACTCCTGGATGGGGGACCCCGACGGCCCGGGGCTCCTGGTCTCCGCCGGGCCGCGCGACACCCTGGTCGTGCACCCCGAGGACACCCGTGGGTATCTGGCGCAGAACCCCGCTTTCGAGGAGATCGGCTGCTGCGGGCCGCCGGGCCGTGAGGGGCCCAACGAGGTGTGCGGCGCGTGCGGTGCGGTCGTGGCGACGCTCTTCGCCGACTGCACCGGCCCGTACGAGACGCACTTCCTGCCCGACGCGGTGCGGGTGACCGCCGTATGACCACGCCCCGCCGCACCCCCGCCCCGCCCCGCGAGCGCATCCTCACCGCCGCCATGGAGATGATCGCCGACCGCGGGCTGGAGAAGCTCACCATGGCCGCGCTCGGGCGTGAACTCGGCATGAGCAGCGGTCATCTCCTGTATTACTTCCGCACCAAGGACGAACTGCTGCTCCAGACCCTCGAGTGGAGCGAGGGCCGGCTGGGCGCCGAGCGGGGGAGGCTCCTCGCCCGCACGGGCACCGCGCGGGAACGGCTCGATGCGTACGTCGACCTGTACGTCCCCGACGGCCACCGCGACCCCCACTGGACCCTCTGGCTGGAGGTCTGGAACCGCTCGCAGAACGCCGACGACGATGCCCGCGACCGGCAGGCCGCCATCGAGGGCGCCTGGCACCGCGACCTGGTGGCGCTGCTGGCGGAAGGGGTGTCGAGGGGGGAGTTCCGGGCGGTCGACCCGGACCGCTTCGCGGCCCGGCTGCGGGCACTCCTCGACGGCTTCTCCATCCACGTCGCCATCGGCCTCCGTGGCACCGACCGAGCGCAGATTCTCGGCCACGTACGGGAGTTCCTGGACGAGGCTCTCCTCGCGGACGCCTGAGCCCGTGCCCGGGTTGTACTCAATTCGGGGGATTGCCCTGTGCCTTGTGATGCGCTTGCCTCGTAAAGAGTTCGGGGGACGCCCGCCGTCTGTGCCGAACTCCTTTGCCAGCACGGAAAATCGGGGGATTTTCTATGGGTCTCGCACGCCGTACGACCCTGAGCGCCGCCTTCGTCGCGACCGCGCTCGCCCTGGCCGCCTTACCGGCCCACGCCGGCCCGCACACCCCGCAGCGCACCGAACGGGTGAGCGTCGACTCCCATGGCCGGCAGGCCGACGGTGCCTCCGGACGGCCCGTGCTCAGTGCGAACGGCCGGTACGTCGCCTTCGTCTCGGCCGCCGCCGACCTCGTCCCGGGGGACACCAACGGGGTCGCCGACGCCTTCGTCCGCGATCTGCGCACCGGCCGTACCGAACGCGTGGGGGAGGGCCCGGCGACGGACGTGGCGCTCAGCGGTGACGGCCGCCGTGTCGTCGTCGCCACCGCCGCCGCGCTCACCCGGGACGACGACAACGGCCTCGACGACATCTACCTCGTCGACCGCCGCACCCACCGCACCGAGCGGATCAGCCACGGCCACCCGGACGTGCCGCCGCGCTATCTGCTCAACCACTCGCCCGCCATCAGCGCCGACGGCCGTGTCGTCGCGTACACCACCTCGACCCCGGACGCCGCGCCCGGCGACACCAACGGGCGCGACGACGTGATCGTCCACGACCGCACGACAGGGCGGGACGAACTGGTCCAGTACCGCACCGACGGCACCCTCGGCGAGGCCGACTCGCTCGGGGCGGCGCTCAGCGCCGACGGCCGGTACGTGGCGTTCGAGTCGGCGGACCAGCTGGACCCGGCCCACGACTACACCCACGCCCGCAACGTCTATGTGCGCGACCGCGTGGAGCGGACGACGGAACAGATCAGCCGGCCCACCAAGTACGTCTACAAGGAAAGCTCGTTCGATTCGTCGCTCAGCGCCGACGCCCGCGTGTTCGCCTTCGCCTCCAACGTCCGCTCCCTGGTGCCCGACGACACCAACAAGGTCACCGACGTCTTCGCCTTCGACCGGGAGACGCGGACGACCGTGCGCGTCAGCACCGCCGCCGACGGCACCCAGGGCGACGGCGCGAGCTCCGGGGCGTACCTGAGCGCGGACGGGCGCCGGGTCGTCTTCGTGTCGGCCGCCACGAACCTCGTACCGGACGACACCAACGGGGTCGCCGACGTCTTCGTCAAGGACCTGCGGACCGGCGCGATCGAGCGGGTCAGCGCGGCCACCGACGGCACCCAGGCGGACGGCCCGGCGACCGGCGGCACGGCCCTGGGCGGCCACCGGGTCGCCTACACGTCGGACGCCACGAACCTCGTGCCGGGCGACACGAACGGGGTGACGGACGTCTTCGCCCGGCGCCTGCACTGACCGGAAGACCGCACACGCAGCACACCGAACCACACGGGGGGAACCGCTCTTGTACGCCAGCACGCGCACCGCACTCGCCACCGGCATCGTCGCCGCCCTGCTCACCCTCTCCGCCACCACGGCGTCCTCCGCCCCGGCCCCGGCCCGGGCCCCGCACACCGAGCGCCTCGGCACCTCACCCACGGGCGGGCAGGCCGACAGCTACACCTACGGTCCCGAGTTCAGCGCCGACGGCCGCTTCGCGGTCTTCACCTCGGAGGCCGGCAACCTGGTGCCGGGGGACACCAACGGACAAGCCGACGTCTTCGTCCGCGACCTGCGCAAGGGCACCGTCGAGCGGGTCAACGTCAGCTCCGTCGGCGCCCAGGCCGACCACACGTCCAGCGCGTTCGACATCAGCCGCGACGGCCGGTACGTCCTGTTCACCTCCCAGGCCCGCAACCTCGTCCACTGGGACACCCCGCCGCCCGCCGACGAATGGGTCGACGACGTCTATCTGCACGACCGCCGCACGGGCCGGACCGAACGGCTCAGCTTCGGGATCGACGGCCGCTCCGTCGACGTCGGCGGCGCCGCCATGTCGGCCGACGCCCGCTACGTCGCCTTCACCGCCCGCCCCAACCGGATGGAGGCCGACGACCCCAACGGGTACCGGATGCTCTACCTCCTCGACCGCCGGACGGGAAAGGTGAAGCGCGTCAGCGAGCGCACCCGCCCCGAGTGGACGTCGGTCGTCCACGACGTCAGCGACGACGGCAGCCGCATCGTCTACAACCAGTTCCAGTACCGCGGCCCGGGCTCGGCCCTGTGGGCGTACGACATCAAGAAGGGCACCCGGCAGCAGCTGAACGTCACCCCCGACGGCACCCCGACCACCGCGGCCCTCGACGCCTCGCTCACCGCGAACGGCCGGTACGTCGCCTTCAGCTCCAGCGCCCCCGACCTGGCCCCGGACGACACCAACGGCGACGCCGACGTCTTCGTACGCGACCTGAAGACCGGCAAGATCCGGCGGATCTCGCACAACGCGGAGACCGCCTTCGGCACCCAGAGCCCCGAGATCAGCCCCGACGGCCGGTACGTCGCCTACGAGGCCACCCCGCGCAACCGCGCCACGGGCTACTTCGGCGTCGGCAACGTCTACCTCCGCGACCTGCGCACCGGCAAGGTCCGCCTCGTCAGCCGGTCCGTCAGCGGCGGCACGGTCGAGGACGAGGCCGTCACCCTGTACTCCGTGACCCGCGGCGCCAAGGAGGTCGGCCTCTCCTCCGGCTCCGCGCAACTCGTGCCGGACGACACCAACGGGGTCACCGACGGCTTCGTCCGCCACCTGCGCTGACCAGCAGAGGGTTCGCATCCTGAGACGGACGGTGAGCGCGGGGGCGACTTGTGCCAGACTGCCCCCGTGCTCTCGTTCGCCATGATTATTGGCAGCAGGCGCGCCGGTCCGCAGTGACCGTCTCGTACGACCAGGTACGGACGGACACCGTCGTCCTCGACCCGCGCGCAGACCTCTCGCACCCGCGAGGGGTTTTTCGCTTTTCTGGCCCACCCGCAGCCGGAGGCGAGAGCGCGAGGGAATATGTGGGGGCGGTGGAGCCGGTCATTCCGGTACGACCGAGATCCAACCTCAGGAGCCTTGAGACCATGACCGAAACCAGCGAGCTCGACGATCAGTTCCACGTCTTCGACACCACCCTGCGCGACGGCGCCCAGCGGGAGGGCATCAACCTCACCGTCGCGGACAAACTGGCCATCGCGCGGCACCTGGACGACTTCGGCGTGGGCTTCATCGAGGGCGGCTGGCCCGGCGCCAACCCGCGGGACACCGAGTTCTTCGCCCGCGCCCAGGCGGAGGTCGAGTTCAAGCACGCGCAGCTGGTCGCCTTCGGCGCGACCCGCCGGGCGGGCGCCAAGGCGTCCGAGGACCCCCAGGTCAAGGCACTGCTGGAGTCGGGCGCCCCGGTGATCACGCTGGTCGCCAAGTCCCACGACCGGCATGTGGAGCTCGCCCTGCGCACCACGCTGGACGAGAACCTGGAGATGGTCCGCGACACGGTGTCGTACCTGGTCGCGCAGGGCCGCCGGGTCTTCGTCGACTGCGAGCACTTCTTCGACGGCTACCGCGCCAACCCCGAGTACGCCAAGGCCGTCGTACGGGCCGCCTCGGAAGCGGGCGCCTCCGTCGTCATCCTCTGCGACACCAACGGCGGCATGCTGCCGGCGCAGGTACAGGCCGTGGTCTCCACGGTGCTGGCCGACACCGGCGCCCGCCTCGGCATCCACGCCCAGGACGACACCGGCTGCGCGGTCGCCAACACCCTCGCCGCCGTCGACGCGGGCGCGACCCACGTCCAGTGCACGGCCAACGGCTACGGCGAGCGGGTCGGCAACGCCAACCTCTTCCCCGTCGTCGCGGCCCTGGAGCTGAAGTACGGCAAGAAGGTGCTGCCCGAGGGCAAGCTGCGCGAGATGACGAGGATCTCGCACGCCATCGCCGAGGTCGTCAACCTCACCCCCTCCACCCACCAGCCCTACGTCGGCGTCTCGGCCTTCGCCCACAAGGCCGGCCTGCACGCCTCCGCGATCAAGGTCGACCCCGACCTGTACCAGCACATCGACCCCGAGCAGGTCGGCAACACCATGCGGATGCTGGTCTCCGACATGGCGGGCCGCGCCTCGGTCGAGCTGAAGGGCAAGGAGCTCGGCGTCGATCTCGGCGACGACCGCGAGCTGGTCGGCCGGGTCGTGGAGCGGGTCAAGGAGCGCGAGCTCAAGGGCTACACGTACGAGGCGGCCGACGCGAGCTTCGAACTCCTGCTGCGCGGCGAGGTCGAGGGCAAGCCGCTGAAGTACTTCGCCGTCGAGTCCTGGCGCGCGATCGTCGAGGACCGCCCCGACGGCAGCCACGCCAACGAGGCCACGGTCAAGCTCTTCGCCAAGGGCGAGCGGATCGTCGCCACCGCGGAGGGCAACGGCCCGGTCAACGCCCTGGACAGGGCGTTGAGGGTGGCGTTGGAGAAGATCTACCCCCAGCTGGCCAAGCTCGACCTCGTCGACTACAAGGTCCGCATCCTGGAGGGCGTCCACGGCACGCAGTCCACGACCCGCGTCCTGATCTCCACGTCGGACGGCTCCGGCGAGTGGTCCACGGTGGGTGTCGCGGACAACGTCATCGCCGCCTCCTGGCAGGCCCTGGAGGACGCCTACACGTACGGGCTGCTGCGGGCCGGGGTGGAGCCGGCGGAGTAGTCACGTCCCGCGGGCGCCGCCCCGGCACGTGCCCCTACTGCAAGTGCCACTTCTGGTTGGCGGCGCCCGTGCAGCTCCATATCTGCGCGCGGGCGCCGTTCGCCGAGGAGTTGCCGGTGACGTCCAGGCACTTGTTCGCGGCGGTGTTCACGACATCACCGGTCGACGCGTTGTACGACCACTGCTGCGCGCCCGTGCCGTTGCAGTCGTACAGCTGGACCTTCGCGCCGTCGGCCACCGAGGCCGAGGTCACGTCCAGGCACTTGCCCAGCGCCCGGACCGACCCGTCGGACTGCACGGTCCACTGCTGCGCGGTCGAGCCGTTGCAGTCGTAGAGCTGGACGGCCGTGCCGTTGGTGGCCGAACCGCCCGCCACGTCCAGGCACTTGCCGGCGAGGCCGACGAAGGAACCGGAGGAGCTGCCGCTGCCGGACTGTGTGCCGGTCCAGGTGAAGGTCGCCGACGTCTTGCCCGGCAGGGAGTAAGTGGCATGCTGGGAACCCCAGTTGATGGTCACCGTCCTCGCGGAGGAGGCGTCGTTGTAGGCGATCAGCGCCTTGGAGCCGTCCGGGTTGCGCCAGGCCACGTTCGGGACGGCGGACGACGCCGTCGAGGCGATGCGCTGGGCTCCCGGACGGACGAACTTCGTCAGGTGGCCCATCGTGTAGTACTCGACCGTGTAGTCGACCGTCCCGCTCGCCCCGTCCCCGTTGTGCACGGTGATCAGCCCGGTGCAGGTGCCGCAACCCCCGTTGTGCGGACCCATGTTCTGGTCCACGGCCAGCGACCACTTCGTCACCGACTTCGCCCAGTTGCGGGTGTAGTCGATGATGTTGTTCATGTCCTCGCGCTGCTGGTTGGCGATCCAGGTGCCGCCCGAGTGCTCGGTGCCGAACGCGTCCAGGGTGGGGTACTGGTTGTGGACGGTGGTCTGCTTGGAGACGCCGCTGATGTCGCTGTAGCCGTGCCAGGCGATGCCGCCGAAGTTCGGGTTGGAGCGCACCGCCGCGTCGTCCACCGTCGCCGCCGCGTACGAGTCGTACACGTCCCAGTTCCAGTCGTGCGCCAGTACCTTCGTGGACAGCCCGGAGGCGTTGAGCTTCGGCAGCAGTTCGCTCTTGGTGAAGTAGGCGAGACCGGACGCGTTCCAGCTCATCGACGGATAGCCGGAGCAACAGGTCGGCTCGTTCTGGACGGTCACGTAGGAGACCGGAACGCCCTGGTCCTTGTACGCCTGAAGGTACTTGACGAAGTAGTTGGCGTACGCCCCGTAGTCCTCCGCCTTCAGCCAGCCGCCGTTGAGCGAGCCGCTGTCCTTCATCCAGGCCGGAGCCGTCCATGGCGAGGCCATGACAGTCAGAGAGGGGTTGAGCTGGAGCGCCTGCTTGGTCAGCGGCACCACGTCCGCGAGGTCGTGCGCGATGGAGAAGCTGTTCAGGTTGGGGTCCGTCTGCCCGGCCGGCACGTCGTCGTACGTGTAGCCGTACCGCGCCAGGTCGGAGGCGCCCATGGGATTGCGCAGGAACGACAGCCCGATCCCGTCCGTCGGCGAGAACAGCTTCCGCATGGTCGCGTCCCGGGTCGTCTGCGACAGCGCCCCGCTGCTGTTCATCAGCCAGGCCGCGGTGTCCGTGAAGGACGCGCCGCCGCCGGTGAAGGTCTGGTACCGGGTGTTCTCGTCGACGGTGATGTTCTCGCCGCCGCCCCCGGCCCCGGACTGGAAGGCGAACGGCGTCTGCGCCTGGAGGCCGCGCGTCACATGGCGTCCGGCGGAGTCGTCGGTGGTGGTGAGCCAGGCCGTGACCTGCTCACCGGCCGCGTGCGCGGGGGCCGTGGCCGCGGTGACGCCGGCCGCCGAGAGCACACCGGCCAGCAGCAGCCGGAGCGCTTGGGGGGCTCTTCTCGCGTGGGGGGTTCTTCTCATGGGGTGCATCGCTCCCTGACGAGTCGTCTTGACGGGTCTGCGGGGCCTTAGTTAACTCATGGCGTGATCTAAGTCATGAGTGAACTGCTCGAGCCAGAGTGAACCAGAGAGTCGAGGGAAGGTCTATGCCAAGAACCGCCCTGCTCGTCTCCGCGGCCCTGTCCGCCGCGCTGCTCTCGCCGACCGTGTCGCAGGCGGCCGACGACCCGCCGCCGGTCCCTGTCGACCGCTTCGAGGGCGAGGTCCCCTTCGCCACCCAGCCCGCGGAGGGCATCTTCACCTGGGGGAGCGACAGCGACGACCCACCCACGCTCCAGCTGGCCACCAGACCCGACGCCCCCGAGGGCGCCAAGGTCCTCGCCGGGACCTACGACATCAGCGGCTACGGCGGCTTCACCCACGACTTCGCCGCGAACGAACCGGCCCACGACTGGTCCGCCCACAAGGGCATCCGCTTCTGGTGGGACGGCCAGGACAACGGCAAGAAGATCGCCTTCGAGCTCAAGGACGGCGGCGCCAACGGCGAGGCCTCCGAGCTCTGGACGACGTCGTTCACCGACGACTTCAGTGGCTGGAAACAGATCGAGATCCCCTTCACCGACTTCGCGTACCGCACCGACTACCAGCCCGTCGGCGGCATCGACCACATCCTCGGACTGACCGAGACCTGGGGATACGCGGTCACCCTCCCGGTCGCACGCCGGGCCGATTCGCCATGGACGGCGTCGAGTTGTACGGCAGGGCCGACCAGTCCCGGCGCGCCTCCGTCCTCACCGACGCGCCGGTGTACCCGGTGCGGGAAGGCGGCACCGCCACCGTCCGGGTGACCCTGGCGACCACCGGCTCCGCGCCCGTCGACGAGCCCGTGACGGTCGCGTACGAGACGCCCGCCGACCCCGGCAAGGACTACGTCCCCGTCTCCGGCACCCTCACCTTCCCCGCCGGCACAGCCTCCGGCACCACCCGGACGATCAAGGTCCGCACCCTCGAGGACAAGGCCGCCGAGAGCGCCGAGACCATCCCGCTGAAACTCACCGTCACCGGCGCCAAGGCCCCCGACGAGACCCCGCAGATCGTGATCGACGCCCACGGACTGCCGTATCTGAACGCCAAGTTGCCCGTCAAGGCCCGCGTCGCCGATCTCCTCTCCCGGATGTCCCTCGCCGAGAAGGCCGGTCAGATGACCCAGGCGGAGCGGGGCGCGGTCGGGACCGGCGGCGACATCGCCGCGTACGCCCTCGGCTCGCTCCTCTCCGGCGGCGGCTCCACCCCCACGCCCAACACCCCCGAGGCCTGGGCGAAGATGATCGACTCCTTCCAACTCCGGGCCCAGGCAACCAGGTTCCAGATCCCCCTGATCTACGGCGTCGACGCGTCCACGGCCACAACAACCTGGTCGGCGCCACGGTCATGCCCCACAACATCGGACTCGGCGCCACCCGCGACCCCCGACTCGCCCAGCGCACCGGCGCGGTGACCGCCGCCGAGGTCCGCGCCACCGGCGTGCCCTGGGACTTCGCGCCCTGCCTCTGCGTCACCCGTGACGAACGCTGGGGCCGCTCCTACGAGTCCTTCGGCGAGGACCCGGCCCTGGTCGACTCGATGGAGACGATCATCCAGGGCCTCCAAGGCGCCGCGAACGGGCGGGACTTGAAGGACGACGACAAGGTTCTCGCCACCGCCAAGCACTTCGTCGGCGACGGCGGCACCGCCTACGGCTCCTCCACCACCGGCACCTACACCATCGACCAGGGCGTCACCACCGTCACCCCGCAGCAGTTGGAAGCGATCCATCTCGCCCCGTACGAGACGGCCGTCGACCGCGGCGTCGGCACGGTCATGCCCTCCTACTCCTCCCTGGACGTCATCGGCGACGGCAAGGGCCCGGTCAAGATGCACGCCCGCGCCGACATGATCAACGGCGTGCTGAAGGGCCGGATGGGCTTCGACGGCTTCGTCATCAGCGACTGGGACGGCATCAACCAGATCCCCGGCGACTACACCTCCGACGTCCGCACCTCGGTCAACGCCGGCGTCGACATGGTCATGGCCCCCTACGCCTACCGGGACTTCCGCACCGCCCTCGTCGCCGAGACCGAGGCCGGGCGGGTGAGCGAGGCACGGATCGACGACGCCGTGTCGCGCATCCTCACGCAGAAGTTCAGGCTCGGCCTCTTCGAGAAGCCGTACGCCGACACGAGCGGCGCGGCGAAGATCGGTTCCGCCGGACACCGCGCGGTCGCCCGGCAGGCGGCGGCCGAGTCGCAGGTGCTGCTGAAGAACGCGGGCGGTGTGCTGCCGCTGAAGAAGTCCCAGAAGGTGTACGTCGCCGGCTCGAACGCCGACGACATCGGCAACCAGACCGGAGGCTGGACGGTCACCTGGCAGGGCTCGTCCGGCGACATCGTCCCCGGGACGACGATCCTGGAGGGCCTGCGCGACGCCGGGGGAGACGTGACGTACTCCAAGGACGCCTCGGCGCCCACCACCGGCTACGACGTCGGCGTGGTCGTCGTCGGGGAGACCCCGTACGCCGAGGGCGTCGGTGACGTCGGCAACGGCCACGACCTGGAGCTGTCCGCGGCCGACAAGGCGGCCGTCGACAAGGTGTGCGCGGCCATGAAGTGCGCGGTGCTGATCGTGTCCGGACGCCCGCAGCTCGTCGGCGACCGGCTCGGCGCGATCGACGCCCTCGTGGCCTCCTGGCTGCCCGGCACCGAGGGCGCCGGAGTCGCCGACGTGCTCTACGGCAGGCGGCCCTTCACCGGCCAACTCCCCGTCACCTGGCCCAAGTCGGAGGCGCAGCTGCCGATCAACGTCGGGGACGCGACGTACGACCCGCAGTTCCCGTACGGCTGGGGCCTGACCACCCTGACCAGAGTCCCGGAGGGCGGGGCGACGACCCTGAAGGCCCTCGCCGTCGCGGCGGCCGCGGCCGAGAAGGCCGGGGCGGACGAGGTGGGGCGCGCCCTGGTGACCAAGGCGCGGCTGATCGTCCAGCAGCGGCCGGTGACGGCGGGCTCCGCGAAGCCCTTCGCGGAGGCGGACCACCTGCTCCTCACCGGACGGTACGGAAAGGCGGTGGAGCGCCTGCTGACGGCCTACCGGGCGACCTGACCAGGATCGATGTCCTGGTTTGGGAGGCTTCGGGTAGCGTCGGAGTATGAAGTCCGCCCTACGGACCCGAAGCCTCCCCCGGCTGTTGGCGGCCTTGGCGCTCGCCGCCCTGACCGTCCTGTGGCCGTCCCTCGCGCCGCCCGCGTCCGCCGCCACGAGCGTCTCGACGATCGCCGCAGCACTCCGCGAGAGCCCCGTCTATGTGGACCCGGCGGCCTCCGGCGAGCTGTCCTCCTCCGACGCCGCCACCCTGGCCGACCAGATCAAGAACGCGGACAAGCCGCTCTTCATCGCCGTCCTGCCGGCCGGCTACCCCACCCAGGACCTCTTCACCAAGCTGCGCACGGCGACCGGCGTCACCGGGTTGTACGCGATCCGCCTCGGCGACCGGTTCGACGCCCGCGCCGACTCCTCGGTCCTGCCGCGCGCGGCCGTGCACAACCTGGTCACCACGGTCGCGGGCGAGGACACCAGGTCCCAGCTGAGCGACTTCACGAACAGTGCGCTGACGAACATGGGCGGCTCGGCCCCAGCGAGCTGGGGCACGGGCTCCGACGACAACGGCGTCCCCACGGGCGCGCTGATCACGGTCGGTGCGGTGCTGGTGGCAGGCGGCGCGGGCACCTACGCCCTGGTCCGCCGCAACCGCCGCCGGCGCGCGGAGGAGCAGCGGGCGGCACTGGAGAAGCTCCGGGTGGTCGTGGACGAGGACATCACCGCGTTCGGCGAGGAACTGGACCGCCTCGACTTCCACCCCGCGGAGCAGGGCGCGGACGACGCGATGCGCGCGGACTACGAGCGCGCGCTGGACGCCTACGAGCAGGCGAAGACGCTGATGGCGGGGGTCGGCAAACCGGAAGAAGTACGAGCCGTGACGCAGGCCCTGGAGGAAGGCCGCTTCTCCCTCGCCCAACTCGCGGCCCGCCGCGAGGGCAGGCCCCTGCCGGAACGCCGGGCCCCTGCTTCTTCGACCCCGCCACGGCCCCTCCGTCACGGACGCCACCTGGACGCCCCCGTCCGGCGCCCCGCGCGAGGTCCCGGTCTGCGCCGCCGACGCCACCCGCCTGGCCGACGGCCGCGACCCCGTGATGCGCGAGGTCGACACGGACGCGGGCCGCCGCCCCTACTGGGACGCGGGCCCGGCGTACGGCCCGTGGGCAGGCGGCTACTTCGGCGGCGGCATCCTCCCCGGCCTGCTGGTCGGCACGGTCCTGGGCAGCATGATGGCGACCCCGTCGTACGCCGCCGACTACGGCACCGGCTACGGGGACTTCGGCGGCCCCGGAGGCTACGAGGGCGGCGACGTCTCGGGCGCGGACTTCGACTCGGACGACTTCAGCGGGGTTCGGGGCGGGACTCGAGGCGACGGGGCGGCGGCGATTTCGGCGGGGAGGACTTCGGGGCGGGTTCTGAGCGACGCGGTGTGGGCCTCCAGCGACACGGGCCCGGCGCGTGGTGCGCGGGCCCGCGGAAGGTCGTACGAGAAGCAGGTGCCGTCAGATCAGAGAGTCGACGCCGCCGACGCTATCGCCGAGGCGAACGTGGACACCTCGGTGTAGACGCCGGGCGCGTTGGGCCGCGCGCAGCCCTCGCCCCAGCTGACGATCCCGACCTGGATCCAGGCCCCGGCGTTGTCCTTGCGGAACATGGGCCCACCGGAGTCACCCTGACAGGTGTCGACGCCACCCGCCGCGAATCCGGCGCAGATCTCCTCGTTGGCGACGAGATCGCTGTACGACCCGCCGGACGCCTTGCACGTGGCGTCACTGACGAACGGCACGGTCGCCTTGAGCAGGTACCGCTGCTGGGCCCCGCCTTCACGCGCCGCACCCCAGCCCGCGACGGTGAAGTCGCCGGTGTTGTACTGCGTGGTCGTGGCGATCTTCAGCGTGGGCAGGTTGATCGGCTGGGCGAGCTTGATGAGCGCCCAGTCCTTGCCGGTGCCGTTGTAGCCGGGCGCCTGCAGCACCCTGGTGGAACGGACCTGGACGCGCCCGCTGGTGGACTGGAGGTCGACGACCCCCGCGGTCGCGGTGATGCCGGTGTTAGCCCCGGAACCGCTCACGCAGTGCGCGGCGGTCAGCACGATCTGCTGGGTGTACAGCGCCCCGCCGCAACCCATGGAGAGCCGGACCATGAACGGGAACTCGCCCTGCGCGGCCCGCGTGCCGCCGACGACGGGCGCGGGAGCGGCCTGGGCGGCCGAGACGGGCTGAAGACTGGCGATCGCGAGGGCGGCGGCACCGAGGGCCGCGCATCTCTTGAGGGCCGTGAGGAGTCTCTTCAACGTGATGCCTTCCGTGGGGGGTGGAAGTGCTGGGATCACAGAGGGGACGCGCAGATGCCAGGCGATACGGACGGGGCACAGCGGATCGGCACAGCAAAGAAGTGCCCATCGGATGGCATGAGCAAGTCAAATCTGTCGCTGGATTATGAGAACGCTGTGAGATCTGAGGCAAGGGGTGGAATCCGGCCACGTACCAAGGTCATCCGGCCGATGCCGCGTTCACGTGGTCAGGCGCCGGGAAGCTCCGTCGTGGGACGCACCCTCGCCTGATTCCCGGCCCCGGTCACCAGGGCCAGCGCCACCAGCCCCGCACTCACCCACACCGGCGCCCGATACCCGTCCCCGCCCCCGATGCCCGCGTCGATGACCGCCCCGCCGGCCCAAGGCCCGCAAGCCGCCCCCACGTTGAAGGCCGCCGTGGCGAATCCGCCGGCCAGCGTCGGCGCGCCCGGGGCCGCGTAGAGCACCTGGGAGATCAGCGTGGACCCGACGCCGAAGGCGAGCACGCCCTGCACGAGAACCAGCGTGAGCAGCACAGCAGGGTTCCCGGCTCCGAACGCGAGGGCGGCCCAGCCGAGGCACAGGGCGAGCCCGCCGCCGCCCACGGTCACCCCGGGACGCCGGTCGGCCAGCAGCCCTCCGATCCGCACTCCGGTGAACGCCCCGGCCCCGAACAGCGCGAGCACGACCGGAACCCATGTGTCGCCCAGTCCGGCGACCTCGGTGACGAGGGGCGCGAGATACGTGAACGTGCAGAAGGTCGCCCCGTTCACGAGCGCGCCGAGCAGGAGGAGGGCGAGCAGCCCGGGCTCGCGCAACACCCTCAACTCACCGCTCAGCGCGGGGCCTTGAGGCGCGGCACCGCCGGGCACCGACCGGCCCACCGCCAGCACGGCCGGCACGGACAGCACCGCCACCGCCCAGAACGCGGCACGCCAGCCCCAGAGTTGCCCCAGCAGCGCCCCCGCGGGCACCCCCACGACACAGGCCAGCGTTACCCCGCCCAGCAGCATCGAGGTGGCCCGCCCCTTGGCGTCCGGCGGCACCATCCCGGCCGCGGCGACCAGCGCCACCGCCAGGAACCCGGCGTTGGCCAGCGCTCCCACGACCCGGGTGACGAGCAGTACGGCGAAACTTCCGGTCACCGCACCCACCACGTGCACGCTGAGGAAGACGACCAGAAACCCCAGCAGCGCACCGCGCCGCGGCCAGCGCCGGGCGAGCCCGGCCATCAGGGGCGCCCCCACCACCATTCCGGCGGCGAAGGCAGTGGTGAGCGCACCGGCGTCCGCGACGGACACGTGCAGCTCACGGGCGATGTCCGGGAGCAGCCCGGACAGCATGAACTCGGACGTCCCCTGGGCGAACACGGCGACGCCCAGCAGGAACAACGCAAACGGCATGAAGGAACTCCGCAACCCGAAGCAGAAGAAGTCGAACACGGCACGAAGTACCGGCCGTCCGGGCAGCGCGGAGCGGGACCTGTCAGCCCGTCATCACGAACAGCCACCGGAGAGCCGGTGGCCGGAGTCTGGACGCCTCGGGGCTGGACACGCGGGCAGGCTACTCGGTCCGGGGCCGCCCGCGCAGGGATTAAAGAGCAGCGATCGAAAGGAAGTGATCGCAAGGAAGCGATCGACAGGGAACGGTCGAAAGGCAGCGCGAAGCGCCGGTGCGTCACGTCGACTCACCGGCGCTCTCGCCGAGGCATCACGCGTTCTTGATCGCGGAGATGTCGAAGTGCAGCTTGATCTTGTCGGAGACCAGCACGCCGCCCGTCTCCAGGGCCGCGTTCCAGGTCAGGCCCCAGTCGGAGCGCTTGATCTCCGCCTTGCCCTCGAAGCCGACGCGCTCGTTGCCGAAGGGGTCCTTGGCCGCGCCGTTGAACTCCAGGTCGATGGTGATCGGGCGGGTCGTACCGAGAATCTCCAGGTCACCGGTGATGCGGTAGTCCTCGTCGCCCAGGGCCTCCGCCTTGGTGGAGCGGAAGGTCATGGTGGGGAACTCGTCGATCTTGAAGAAGTCCGCGCTCTTGAGGTGGCCGTCACGGTCGGCGGAGCCGGTGTCGATGCTCTCCATCTTGACGTCGATGGAGGCCGTCGACGCGGACGGGTCGGCGCCGTCGAGGTGCAGCGAGCCGGTGAAGTCGTTGAACTTGCCCTTGACGTTGGTGACCATGGCGTGCCGGACGGTGAAGCCGATGGTGGAGTGCGAGGCGTCGATCGTGTAGTCACCGGTCAGGGCGGTCAGGTCGGTGTTCGCCATGGTGTGCTCCTTCGGAGTGTGTAAGTTGAACGTTGAACTAACCAACACGGACGACCGTAGACCTATTCCATTCAAGTTTCAACGTCATCCGCAATGTGTTGGCGTGAATACGCTGAGGTGGTAGATGCCCAGGGCATGACCTCACGTCACGGTGACTCCATGAGACTCACCCGCAGGGCTCTCTTACTCGCGGCGACCCTCGTCGCCACCCGCACCTCGGTGAGCCGCGCCGCCGACCCCGGTCCCGGCCCCGACCCGTACGCCGACCTCCGCCACCGCTGGCTTGACATCGCCCTCGGCACCGGCTACGACCCCACCTCCGAGCCGTACGCCTCCCGCCTCGCCGAGACCGGCACCCTGGCCCGCGCCTTCCGCGCCGCCATGGCCCCCACCGCCCGTTCCCTGTGGCCCGACCGCCCCTACGACCCGCCCTCCGGCATCACCCAGAGCTACAGCCGCCTGTGGACGATGGCGCAGGCGTACGTCCAGCCCGGCACCGGCTCCACCGGCGACGACGCCCTCCTCACGGACGTGATCCGCGGCCTGGACCACCTCTCCGCCACGATCTACAACCCCACCACCACCCGCTACGGCAACTGGTGGGAATGGCAGATCGGCAGCCCCCGCCTCCTCATGGACCTCACGGCCGCCCTCCACGACCACCTCACGGACGCACAGCGGCAAGCGGCCTGCGCCGCCGTCGACCACTTCATCCCGGACGCGCTGCTCGCCGACTACTCCGGCACCTCCACCGGCGCCAACCGCGTCGACCTGTGCCGCTCGGTCGCCCTGCGCGGCATCCTCGGCCGCGCCCCCGACCGCATCGCCCTCGCCCGCGACGCCCTCTCGCCCGGTCTTCCCCCACGTCACCCAGGGGGACGGCCTCTACGCCGACGGTTCCTTCGTGCAGCACACCTGGGTCGCCTACTCGGGGACGTACGGCCAGGTCCTCCTCGACGGTCTCGGACGACTCCTCGCCCTCCTCGCGGGATCCGGGTGGGAGGTCACCGACCCCGCCCGGCAGATCGTCCTCGACAGTGTCGAGCACGCCTACGCACCGCTGATCCACGACGGGTTGATGATGGACAGCGTCAACGGCCGTGCCATCAGCCGGGGTTACCTCAAGAGCGACGACCGGCATGTCATGCGCAGCGACCACTTCCACGGCCAGGGGATCATCGCCGCGATCGCCCTCCTCGCGGACGGCGCGAGCCCCGCGGAGCGACAGCGCTGGTACGGCCGTATCAAGGACTGGATCGAACGGGACACCGTCACACCGATCTTGACGGCGCGTCAGTTCGGGGTCGCGGACCTGGCCCGGCTCCGGGAGGTGGCCGAATCACCCGTCCCCGCCGTCCCGGCCCCCACCGGCCACCACCTCTTCGCCGCCATGGACCGCGCCGTCCACCGCCGCCCGCGCTTCGTCGCGAACATCGCCATGGCGAGCGACCGCATCGCCCACTACGAGTGCGGCAACGGCGAGAACCCGCGCGGCTGGCACACGGGAGCCGGAATGCTCTCGTGGTGGGCCGAGGGCAACGGGGACCAGTTCACCGACTGGTACTGGCCGACCGTCGACTGGTACCGCCTCCCCGGTACGACCGTGTCCACCCGCCGCCTCCCCGACAAGGCCGGCGGCGAGTGGGGCGAGCCCAAGCCCGACGTGCGCTGGGTGGGAGGGGCGACGGACGGTGCGTACGCGGCGATCGGCCAGCACCTGAAAGGGCTCGGCTCCACCCTCCAGGCCCGCAAGTCGTGGTTCTGCGTCGACGACGCGGTGATCTGCCTGGGCGCCGGCATCACCTGCGCCGACGGCGTCCCGGTCGAGACGGTCGTCGACAACCGCAACCTCGGCGAGAACGGCACCCAGCCCTTCGTACGCGGCCACGGCTGGGCCCACCTCGAAGGCCACGGCGGCTACGTCCTGCCGTACGGCGTCCTCCGCGCCCTCCGTGAGGACCGCACCGGAGCCTGGTCCGACATCAACACCACCAGTACGACGGAACGGGCCACCCGGCGCTGGCAGACCCTCTGGCTCGACCACGGCACCGACCCCGTCGACGCCACGTACGTCTATGTCCTCCTGCCCGGCGCCGACCGCCACGAGACGGCCGCCCGGGCCGCCGACCGGCACTGGCTGTCCGTCCTCGCCAACGACGGCACCCGGCAGGCGGTCCGGGTCCCCGCCCTGGGCCTGACGGCCGCCAACTTCTGGCAGGCCGGTACGGCAGGGCCGCTGACCGCCTCAGCGGGCGCGAGCGTGCTTCTCCGCCGCAGGGGCCGCACCGCTACCCTCTGCGTCAGCGAGCCGCCGCGCACCGGTGAGCCGCTGGAGATCGTCTGGGACCACCCCGTACGCGCGGTCCTCCGGGCCGACGACCCCGTCGAGATCCTCGGCGCAGGCCGCCGTCTGCGCCTCCGTGTCACCCCGGGGAGGGCATGTGCCACGCACGAATGTGAGGTGGCTCTCGGCTGACCACTTTGTGAGACCTCTACAAGCGGGAAGCCCCCTGGGCAGTCGGAAAGGCTGCATGCCGCTCAAGTTCTGTTCAGGGGTACCAGGAAAACGGGCCGGAGACTGTACGGAGTCGACGGCCCGCTTTCCTTGCCGCGCTTCGTAAGGTCGCTACATGACCGTTTTGGATGACGCGCCGGGTGAGCCGACGGACGCACGCGGACGAGTGGCCGAGCTGCACGAGATCCGTGCCCAGGCACTGGCCGGACCGAGCGAGAAGGCGACCGAGGCACAGCACGCCAAGGGCAAGCTGACCGCCCGGGAGCGCATCGAACTCCTTCTCGACCCCGGGTCCTTCCAGGAGGTCGAGCAGCTGCGCCGGCACCGCGCGGTCGGCTTCGGCCTGGAGGCCAAGAAGCCGTTCACCGACGGTGTCATCACCGGCTGGGGCACGGTCGAGGGCCGTACGGTCTTCGTCTACGCGCACGACTTCCGGATCTTCGGCGGCGCGCTGGGCGAGGCCCACGCCACCAAGATCCACAAGATCATGGACATGGCCATCGCGGCCGGTGCCCCGCTGGTCTCCCTCAACGACGGCGCCGGTGCCCGCATCCAGGAGGGTGTCTCCGCCCTCGCGGGGTACGGCGGCATCTTCCAGCGCAACACCAAGGCGTCCGGCGTCATCCCGCAGATCTCGGTGATGCTCGGCCCGTGCGCCGGCGGCGCGGCCTACAGCCCCGCCCTCACGGACTTCGTGTTCATGGTCCGCGAGACCTCGCAGATGTTCATCACCGGCCCGGACGTGGTCAAGGCCGTGACCGGCGAGGAGATCACGCAGAACGGCCTCGGCGGCGCCGACGTCCACGCCGAGACCTCGGGCGTCTGCCACTTCGCGTACGACGACGAGGAGACCTGCATCGCGGAGGTGCGCTACCTCCTCTCGCTGCTCCCGCAGAACAACCGCGAGAACCCGCCGCGCGTGGAGTCCAGCGACGCGCCGGACCGCCGCGGCGACGTCCTGCTGGACCTGGTCCCGGCCGACGGCAACCGGCCGTACGACATGGCCAAGGTCATCGAGGAGATCGTCGACGACGGCGACTACCTGGAGGTCCACGAGCGCTGGGCCCGCAACATCATCTGCGCCCTCGCCCGCCTCGACGGCCAGGTCGTCGGCATCGTGGCCAACCAGCCGCAGTCCCTCGCGGGCGTCCTGGACATCGAGGCATCGGAAAAAGCTGCGCGCTTTGTCCAGATGTGTGACGCTTTTAACATCCCGATCGTCACCTTCCTGGACGTCCCCGGGTTCCTCCCGGGCGTCGACCAGGAGCACGGCGGCATCATCCGCCACGGCGCGAAGCTCCTTTACGCCTACTGCAACGCGACCGTGCCGCGGATCTCGCTGATCCTGCGCAAGGCGTACGGCGGTGCCTACATCGTCATGGACAGCCAGTCCATCGGCGCTGACCTCACCTACGCGTGGCCGACGAACGAGATCGCCGTCATGGGCGCCGAGGGCGCGGCCAACGTGATCTTCCGCCGGCAGATCGCCGAGGCCGAGGACCCCGAGGCCATGCGGCAGAAGATGGTCAAGGAGTACAAGTCCGAGCTGATGCACCCGTATTACGCGGCGGAGCGCGGCCTGGTGGACGACGTGATCGACCCCGCCGAGACCCGCGAGGTCCTCATCAAGTCCCTGGCGATGCTGCAGACGAAGCACGCCGACCTGCCCTCCCGCAAGCACGGCAACCCCCCGCAGTAACCCACAGGTACCGCTGCGGAAACCTCTCTCACGGAGACTGTGACCTATGAGCACCCCTGACATCCGCGTCGAGAAGGGCCACGCCGAGCCCGAGGAAGTCGCCGCCATCACGGCCCTCCTCCTGGCCCGCGCGGCCGCCCGGCCCACCGAGACCCCGGCCCACCGCCGCCCCAAGGCCGGCTGGCGCCGCCTGGAGCGCGAGGGCGGCTTCCGCGCCCCGCACAGCTGGCACTGAGCCCTTCAGCGACACCGAGGGCCCCGACCGTCCATCATGGGCGGGCGGGGCCTTCTGTCGTCCCCGCGGAGGGGGAACCGATGGGCGTACCGGGCGAGTTGGCGGACGAGGTCGAGTTGATCGACGCCCTGCTGAAACCGATCGCGAACAGGCCGGTGGACTTCACCGACCCCGACGCGATGGCCCGCATGAGCGGAGGACCGCACCCTCTGGACGAGGCGAACGTCCGCGAGGAGGCCGAGCGGGCGCTGCGCGAGCTGCTGACGCTCTACGAGCGGGACGAGGAGGCCCGGATCGAGGTACGGGCACTGCTCGACCGCTGCGCCGCGTTCACCTGGGCCACGGACGTACCCCGCGGTCGCGCCCCGCAGGCCTTCCGGCGGCAGCTGCTCCTGCTGTCCGCGCGGGACCACGCCCGGGACACCCGGGACGAGATGGTCCTGCTGAACGGCATGTGCGAGGAGGCCCGCGAGGCAGGCGTCGACATGCGGCCCCTGCTGCTGGAGATCGCCGAACTCTCCAGCGACGAGGACAAGTACGGGATGGGTTCCGTCCGGCACATCCTGCTCAGGGCGGCTGGACGCGAACCCGTCGGGCTCTGGTGACTCCCGGTCAACACAACGGCCCCTGAGCCTCCTTGGAGGGGCTCAGGGGCCGTGTCGCGTCGCAGTCCCTACCGCAGGCGCGCCATCAGCGCGTGCTCCACCAGCGTGATCAGCGCAGACTTCGCGTCCGCGCGGTGGCGGGCGTCCGTCGTGATGATCGGGGTGTCCGGACCGATCTGGAGCGCCTCGCGGACCTCGTCCGGGTTGTACGGCTGATTGCCGTCGAAGCCGTTGAGGGCGATGACGAAGGGGAGACCCGAGTTCTCGAAGTAGTCGACCGCGGGGAAGCAGTCGGCGAGACGGCGGGTGTCCACGAGCACGATCGCGCCGATCGCGCCGCGCACCAGGTCGTCCCACATGAACCAGAAGCGGTCCTGGCCCGGCGTACCGAAGAGGTACAGGATCAGGTCCTGGTCGAGCGTGATACGGCCGAAGTCCATCGCGACCGTCGTGGTCGTCTTGTCTCCGGTGTGGGTGAGGTCGTCGATGCCCGCCGACGCGGATGTCATCACGGCCTCTGTGCGCAGCGGGTTGATCTCCGAAACGGCCCCGACGAACGTGGTCTTGCCCACGCCGAAGCCACCCGCCACCACGATCTTCGCCGAGGTGGTGGAGCGGGAAGGACCGCCGCTAGAGCTTGCGAAGTCCACTGAGCACCCTTTCGAGCAGTGTCACGTCTGGCTGGCCGCCGGCGTTCTCGTCGCCGCCGGGCTGATGGATCGCGACCAGTCCTGCCTCCGCCAAGTCGGCGACGAGGATCCTGGCCACGCCGAGAGGGATGGTCAGCAGCGCCGAGACCTCGGCGACCGACTTGATCTCCCGGCAGAGGTTGCAGATCCGCTGATGCTCGGGCAACTGGCCCTGCATCTGGTGCGGCTGCGCGGTGGTGTGCACCAGCGCCTCGATGGCGAGCTGGTAGCGGGGGCGCGTCCGGCCGCCGGTCATGGCGTACGGGCGCACCAAGGGGTTGTTCGACGACCCTGCGGGCGCCGGCTCAGGGGAGCGTCGCTGCGGCTGCACCGGCTGGATGCGCGGCGCGGGCGGCTGATCGTACGGCGACGGCCCGGGTCCCTGCGGGTGCTGGGGCGCGTACGGCTGCCGCTGGCTGGGTGCGGAGGGGAAGTTGTAACGGTTCGGGTTGTGGGCACCGTCGTTCTGGCCCTGTCCGGGGCCGTACGACCAATTGCCCGACGATGAACCGCCTGGGGGTGTTGCCACTTTCTCTCCTCCTCCGACTGTGCCGGGCACCGCATCACTGTGGAGCCGCGTCCCGAAACCTTACGGCCCCGGGACGCCAAAACGCACCGTCTGTCTGTTAGTTGAGCAGGCTCCCTTGGAGCTCCGCACGCAGATCGGGCGTCAGGACCGTGCCGGCACGGTCCACCAGAAGGGCCATCTCGTACCCGATGAGGCCGATGTCCGCCTCGGGGTGGGCCAGCACCGCGAGCGAGGAACCGTCGGAGATGGACATGATGAACAGGAATCCCCGCTCCATCTCCACAACCGTCTGGTTCACGCTGCCGCCCTCGAAGATGCGCGAGGCACCCGCGGTCAGCGAGGTCAGACCGGAGGCGACGGCCGCAAGCTGGTCGGCGCGGTCGCGCGGAAACCCTTCGGACATCGCCAGAAGGAGTCCGTCGGCGGAGACCACCACCGTGTGAGACACCCCGGGGGTGTTGTCCACGAAGTTGGTGATCAACCAGTTCAGGTTCTGTGCCGCCTGGCTCATCGGGCTCACACTAACGCTCCTGGTTGTAGGTGCTGTCAGGACCACCGTGCTGATTCCTGGTGGCCTGGCCGTTCGTTTCACTGCCTGCGTTGCGACCCCGCTGGACACCGCGACGCAGGTTGCTCAGCCTGCCCCGGACGTCCTCCGGAGCACGGGAGACCTGTGGGCCCCCCTGGGGGGTGGTTTCGGCGGCACCCTCGACCAGGTTGGCCTTGGGGACCCGCCGCGGCAGACCGGAGGAGGTGACCCCGCCCGCCTTGGGCTTACGGAGCGCCGATGCCTGCTGCCAGCGCTCGTCGTTGGCCGAGCGCCAGTCGCCGTTGCCGGTGCCGTTGCTCTCCGGTGCGGAGGACGCAGGCTCCCGGCTCACGGACCGCGCGCCGAACAGGTCGGTCGTGCCGCTGCCCGTGCCGTTCGTACCGTTCGCGCTGCTCGTGCCGTTCGCTCCGCCACCGGTGGATCCGCGGCGGGGAAGGCCGGCGTCGGTCAGCTCGTGGACGGACGACGATGCAGGTCCCGGACGGTCGAAGCCTACGCGGTCACGCTCACCCGCGTCAGCGGCCTGCACGGATTCCGCTTCGGGAGCGTACTGGTCCTGGTAGCCGTTCTGGAAGGTGTCCTGCTGCGGCCAGTCGTCCTGGTAGCGCCGCTCCTCGAAGGCCGGGAAGGTCTCGGGGGCGGAGGCCTGGACGGGCGCGGACTCCTCCTGGACCGGCTCCGCATACGCGGGCTCGGGGTAGCCGCCGCCGTTCGACGAGAAGGCGTCGTGCTGCGGCAGGCCGCCGTTCGGCGCGTAGTACTGCTCGTCGTACGACGGCTGCCGGGGCTCCTCGTACGCGGCGTGCTGCGGCTCGGCGTACGCCGCCTGCTGCTCCTCGTACGCGGGCTCCTGGTAGCCGCCCTGGCCGTTGTCGTAGCCGGCCGGGCGGGCGTCGAACTCGTCGCCGTACGACGGGGCCGCGGGCGCCTCCTGGCCGGGCTGCGGGGTGTGCGCCTGGGCCTCCAGGGCCGCGCGGCGCTCCTCGCGCATCAGGGAGCGGCCCACGGGGTCCAGCTCACGGATGTCGTCGGGGACCTCGGTGCTGTAGCGGCTGTCGTCGAAGCCGAGCTCGGCGGCCGTCCGCATCGGCAGACCGTTGTTGAAGTCCTCGCCCTGGTACTGCTGCTCCGGGATGATCTGCGAGACGGTGAACTCGTCGACCGGCGCCTGCTGCTCGCCGCCGCCACCGTGGGTGATCGCGTCCGGCAGCATGACCAGCGACGTGGTGCCGGCCTGCTCGCCGGAGGGGCGGAGCTGGACGCGGATGCCGTGCCGGTCGGACAGCCGGCCGACCACGAACAGGCCCATGCGCTGCGAGATCGCGGCGTCCACGGTCGGCGGGTTGGCCAGCTTGTGGTTGATGTCCGCGAAGTCCTCGGCGGTGAGGCCGATGCCCTTGTCGTGGATCTCGATCATCACGCGGCCGTCGGGAAGACGGGTCGCGGTGACACGGACCTTGGTCTGCGGGGAGGAGAACGTGGTGGCGTTCTCCAGCAGCTCGGCGAGGAGGTGCACGAGGTCGGTCACGGCACGGCCGTGGATCTCGGCCTCCGGGACGCCGGAGAGCTCGATGCGCTCGTACTGCTCCACCTCGGAGGAGGCGGCGCGCAGCACGTCGACCAGCGGGACCGGCTGGTCCCAGCGGCGGCCCGGCTCCTCGCCGGCGAGGACCAGGAGGTTCTCGCCGTTGCGGCGCATACGGGTCGCGAGGTGGTCCAGGCGGAAGAGGTTCTCCAGCTGGTCCGGGTCGGCCTCGTTGTTCTCCAGGTCGGTGATCAGGGTCAGCTGGCCCTCGATCAGCGACTGGTTGCGGCGCGAGAGGTTGGTGAAGATCGCGTTGATGTTGCCCCGCAGCAGGGCCTGCTCGGCGGCGAGCCGGACGGCCTCGCGGTGGACCTGGTCGAAGGCGCGGGCGACCTCGCCGATCTCGTCGGTCGAGTTGATCGGGATCGGCGCGACCCGGGTGTCGACGCGGCCGGGGTCGGTGCGCGAGAGCTGGTCGACCAGCATCGGCAGGCGCTGCTCGGCGATACCGAAGGCGGCGTTGCGCAGCTGACGCATCGAGCGGGACATCTGGCGGGCCACCATGCCGGCCAGGATGAACGCGGCGAGCAGGGCGACCACGACGGCGGCACCGGTGATGAGGGCGTCACGCTTGGCGTCGTCGGCGATGCTCGCGGCCTCGTCCACCGCGGTGTCGCTCATGTCGGACTCGATGGTCCGGTAGGTCTTGTACTTGAGCGTGTTGAACGCCCACCAGTTCTCCGCGGTGACGCCCTTGGTGGCGAGCGCCTGCCGCTCCGACTTGTCGGTGGAGGTCAGCGAGCCCACGTACCTGACGAAGGTGGCCGTGTCGGTCGGCGGCGGCACGTACTGGGGGTTCTTCTTCGCGGCCTGCTCGGCCATCGCCTTGCCGTCCGCCTGCGCCTGCTTCTGCAGGGTGTCGAGCTTCTGGGCGTCGGCCTCGGTGCCACCACCGATGTACTCCTCGATGGCGATGCCCTCGAGGTAGGCGTACGAGGTGAGCGCGGTGCGCTGGGCGGCCAGGCTCTCGGGCTTGGGGCCCGGGGCGATCAGCAGGTGCATGCCGATGGAGCGCTCGAGCGACAGCGAGGCCTTGGTCAGCGCGATGGCGTAGACGGTACGGCCGTAGCTGGTGATGTTTCCGGTGCCGAGACCGAGCTCGTTGGCGAACTCCATCAGGGGGTGCGCGACCTGGACGTAGCCCTCTTCGGTCTGCACACCGGAGAGAGCGTCCGTGTACGCGGCGGCGCGCAGCTTCGTGAGGTCGCCCTCGACCTCGCGGAACAGCTGGAGACGGCGCTCCAGGCCCGCGGTCTTCGGCATGTTCTGCGCGGCCTCGTCGAAGGCGTCGGCCGCGTCGTCGGTGGCCTTGCGGGCGGCGACGACCGTCTTGTCGTCCTTGCCCTTGCCCTCCAGAAGAGGGGCGGCGGTGGTGTCGCGCTCGTTGTAGAGGGCGTCGCCGTAGGTCAGGGCGGCACGGACCAGACGCGCGGTCTTCTCGGCGTCCTCGGCCTGCTGCCAGGTGTCGATCGAGCTCTTCACCTGGAAGCCGCCCATGACGAGGCCGACCAGCACGGGTATGAGCAGGATCGCGTTCAGCCTGGTAGGCACCCGCCAGTTGCGGGGGGACAGCCGGCCACCGCTCGGCGCCGGGGCAGCCGTTGGTTCGGATCCGGGCACAGGGGCGGGCGCGCTCCGCGCGGCGGCGGGGTGAAGTTGCCCCGGGCCGACGGCTCGGGACCGTTCTTGCTTCGCCTCACTCGACCAACAACCTCTCGGAGGGGTCGGCACCTACGTTGTGCCGCAGTCTCTCAGAGCCCAGTTCGCCTTCGACTGATGAGTACGTCTTTGACTATTGGGCAGTTCAGGCATTCCAGCACGTGGTCCTGCGCTCGTCCAAACATGGGAGTGCAGGGATTCCGAGTGATGTAAGCCCCAGATAAAACGGTCATAAAGAGCGAGCCCCGTCAAAAGACGGGGCCTTTGTGCGCGCAGCGACACCGGTTGACCGCGACGCGTGGCCGTACCACCCGATTCCTCTGCCGAAACGTTATGAACACCGGGGCCGACCGTGTCAAAGGACACAGCCGGCTCCGGGGCATCTACGACAACTGCCGTATGGCGTTGTCGATTTGAGTGCTATCGCAGACGTGCCATGAGGGCGTGCTCGACCAGTGTGATCAGGGCACTCTTCGCATCCGAGCGATGCCGGGCGTCCGTCGTGATGATCGGGGTGTCCGGACCGATCTGGAGCGCCTCGCGCACCTCCTCGGGCGCGTAGGGCTGGTGTCCGTCGAAGCCGTTGAGGGCCACGACGAACGGCAGACCGCTGTTCTCGAAGTAGTCGACCGCGGGGAAGCAGTCGGCCAGGCGACGGGTGTCCACCAGGACCACCGCGCCGATCGCGCCGCGCACCAGGTCGTCCCACATGAACCAGAAACGGTCCTGACCGGGCGTACCGAACAGGTACAGGATCAGGTCCTGGTCCAGGGTGATACGGCCGAAGTCCATGGCCACCGTGGTGGTGGTCTTGTCCCCGGTGTGGGTGAGGTCGTCGATGCCCGCGGACGCGGACGTCATGACGGCCTCGGTGCGCAGCGGGTTGATCTCGGAGACGGCGCCCACGAACGTGGTCTTGCCGACGCCGAAGCCGCCGGCGACCACGATCTTCGCGGAGGTGGTCGCCCGGCCTCCGTCAGAGCTTGCGAAGTCCACTGAGCACCCTTTCGAGCAGTGTCACGTCCGGAGCGCCGGTGCTCTCGTCGCCGCCCGGCTGGTGAATGGCGACGAGCCCTGCCTCGGCGAGGTCCGCGACGAGGATGCGGGCCACGCCGAGCGGCATGGCCAGGAGCGCGGACACCTCCGCGACCGACTTCACCTCGCGGCACAGATGACAGATGCGCTGGTGCTCCGGGAGCAGGCCCATGAGCGCTGCCGGGTCGGCCGTGGTGCTGATCAGGGCCTCTATGGCCAGCTGGTAACGCGGCCGGGTCCGGCCGCCGGTCATCGCGTACGGACGTACCAGCGGCTGGTCGCCCTCATCCTCGTACGGCTCCGCGTACGGATCATGAGAGGCGGTGGGCGGGGTCATTGATCCTCCGGGCGGGACAGCAAACTTCCGGTCAGTCGTGCCGTCTTGGTGAGGCCGGTGGGGGGATTGTGTCGGCCGACGGTGATTTCGTGAGACGGGTGGATCGAGGCGGTTCAGTGAAGCAGACTGCCTTGCAGTTCCGCGCGGAGATCGGGCGTGAGCACCGCGCCCGCGCGATCGACGAGCAGGGCCATCTCGTAGCCGACGAGGCCGATGTCGCACTCGGGGTGCGCGAGCACGGCCAGCGACGAGCCGTCGGAGACGGACATCAGGAACAGGAAGCCCCGTTCCATCTCGACGACCGTCTGTGCCACGTTGCCGCCCTCGAAGATCCGGGAGGCCCCGGCCGTCAGCGAGGTCAGACCCGACGCGACGGCCGCCAGCTGGTCGGCACGGTCACGCGGGAAACCCTCGGACATCGCCAGCAGAAGGCCGTCGGCGGACACGACGACGGTGTGGGACACCCCGGGGGTGTTGTCCACGAAGTTGGTGATCAACCAGTTGAGGTTCTGTGCCGCCTGGCTCATCGGGCTCAACTAACGCTCCTGCTGGTGAGTGGGGCTCGGGAAGCTGCCCGTCTGGCCGTTGCCGGCCTGACGACCTTGTGCGATACCCCGACGGAGATTGGTCAGACGGCCGCGTACGTCATCAGGCGCACGGGAGACCGCCGGACCGGCTTGGTGCTGTTGCTGCTGAGCCGTGCCCGGGACGAGGTTCGCCCGGGGCACCCGGCGCGGCAGACCGGAGGTGGTGACACCGCCCGCGGCCGGCTGCCGGACACGCTCGGCCTGCCGGACGAGGTCGTCGTTCGGCGAGCTGCGCCAGGCGGCCGAACCGGGCCGCTGCGGAGCAGCCGGAGCCTGCGGCTGCTGGGGAGCCTGGGCCGGGGGAGCGGCCGGAGCCGCGCCGTTGCCGTTCGCCGGCTGGCCCTGACCGCCCTGACCGTGGAACCAGTTGGTCTCCAGGGTGTCGTACAGCGGGGTACGTCGTCGCCGGGGCCCGCCGCCGGCGGCAGCGCCTCGGGCTCCGGACGTACCGGCCGCTGCGGACGCTGCGGGGCCGGGGGCCGCGGGGCGCCGAAGTCGGCGGGTCCGCGTCCGGCGCCTGCTGCGGCCGCTCGAACGGCCGGTCTGCTGCGGTTCACCGGTCCGGCGGGGACGGGCGGCCCGGCAGCGCGTGCTGACCGGTGGAGCTGCTGTCGTGGTTCGGCGCCGGGAACTGGCCGGTGGAGCCGTTGTCGTAGCCCTGCGGCACCGGAACTGGCCGGTCGCGGACGGGCCGTTCGGGCCGGGTGCCGAAGACGTCCGAGCGGACGAAGGAACCAGCCGTCCTGCTGGCTGTTGGCACCCGGCTGGGCGAACTGCCCGGTGTTCTGCGGGGCGTCGTAGTCCGGCCGCGGGAACTGGCCCGTGCGTCTGCGGCCCGCCGAAGTCCGCGGGCGCGAACCTGGCCCGGAGTCCTGGGAGCCGGGGACCGCGTTCGGCCGGGGGAACTGGCCGGTGTGCTGCGGGCCGCCGGTGCCCGGCATCGGGGCGTCGAAGTCCGGGCGGGGGAACTCGGACGTGGCGCCCGGGCCCTGCCGGTCGTCGATCCGCGGCATGCGCGAGGTCTGCGACGGGTCCTGCTCGTCATGGCCGCGCGGGGCGTCCAGCGAGGCGTGCGAGATCTGCGGCTGGGCGTTCTCGTCGCTCCGAACTGGCCGCGACTGCTGCGTGTTGCCACCCGGCAGCTCGGCCCGCGGACCGCCGCGGCCCGGCAGCAGACGGCTGCGACGACCGCCCTGCTCGCCCGCGGAGGGGGCGGGCTGGCTGCGGCGGCCGACCGCCGCCGAAGGCGTCCTGCGACCCACCGGTACCGGCGGCCTGCAGTCCCTGCGGAGCACCCGGAGCCTGACCGCCGAAGCCCGCGCCCGCACCGGCCGGAGCGGGCCGGCTCTGCGACGGAGCCGACGGCGACTGCGGCCCACGCGCGCCACCGGGCGCACCGGGACGGCCGGAGTTGCCGGTACCCGGCAGCGCGGCCCGCGGTCCCTGACCGCTACCGAGCCGGCCACCGGCCGGAGCACCGGCACCGAGGGCACCGCCGCCGGGCGCACCGGCGCCGAGC
>MWJO01000007.1 GCA_002027195.1 Streptomyces sp. GKU 895 | reverse complement strand
GGGGAGGGGTGGGTGAGGGTGGCCTCGGTGGTGGGGGGCAGCCGATGTACTGACCGGCGGGGGTGGCTCGGTAATGCCTGCGGCGCAACTTGCTGCCAGCGCCCTGTGCTTGGCCCCCGTCGGCAGGACGGGCGAGGCTGGTGTGCAGTCCTGTGGGACCGTCCGCGTCCCCGAACACCACCGGACCCGTGACCCCGGGCACCAATCGGCCCGCCCCGACCGAGGAGCCGACCATGTCCCAGCACGCAGTCCTCGGCGCTCCCCCCACCGCTCCCGGCGCCCGCCGCCCGCGAGCCGGTGAGCAGCATTTCGTCCTGCGCGACGACATGCCGGTCGGGCACCCGCTGTTCAACGACACCCCGAACCTGCACGACCCGCTGATCTTCGTGGAACTGATCCGCAGGGCCGGCCTGCACGTCGGGCACCGCAACTTCGGGGTGCCGGCCGAACGACCCGCGCTGTTCTACCGGTTCGCGCTGCGTCTGTCGGATCCGGCCGTCTGGCAGGACTGCGCCGAGGGCGCCCGGCTGGCCCTGGAGATGCGGGCCGAGCCGACCCGGACGGTGGCCGGTGTGCCGCGCAGTCTGCGGCTGGGCGGGACCCTGCGTCTCGACGGCGCCGAGGCCTGCACCGGTTCGGCCGAACTCCTCTTCGTCACCCCGACGGTGGCCCGCAATCACCGCGCCACCAGTCGCCTCGCGGCGCTGGCCCGCACCCCCGCCGACGACGGCCCGCGTGCCGGCCTGCGGCCCGCCGCACCCTCGCTGGTCGGCCGGTGCACCCCGGACAGCGTGGTGGTGTCGCAGCCGGTGCGCCAGGGCGCGACGCTCACCACGACCGTCCTGGTGGACCCGTCCCACCCGGTCTTCTTCACCGGGGCCACCGACTCGGTGCCCGGGCTGCTGCTCGTGGAGGCGCTGCGGCAGAGCGCGTTGCTGGCGGTCGCCTCCGACGGGGCCGCGCCCTGTCCGACGGCCCTGGACCGGCTGTCGGTACACCTGCGCGGCCACGCCGAACTGGATCTGCCGCTCCTGTGCACCGCCCGCACCGAACCCGGCGGGATCGACGGCACGGGCCGCCGTCTGACCCGGATACTCCTCACGCTGCGCCAGGCGGGACGGACCACCGCCCAGGCAGAGGCGGTGACGGCGGAGGCCGGATGAGCGGGCACACACCGCACCCGTCGTACGGCGGCCCGGGCGACGCGCGTCGGGACGCAGGGCGCGCGTCGCGGCATGCCACCGGCGAAGCCGACGACGCCACGACGGCCGGCCGTGGGGCCGGATGCCGGCCGGTGGGTCCTCGTCCGCGGGCCGGGGCGGTCTCGGTGGTTCGGTCCGTGTCCTGTCCGTCGACCGTACGAAGAGGTGGCAATCCCTCATGACTGCCGGTGGTGCCTTCTCCCCCGTGTCCGCCCCGACCCTGGCCGGACACGTCGCGCTGCCGGACGACCTCGACGGCCGCGCCGGCGGCGGGCTGCGGACGTTCCTGCGGGACGCGCTCGACGAGGCGCGGGGCCCGTGCCCGCCGCTGGGCGAGGGCCGGCCCCTGCTGCTGTCGGGAACGTACGTGGCCGACCCCCCGTTCTACGGCGACGGCGACATCGGCCAGCTCGCGGCGTGCTGCGCGGTCAACGAACTGGCGGCGGCGGGCGCCCGTCCCCTCGGCCTGTCGGTGTCGGCGGTGGTCGAGGCAGGGCTGCCGCTGCGTCAGGTGCGCCGGGTGGCCGACTCGGTCCGCGACGTGGCCCAGGCGGCCGGGGTGTCGGTGCTCGACGTGGACGCCCGGGTGGTGCGCGCGGGCGAGGCCGACCAGATCTATCTGCACACCGCCGGACTGGGGGTGCTCTCCCCCGGCGCCGGCCAGGAGACCCCGCCGCGGGCGGGCGACCGCCTCCTGGTCAGCGCCCCGCTCGGCGGTTTCGGCGCCCACCTGCTGTCGGCCCGGGCGAGGCTCGGGCATGAGGGTGTGGTCTCCGCCGCGTGCGTGCCGCTCGCCGGACTGCTGGAGCAGGTGCGTGGGGCGCGGGCCGACGGGGCGCTGCGCGCGGTGCGCGTGGTGGGGCGGGCCGGGCTGGCGGGCACGCTGCACGCGTACGCGTCCGCCACGGGTCTGGGCATGCGGGTGCGGGAGGCCGCGCTGCCGGTGCACTACGAGGTGCGGGTGGCCCTCGACGAGCTCGGCGTGGAGCCGGTGCACGCGGCGACCGTGAGCTGTGTGTGCCTCGTCGTCTCCGCCGAGGCCGCGGACGACGTCCTCGCCGCGCTGCGCGCCCATCCCCACGGCCGTGACGCCGCCGTCGTCGGCGAGGTGACGCCGCCCGGCCGTCATCCGGTCGAGCTGGCTCTCGTCGACGCGCGCACCATCCCCGTCCGGGCCGCCGCCGAACCTCCCGCCCGGTTGGCCTGATCAGCCCGTAGGGTGGCCAGGCGACTGATTTCCATTCCGCGGGGGGTACACGCAGGATGCCGGACATATCCCTTTCTGACGCCGCTTTCGACGAGCTGGACGAGAAGGGGGTGTCGGCGTACCGGGAGGCCGTCCACGCCGGTCGCTACGCGCCCGATCACATCGCCCAGGCGATCGGCATCCCCCTTCGGGAAGCGGAGACGATCGGGCAACGGCTCGTGCACCTGTGCCTGTTGCGTCCGATGCCCGGCGCCCCGGACGTGCTGGTGCCGGTGAGCCCCGACGCGGCGGCCGCGAACCTGGTCGGGCCGGCCGAGGAACAGATCCGGGAGCTCCAGCAGTCCGTCTCCCGGACCCGCGACGGCCTGCTCGCCCTGCTGCCCGCCTACTTCGAGAGCCGCCGCCGGCGCAATCCCATGGAGTCCTTCGACATCATCAGCGACTACCTCGTCGTCGAGGCGCTGCTGAAGGACTGCGGCGACCGCTGCCGCACCGAGGTGCTCACCGTCCAGCCCGGCGGCCCCCGCCCCCGCCCACCTGCTGGAAAGCGCCCGCGCGCTCACCGCCGAACGCCTCGCCCGCGGCATCCGGGTCCAGCACCTCTACCAGCACACCGTGCGCGGGGACCTCGCCAACACGGCCTACATCCGCGACGTCACCGCGCTCGGCGCCGACGTGCGCACCACGGACCAACTGGTCGACCGGATGATCATCTACGACAGGGAGATCGTGTTCCTGCCCGAGCAGGGCGTCGAGGGGCGGCCGCCGGGAGCCATCGTGGTGCGCGAGCCCACCCTGGTGGCCTTCCTGTGCAAGCTCTTCGACCATCTGTGGCTCCAGGCCACGCCGTTCGAGCCGGACGCCGAGGAACACACCGACATCTCCGACGACGTGAAGTGGGCCATCGTCAAGCTGATGGCGCAGGGCTACAAGGACGAGATGGTGGCCCGCAGGCTCGGCATGTCGGTGCGCACCTGCCGTCGCCACATCTCGGAGATCATGGAGGAACTGGACGCCACCAGCCGCTTCCAGGCCGGGGTGAACGCGGTGCTCTCGGGCCTGTTCCGCGACTCCGACCCCCCGCGACCCTCCTGACCTGTGCAAACGCACGGGCGCCGGCGGGACGGCAACGGTGTTCACCGGCGGGGAAGTTGCTGCCGCGCAGCTTGCTGCCGCCGGTCCGCGCTGGTGCCGGCGGCGCGGGCTCGGCCACCCTGATACCGGCGGCACACAGACCGCGGTCCGGCCCGAGCACCCCTTCCGGGGGCCGGATCGCGGTGCCACGCGACGGAAGGTGGTGACGGCGTGGACGGCTCGAGCCCCTCCGCACTGGCCGACCGGCCGGCCCGCGGCGGCGCCCCGCGCGGCCTGATCCACCGGCAGCGCTCCTGGGAGCCCTTCGGCCTGTCCGACGCGGACACCGACCACAGCCAGGAGTTCGTGCTGACCGGCGAACTGCCCACCGCCCATCCCCTCCTGGCAGCCGGATCCCACCGTTTCCACGATCTCCAGACGGCCGTCGACATGGTCCGCGAGACCGGCGAGTTCATCGGGCAGACCCATTTCTCGGTGCCCGCCAACCGCACCGCCGTCTTCTTCCGGATCGCCGTCGCCACCCAGGACATCTCCGCCTGGCGCACCTCCGCGGGCCGGGGCGGCCACGCCCCGCTGCTCACCAGCGAGTTGCGGGTGCGCCCCGACAAGGTCATCGACGGGGTGCCGCGCGCCCTGCGGTTCAGCGCCCGGCTGAGCATCGACGACGTCCCGTGCGGCTCGGGCAGCGCCGACGTGGTCTTCCTGCCGCCGGTGGTGCACCGCAACCACCGCGTGCTCAGCCTCGCGACGGTCCTGGCCGCCTCCGACGGCGAGCCCGCCGTCACACGGCCCGCCGACCCCGCCGAGGTGGGCCGCGCTCACCCGGACACCGTCCTGGTGCACGGCCCCTTCGAGCTCACCCACGGCCGGCTGTCGGCCACCGTGCGCGTACCCGACGGCTGGCCGTTGCCCGACGGTTCGGCCGAGGGTCATGTGCCGGGCCTGGTCCAGCTGGAGGCGTTGCGCCAGACCTCCCTGCTCGCGGCCGGCCGGATGCACCATCTGGCCACCGACCGGTGCACCCTGGGCTCGCTGAAGGTCCATTTCCGCGGATACGCGGAGCCGGACCTGCCGATGCGGTGCTCGGCGGTGGTCGGCCTGTGCGCACGGGACGCCGAGGGCCGCAGGCTCAGCCCGGTGACGCTGACCCTGGCCCAGTCCGGGCGTGCCGTGCTGGAAGCGGTCGCCACGGTGGTGGAGGACCTGTGACGCGTTCCTGCCCCGCCTCGTCGACGGGAGCTCGCCGCAGCCCGTCAGCCGACCGCGGCCAGTGCCCCGGTGATGGCGGTGACCGTCTCCGGATCGAGCATCGTGGCGACCTCGGTGTCGAGCGTGCGGCCCAGACCGGGGTCGTGGACGGCCGCGCTCACCACGAAGGCGGCTCCGCCCGCGTCGACGGCGTAGGTGGAGAAGGACCACTCGGCGCCGGTGCCCGCACGGCCGTCCGGCCGGTTGACACGGACCGGCTCGCCGGCGGGGCCGAAGCCGAACTCGGTGAACCGGAACGCCATGCCCTGTCCGATCGCCTTGCTGTAGGCCTCCTTCAGCGTCCACAGCCGCAGCAGGGCGCCGTCCCGGTCCTCCTCGGGCAGCTGCTCCAGGTCCCGGCTCTCCTGCGGGGTGCAGGTGTGCCGCCGCAGACCTCTGCGGTACAGCTGCCGGGAGGCGGGCTCGGCGTCCACCCCGATCAGCCCCCGGGTGGTCAGGCCGACCAGGAGCAGGTCCGCGGTGTGGCTGAGGCTGATGTCGATCTGGTCGAAGCCCCGCACGAAGGGGCGCCCGGTGGGACCGTACGACAGCTCCAGATCGGCGGGGTGGACGCTCAGCGCGGCGGCGGCCGCCCGTTTCAGCAGGCGGCGTGAGGCGGCGTAGCGGGCGCGCAGGTGCCGGTGGCCGAGCGCGCGATAGCTCGGCAGGTCACGGCCCAGCACCTCGTACAGCAGGCGCTCCTCACCGGGCGGCACCTGCCAGTCGGTGAGGCGGCCGTGCACCAGCGCGGTGCCGTGCCGGCGCAGGTCGGCGCGGAGCGGCGACCAGTCGGCGCCGTCGGGTGTCATGGCGATCGGCTCGCCCGGTGACGGGCGCGGCGGACAGTCCATCGGTCAACTCCTCGCTTTCGTGGCAGGTGTGGCGTCGTCCCGCCGGTGCGGGGGCGTCAGCCGGCCAGCGGCATGTTGTAGAGGTCGAAGCCGTGCGGGTCGCGGAACCGGGCCACCACCTCCCGGTGCACCCGGGTCAGGCACTCCGCGGGCAGCTCGACGTCCCTGATACCGAGGCGGCCGGCGATGCGGTACAGCGCGGCGGCCGCCCATGCGGGGTCGGCGAGGAAGGGCTCGCCGTGCGCGTCACCGCGGCGCCACACCCCGAGCACCGCGGCCGCGGCCAGCACCAGGACATAGCGGTCGGCGAGCGCGAACCACGCCGGACCGACGGAGCGTTGCGGGTCGGGCGGCTCCAGCGCGAGCACTCGGCCGCGCAGGTCCCGCAGTTCGTCGACCATCCGCTCGGCCAGGGTGCGCAGGACGCGCTGCACCGCGTCGCCGGTGGGCAGTTCGGCGACGGTGGCCGGCAGCGAGGCGCTCAGACCGTCTCGTCCGTCGGTCAGCACGGGTGTGTCGTCGTCGTAGGAGAACGGCGGCAAGGGGGCGCCCGGTCGGAACATCGCGGCCGGGGCCTGCTCCCCCGTGAACCACGCGCGGCGTGCCAGCAGCGGCAGTTGCGGGATGATCGTGGCCTGGCAGGCGGCCGTCCCCGCGTGTCCGAGGCTGATGATCGGCACGTCGCGCAGGTACTTGTGGAAGACGCCGGCCGGGCCCTCACGGGTGTAGATCCGCGAACCGAGCACGCTGGCCAGGTCGTGGAGGGTGTCCCTGAGGACCTTCGGCAGCAGCGACTTCAGGGCCGCCGCGTACAGGCTGGTCTCGGCGGGCCGCAGGTGCAGCGCCCGGGTGGTCACCACCGCCAGGCTGTCGTACAGCAGCAGGTCGACGAACGCCCACGTGAGTGTCGCTGCCGCACTGTGCGGGTCCGGGGCCGCGGTGACGCCGGCGCCCGGGACCCGGCCCGCCCGCAGGGCGGTGCGCAGGCCGGTGTCGACGGCCGCGACCGCGAGGGAGGAGACCAGGGTGCGGCTCATCCGGGAGGCGAGCAGCGATGTGGTCGCGCCGCTGCCCATCGGCCCGAGCAGGGCGCTGTCGGGCACCGGGCAGTCGGTGAAACGGGCGCCGGTGCGGAAGTAGCCGCGCAGCCCCACCGGTTCGGCGCCGGGCCGGCCGGTGATCTCGAAACGGTCGGGCGGCAGTTCACGCGGGTCCAGCAGCAGCGTGGACAGCCGACCGCCGTCGCCGCCCTGGGCGGTGGACAGCACCATCACGAGCGCGTCGGCCCGTTGCAGGTTGTTGACGACCTGTTTGGCCCCGGTCACCGACAGGCCCCCGGGCCGGGGGACGCCCCGCACCCGGCCGCGGACGAAGTCGTTGGCGTGGGCGGTCTCGTGCTGGGCCAGCGACGCCTTGGAGCCGGACAGCAACTGCCCCGCCAGCACGCGCTGTTGCGGGGCGGTACCGCGCAGCCACACGTGGTTGGCGGCGGCGAAGGTGGTCATGCCGTATCCCATGCCGAGGCCCACGTCCCGGCGGAAGACCGCCCGCATCACCTGGAGCAGGGTCTCGGGCGAGTCGAAGCGGCCGCCCAGAGCGGTGGGTACGAACTCCTCGTTCATCCCGAAGGAGTCCAGCACCGCCTCGGCCGGGTCGCAGATCACCCCGGCCCGGTCGGCGGCGAGCAGGGTCCGGTAGCCGGAGGGGTTGGTGTCCTCGGCCGGGTCGCCCAGCAGGGCCTCGAGTCGCCGCACCCGCTCATGCCCCGCCGCCGGCTCTCCGGCGCGCGAGGGGCGGGTGAGAGCGGCAGCGTTCACCGCGGTGCCCCGTCGGCCCGGCTCCCGAGGAGGCGAGCGCGCGCGGCGCCGTGTCCGGTGTCCGTGGAAGAAGAACTCAACGTCGGCCCCCTCTGACGCGCTTCGGCGGCGCGGCCCGCTCCGCACGGCACTGTGCTCTTGGTCCGGATCCTGTCGAGACCGGCTAAAGAGACACTTGCGAACGGCCCCCTGCGCGGGGCTCATCTCAGCGAAACCGCGCGTGAGCCGGGAGACTGGGGGGTCGGCACGTCCCGTACCGACGTCAGAGAGCGGGGGTTCTCGTATGCGATTCAAGGTGCTGGGGCCTCTGGAGGTGTCCACGGCGGCCGACGCCCGGACGGTGACGCCTCGCGCCGCGAAGGTGCGGGTGGTGCTCTCGACGCTGCTGGTGCGCGCCAACGAGGTCGTCTCCGTCGACGGGCTGATCGACGAGCTGTGGGGCGAGCAGCCGCCGCGCACCGCGATGACCACGCTCCAGGTGTACATCTCCCAGCTGCGCAAGCTGCTCCAGGACGTCCAGCCGGAGCTGGGGCGCGACGCCCTGCTCACCCGCGCCCCCGGCTATCTGCTGCGGGTGGACCCCGGCCAGCTGGACCTCGCGGTCTTCGAGGACCTGCACCGCCGGGGCCGCGAGGAGCTCGGTCAGGGGGATTACGCGGCCGCCGCCGAGCTCCAGCGGCAGGCGCTCGCCCTGTGGCGCGGGCCGCTGCTGTCGGACACCCCGCACGGCAGCCTGCTGAAGAGCATGTCCGTCCGGCTCGCCGAGGCCCGTATCGCCGCCCTCGAACAGCGGGTGCGCGCCGAACTCCAGTTGGGCCGGCATCAGGAGATCCTCGGCGAGCTCCAGGCGCTGACCACCGAACTGCCGCTGCACGAGGACTTCCACGCGCACCTGATGGTGGCGCTGTACCGCACCGGCCGGCAGGCGGACGCGCTGCGCACCTTCGGCGAGCTGCGGCGCACCCTGGTCCAGGAGCTGGCGATCGAGCCGGGCCGGCGACTCCAGCAGCTGCACAGCCGCATCCTGACCGGCGACCCGGCGCTGCTCCAGCCGGCGGCCAAGCGGCAGCAGCGGGTCATCGTCGACCGGCCGGCCGCGGCGACCCCCACCGACCAGGCGCCCTCCGTCTCTTTGACGCTCCCTCAGTTCATGTCCGTGGAACCGTACTTCACCGGTCGCGAGGAGCAGCTGGAGCAGCTCGCCGGATGGCTGCGCGGCCTGCCCGGTGGGGGCTGCGTCCAGGTGACCGGCCCGGCGGGGATGGGCAAGACCGCGCTCGCCGTGAGCGCGGCGCATCGCGTGGCGGAGCTGTTCCCCGACGGGCGCGTCCTGGTCGGACTGCGCGACGAGGCGGGGCGTCCGCTGCCGGCGGAGCGGGTCCCGCACGCGGTGCTGCGTGCCCTGGGCGGCGCCGACCGGCCCGCGCCCTCCGCGGCGGCCGCGCGCGACGCCGTGCACCGGCTGACCGAGGGGCGCCGGCTGCTGCTGGTCCTGGACGACGCGGTCGACGCCGAGCAGCTGCGCGCGCTGCTGCCCCTGCCGACGGGCTGCACGACCCTGGTCACCGGGCCCGCCGTACTGCCCGGCGTCGAAGGACCCGTCCTGCCGCTCGAGGAGCTGTCGCCCGCCGACGCCCGCGAGCTGCTGCTCACGGCGTCCGGCCGCACCCCTTCCGCGCACCAGGGCGTCGAGGCGCTCCCCGACGAGCCGGAGGCAGCCTCGGCAGAGCCCGCCGCGGGGGACGTCTGGGACCGGCTCGCCGATCAGTGCGAGCGGTTCCCCGGCGCGCTGCGTGCCGTCGCACAGCATCTGGCGCTGAACCCGCACCGCTCCCCCGCCGACCTCGCCGCCCGGCTGTCGGCCGCCGGCAGCCGCCCGGCCGCCCTGCGCGCCCTCGACGAGGAGCACGGCCGCTCGCTGTACGCCGCGTACGCGGCGGCGTCCGAGGAGGTGCGCCGTACGGCCCGGCTGTTGAGCCTGCTGCCACCGGAACCGTTCACGAGCGCGGACGCCGCGGTCGCGCTCGGCGTACCTCAGCAGGCCGCTGAGGCGCGCATACGATCCCTGGTCGCGGCCGGCCTGCTGGCCACCGCCCCGGACGGCAGCGTCCACCGGTTCCCCCCGCTCCAGCGGCTGACCGCCGCCGAGGCCCTCGGCGAGGAGGAGCCGGTGCGGCTGCGCGCCGCCCTGATCCGGCTGAGCGAGGCGGCGGCCGACCGCGCCGAGAGCGCCCAGCGCGCCACCCGCGTCGACGGACTGCACCCGTTGGACTGGTTCACCCGCCGACGGGCGGACCTCGTCACGCTGCTCGACCGGGTCCACGGCGCGGGCCTGTGGGCGCACGTCCTGCGGATGGCCGACGCCATGAGCGCCTTCCTGGAGGCGCTGGCGGCCTGGGACGCCTGGAAGCACACGCACACCCTGGCCCTGGACGCCGCCACGCGGCTGCCGGACGAGGCGGCCCGGGCACGGGTGCTGCGCTCACTGGGCGACCTGGCCTGGCAGCGGCAGCGGTGCGAGGAGGCGCGGGAGTTGTACGAGCAGGTGCTGGCCTGTCCGCAGGCCGACGACGCCGAGCGCAGCCGCGCACTGGCCGGGCTGGCCGATGTGCGGCTCGGTGACGGCGCCGGCTCGGTCGCGGCCGGTCTCGTCGCGCCTGCCCTGCTCCGGGCGTCCGGTGACGTCCGCGGCCGCTTCGAGGCCCATCGGGTGCTCGGCCTGCACGCCCTGGACGCCGAGGGGCCGGCCGCCGCCGAGCGTCACTTCCGGGAGTGCCTCGCCCTCGCCGGCACGCTGGACGACCGTCGTCTGGAGGCCTACGCGCGACGCTGGCTGGTCCGGCTGCGGGAGGGCTCCGTCCACCCGGGCTGGACGGAGGTCCGGCCGGGGGTCTGGCGGGGCAGGCGGACGGTGGAGGCGGAGGCGTCGGCGCGGCCTGCGCGCCGGGGGGTGCCGAGCCTGCGCTGACCACCGCGGGCCCGGCCCAGCCCGGTTCGGTCTGGTTCGGTTCGGTCCGATTCGGCTCGGAAGACACCAGCGGGGCCGTCCGGCGTGCGGACGGCCCCGTAGCTGTGGGTCGGCGGCAGGTGTGGCGGTGGTCCTACTGCCACTTCTCGTCGGCGAGAGACAGCACGACATCGCCTCCGTCCGCAATCACCGGCGTCGAGGTGAACATGTCGCGTGGACCAGCTGTGTGAACCATGTCGATCTACCTCTCCCGCGCGTCGTGAAGGAAGTCGGGTACGCACTTTCATCTAACACCCGGGAGCCCTTGCGGCCCGGAAATGTCCAGATGCTCAGGACCCGCTCTGTACGCCTTTTCAAGGGCCGCCGGGATTCGCGAAGATCGCCCGGCACCGGCCTGTCATGCACGTCCGGCGGTTTCCGGCAGCTCCGCGCGACGCGGTCTCAGCCCCGTCTTGAGCCGAGTTCGAGCCTGTCCAGCGATGCTCGAAGCACGGCATGTCCGGACACCGGCGGGAGATGCCGCCGGGCGGCTGTACGGGGGAACGTATGTCAACGGATCTGTGGACGTACCGACCGGCGGCCGCACTGGTGGGCCGGGAGTTCGACCTGATCGGCGTCCAGGGCAGACTCCAGGACCCGTCCGTGCGTCTGATCACCCTGACCGGGCCCGGCGGAGTGGGCAAGAGCCGACTGGCCGCGGAGGCCGTGGCCGGGGTCGCGGAGCTGTTCCCCGGCGGCGTCCACGGCATCGACCTGCCGTCCTGCCTGGACCTGGAGTCGGTGCTGAAAAGCATCGACAAGACCGTACGGGACGTCACGGAACGCACGTTGCTGCTGCTCGACGGCGTCGAGCACGTCGCGGGCGCTCTCGCGGCGCCGCTCGCCCGCCACCTGAGCGCCACGCCCCTGCTGACCGTCCTGGCCACCGGGCAGGAGATCCTGCGGATCCACGGCGAGTGCGTGCTGTCCGTGCCGCCGCTGCCCCTGCCGGGCCCGCTGCCCGACGCCGATGTCACCGAGGTCCGGGACAACCCCGCCGTCGAGCTCTTCGTGCGCTGCGCACAGCAGGCCAACGCCTCCTTCACGCTCACCCCGCACAACGTCGGGGCGGTCGTCGAGCTCTGCAATCTGCTGGAAGGGCTCCCGTTGTCCCTGGAACTCGCCGCGCGCCGGCTGCGGCTGTATCCGCCGCAGGAAGTGCTCGACTGGCTGCGCCGGGGCGGCGACAACCATCTGCCCGGGCCCGTCGACGTGCCCGCGCGGCAGCGTTCCACCGCGGCGATCGGCGAGTGGAGCTGCCGCGGGCTGAGCGGTCCGCAGCGCTCGCTGCTGGCCCGGCTCGCGGTGTTCCGGGGCGGGCTCACCCTCGCGATGGCCGAGCAGACCTCGCCGCTGGGGCCCGACGAGACCCCCGCCGCGCTGGAGGCCCTGCTCGAACGCGGCCTGCTCACCCTGGAGGAACAGCCGCACACCGACAGCCGGTTGACGATGTCCCGCACCATCCTCGCCTACGGTCTCCGCCTGCTCGACGAAGCCGACGAGACGGTCGACGCCGGCAAGACGGCCCTGCCGGACGGGGGCGGGCCAGGGCTTCGAGCGGCCCGGCAGGCGCACGCCCGCTGCTACCAGCGGCTGCTGCCCACCCTCGAGGACCGTTTCGACGGCCCGCGGCAGGGGCGCTGGCTGCGGGCGGCGGTCGCCGAACACGACAACGTGCTCGCCGCGCTGCGCCACCTGGAGCGGGAGGAGAACGAGGAACTGGGGGAGGGGAAGGAGAAGGAGGACGCCGTCCTCGCGAGGGCGGGGTTCGTCACCGCCTGTCTGCGGCCCTGGCTCGTCCACGGCGAACTGAAGGACGGGCTGCGCTGGTTCGACGCCACCGGGCAGGCCCTGGAGGACACCGGGTGCGAGGAGCGGGCCGGATCCGAGGAGTGGCTGCGGGCGCGGGCTCGCCTGTACAGCGGTGCGGGTGTGCTCGCCGCGGCCCTCGGCGACCACGACGGGGCGGCACACCGGCACCGCCGGGCCGTCGCCCTCTACCGGCGACTGCACGACCCGCGTTCCGCCGCGCTGCCCTCCGTCCGGCTCGGGCACGCGCTGTTCCGGTGCGGCGAGCGCTCCGAGGGACAGTCCCTGCTGGCCGCGTCGCTGGCCGCCCTCGACGCACAGGGCGAGACCACCGGTGCCGCCGAGGCCGCCGCCGCGCTCGCCGACGTACTGCTCGCGACCGGCGAGACGCAGCGGGCACGAGCCCTGCTGGAGCGAGCTGGCCGCGTCCAGCGACGGCACGGCGCGATCCGCGACCTGGCCCGCACCCTCCATCTCGGCGCCCGGCTGCGTCTGTGCGAGGGCGACGACGCCGGCGCCCGCGCGGCGCTGAAGGAGAGCATCGCCCTGTACGACTCGATCGGCGAGCGCACCGAACTGCCCGCCGTACTGGAGATGTTCGCGCTGCTGATCCTGGAGCAGGCGGGCCAGCCGCAGCGCGCCACCCGGCTGCTCGCGGCGTCCGGTGCGCTGCGCGCGGTCACCGGGGCGGGCACCGAGCGGGAGCGTGCGGAGCGGTCGCGGGCCGCCGTCGACGTACTGCGCCGCCGGCTGGGCCCGACGGTCTTCGCCACCGTGTGGGCCGAGGGGCTGCGACTGCGTCCCGAGGCGATGGCCGTCGAGGCGCTCGCGGCGGCCGAACTGGCGGAGGCCGACGACGCCGGGGACCGGGTCGCGCTCACCCCGCGCCAGCTCCAGGTGGCGCTGCTGGTGGCCGACGGCCTGACGAACCGGCAGATCGCGCAGGCCCTGGACATCGCCGAGTGGACGGTGGTCAACCATGTCCGCGGTGTGATGCGGAAGCTGGGCTGCGCCTCCCGGGTCCAGGTCGCCTGGGCCGTGGGCAGGAGCCGGTGATGGCGGCCCCCACCACACCCACAGCCCCCACGGACACGCTGTCCGGCAGCGGTGTCCCGCTCGCACGGCTCCTCACCGACCTGCGCCCTCCGGAGGAGGTAGCGCGGACCTTCCTGCGGCGGGGCTGGTGGCGGACCGAGACCGTGCTCCACGACGTGTACCGGGGCGCGGCCCGGCATCCACACCGCACCGCGATCGTGTCCCACCAGTCGCACCGCCCGGCCGCGTCCCGCGTGACACGGCTGTCGTACGCCCAACTCGCCGCCTTCACCGGGCGGTTCGCGCACGCCCTGGACGCGCTCGGAGTGCGCCCGGGCGACCCGGTCGCCTTCCAGTTGCCCAGCCGCTGGGAGACGGTGGCGCTGCTGCTGGCGTGTCTGCGCTCGGGCGCCGTGGCCGTGCCGATCATGCCCGGTTACGGGGCCCGGAACCTGCAGGCGGTGCTCGAGGCGGCCGAGCCGCGGCTGTGCGTCGTACCGGATCGCTGGGAGGGCACCGCTCCCGGCCAGGTCCTCGCCGGCCTCGCGCCGCGGCTGCCGTGGCTGCGGCACCGGGCGGTGCTGGGCGACACGGTGGACCCCGGAGCCGTCGATTTCCTCCGGCACTTCGTGCACACCCCGCACGAGCGGTACCGGCGCGCGGGATGGCTCAGGCTGCCGGCGCGCGGTGCCGACCGGGTCGCCGTGGCGGTGACCTCGCTGGGCATGGCAGCGGCGCACAGCATGGCCCTGCACACGCCCAACTCGCTGCACGCGAGCCTGCCTTCGGCCGCGCAGCCGGGCGGGGCGGCGTTCTCGGCGCTGCCGCCCGCGTCGCTGCCGGCGCTCCTGCACACGGTGATCGGACCGCTGACGCGCGGGGGGACGGTGGTGCTTCAGGACGTGTGGGACGCGGACGGCGCGCTCGCCCTGATGGCCTCGGCCCAGGTGGGCCAGGTGTACGCGACACCCGCGCAGTGGACGGAGCTCGCCGCCGCGCGGGAGCGCCGGCCGCGGGAGGCCGTGGAGCTCTCCAGCGCCTACACCTCCGATCCGGCGGGCACCTCCGCCGCGCTCGGCCGGCGCGTCGAGACGGGTTTCGGGGTGCCACCGCGCGCGCTGCCGCGGTCCGCCGCCCGCACCGCGTGCGAAAGGGACGCGGAGGGTGCGCCGTACCGGCTGGGCTCGCGCGGGCCCGCCTCTCCGCTCGCGGTGTGGCGGCGTGCCGCCGGCACCACCGTGACCTGGGAGGAGAACGGCGCGGCGGCGGAGCACGACCTCGACGAGTGGGGACATCGCGGCTGCGCACGGAGGAGGTCGGCGGGTGTTCCTGGTGCCGGTCACCGAGATCGAGACGCTGCTGCTGCGGCATCCGGGTGGCCGAGGCCGCGGTCGTGGCGCGCGCCGATGCCCGGCACGGCGAACTGCCGTACGCGGTCGTGGTCGACGGCACCGCCCACTCCTCAGCTGCGCGGCCACCTGTCCGACCACGGCGTCCCGCCCGCCCATCTCCCGGCCGGCCTGGTCCTGATGGGCGCCCTGCCCCGCACCGACTCCGGCGACCTGCGCCGCCGCGAACTCCAGGAGGCGGTCACCCGCCGTACGAGCCGAGCGGCATAGGCGGGCGAGCGCGTGGCGGACGGCTCGGCGCGTGGGGGCAGCGGGGGGGCGGGATGGTGGTTCAGGGGGGTGGTGCGGCGGGCCTGGTGGGCCTCGCGGTTGAGGGCCCAGGCGTCCGCCACCGGGCCCAGGTGACCGAGCTTGTCGGGGTTGGTGACGGACAGGATCGACTGCACCCGGCCCTCGACGATGTCCAGCGTCCAGGTGGTGACGACCTTGCCGTCCCGGTCGCGCAGGATCGCGCCGGGCTGGCCGTTGAGCGCGTGCGGTTCCAGGGTGACGTCCAGGCTCGCGAGCGTGCTGAACAGGGACGTCATCAGCCGGGCCACGTGGTCGTCGCCGACGACGGTCCTGGCCAGCTGCGGGGCCTTGCCGCCACCGTCGCCGACCATCTGGGCGTCGGCGGCGAGGAGTTGGCGCAGGCCGTCGACGTCGCCCTCCTTCAGGGCGTCGAAGAACCGCCGCGCGAGCGCGTCGCGCTCCTTGCGGTCGGCCTCGAACCGGGGCCGGCCCTCGTCCATGTGCCGTCGGGCCCGCACCGCCAGCTGACGGCACGCCGCCTCCGAGCGCCCCACCGCCGCCGCGATCTCCGGGAAGCCGAACGTGAACACCTCCCGCAGCACGAACACCGCCCGCTCCAGCGGTGACAGCCGCTCCAGCAGCAACAGGGCCGCCGTGGAGAGGGAGTCGGCGAGTTCGGCGGAGCGCGCCGGGTCCTCGTAGGAGTCGGTGAGCAGGGGTTCGGGCAGCCACGGCCCGGTATAGGTCTCGCGCCGGACGCGGGCCGAGCGCAGCATGTCCAGGGAGATCCTGGTCACCGTGGTCGCCAGATAGGCCTTGGCCGACCTGGGCACGGTCGAGGTGGCATCCCAGCGCAGCCAGGTCTCCTGTACGGCGTCCTCGGCCTCGCTCACGCTGCCCAGGATGCGGTAGGCGATCGCGAACAGCAGCGGCCGCAGTTCCTCGAACTCCTCGGTCCGTGTCACGCCGGCCCCTCCATCTCTTCTACGGTCCTACGATCCCGCCCGGCCCGATGACGCTGGTCTCGCATCAGGTCGGCGCGGGGGTGTCCGCGGTGGACAGGTCCGGATCGGTCACCCAGCGGATGGTGTGGATCCGCCCGTCGAGGAAGTCGAGGGCGAGGGCGCTGAGGACGGTGCCGTTGCGGTCCCGGAACACCGCGCCCGGGCGCTGGTCCACCTGGCGCGGCTCCAGGGTGACGCCGACCCGGACCAGCGCCGGGACGATCGTGGCGAGGACGCGGGCGACGTGTTCCGCGCCGGCGATGCGGCGCGGCCAGGACAGGGCGCTCCCGCCGGTGGCGAGTTGTCGGCACGCCGCTTCCGAGCAGCCGACGGCGGACGCGATCTGGGCGGGGCCGCAGCCCAGGACCTCGCGCAGCACGAACACGGCGCGCTCCAGCGGGCTGAGCCGTTCCAGCAGGGACAGGGCGGCCGTCGCCTGCGCCTCGGCCGGCTCCGGCGGGCGGATCCCACGCAGGATGTCGAGGCAGATCCGGGCGACGGCAGCGGTGAGGAACTCGCGGCCCGGGTCGGGCTGTTCGGGGGCGGCCTGGTAGTGCAGCCAGGCCTGGTGCACCGCGTCGTCGGCCCGGCCCGCGCTGCCCAGCATCCGGTGGGCGATCGAGTACAGCAGGGGCCGCGCCTCCTCGAACTCTTCGATCCGGCTCATGCTGGCCCCTCCTTGGATCCGAGCGGGCGTCGGGCCTTCGACACCGATCGCGCATCTCCCGGTTCGGCGGCGACGGCGGGCTTCCCGCGGCCGCGACGCCGCGCGCGCTGTCGGTCGGGTCACCGGGTGCGCCCTGCCGGACCGGACCGGCGGGCGTGGGGCACGGCACGGGGGCTGGGGCCACGCGGGCGGACATGGTCCGACATGCCCGCCCGTCTCCGGGGGGAGGGAGACGGGCGGGGCGACTCGCAGCTCCACCGTAGGTGCGTGCCCGGCCCATGTCCCGCGCCCGCAACGGGACTTCGAGCCCGACTGCCCCGGAGGTCGAGGGTCCGGCTCGCCGCCGGGGCGGGGTCGGGGACCCGGGCGGGTGCTGATCACGGGCTGCCGCCCCGGCCCGCGCCCCACCGGGCGACCGCAGCACACCGACGCCGGGGCCGGTGGGGAGGACGGCGGAGGGACCCACCGTGACCGCCGGGAACGTGCCAACGGCCAGGACAGCGCAGCGGCCCACCATGACCGCCGGGAACGTGCCAACGGGCGGTGCGGACGGCCAGGACGGCGGGGCGAACCGCCACCACCGCCGCAGACCCGACAACGGGCGGTGCCCAACGGCCAGGACGTCGGGACGAACGGCCGACGGCGAGGACGGCGGGGTGGACCGGCACGGCCCCTCGTGGGCGCGGTGGGTGGCGTCGGGGTTCGGTGCCGGCCCTTCAGGGGTGGTCCGGGGCGGCGTACACCGCGAGGAACGCGGCGAGGCCGGGTACCGCGGCGCCGGTGGGGCCAAGGGCGGTGAAGGGGACGGTGTGGCCGAGGCCCGCCGAGAGCCTGCGGTGTGTCCGCAGCGCGGCGGCCGTCAGAGTGCCCGGCGGACAGGTGCCGCGAGCCGGCGCGCGGCCCGCCATGGAGCGGGCCTCCGCCCAGGCCTGGGAGGTGAGTTCGGCGGTTCGTGCGGGGGTGGTCGGGGTCGGGGTCGCCATGAGGGCACTCCTCGGCTTGTCGGGGTACAGAGGCGGTGCGCACTACCTCGGCTCGGGCACCATGACCAGTCGCCGCGGATGCAGCGTGGTGTCGGCCGCCGCGCGGACCCGGCCGCCGGGCGGCACGGTCAGCCGCCACTCCCGCACCAGCGTGCCGAGCAGGATCTCCAGCTCCCGCCACGCGAACGCCTCTCCCACGCACCCTCGGGCACCCGCGCCGAAGGGGATGTAGGAGGCGTCCTGCGCGGACGGTGCGGTGCGCAGCCAGCGGTCGGGGTCGAAGCGGTGCGGGTCCGGATAGCGGTCGGGGTCCCGGTGCAGCAGGTAGGAGCTGAACATCACGTGCGTGCCCGCGGGCAGCGCGCGGTCGCCGAGCGTGACATCCACGAGGGCCTTGCGGCAGGTGATCCACACCGGCGGGTACAGCCGCAGCACCTCCATCAGGAAGCGCAGCGTGTAGCCGGGCGGCCCGTGCCCGTGGCCGGCCGGGGCGCGGTGACCGGCGGCCGCCGTGCGCGCCACGTCCTTGAGGACCTTCTCCTCGATCAGGGGATGTTCCGCGAGCACGTACAGGGCCCAGGACATCACCGAGACGGTGGTGACGGTGGCCGCGGTCAGCATCATCACGGCCTCGCCGCAGACCTCGTCGGCGCTCAGTGCGGGTGCGCCGTCCGTGGCGGTGTCCGACAGCAGGGCGGAGAGGTAACCCGTCGTGGCGTCAGGGGAGTCGAGCTGTCCGGCGATGAGGGCACGGACGTCGGCGAACGCGTCGCCAGCCGACGGGACGGGGTCTGCCGCTGGGCGCGCAGGGCCGCCCTGCCGTGCAGCGGTTTGCTGATCATCTCCCAGGACAGCACGGCGAGCCGTTCGCCGAGCTCGCCGGAGACCTCGTGCGGCAGACCGGCGAAGAGCGTGCGCAGCGCAATGTCGCTCGCGGCCCGGCACATCGCGGCCTGGACGTCGACCTCCTGGCCGGGACGCCACGCGGCGGCGGTGTCCCGGGCGACCCCGGCCATGACCGGAGCGTGGCCGGCGACCGCCGCCGTGCGCAGATACGGGTGCGCCAGGCGCCGGTAGTGCCGGTGCTGGGAGTCGTCCTCGGCGAGCAGCCCGGCCCGGCTGAGGACCCGGGCCTTCTGGAAGAGCTCCCCCTTGCCGTAGTGCTTGCCGTCCTTGACCAGGACGCGGCGCACCAGGGCCGGGTCGCCGACGAACTCGGCGGGCACGCCGTCCACCGACACCGTGCGGACCGGGTGGCCCCGCAGCAGGCGCTCCATCCGGCTGAATTGGAACTCCACGGGGCCGTTCGCGCTACGCGGCGGCGTCGGCATGGTCGATCGACGGCATCAGGTCCAGCCTGCTGCGCGTGCGGAAGCGGTAGTACGTCTGGAGCTTGTAGTACTCCTCGCCGGACGCCGTCATGGCCGCGTACACCATCTTCGGGTCGTTACGGCCGTATGCCATGTTCGTGAGGAAGTGCTCGATTTTCGGGCCGAACCGGGCGGGCAGCGACAGCGGGTCCTGGGTCTTGACGCTGAAGGCGATGCGTTCGATGCGCGGGGAGTCCCAGCTGAGCGTGGCGTAGAAACCGAAGGACTTCTCGCAGAAGGCGAGCATCTGCTCGCTCGGGTCGGGCATGCCCATGGCGCGGTGCATCGCCAGGACCTCGGCGGGACGGCGCAGTTCCTCGGGGAAGCCGGTGAAGTACAGGTTGACGGTGCCGCTGCGGTAGTCGATCGCGACGACGTCCACCTTCTCGGCCAGGCCCCGGTCGGCGAAGAACGCGAAGTTCTCGGCGAGGCCGGCCGGCATGGACGGCAGGTCGCGGAGGACGGCGAGGCTCTGGCTCACGCCGCCGGGGAAGTACACCCAGAGCTTGCGGAACCCGCCGACGATCCCGAAGTCGATGCCGTAGCTGTCGATGGGGCAGGTCCGCTGGATGTCGGACAGCAGCGACTCCATGGGGCGGCCGGTCTCGGTGAGGAAGCCGTGGGCGCGGGCCCTGAGGTAGGGGTCGATGCTGCGGGGCAGGGTGAAGCGGCAGTCGAACTCCCCTTCGTGGTGGGCGTTGGTCGCCACCCGGAAGGCGATGATGGCCTCGGGCAGCGCGTCCTCGTACGCCTCCAGAAGGGGCCAGACCTTGTCGCGCGAGCAGGCGACGCCGATGAGCCCCGCCGATTCCTCGACGCCCGCGAAGAGCTCCGCCAGCCGCGTGGTTCCCGGCATTGTTCCTCCCAGTGTCGTGCTCGTGCGGATCACTTGTTCCGGTAGGCCACGCGCAGGGCCATGTTCGTCAGCTCGCTGCGCCACTGCGGTCCTACGGGGGCGTCGGCGATGGCCGCGCAGCCCTGGTCGACGAGGGCGGCGATGTGCCGCTCGACCTCCTCGGGGACGCCGGTGTCCAGCAGGCGGGCGCGCACCTCGTCGGGGGTGTGTCCGGGCTCGGTGATGAGGCCGTGGATGTGGGCGTCGCGCTGCATCGCCCAGCCCAGCAGGAGGGTCATCTTGTGCTGGCTGAAGTCGAGGCCCGCGGTCTTGCCGGTCTGCGCGGCGTCGCCGAACGCGTCGAGCAGGTCGTCGCGGAGCTGGAACGCCTCACCGACGGCCTCGCCGTACTCCGCCAGAGCCGGGGCCAGATCGGCGCGGCCCGCCGCGCTCGCGCCGACGACCAGGGGGCGGTGGATGGTGTACCGGCCGGACTTGATCAGGGCGATCAGCCGGGAGAGCGCGGGGTCGACGGAGAACTCGGCGGCCGCGGCGACGTCCATGTACTGGCCGATCATCACCTCGGAGCGCAGCCGGTGCCATTCCGGGCCGGCTGTCGCCGGGGCGTGCGACATCAGCTCGTCGGAGTAGACCAGCGCCAGGTCGCCGACCAGGAGGGCGACGCCCTCGCCGAACCGGCGGGCCTCGCCCTGCCAGCCGCGGCTGCGGTGCAGTGAGGAGTGCAGGACGTGGACGGCGGGCTTGCCGCGCCGGGTACGGGAGTCGTCCAGGACGTCGTCGTGGACGAGGGCGGAGATGTGCAGCATCTCCAGGGCCGCTGCGGCGTCGATGATGCCGGGGGCCTCGGGGTCGCCGCCCGCGGCGAGGTAGCCGGCCAGGCAGAAGGCCGGGCGGACCAGCTTGCCCCCGGCCTCGACCAGGTCGGACAGCGCGTCGATGGCAACGACCGCCCGCTCGTCCACCTCGGCGTAGCGGGCGCGTTCGGCGGCGAGGAAGCCGCTCAGCCGGTCCTGCACCCGCTGAAGCAGCTCCTCGACGGTGCGCCGCGCGGCGGCAGCCGATTCCTCGCCCCGGACGTTCTGGGGGATCACTTCAGTGGTCACGACACATCTCCTTGTGCGGTGGTGTGCTTCGGCGCGAGGCGGGCTCGGTCGGAGTGGCGGGGCGGGGCGGGGCGGCAGGGGTGGACGGGGTGCGGGAACGGGGGCGACGGGGTGCGGGGAGCGACGAGCAGCCGCCCCACGTGCCGGGGGGGCGGCGCGGGCACCCGGTTCACCGGGGCGCCACCGGCGTGGGCCGGGCCGGCCGGCCCACGGTCAGCGCGGGCGGCGCCGCTCGGTCAGCCCAGGTAGCGCTGGATGGTGGGCTTGAGCAGCTGGATGAGTTCCTCGGCCGACACCGAGGCGATCGGCTCCAGCTTCACGACGTACCGCAGCAGGACGGCGCCCCACACCTGCCCGGCCGCCGCGTTGATGTTGACGGCCGGCACCCCGAAGGTCTCGGCCGCCTGGTAGATGTCCATGCCCTCGACGCCGATCGACTTCCCGGCCTGGGCGAAGAGCTGGTCGGCGAGGAAGCGGCGCATCTGCTCCGCGCCCTCCTCGCTGTTGACCGCGGCGTGCAGGATGCCGAGGAGCTTCGGCCGTACCTGCGGGTCCTCCCACAGCGCGAAGGCCCCGCGGAGCAGGCCCTCGGCCAGGTGTTCGCGCGACCCCGCGAGCGCGGCCGCGCCCGCCTCGCCGAGGGCCCCGCCGAGGGTGTCCCAGGCGGCGCCGCGCTCCTGAGCCTGGATGGCTTCGGACATGTTTCCCTCCTCAAGTCGCTGTTGCGGTACGCCTCAAGTCACTGCTGCGGTACGCCGAGGTAGCGGTGGAGCGTGGGGTTGATCAGCTTGATCAGGTCGTCGACCGGTATGGAGGCGATCGGCTCGAGCTTGACGACGTAGCGCATCAGGACGGCGCCCCACACCTGCCCGGCCGCCGCGCCGAAGTTGACCGGCGGCACCCCCAGGAACTCGGCCATCTGGTAGATGTCCAGGTCGGTGGCGCCGATGGACTTCCCGGCCTGCGCGAAGAGCTGCTCGGCGATGAACCGGCGCATCTGCTCCGCGCCCTCCTCGCTGTTGACCGCTGCCTGGAGGATGCCGAGGAGCTTCGGCCGTACCTCCGGGTCCTCCCACAGCGCGAAGGCCGCGCGCAGGGCGCTCTCGGTCAGTTGCTCGCGCGGTCCGTCGAGGGCGGCGGCGCCGGCCTCGCCGATCACACCGCCCAGCGTGTCGACGGCGGCGCTGCGCTCCTCGATCCCAACGGTTTCGGTCACTGCTCCTCCTGATGCCACTGCTGTCTGTGCTGCCTGCGCTGCCTGTACTGCCTGTGCTGCCGGTGCTGCCTGAATCGGCTGTGCTGTGTGTAGGGGCCGCGCTGTCACTGCTCGGCGCGCCAGGCGGCCACGAGCTTCTCGAAGGTGGCGGCCAGCGGGAGGTTGTTCCAGAAGGAGGCCGGCCGGCGGAAGTACACCGCGAGCTTGTGGTACTCCTCCTCGCGGGAGATCGTCTCGCCGTAGACGAGGACGCGTGCGCCGTCGTACTCGTACGGGGCCTTCTTCGCGAAGTCCGAGATCTCCGGGAAGAGCGTCGTCGGGTACGACTCCGGGTTCGGGCTCACCACCGAGAAGCAGATCCGGTCGATCTGCGGGGAGTCGTAGCGGAAGGTGGGGTAGATCGAGAAGGAGTTCTGGACGAACTCCAGCAGCTCCGGCGTGCTCGGCTCCGGCAGGTCGGTGTCGTGCAGCACCGACAGAACGGTCTCCTCGGTGAGGCCGCCGGCCATGAAGTAGATGTTCACCGTCTTCTTCGTGTAGTCGATCCCCACGATCGACACACGCTTTTCGAGACGAGCTCGGTGAAGGTGCGGGCGTGCTGGGCCAGGCTCTTCGGCATGGACGGCAGCGAGGCGAGCACCGAGAGGTCGCCGAGGTCGTCCAGGGGGAAGAAGATGTACGTCTTCTTGAATCCGCCGACGACCCCGCACTCGATGCCGTAGAACGTGACGGCACAGTTGTCGAGGATCTCGGGGATGATGCGGGCGACGGGGTGGTCGGTCTTCTCGATCCAGCCCTCCCGCACGGCTGTCTCGTACGGGTCGCCGGCCTCGATCGGCACCGTGAAGTTGTAGTCGATGTCCCCGCGGTGGCGCTCACCGCCGGCCATCGCGAGGACGACCAGGGACTCCTCCGAGACCCCCTCGCCGAAGGCGTCCAGGACCGAGCGGACCTTGTCCCGGGGGAAGGCGATGTCCAGCAGACCGGACGCTTCCTCGATCGCGGAATACACGGCTTCCGCTTTTTCTGACACGGACATTCATCCTCCAGGCTTCAGCCATCGTTCCTTCCGGAACAGCGAGAAACATGGTCATACGTGGCACTAGACGTCGGCTCGACGCCAACTCGACGTGTGTCAGGCGACCTTCGTCGCGGACAGGACCGCTTCCGCGGTGAGGGCGTGCGGGGGCAGGTTGGCCCAGTCGTCCATGACCGCCTTGGTGACCTTGAGCCCGGATTCCTCGAGCCAGTTCCGCCAGGTGGACAGCTTCTGCGGCCCGCCCTTGCCCATCGTGCAGCCGACGAAGAAGCTGGAGTAGAAGTCGACGGTGTAGTTCTCGGGGTCCTTGATGTCCTCGGGGAACACCGGCACCAGCACATGCACCTGGGCGCCGACGTCCAGCGACTTGCTGACGCCGTCGAGAATCCTCAGGACATCACTCTTGTCGAACATGGGCAGGAAGTGCTTGATCAGTACGACGTCGAATCCTTGCGGAACGCCCTCGAAGACGTCCCCGCCGACGAACGAGCAGGTCTCCTCCACACCGTGCGCCCGGAAGTTCGCCAGGCACTCCTCTTCCTTGTCGGGAAGGTCGAAGGTGGTGACCCGAAGTCCGGGCGAGCCCTTCAGCTTGAGGGTGTCGATGGCGCCGAGGCCGGTGTTCCCGGCGAGGTCGAGCACGTTGGACCCGGCGGGTATGTCGATGTTCTCGAAGAACCAGGGGTCGACGTGCGCGGTGACGGTGTCCATCAACTTGGCCCAGGGCTCGCGCAGTTCGGGTAGTTCACCGAGGGCGCCGTAGAGGTCGCCCTCGTAGCCGTAGAGCTCCTTGAGGGCGACGACCTCGCCGCTGCGGACGGTCTCGGTGAGGTAGAAGAGCTGCCGCAGCGTGATCGCCTTGATCATGTAGAGGTCGGCGAGCGCCTGGTCGATCAGCTTCTCGGAGACGCCCGCGAGCCCGTCGAGACGGTAGGCGCCGGTGGTCTCGTCCTGGGCGACGAAGCCCTCCTTGACCAGCAGCAGGAGGAGCTGTTCCACGGCGTCCGGCTTGGCGCCGGCCACCTCGCCCAGCTCCGCGGCGGTCAGGCCGGGCCGCTCGCGCAGCGCGTCGATGATGCCCAGCTCGAAGCAGGACACCAGGGTCATGAACCGCGACGGTCCCACCATGTACTCGCGGAACCGCGCCAGTGTGGCTTCCGGTGTCAAGGCAACCGACCTCTTTCGGTAACGGTGGTGAACGGGCTTGTGGGCTGCGGTCCGGGGACCGGCTACTTCCCCTGTGCCGAGCGCTGTCCGGCGGCCGCGCGCAGGGCCTCGGCGCGGTCGGTGCGTTCCCAGGTGAAGTCGGGCAGCTCCCGGCCGAAGTGGCCGTAGGCGGCGGTCTGGGAGTAGATGGGCCGCAACAGGTCCAGATCCCGGATGATCGCGGCCGGACGCAGGTCGAACACCTCGCCAATGGCCTGCTGGATCCTCTCCACCTCCACCGTGTGCGTACCGAACGTCTCCACGAACAGCCCCACCGGCTCGGCCTTGCCGATCGCGTACGCCACCTGCACCTCACAGCGGGAGGCGAGGCGGCGGCGACCACGTTCTTGGCCACCCAGCGCATCGCATACGCCGCCGAACGGTCCACCTTCGACGGGTCCTTGCCCGAGAACGCGCCACCCCCGTGACGCGCCATCCCGCCATACGTGTCGATGATGATCTTCCGCCCGGTCAGACCGGCATCGCCCATCGGACCACCGATCTCAAAACGCCCCGTCGGGTTCACCAGCAGGCGGTAGCCCTCGGTCTCCAGCTTGATGCCCTCGTCGGCGAGCTGGGCGAGGACGGGTTCGACGACGAGGTCGCGGATGTCGGGGGCCAGCAGGGTGTCCAGGTCGATGTCGGAGGCGTGCTGCGAGGAGACGACCACGGTGTCGAGGCGGACGGCCTTGTCGCCGTCGTACTCGATGGTCACCTGCGTCTTGCCGTCGGGGCGCAGGTAGGGAACCGTGCCGTTCTTGCGGACCTCGGTCAGCCGGCGTGAGAGCCGGTGCGCGAGTTCGATGGGCAGCGGCATCAGGGTGGGGGTCTCGTCGGTGGCGTAACCGAACATCAGGCCCTGGTCGCCGGCGCCCTGCTTGTCCAGCTCGTCCTCGTCGCCCTCGACCCGCTGCTCGTAGGCGGTGTCGACGCCCTGCGCGATGTCCGGCGACTGCGCACCGATCGACACCGACACACCGCAGGAGGCGCCGTCGAAGCCCTTGGTGGAGGAGTCGTAGCCGATCTCGAGGACCTTCTCCCGGACGAGGGCGGCGATGTCGGCGTACGCGCTGGTGGTCACCTCACCGGCGATGTGCACCTGACCGGTGGTGATCAGCGTCTCGACCGCGACGCGCGACGTGGGGTCCTGGCGCAGCAGCTCGTCCAGGATCGCGTCGCTGATCTGGTCGGCGATCTTGTCGGGGTGTCCCTCGGTCACGGACTCCGAGGTGAACAGACGACGGGGCATGACTCTCCCAGGCGGATGGACGGACACTTGGCGGATGGACGGACACATGGGTGCGGTACGCGGGACGGCGGTCAGGGGACCTTCGTCGCGCTGAGGATGGCCTGGACGGGAATGACGTCCGGCGGGATCTCGGAGGCGTCCTTGGTGATCGTCTGCGTCACCTTGAACCCGGCCTCCTCCAGCAGGCTCTGATAGACCGACAGCTTCTGCGGGCCGCCCTCACCCATGGCGGCGCCGATGAAGAAGGCCGGGAAGAAGTCGACGTTGTAGTTGTCGGTCTCCTTGATGTCCTCGGGGTACACCGGCACCAGGATGTGGATCTGGCCGCCGGCCTCCAGGGAGGCGTTGACCCCCTGGAGGATCCTGAGCACGTTGCCCCGGTCGAACATGTCGAGGAAGTGCTTGATCAGGACGACGTCGAACCCTTGGGGGATCTCGTCGAAGACATTGCCGCCGATGAAGGACAGGTGCTCCTCCAGGCCCTCGGCCCGGAAGTTCGCCAGTGCCCTGGACTCCTTGTCCGGCAGGTCGAAGGTGGTGACGGTCAGTCCGTCGGACGCCTTGTGCCGGTAGGTGTGGATGGCGCCGAGGCCGGTGTTGCCGGCGACGTCGAGCACCCGGGAGCCGGCCGGGATGTCGATGTTGGCGAAGAACCAGGGGTCGATGTTGGCGGTGACCGTGTTCATCAGCTTCAGCCAGGAGTCGTGGAGATCCTGGTGGTGGGCCACCGCGTCGTAGAGGGTGCCTTCGGCGCCGTAGAGCTCCTTCAGGCCGACGACCGTACCGGTGCGGGCGGACTCGGTGAGGTAGTAGAGCTGGCGCAGCACCACCACCTTGATCAGGTTCATGTAGGCCAGGGCCCGTGCGAGGTCCGTCTCGGGAACGTCGGCGAGCGCGTCCAGACGGTAGCCGCCGGTGGCCTCGTCATGGGCGACGAAACCTTCCTTGACCAGCAGGAACAGCAGTTGTTCGAGGGCGTCCGCCTTGGCTCCGGCCTTCTCGCCCAGTTCCTCGGCCGTCAGGCCGGGGGTGTCGCGCAGCGCGTCGACGACGCCCAGCTCGAAGACGGACAGCAGGGTCATGAAGCGCGACGGTCCCACCATGTACTCGCGGAATCGGGCGAGCACGGCTTCCGGTGTCACGGCGTTGGTCCCCTTCGGTAGGTGTGGCGTCACGGCGTCGGCAGGCTGGTCGCCGCTTAGGTCTGGTCCTGGAGCTGGTTCTCGAACCGCTGGGCCAGCGCCCGCCGTTGGACCTTGAGCGTGGCGGTCCTCGGCAGTTCCGCCTGCGGGATCTGCACGGGGTCGGCGAGCTGGGGGAACTCGGCGACCGCCGTGCGCCAGCGGTCCGGGGCGAGCGGTCGGTCGTCGACGGTGCAGATCACCGGGACCGGTTCGCCCTTCGGGCCCTGCACCACGACCAGTTCGGTCAGTTCGCGCAGCCGGCCGAGGACGACGTCCTCGATCTCCAGGGAGCTCTTCACGCCGGGGATCATGTCGATCTCGCGGTCGAGCAGGTGCAGACAGCCGAACCGGGTGCGGTAGCCGACGTCTCCGGTGCGCCACCACTCGCCGTCGCGGTTGGTGTCGTAGCGGTCCTGCTCCCCGTAGTAGGTCTTGGCGATGCCGTCCCAGGCGACGTCGATGTAGCCGGGGTTGGTCTCGGAGGGCGGGTTGCCGTCGCGGCTGACCACCCGCACGCGTGCCGCGCCCCTGGGCATGGCCCAGCCGACGCAGCGGCCGTTCGCCTTGTGGGCGGAGCCGCGGAAGTAGGCGCGGCCGACGGCCGGACCGACCTCGCTCTGCCCGTAGATCTGGAAGAACAGGGCGCCGCGCCGGTCGGAGGCGTGCAGCAGCTTGCTCATCGTGCCGGGGTGGATGGCGTCGAAGGTGCTGCTGAAGACCTTCACCGACCCGAACGGGGCGCGCGGGTCGTCGGCGAGTTCCTCCCACTCCATGAGCGAGTTGGGCAGCGCCTCGACGAATGCCGGGCGGTGCTTGAGGAACTGCTCGGCGACCTCGGCGGGGCCCGTCTCGCGCATCAGCAGCACGGGGTATTCCCGCAGCAGTGCCAGGGACATCGCGGCGACCATCCGCGAGTGCACGAAGGGCACGTTGATCGCGACGGTCTCCTTCTTCCGCATGAGCGACAGCAGCCGCCACTGCGGGACCAGGCGGATGCCCTGGGTGCGGGGGGTGTGCACGACCAGCTTGGGAATGCCGGTGGTGCCGGAGGTGTGGGTGATGACGGCGGCCTCGTCGATGGGCCGCACGACGGGGGCGACGCGGGGGCTGCCGGCGAGTGCGGGGAGCGGGACGGTCCCGGGCCGGTCTCCGTCGGAGGTGATGATCCTCCGGGTGAGGTCCGCCAGCGGCACGTCGGCGAGGAGGTCGAACTTGGCCCTGTCGGTGAGCAGCGTCGGCTGGTCCACCCGCTCCAGCAGGACGCCGACGGTGGTGGGGTCGAGGGCGGGCGAGAGGTTGACCACGACACCGCCGACGCGGGAGACGGCGGCGGCCAGCATCCAGTGGTCGGCGTTGGCCGTCTTGTAGATGACCACGCGTTCGTCGGGCCGGACTCCGGCCGCCCACAGCCGGCCCGCCAGGTCGTCGACGTGGTCGGCGTACTGGGCCACCGTCAGACGGCGGCCCGCTTCGGGCAGTACGCCCAGGTCGTGGTCGAGGCTGATCGGGGTCGCCGGGTTGACCGCGGCCGCCATCTCCGGCAGCAGGCCGATGTGAAGACCGCGCTTCTGTATCGATCGATAGGCCACAGAGCCCTTCATGTGGGCTGTCTCCTTTGTGATGGGCGGGTGGACGTGCGGGCGGTCGCCGGCTGGGTGCGGGTGCGGGGACAGACGGGGGGCGGACGGGAAAGGACCGCGGCGGGAGGGAACGTCAGAAGGAGTAGGGGCCGAAGCGGCCCCACGCCACGAACGCGGCGACGGCGAGCAGGACCGCGTTCACCACGATCGCCTGGGCCTCGTGGCGGCGCAGATGGGTGAGGGCGGCGCCGATCATCAGCAGCACCAGGCCGGTCGCGGCGATCGGCACCAGGACCGGCGCGATGTCCAGCGCGGCGGGCAGGATCAGGCCCAGCCCGGCCAGCACCTCCAGGGCGCCGATGGCCTTGACACCGCCGTCGCCGAAGTCGTCGACCCAGCCGTAGCCGGCGGCGGCCAGCTTCTTGCGGGGCTGGACCAGCTTCTGGGCACCGCCCGCCAGGCAGGCCGCGCCCAGGATTCCCGCGATGATCCACAGGGCAATGTTCATGATCGTTTCCTTCGGGGATTCGGCTGGGGTGCGGGGATGGGGCGGCCTCGCGCTACCGGCTGTCGGGCACCAGCAGCGTGGTCTCCACCTGGGATCGCCATCGGTAGTACGACTGGAGCTTGTGGTACTCACCGCCGGGCGTCACCGTGATCGCGTAGACGAACTGGTGGCCGTCGGTGCGGTAGGGCGAGTTCTTCAGGAAGTCCTCGATGTCCGGCTCGATGGTCACCGGCAGGGACCGCGGGTCGTCGGTCATGGCGGCGATGGTGATCCGCTGGACCTTCGGGGAGTCCCAGGTCAAGGTGGCGTAGATGCCGAACGCCCCGCCGGCGAACCGCAGCAGCCGTTCGCTCGGCGCGGGCAGCCCGACCTCCGCCAGGAGCGAGGTGAGCGTTTCGGGCCGGAACACCGAGGCGGGCGCCGCTCCGAAGTACAGGTTCACCGACCGGTGCCGGTAGTCGATGCCGACCAGGCTCACCTTGTCGGCGACGCCGTACCGGGTGAACAGCTCCAGGTTCCGGGCCGCGCTCGTCGGCATCGACTCCAGCGTGACCAGTTCCGACAGCGGCTTGAGGTCGTCGAGCGGGAAGAAGGACCAGGTCTTCTTGAAGCCGCCGACGACCCCGAAGTCGATGCCGCTGAACCCGATGGGGAAGCCCGCGTGCAGCTCGGCCAGCAGGCTGCCGACCGGGTGGTCCGTCGCCTCGATCAGCCCGTGGTCGACGGCCACCGCGTACGGGTCGAGCTCCGGGGGGAGCATCGTGTAACGGCAGTCGACATCACCCGCGTTGCGCTCCCCCGTCGCCACCCGGAAGGCGACGACGGCCCGCTCCAGGGTGTCCCCGTACGCGGACAGGACCGACCGGACCGTCTCGGCCGAGTACTCCACTCCCACCAGCCGGGAGACTTCGGCGATGATCGGGAGATCTGCCGGGTCGGTATCGCCCCGCAGGTCCCTGCCGTTCGTTGTCACCACGGTGAACCGGCCTTCCGTTCAGCGGGCGATGACCATCGTGGCGGGCGCCGCGGCGTGGAACGACACGTCCTCGAAGCCCGCCTTGACCAGCCAGTCGCGGTAGTCGGAGCGCCGCCAGGTGCCGCCCTCCTTGCTCTTGAGCAGCATCTCCAGGGCGAACAGCAGCGGGAACGCCGGAGCGGTGCGGTCGTCGTCGACGACGTAGTCGGCGACCACCAGCGCACCGCCGGGCTTGAGCGCCTTGCGCAGCCGGCTGAACACCTCGATGTTGCTCTCGGCGTTCTCCTGGTGCGCGATGTGGGAGTACACGGCGATGTCGTACAGCCCGGTGCCGAAGTCGGTGGTGTGGAAGTCGCCGTCGAGGGTGGAGAAACGGTCCCCCACACCCTGCTCCCCCACCAGCCGGCGGGCGATGGCGTTGATCGGCTCCCAGTCCAGCTGGACCGCGCGGGCCGCCGGGTTGGCCTTCAGCCAGATCGACGAGTAGATGCCCGAGCCGCCGCCCACGTCGAGGATCGAGATCTCGCCCGCGTCAGCGATGCCGAGCGCCTCGGCACCGGCCTCCGCGGCGGGCACCGACACCGCGGCGATGGCCGGGACGATGCCCTCCCAGTGCGGGTTGTCGGCCTTCTCGGTCTCGCCGCCGGCCAGCGGACCCCCGACGCGCACGACCTCGGGGAAGTCGATGAGGCTGCCGGTGTGCTGGAGCTTGAGCTTGGCGAAGCCGGCCAGGGAGGCAGGCTTGCCCTCGACCAGGAAGGCGGACGCCTCGGGGGTGTTGCGGTACCGGCCGTCCTGAAGGACCACCAGCTCCACGCTGACCAGACCGTCGAGCAGGCTCTGCGCGCCGCGCACGGAGATCTCGGCGCGGGCGGCGACCTCCGCGGCCGTGCCCGCGCCGTTCTCCAGGTGGGTGAAGACCGAGTGGGTGGCCGCGGCGCCGATGACACCGGTGTTCCAGTAGCCGTTGATCAGCCTCATCACACCGTCCGGTGCAGGCTGGTTGTTCGTCATGCCGCTCCCTTCAGGGTGCGCGTGGACTTGGCGTGGGTGCGCAGCGCGCCGCGCAGCACCTCGGTGACCCGCTCGACCTGGCTCATGGTCAGCTCGGCGTGCATGGGTATGCCGAGGTTGCGCTGGAAGAGGTCCGCCGAGACCGGGCACACCTGCTGGGCCTCGAAGGCGGGCTGCACATGGTTGGCCCAGGTGCCGTGCAGGGTGCCGATGCCCTGGGCGCGCAGCTCGGTGGCGACGGCCCCGCGGTCGACGCTCGCGTCCAGCGTCACCAGATAGGACTGCCAGGCGTGGGTGCGGTCCGCCGGGACGTGCGGCAGGGTCAGCAGCTCCTCGTCGGCGAGGAGTTCGGCGTAGCGGGCGGCGACGGCGGTGCGACGCGCCAGCAGCTCCTCGATACGGCGCAGCTGCACCGTCAGGATCGCCGCGGCGATGTCGGAGAGCTTGTAGTTGTAGCCGATCTCGGTGAATTCGGGGATCGGCAGGCCGATGACCTGGCCCATGTCGAAGATGCTGCCGATGCCGAAGGCCGACAGCTGCCGCGCCTTCGCCCCGATGGCCGGGTCGGCGGCGATGAACGCACCGCCCTCGCCACTGGTGGCGCCCTTGCGGCCGTGGAAGGACAGACAGCCCACCTCGGCGAGCGCACCCGCCTCGCGCCCCTGGTAGGTCGCGCCGACCGCACAGGCGGCGTCCTCGACGAGGAACAGCCCGTGCCGGTCGGCGATGGCCTGGAGCTCGGTGTAGTCCGCGGGCAGGCCGACGGTGTCGACGGCGATGATGCCGACGGTCCTGGAGGTGACGAGGTCCGCCACCGCCTGCGGGTCCACGGTGCCGGTGTCGGCGCGCACGTCGGCGAAGACGGGCGTCGCACCGACGTAGCGCACCGCGTGGGCGGGGGCGGGGAAGGTGTAGTCGGCGACGATGACCTCGTCGCCCGGCTTGACGCCGAACGCGAGCATCGCCAGGTGCAGGGCGGCGCCGCAGTTGCTCACCGCGACCGCGTCCCCGGCTCCGAAGCGTTCCTTCAGCTGCGCCTCGAGGGCCTGCCCCTTGGGGCCCTGGCCGGCCGCCCAGCCCGAGGCGAACACCTCGGCGACGGCCGCCAGTTCCTGCTCCCCGAGGCTCGCGAAGACCAGGGGGATCTTGTCGATGTCACTCATCTTGGTTTACGCTCCGCGCGCTTCAGAGGACGGGAATCGAGAGGGACCGGCGGTTCGTAGCGCTGCGGCGTGATCTGACTGACGTCATAGCGCTGGCGCATCTCGTCGATGGCGTCGGGATCGATTCCCCCGGTCGCCCAGATTTCCGCGATCTCCTCGAAGTAACGCTCGTGAATGGGTGACGGATAGCACTGGAACAGCATGCGCGCCGGTTTGTCGGAGGCGTTCCTGAAGGCATGCGGAGTTCCGGAGGGTACGAACATGCAGGCACCCTCTGTGGCGTGGACGGCCTTGTCGCCGTCGGGCGACTCCCATTCGTGCCAGTCCTTGTCGGTACGCCGGGTCGGCTCGAAAGCCAGGAGCTGGAGTTCCCCTTCCAGGACGTAGAAGAACTCCTGCGAATCGGCGTGCACATGCGCCCCCACATCGAATCCGGGCGGCACGACCACCTCGAAGATCGATATGGCGGAGCCATGCTCCTGTGTGGCCTTGAAGGTCACTTCCTGCGCCTTGGTGATCAGCTTTCGCCCCTGACCGGGCGGGAGGATGAGGCCTGTCATGCGGTCAGCTTCCTTTGTCCGCGCAGAATTTCACTCGAGCGAGGGTTCCGGCGTAGCGGACCAGCTGTCAGTCCAGCGTCTCGGGGCCGTCGACGCTCCAGCGGCCCAGCGCCATCTCGGCGGTGATACCGGGACCGAAGCCTGCGATGAGGCCGGTGGCGTCCTGGGCCGGGGTGTCCTCCTCGAACAGCCTGCGGGCCGCGTCGAAGACAACGGCGCTGGCGATGTTCCCGTACTCGGTCAGGGTCGACCAGCTGTGCCGGAACACCGAGCGGTCGACCTCCAGGAACTTGGCAAGGTCGTCGAGGATGCGCGGGCCACCGGCGTGGACGATGTAGAAGTCGAGCTTGCCGGCGTCCCAGCTGTGGTCCTTCGCGAACTCGCGCAGCACCGGCGCGAGCGGCTCCATCGTGCCGGGCACCCGGCGGTCCAGCTGGAAGTGGAAGCCGGTGTCCTTGACCGCGTAGGAGATCCATTCCTCCGTGTCCGGGATGAGGTAGGAGGCGTTGCGCTCCAGCTCGATGCCCACACCGCCGTTGCCGCGCACCACGGCGGCCGCGACCGCGTCGCCGAACAGACCGTCGGACAGCAGCGAGCCGATGTCGTCGGCGTCGGGCTGGTAGCACAGCGAGCACAGCTCGCAGGAGACGATCAGGACGTTGCTGCCGGGGTGGGCCAGGCAGAAGTCGTGGGCGCGGTTGACCGCCGCGCCGCCCGCCGCGCAGCCGAGCTGGGCGATGGGTATCTGGCGGGTGTCGGGCCGGAAACCGAGCTTGTTGATCAGCCAGGCGGTCAGCGACGGCATGCTGAAGCCGGTGCACGACACATAGATGATGGCGTCGATGTCGCGGGCGGCGAGGTCGGCGTTGCGCAGGGCCTCCTCGATGACCGGCGGGGTCCACCGCTTGGACTCGGCCTCGTAGATACGGTTGCGCTCCGTCAGGCCCGGGTGCTTGAGGGTCTGCTCGATCGGCTGCACGATATGCCGCTTCAGCACTCCGGTGTTCCGGATCAGCCGGAGCGCCAGGGGAAGCTGCGGCTTTCCCGCATGGGCTTTCGCGGCGAACTCGAGAGTCTCTTCGATCGTGATGACGTGTTCCGGCGCGCGCACCGCGGGCTTGCATAGCCTGGGCATATCTGGGCTCTACTTTCTCTAGAATCTGCCTTCTGTACGTGAAGAAATCTGCACACAGCTTCCGAAGCGAGCGCGGCACACGGGAGAAAACACCGCGGCGCGCGGGAATTTGACTGCGAGTGGAAACCTGTGCCGTACCTGGCACGGACGCGGTCTCACCAGCACAGAACCGGTGGACTCAGGCTCGATCCACTGCCCCGGAACTGATTTCGGGCAGGGAAGGCGTGCAGGAATAGTGACACGGCCGAACTCGCCTCGCCAAGGCCGTCCCCAAGTGCTCCGATCCGTTCCGAGGAAGACTCGAGCCCCACGCTGACGACTCTCGACCCGGGCAGATCAACGGCCTTGTCGCGGTATCGGCTCGCTTCAGGCGCAACCCACGCGCTGCCGTTTCTGTAGTGGTCGGCTGCGAGCATCGGCGATAGCCATGTAACGACTGCACGCGGAGGGCGCATGTCTCAGCAAGCCGAGGAAGCCACCGCCAAAGGCAGGCGATTCCCAGGGGCGCGCTCCCCGGCCAGAGGTGAGGTGGACTCGGCCCGCGCGGACCGGTCGGTGCGCCGGACCGGGGTCCTCATCACGTTCCTCCTCGGCGCCCTCGCCGCGGTACCGCCGATGTCGATGGACATGTACCTTCCGGCCCTGCCGGAGGTCACCCGCAGTCTGGGTTCGACCGCGACGACCGTCCAGCTGACCCTCACCGCGTGCCTCGCCGGTATGGCGATCGGGCAGCTCGTGGTGGGGCCGTTGAGCGACCGGTGGGGCCGGCGCGGCCCTCTGCTGGCCGGACTGATGGTCTACGTCGTCGCTGCCGCGATGTGCGCGTTCGCCCCCAACACCGAGATGCTGATCGCCTTCCGGGTGCTCCAGGGGCTCGCCGGCTCGGCGGGCATCGTCATCGCCCGGGCCGTCGTCCGCGACCTCTACGACGGTCTGGCCATGGCCCGGTTCTTCTCCACGCTGCTGCTGATATCCAGCGTGGCCCCGATCGTCGCGCCCGTGGTGGGCGGCCAGGTCCTGCACTTCACCAACTGGCGTGGCATCTTCGTCGTTCTCACCATGATCGGCGGCGCGCTCACCGTGCTGGTCTGGCGCCGGCTGCCGGAGACGCTGCCGCCCGAGCGGCGTCAGCGCGGCGGGGTGCGCGGGGCCCTGTGGATCATGCGCGGGCTGTTCATCGACCGGGTCTTCACCGGCTACCTGATGACGAACGGTTTCGCGTACGGGGCGCTGTTCTCCTACATCGCCGCCTCGCCGTTCGTGATCCAGGACATCTACGGGGCGTCTCCGCAGACGTTCTCGCTGCTGTTCGGCCTCAACTCCTTCGGTCTGCTGGTGATGGGCCAGATCAACGGCAAGCTCCTGGTGGGCCGGGTCCGGCTGGACAAGGTCCTCGGGTACGGGCTGGCGCTGCTCACCGCCGGCGGGCTGGCGCTGCTGCTGGTGACGCAGGGCGTCTTCGGGAAGGCGGGCACGTTCGCGATCGCGTCCTGTCTGTTCGTCATGATCTCCTCGCTGGGCCTGATCCTGCCCAACACCAACGCGCTCGCCCTGATGCGCACCCCGCACGCCGCGGGTTCCGCCTCCGCGCTGGTCGGTACCTCGTGCTTCGTGATGGGCGCGATCGCCTCCTCGCTCGTCGGGATCGCCGGCAAGGAGACCGCGGTGCCGATGGCCGCCGTCCAACTGTGCAGTGCGCTGGCCGCGATGGCCGCCTTCCTCGGCGTGTGCCGTCCCTGGCGGAACCGTCCGATGGAGTTGCCCAAGCACTGACGACAGCGCGTGCGCGTACCGAAAGGGCGGCGTACCCCGACACCGGGTCGGGGTACGCCGCCTTCGTGGTGGGGCGGGGTGCGGGGGCCGCCCGCACGGTCGGCGCCGTTACTTCGGGTCGCTGTCGAACTTGGCGGCCGCCCAGGCGTAGCCGAGCACCGCCAGGCCCACGCACCAGGCCAGGGCGAGCCAGCCGTTGTGGCCGATCTCGGTGCCGAGCAGCAGTCCGCGCAGGGTCTCGATGGCCGGGGTGAAGGGCTGGTACTCGGCGATGGGCTGGAACCAGCCCGGCATGCCGTCGACGGGGACGAAGGCGCTGGAGATCAGGGGCAGGAAGATCAGCGGCATCGCGTTGTTGCTGGCCGCCTCGGCGTTGGGACTGACCAGTCCCATGCCGACCGCGATCCAGGTGAGCGCCAGCGCGAACCCGGTGAGCAGTCCGAAGGCGGCGAGCCATTCCAGGACGGTGGCGTCGGTGGAGCGGAAGCCGATGGCCACGCCGACAGCGCCGACGAGGACCACGCTGGCCAGGCACTGGAGCACACTGCCGACGACGTGTCCGACGAGCACCGACCCACGGTGGATGGCCATCGTGCGGAAGCGGGCGATGATGCCCTCGTTCATGTCGGTGGAGACGGAGACGGCGGTGCCGATGGTGGTGGAACCGATGGTCATCAGCAGGATGCCGGGGACGAGGTAGGCGAGGTAGGCGTCCCGGCCCGCGCCTTCGCTCATCGCGTCGCCGAAGACATAGACGAACAGCAACAGCAGCATCACCGGTGTGAGCAGCAGGTTGAGTGTCATGGACGGGTAGCGGCGGGCGTGCAGCAGGTTGCGGCGCAGCATCGTGGAGGAGTCGCGCACGGCGAGGGAGAGAGAGCTCATCGGACGGACTCCTTGGTGTGGGCGTGCTGGTCGGTGAGGGCGAAGAAGACGTCGTCGAGGTCGGGGGTGTGCACACTCAGCTCGTCCGCCTCGATGCCGGCCGCCTCCAGCCAGTCCAGGACGGCGCGCAGTTCGCGCTGGCTGCCGGTGCTGGGGATCTGCAGGGACAGCGCCTGGTCGTCGCGGGTGGCGGCGTCGAGGGAGGCGGCGGCGGAGCGGTAGGCGGCGGGGTCGGAGAACCGCAGCCGTACATGACCGCCGGGGACGATCCGTTTGAGTTCCTCGGCGCTGCCCTCGGCGGCGATCCGGCCGTTCGCGAGGACCGCGATGCGGTCGGCGAGCTGGTCGGCCTCTTCGAGGTACTGGGTGGTGAGGAAGACGGTGACGCCGTCGGCGACGAGTTCGCGGATGATCTGCCACATGTTGTGGCGGCTGCGGGGGTCGAGTCCGGTGGTGGGTTCGTCCAGGAAGATGATGCGCGGACTGCCGACCAGGGTCATGGCGATGTCCAGGCGGCGTTTCATGCCGCCGGAGTAGGTGGCGGCGGGCTTCTTCGCCGCCTCCGTCAGGTCGAAGCGTTCCAGCAGTTCGGCGGCCAGCCGCCGGCCTTCCCGCTTGGGCAGGTGGTGCAGGTCGGCCATCAGCAGCATGTTCTCCTCGCCGGTGATCAGACCGTCGACGGCGGAGAACTGACCGGTGACACCGATCGCGGCGCGGACCTGCTGGGGTGCGGTGCGCAGGTCGTGCCCGGCGACCTCGACCTGGCCGGCGTCGGCGCTGATCAGGGTGGACAGGATCTGCACGGTGGTGGTCTTGCCCGCCCCGTTCGGACCGAGCAGCGCGAACACCGACCCGGCCGGGATACGCAGGTCGATGCCGTCCAGGACGTTCTTGTCGCCGTAGGACTTGCGCAGCCCGTTCGCCGTGATGGCCAAGCTGGTCATGAGGAGTGCTCCTTCTCAAAGGCTGTGACGGCCGAAGTCGGCGGTGGTCAGAGGCTGCGGGCGGTGATGTCGCCGTGGGACGTGGTGGCGTGCAGGGCGAGTTCGGGGTCGCCGTCGTTCTTCAGGGAGTTGTCGACCCGGCCGTATCCGGTGCCGGCGTCGAGGGTCGCGGAGACGCCGCGGGCGGCGCCGACGGAGATGTCACCGGACTGGGTGCGCAGGGTGACGGTGCCGTGCAGGGCCTCGGTGACGGTCAGGTCGCCGCGCTGGGTGCTGATCTCGGCGTCGCCGCCGAGGCGGCCGATGGTGATGTCCCCGTCCTGGAGGGTGAGTCGGGCGCCTGCCGCCTCGTCGAGCTTGACCGGGCCCTGCGCGCTGTCGACGGTGACGTCGCCGAGCCGTCCGACACCGCGCAGTTCACCGCAGGCCGCGGTGGCCCGGACATGGGAGCCGGCGGGCAGCTGGACGGTGACCTCGACCGAACCCGAGGGACCGAACAGCTGCTTCCTCGCCTCCGGGGCCTCGATGCGCACCACACCGTCGGTGTGGGTGACCGTGATCTGCTCGGCGGCCTTCACGTCCCGGCTCTTGGTCGAGTCGGCGGGCCGGACCTCGACGGTGGTGTCGGTGCGGTCGGCGGCGATCAGCTGGATGCGTCCGGCGGGGATGTCCAGGACGGCGGTGATGGCGGCCGGGGTGGCGAACTTCTGCATCGTTCTCTCCTGTGACTCGTTCGTTGCGTCGTTTTCGATGAACGAAAAGCTACGTTGCATTCACGCTTCAGGCAACAAGCTTGTTGCATTCTTAGAGAATCAATGCAGGTCAGAGCAGATATTTCGTTGCATCAACTCTCGTGCAAAACGCAACGCGAAGCGACGAACCGTTGCAATGAAGTGAGGATGAACGCTATGCTCGGGCTCTGACGCAGCACAAAGGAGACCGCGATGCCGGGAGGCAGACTCACCCAGCAGGAACGTCAGCAGATCGCGCTGGGGCTGGCCGACGGCCTCGCCTACGCCGAGATCGCCCGACGCCTGGACCGTCCGACCTCGACGGTCACCCGCGAGGTGATGCGCAACGGCGGCCCCACCGCCTACCGCGCCGAGGTGGCCCACCGCGCCACCGAACGCCGCGCCCACCGCCGCCGTCGGACCGCGCCCCGGGACCCGCGGGCGCCCCGACCGGCCTTCGGGCGCGACGCCGAGGCGGTGCACGCGTACGAGGAGACGTTCAACGCCGTCATGACGGGCTCCGGCATGCCCCCGATGATGTCGCGCGTGATGACGTGCATCACCCTCACCGACAGCGGCAGCCTGACCGCCGCCGAACTCGTCGAGCGCCTGCACATCAGCCCGGCGTCCGTCTCCAAGGCGATCGCGTTCCTGGAGAGCCAGGGCATGGTGCGCCGGGAGCGCGACGACAGCCGCCGCGAGCGCTATGTCGTCGACGACGACATCTGGTACGAGTCCATGCTGGCCAGCGCCCGCTCCACCGCCCAGATGGGGGAGATCGCGCGGCAGGGCGTCGGCGTGCTCGGCCCCGGCACCCCGGCGGCCGTGCGCCTGGAGAACGTCTCCCGCTTCCTCGACTTCGTCTCCGAGAGCATCACACGCGCCGCGGAACAGGCCCGCGACATCCTCCACACGAAGCCCGCAACGGCCGGCCCGGATCCCGTCACCGAGCCTGACCCGGACGGCGCGTGACGCGTCGCGGGCGGCTCAGAGCCTGTGTCATATCCCTGGTCGGATCAGCGCGCGGCGTCTGGTGCGTGCGATCGCAAGGCGCCGGAGCCGCCGCGATGGGGGGTGCCCCCCGCGCGAGCCGTGCGAAGCGCGGTTCGAGCGTGGGGGAGGAGTCACGTGGGCGGTTCGGCAACGCGGCGAGCGTGCGTGCCAGGCGTCGCGCGCCCGGCCGAGGATATGACACAGGCTCTCAGGTCGCCCGGTCCGGTTCCGGCGGCAGGATCAGCGTGGGTTCGAGCACGATCCGGGCCGCGGACTCCTCGGCCGGCCGCGCCAACTCGGGCCGTACACCCCGCTGTTGGCGCCATCCCGCCTGGGCGGCGACGACGGCGACGTACGGGATGACGACCCCGCCGGCCAGGGCGCAGAAGGCGACGGGGGGCCAGCGGTTCCAGGTGAGGGCCATCACGACCACGCAGGCGCTGCGCACCAGCATCGCGGTGACGTAGCGGCGCTGACGGCCGCGCAGGTCCTGGGACAGGCCGGTGCGGGCCCGGGTGATGGACTCGGCCGGGGACGTGTCCCTCTGCCGTGACGTGCGGTTCATCGGGCCTCCGTGGCTGTTCCGGCGGGGCCGCCGGGCGGGGTGGCCGGCCGGCGGTGGAACGACGGCGGCGCGGGTGACCGTCCCCTGATCACCCGCGCGCCGTATCCGGCCCGGTGCGGTACGTGGTGCTACCGGGTCAGTGCACTTCCTGGTCGGACTCCCGTCCTGCGACCGCGGTCCGACTGCCGTTGCCCGGATGTCCGTTGGACGATCCGTGTCCGTTGGACGATCCGTGCCCGTTGGACGATCCGTGCCCGTTGGACGAGGCATGTCCGTTGGACGAGGGCAGGCCCGGCGCGTGACCGAGGTGCTCCACGGCGTGCTGCATCTCCTGCAACGTGGGGGGCGGGATCTGCGGGCCGTGCAGCCAGCGGCTGATGCGGTGGCGCACCATCTGCTTGCGCACGTTCGGGTTGGGCACACCCTCGTCGTCGTGGGTCTCGGGGGCCGGCAGGACCTCGGGGACCTCACGCGACAGCAGGAAGTACTCCCGCTCGCGGTTGAGGCGTTCGTGCACCTCGACGAACTCGCCGTGCGGCAGCCGCTTGATCCGTCCGGTCTCACGGCCGTGCAGGAGCTTGTCGCGGTCGCGCAGTTGGAGGGCCAGGCAGATCCGCTTGGTGACGATGTACGTCACCACCGGGACGACGAACACGCCGATCCGTACGGACCAGGTGATCGCGTTCAGGGACAGATGGAAGCGCTCGGCCAGGATGTCGTTGGCGCCGCCGAAGAACAGCACCAGGTAGAACGAGACGAAGGAGATGGCGAACGCGGTCCGGGTGGGCCGCTCGCGAGGCCGGTCCAGCAAGTGGTGCTCGCGTCTGTCACCGGTGACCCAGGCCTCCAGGAACGGCCACAGCGCGACCACAGCCATCATGATCGTGGGCAGGACGACCGCCGGCAGCAGCACGCCCAGGTTGACCGTGTAGCCGCCCGGCACCCCGATCTCCCAGGCAGGCATGGCCCGTAGGGCGCCTTCGAGGAAGCCCATGTACCAGTCGGGCTGGGACCCTTGCGAGATCTGGTCGGAGCGATAGGGGCCGTACGTCCACACGGGGTTGATCTGCGCGACGGCCGCCATCATCGCCAGCACACCGGAGACGAGGAAGAAGAACCCGCCCGCCTTGGCCACGTAGACCGGCATCAGCGGATGACCGACGACGTTGCTCTCGGTGCGCCCCGGACCCCGGAACTGGGTGTGCTTGTGCACGACGACCAGGATCAGGTGAACGGTGACCAGGGCGACGATGATGCCCGGCATCAGCAGGATGTGCAGGCTGTAGAACCGTGGAATGACCTGGGTGCCCGGATACTCGCCGCCGAAGAGGAACATCGTGGCGTAGGTGCCGACCACCGGGATGGCGAGTGTGACGCCTTCGGCGATGCGCAGGCCGGTGCCGGAGAGCAGGTCGTCGGGGAGCGAGTACCCGATGAAGCCCTCCAGGGTGACCACGACCAGAAGCACGAAGCCGATCAGCCAGTTGATCTCACGCGGCCTGCGGAACGAGCCGGTGAGGAAGTGCCGCAGCATGTGGATGCAGAGCGTGGCGATCATGACCAGCGCCGACCAGTGGTGCAGCTGCCGGATGAACAGACCACCGCGCACGTCGAAGCTGATGTGCAGCGTGGACTCGTAGGCCCGGGTCATCGGAATGCCCTGAAGCGCCTCGTGCGATCCGTGGTAGGTCGTCTCCGACATGCTCGGGTCGAAGAACATCGTGAGCCAGACACCGGTCAGGAGCAGCACGATGAAGCTGTAGAGCGCGATCTCACCGAACATGAACGTCCAGTGGTCCGGAAAGGCCTTACGGATCAGAAAGCGAAGATTGTAGATCCCGAGTCGCCCGTCCACCCAGTCGGCGACCTTCTCGCCCTTGGGTGGTTCGGTGCGCGTACTGTACGGCGCCCTTTCGGTCGTGCTCATACCCGCGCGCCCTCCCCTCGCCGCTCGTCCGTGACAGGCATGGTGGCCTGCCGCGGCGCAAGCCGGCCGGTGCCCTGGAGCCGTTCAAACGCTATCCACGGGCCTGTGAACGGGACAACCGTGCTCAAGTGATACTCAAGTTCCAACTCAAGCGTTTCTCGAGCGAGTTGTGGGATGCCGGATGTCAAGTGGGTCTCACTGTCGGGCATTTGCTCCACAGCAGTCATGTCATCGAGCGTATGGCCGGCCATTTTCGGCCGCGACGGTGTATTACGCGTCATCAGGCCGAAACCCGGCGGCCTCACGGTCCTCGCCGTTCGCCGGCCGGTGTCGCGGTCGGCCAGTGGGCCGAGGATCCGGTGGGGCGGGGCCTGGTCACGGAGCCGGTGGAGACCCCGATCACGGGTGCCGACGGTGTGACAGGCCGGCGCCTGCGGGACTCGGGGCCGTGGGTGAGAGTGGGTGGTGCGGTGGCCGCCGGATCACGCCGCGGGATCAGGGTGGACCGCAGGGCGCGTGAACGCAGTGCGGCGGGCGGTGTGAGCGTCTGCTCCTGGTGGAGCAGGAGGGCCGCCGCGTGGGCGTCGGTGGTCGCCGCGGCCGCGATCCGGGAGGCGTAGCGCCTGCCGAACCTCGCGCGCAGTCCCCGCGCCGGCCCCTGGGCGCGCAGGCTCGCCTGCCAGACGGGGGTCACCTGGCGGGCGAGCGCCCGGCGCAGCCGGTGGGTGATGCCGACCGCGGTGCCGTGGGCGGTGAGCAGATGCCCCAGGACCAGGGCGGACTCCACCGCCAGGGTCATGCCGTGGCCGTGTGCCGGGTCCAGGGTGGCGAGGGCGTCGCCGACGACGAGGAACTGGTCGGGCCAGCGGCGCAGTCGGTCGTAGTGCCGCAACCGGCTGTCGGTGCGGCCGCGGGTGTAGACGGGGCCGAGCGGGGTGGCCGTCTCGATGAGGTCGCGCAGCAGCGGGTGGCGCAGGGTGCCGGCGGCACGCAGCAGTTCCGCGTGGTCGGTGGGGGCCAGGGTGCCGTCGCCGACGGCCAGGGTCACCGACCAGCGGCCGCCTTCGACGGGGTTGAGCACGGCCTGCCGCGGGTCGTCCGCCGTGGCCATGAGCAACAGGCTCTTGAAGTCGGCGACATGGCCGACGGGCGGCGCGTACAGGGTGGTCGCGTACGAGGTCCCGGTCTCGGCGACGGACTCCGCGGGCGGCGCGTAGCCAAGTTCGGCGAGCCACTCGGGGGCGCGTGAGCCATGTCCGGAGGCGTCCACCACGAAGTCCGCGGGGATGAGGTGCTCGGGGTTCCAGCCGTCGGGTTGCCCGCGGTTGCGGCGACAGGCCCAGACGCCGGTGACGGTGTCCTCGGGGCCGGGCTCCAGGGCGACGACCTCGTGGTCCTGGAGGAAGGTGACCTTGGGGTCGGCGCGCAGCCGGTCCCGTACCACCGCGTCGATGAGGTCCCGGCCGGCGCTGAGCATCGACAGGTCGGTGGCGCAGCGGGGCAGCCAGCCGGACGGGCCGAGCAGCAGCATGTCCTCGGGGATACGGACGGGGACCGCTCCGGCGCGCACGAGGTCCTGGCCGATGCCGGGGAACAGCTGCTCCAGGCCCTGCTGGGCGGCGGTCATGAGGCTGTGGGTGTGCCGTGCCTGCGGCACACCGCGGCGGCGACCGGGGCCGCGGGGCAGCCAGTCGCGCTCGATCACGGTGACCCGGTCCATGAGGGTCGTCAGTGCCCGGGCCGCGGTGAGTCCGGCCAGGCCGGAGCCGATCACCAGACCGTGACCGTGGCCACCGCCCCTGCCCCTGTCCACAACACGCGCGTCCACCGTCAACTCGGCCGCCTCCCCAGTGCGTTGTGCTTTGCATCATGCGCCGCACGGCAGCCCGCGCCAGCGGGTTGGACACCGCCTCGAGCGACATTCGAGACAGCCGCGAAGAAGACTCAAGTGCCGGGTGGGGCAGGGACGTTGACACCGGGGGTCCGACCAGGACGGTTGCCCGGCGGGGAGCGGTACGAGGGCGGCGGACCGTGGGACAGCAGGCCGTGGGGCGGCCGGTGCGTGCGGAGGTGTCAGGTTCCCGTCGTCGCCGCGACCGACCGCCCTCTCAGACCCCCGTCGTCGCCGCGACGGGCCGCCCTCTCAGGACGCCGTCGCCGCACGCACCGGCAGCCCTTCAGGACGCCGTCGTCGCCACGCACCGGCAGCCCTCTCAGGACGCCGTCGCCGCACGCACCGGCAGCCCTCTCAGGACGCCGGGGTTCGCCCGGGCCCCGGCGCGGTCAGTGCCCGGTCCACCAGAGGACCGGCGACGCCCGTGTAGCCGGCCGGGTCCAGGAGGGCGGCGGCCTCCTCCCGGCTCAGCACGCCCGCCAGTTCCGGGAGTTCGGCGAGCACCTCGGCCAGCGGCAGCCCGGCGCGGGTGGCGAGCAGGGAGGCCCGCGTGAGAAGGTCCTTCGCGGCCGTCTTGCCGATGCGGGGCGCCAGGACGGCCGAGACCCGCTCCGAGACCAGCTGGCCGCCGGTCGCCCGGAGGTTGGTCCGCATGCGTTCCGGGCGCACGCTCAGACCCCGGACGAGTTCGACGGCGGTGTGCGCGGCGCCCCCGGTGAGGCGCAGCGCCTCCCGCAAGGGCTGCCACTCCGCGTGCCACACGCCGGCCGACCGCTCGTCCTCGGTGGGCAGGCACTGCATCAACACAGTGGCCAGCGCCGGTACCTGGAGCGCGGCGGAGCGGATCAGGGTCGCCAGCACGGGGTTGCGTTTGTGCGGCATCGCCGAGGACGCCCCCCGCCCGGCGACCGCGGGTTCGGCCACCTCGCCGATCTCGGTGCGCGTCAGCACCAGCACGTCCGCGGCGATCTTGCCGAGCGCCCCGGTGGTGTGGGCGAGCGCGGCCCCGAGGTCGGCGACGGGAGTGCGCAGGGCGTGCCAGGGCAGCACGGGCACGGCCAGCCCCGTCTCGTCGGCGAACGCGGCGCCCAGTTCGTCGAGCACGCGCGCGGGGTCCGCGCCGTCACCGGCGTACTGGAGATAGCCGGCCAGGGTTCCGGCCGCACCGCCGAGCGACACCGGCAGCCCGCCGTCGGCCAGGCGCTCCAGGCGCTCGATCGAGTCCAGCACCAGCGCGCGCCAGCCCGCCGCCTTCAGCCCGAACGTCGTGGGCACGGCGTGCAGGGCGAGGGTGCGGCCCGCCATCGTGGTGTCCCGGTGGGCGGCGGCGAGGGCGGCCAGCACCTCGGCGACCGCCCGCAGGTCGGCGACGATCAGCCGCAGGGCCCGCTGGGTCACCAGCATCGCGCCGGTGTCGAAGACGTCCTGGCTGGTGGAGCCGCGGTGCACGTACTCGGCGGCCTCCGGGCAGCGTTCGGCGACCACCGCGGTGAGCGCCTTGACCAGGCCCACGACCGGGTTCGCGGTCTCCCGCGCGGCCAGCGCCAGTTCACGCACGTCGAGCAGTTCCGCGCGGGCGGCGGCGGTGATGGCCGCGGCGGCCTGTGCGGGGACCGTGCCGCAGCGGGTCTGGGCGCGGGCCAGGGCTGCCTCCGCGTCCAGCATCGCCTGGAGCCAGGCGCTGTCACCGACGGCCGCCTCGACGGGGGTGCCCGCCCGCACCGGCGAGAGCAGCCCGGCGTCCAGATGACCGGTGAGGTTCCCCGTCCCCGGGGACACGGATACGGACCTCATACTCCCGCCTCCACTCGCGCTGTCGACGACTGCACCTGCGCACCGGGCAGTTCGGGCAGGGCGAGGACCGCGGCCGCGATCGCGTCGGAGTCCTCCAGGGTGACCGAGCCGACGCCGGGCCGGATACCCGCCGCCGTCACCCAGTGCACGGACTCGGTGGGCACCCCGTAGGCGAAGCGCCGCGGGTGCGGCACTCCCCTGGCGTCGATGACGTGGTAGGGCCGCTCGGACACGGCGAGGCCGCCGGTCTCGTAGTCCGCGCCGCCCGTGCCGTCCCCGTCGGGGATGCGGTAGGGGTGGCACTGTCCGGTGCGCAGCATCTGGTTCATGAGCGGGTCCGCGGTGCGCCTGAGGTCGATCTCGGGCAGCCGGGCCTCGATGAGGACCGTGGCCCGCACCGGCACGTCCGGTATCTCGCTCGACGTGCCGCTGAAGCCGGGGCCGAGCGGATGGTCCGGGTCGGGGGCGACCCGCATGCCGGGGCCGAGCACATCCAGGACGCCGGCGTCCAGGAGCGCGGCCATCTCCTCTATCCGCAGGGCCGGCGGTCCGATGGAGAGGTAGGCGTTGAGCGGGGTGTACCAGCCGTCGAGGTCGTCGCGGTGGGACGCGGCGGTCAGGCCCGCGTGGTCGACGGCGAGCCGCAGTTCGTTGCGCAGGTCCCGCAGGACGTCGAGGGCGGCCTTGACCGGTCCGCTGACATTGCCCTGGCGGGCCAGGCGGACGTCGTTGTCGAGGTGGTCGCGCAGCCAGGCGCGGAAGGCGGCCTGGTCGGTGAAGACGCGGTCGCCGTAGGGGCGGGCCACCCGCTTCCAGTCCCAGCGCTCGGCGGCGTCGACACCGCTCGCGTCCAGGAGCACATCCTCCTCCGCGCCCGGTTCGGCCTCCAGATAGGCCTCGACGAACTCCTCGACCACGTCCGGGAGTTCACCGCGTGCGTCCAGCAGCGCGGCGTAGTAGACGCTGCACACCTCCTTGGAGATGAGCGGCCACAGGTCGGCGGCGAAGTCGATGGCACCGTGACGGGGGGTGCGGGCGCGCAGCGCGGCGATGTACCCGGTGGTCAGCAGTCGCGGGTAGTAGCGGCCGTGGGCGCCCTTCTCGTTCTCGCCGCGCGCCTGGTAGGGCACGCCGCGCCGGGAGCCGGCGTACAGGCGCGGCTCGCGGCCCGAGGGCCGGTAGACGAGCCGTCCGCCGACGCGGGTGAAGACGCCGCCGCGGCCGTGGGTGAACAGGGCCAGGTAGTCGAAGAAGTTCAGTCCGAGTCCGCGCAGCAGTACCGGCTCACCGGGCCGGATGCCCGACAGGTCCACGTCGGCCGGGTTGGCCGGGGGCAGGTAGGTCAGGCCGTTGCGCTCGGCGTACTCGGTCAACTCGCGTTCGGTGTCGGACAGCTGGGCCGGGACATGGCCCTGGGCGAGGACGACCGCGGACAGGCCGGTGAGCCGGGTGCCGTCCTCCAGGACGATCGTCTGCTCCCCCGCGGGCCCCTCGTCGGCCAGCGCGACGGCCCGTACGGGGTGGGTGCGCACCGTGACATGTGCGGCCGCGCCCGCCACGACCCGCTGGAACGCCCACGTCAGATAGCGGCCGTACAGGGCGCGGGTGGGGTAGGAGTCGGGGCCGAGCCGCTGTGCCTCGTCGACGACCCCGTCGTCGTAGCCGCCACGCGGGGCGTCCTCGAGGGTGCCGGAGACCAGCGCCTTGGCCCACTCGTACAGGCTCGGTCCCTCGTCCAGCGGGCCGTCGATCCGGACGCTGGCGTCGGTGTAGACCGTGACCTGCGAGGACACGGTGTTCATCAGCAGATGCCGGGACTGCGTGGGACGCCACACCCGTCCCGAGCCGGGCGGGTCGGGGTCGACGACATGCACGGTGACGGTGTCCCAGCGGGGCGACTTCCGCTCCTGCGCGCAGAGCCGTTCCAGTACCGACAGCCCTCGCGGGCCCGCACCGACCAGACAGACCTCCAAGTGCGCCGCGTCCTGACGGGGCTGGGCGGGTTCCCGGCTGTCCGGATGGCCGTGGGGCACCGGATCGTTCAGGGCATACTGTCCGGCCGCCGTCTCCGGCGGCCCTGCGGTGAGTGCGACGCCAACTGCGCGTTCGCCTCCATGCGTACCGTCCACAGTGCCTCCTTTCTCCGCCACCGTCGGTGCAGGCGCTCAACCATCGCTCGGCCCTCGATGGAAATCCGCTGGAGAAATGGCAGGGGAATTCAGCGGCCGCCGGCGACCGGGTGGGGAGCTGCGGCGCAACGTCATCTCCGGCAGGCCGCGAACGGGGCTGTATCAGGACTCCAGCGCCCCTCGCTACGTTCGGGAAAAAGGCGTCACCGGATCGACCCGGCCATTCGGCGCACCACGGTCGCGGAGGGCGAGCCGCCTCATGAAGGGGATTCGTTGATGGTCCACCCGTGCTCCAGAAATCACTCTCATGAGAGCTGTGCCGTCCCCGGTTTCGTCCTGTGTGCCTCCTGCATCAGCCAGGTGGAACGCCAGCTGCGCGCACTCCCCGTACTGCATCAGGAGTGTCTGCACCATGTGTCGCCGACCCATCGGCGGACCAATCCCACGCGGGTGTCGGGAAGCCGTAACCGGGACTACCTGAACATCTCGGTGCTGGACGTCCGTCACAACCTCCTCGCGACCTTGGAGTCCTGGTCGGAATTGGTCGCGGAGCAGCTCGGCGTCACCGCGCCGGCCCGTTCCGTTCCGCAACTGGCCCGGTTTCTGACCCGGCATCTGGAGTGGCTCGCCGGGCAGCCCCCGGCCGCCGACTTCGTCGACGAGGTGGACAGTCTCGTCGCCGAGCTGCGCGGCACGATCGACCCGGACCCCGGGTCGCGGACGCTGATCCGGCGGTGCGTGGTGGACGACTGCGGCGGCACGATCAGCGCCTCCCCCAAGGACGCCGGCAAGCCCGGCAGCCGCAGCATCGAATGCTCGGCGGGACATTCCTGGGAAATGCACGAATGGCTGACTCTGCGTCGGCTCATGGAGCGACAGCGAAAGGGTGTCACGGTATGACGAGACCGCCACGCCACAGGCTTGTCCCCACCAAAGTCGCCGCACTCGCCGTAGGGGTGTCGGAAGCGACGATCCGCAAATGGGTGAGCCGCGGGAAGATCACTCGCTACGGCGCCCCGAACTGCCGCTCGGAGTTCGACATCGAGGAACTCACGGAGATCGCCATGAGGCGTCGTACCGCGGCCCGGTGACGATATCCCGTCGCGTGTATCGCCCGGCGGTGCCGCAGAAAGTCCACCCGTCCGTCTCGAATTCTTTCGTGAAACGACAACGTGAAACGACAAGGGGAGTGAGTGCGTTGACGCAACCGACCTCAGTGGAGGGGGTTTCGGAAAACCGTCGGGCTCGCTCGGTCGGCATCGGTCGCGCCCACGCCAAGGCGATCCTGCTGGGCGAGCACGCGGTCGTGTACGGAACCCCGGCTCTCGCGCTGCCGATCCCGCAGCTGACGGCCACGGCGAGCGCGGGATGGTCTTCGCACGCCTCCGGCGCGCAGGGCGGCTTGTCCTTCACCATGACCGGTTCCGCCTCGCGGGCGGTGGTGACGCTGGCCTCCGACGGTCTCCAGCGGCTGGCCGCGGCGTTCAAGGAGCGCATGGGTGTGCCGGGCGAGCCGCATCTGGACGTGATCCTCGACGGGGCCATCCCGCCGGGGCGCGGCCTCGGCTCCAGTGCCGCGAACTCGCGGGCGATCGTCCTGGCACTGGCCGATCTCTTCGGCCACGAGCTGTCCGACGCCACGGCGTTCGACCTGGTGCAGACGGCCGAGAACATGGCGCACGGCCGCGCCAGTGGCGTGGACGCCATGACCGTGGGCGCGGCGGGCCCGCTGCTGTTCCAGGCGGGCCGGGCCGAGGAGCTGGTCATCGGCTGCGACGGCCTGTTCATCGTCGCCGACAGCGGCACCGCGGGCAGCACCAAGGAGGCCGTGGAGCTGCTGCGGGACGGCTTCAGGCGTGAGCCGGGCGCCGAGGAGAGGTTCCTGAGCCGCGCCACCGAGCTCGTGGAGGGGGCCCGGCAGGCCCTCGCCGACGGCTCCCCGGAGGAGCTCGGCGCACGACTGACGGACTATCACGAACTGCTGCGCGCGGCCTCCCTGAGCACGGAGAAGATCGACGGCATGGTCGCGGCCGCGATGTCGGCGGGCAGCCTCGGCGCCAAGATCACCGGCGGTGGCCTGGGCGGCTGTGTCCTCGCCCTGACCGAGCCGGAGCTGGCCAGTGAGGTCGCCCGCGGGCTCCACGACGCGGGCGCCGTCCAGACCTGGGTCGTTCCGCTGAGGAGGCTCGCCGCCCATGCGCACTGAACAGCTCGCGCGAGCCCGCGCGGCAGGCGCGACGGCGACGGGCGCCGCCGCCGTCGCGCACCCGAACATCGCGCTGATCAAGTACTGGGGCAAGAGCGACGAGCGGCTGTTCCTGCCCCGCACCGACAGCCTGTCGATGACCCTGGACATCTTCCCCACGACCACCCGGGTCCGCCTCGCCCCCGACGCGGACCAGGACACGGTCGTCTTCAACGGCGAGCAGGCCACCGGTGAGGCCGCGCGGCGTATCACCGCCTTCCTCGAACTCGTGCGGGAGCGGGCCGGCCGCGCCGAACGGGCTGTCGTCGACACCGAGAACACCGTCCCCACCGGAGCCGGTCTGGCCTCCTCCGCCAGCGGTTTCGCCGCCCTCGCCGTCGCCGCGACCGCCGTCTACGGCCTCGACGACGACCCGCGTTCGCTGTCCCGGCTGGCCCGGCGCGGCTCCGGCTCGGCCTCCCGGTCGATCTTCGGCGACTTCGCCGTCTGGCACGCCGGCACCGACGACCTCACCTCCTACGCCGAGCCCGTCGACGCCGCCGCCGGCCTGGACCCCGCGCTCGTCGTCGCCGTCGTCAACGCGGGCCCCAAGGAGGTCTCCAGCCGTGCCGCCATGCGCCGCACCGTGGACACCTCGCCGCTGTTCGAGCCGTGGGCGGTCTCCAGCAAGGACGACCTCGTCGACATGCGCGCGGCACTGATCCGCGGCGACCTGGACGCGATCGGCGAGATCGCGGAGCGCAACGCGCTCGGCATGCACGCCACCATGCTGGCCGCCCGACCCGCCGTGCGGTACATGTCACCGGCTTCCCTGACCGTCATCGACAGCGTCCTCCAGCTCAGGCGGGACGGCGTAGCGGCCTACGTGACGATGGACGCCGGGCCGAACGTCAAGGTGCTGTGCCCGCGCGCCGACGCGGACCGGGTGGCCACGGCCGTACGCGCCGCCGCCCCGGACGTCGCGGTGCACATCGCCCGGCCGGGCCCGGGCGCCCGCCTGCTCACCGAGGACGACCGGTGACGGCCGGGCACACGGTCGTACGGCGCGCGCCGGGCAAGCTGTACGTCGCGGGCGAGTACGCCGTGGTGGAACCCGGCAACACCGCGATCCTGGTCGCGGTCGACCGCTACCTCACCGTCACCGTGTCCGGCACCGACTCCGGCGTCGAGATCTCCTCCGACCTCACCGCGCGCACGGTGCGCCACCGGTGGCGCGACGGCCGGCTCACCGGAGGCGACGGGACGACGGCCTACGTGGTGTCCGCCGTCGAGACCGTCGCCGCCCTGCTGGCCGAACGCGGCCTGCCCGTACCCCCGTTGAGCGTGTCCGTCCACAGCGACCTGCACGACGACGGCCGCAAGTACGGCCTGGGCTCCAGCGGCGCGGTGACCGTGGCGACGATCGCCGCCGTCGCGTCGTACTGCGCGCTGGAGCTCACCCCTGAGGCCCGGTTCCGGCTCGCCCTGCTCGCGACCGCCCGGATCGACCCCAAGGGCTCCGGCGGAGACCTCGCCGCCGGCACCTTCGGCGGCTGGATCGCCTACCGGGCCCCCGACCGCGCGTTCGTCCTGGACCTGGCCCGCGACCACGGCGTCGAGGAGGCACTGCGCGCCGACTGGCCGGGCTTCGAGATACGCCGGCTGCCCGCGCCCGCCGGCCTGTCCCTACAGGTCGGCTGGACCGGGAACCCGGCCTCCACCACCTCCCTGGTGGCCGGCCTGCACCGGCGCACCTGGCGGGGCAGCCCCTCGCACCAGAAGTTCATGGAGACCAGCCACGACTTCGTGCACGCCGCGATCGACGCCCTCGAGGCCGGCGACGGCCCGGCCTTCGCCCAGCAGATCCGGCGTGCCCGGCAGGAACTGGCCCGCCTCGACGACGAGGTCGGCCTCGGCATCTTCACCCCCGAACTGACGGCCCTGTGCGACACCGCCGAAGCCGTCGGCGGCGCCGCCAAACCCTCCGGGGCGGGGGGCGGCGACTGCGGCATCGCCCTGCTGGACGCCGACGCCCCGCACCACATCGCGCACGTACGGCAACGGTGGGCCGCGGCCGGAGTGCTGCTCCTGCCCGTTGGTCCCGCCCCTGAAGGGAACGAAGAATGAGTAGCGCTCAGCGCAAGGACGATCACGTCCGGCTCGCCATGGAGCAGCAGCACGCGCACAGCGGACGCAACCAGTTCGACGAGGTGTCGTTCGTCCACCACGCCCTGGCCGGCATCGACCGGCCGGACGTGTCCCTGGGCACGTCCTTCGCCGGCATCGCCTGGCAGGCGCCGCTCTACATCAACGCCATGACCGGCGGCAGCGCCAAGACCGGCATCATCAACCGGGATCTGGCGGTCGCCGCCCGCGAGACCGGGGTGGCCATCGCCTCCGGTTCGATGCACGCCTACTTCAAGGACCCGTCCTGCGCGGACACCTTCCGGGTGCTGCGCACCGAGAACCCGGACGGGTTCGTCATGGCGAACGTCAACGCGACCGCCTCGGTCGACAACGCGCGGGCCGCCATCGACCTGATCGAGGCGAACGCCCTGCAGATCCACCTGAACACCGCGCAGGAGACGCCCATGCCGGAGGGCGACCGCTCCTTCGGCTCCTGGGCGGCGCAGATCGAGCGGATCGCGGCCGCCGTCGACGTCCCCGTCATCGTCAAGGAGGTCGGCAACGGGCTGAGCCGCCAGACCCTCCTCGCACTGCCGAACCTCGGCGTACGGGTCGCCGACGTCAGCGGCCGCGGCGGCACCGACTTCGCCCGCATCGAGAACGGCCGGCGCGAACTCGCCGACTACGCCTACCTGCACGACTGGGGCCAGTCCACGGCCGCCTGTCTGCTGGACGCCCAGGACGTGGGCATCCCGGTGCTGGCCTCCGGCGGGGTGCGCACACCGCTCGACGTGGCCCGCTCCCTCGCCCTCGGCGCCCGTGCCGTCGGCTCCTCCGGGGGCTTCCTGCGCACCCTGCTCGACGGCGACGTCTCCGCGCTGGTCACGAAGATCTCCACGTGGCTCGACCAGTTGGCGGCCCTCCAGACCATGCTCGGCGCCCGCACCCCCGCCGACCTCACACGCTGCGATCTGCTGATCCACGGCGAACTCCGGTCCTTCTGCGAGGACCGGGGCATCGACACGCGCCGGCTCGCCCAGCGCTCCAGCTCCATCGACGCCCTTACCGAGATGACGGGAAGCACACGATGACCGAAGCACACGCGATCGCCGGGGTCCCCATGAGGTGGGTGGGCCCCCTCCGCATTTCGGGGAACGTCGCCAACACCGAGACCCACGTCCCGCTCGCCACCTACGAGTCCCCGCTGTGGCCGTCGGTCGGGCGCGGCGCGAAGGTGTCCCGGCTGGCCGAGAAGGGCATCGTCGCCACCCTCGTCGACGAGCGGATGACCCGCTCGGTCCTCGTCGAGGCCACCGACGCGCTCACCGCGCTCACCGCCGCCCGGACCATCGAGGCGCGCATCGACGAACTGCGCGAAGTGGTGCGCGGGTGCAGCCGGTTCGCCCAGCTGATCGGCATCCGGCACGAGATCAACGCCAACCTGCTGTTCATCAGGTTCGAGTTCTCCACCGGTGACGCCTCCGGCCACAACATGGCCACCCTCGCCTCCGACGCGCTCCTCGCCCACCTGCTGGAGACGATCCCGGGCATCTCCTACGGCTCGATCTCGGGCAACTACTGCTCGGACAAGAAGGCCACCGCCATCAACGGCATCCTCGGGCGCGGCAAGAACGTCGTCACCGAGATCCTCGTACCGCGCGACGTCGTCGCCGACGTCCTGCACACCACCGCCGCGAAGATCGTCGAGCTGAACATCCGCAAGAACCTGCTCGGCACCCTCCTCGCCGGCGGCATCCGCTCGGCCAACGCCCACTACGCCAACATGCTGCTCGCGTTCTATCTGGCGACCGGCCAGGACGCGGCCAACATCGTCGAGGGCTCGCAGGGCGTCGTCATGGCCGAGGACCGCGACGGCGACCTCTACTTCGCCTGCACCCTGCCCAACCTGATCGTTGGCTCGGTCGGCAACGGCAAGGGGCTCGGCTTCGTCGAGACCAACCTGACCCGGCTCGGCTGCCGTGCCGACGTCGCCCCCGGCGAGAACGCCCGCCGGCTCGCCGTCCTCGCCGCGGCCACGGTGCTGTGCGGTGAGCTCTCGCTGCTCGCCGCGCAGACGAACCCCGGAGAGCTGATGCGGGCGCACGTGCAACTGGAACGCGACAACAAGACCGCAAAGGTTGGTGTATGAGGCATGTCCATATCCATCGGAATCCACGATCTGTCCATCGCGACCAGCGAGTACGTCCTGCCGCACACCGCGCTCGCCGAGTACAACGGCACCGACATCGGCAAGTACCACGTGGGCATCGGCCAGGAGTCGATGAGTGTGCCGGCCGCCGACGAGGACATCGTCACCATGGCGGCGACAGCGGCCGCGCCGATCATCGCCCGGCACGGCAAGGACCGCATCCGCACGCTCGTGTTCGCCACGGAGTCCTCGATCGACCAGGCGAAAGCGGCCGGCATCTACGTCCACTCGCTGATCGGCCTGCCGTCGGCCACCCGCGTCGTGGAGTTGAAGCAGGCCTGCTACGGCGCCACCGCCGCCCTCCAGTTCGCCATCGGCCTGGTGCGCCGCGACCCGGCCCAGCAGGTCCTCGTGATCGCCAGCGACGTCTCCAAGTACGAGCTGGACAGCCCAGGTGAGGCGACCCAGGGCGCGTCCGCGGTGGCCATGCTGGTCGGCGTGAACCCGGCCCTGGTCCGCATCGAGGACCCCTCGGGCCTGTTCACCGCCGACGTCATGGACTTCTGGCGGCCGAACTACCTCTCCACCGCGCTCGTCGACGGCCAGGAGTCCATCGGCGCCTACCTCCAGGCCGTCGAGGGCACCTGGAAGGACTACTCCGAGCAGGGCGGCCGCGCGCTCGAGGAGTTCGCCGCGTTCTGCTACCACCAGCCGTTCACGAAGATGGCCTACAAGGCCCACACCCACCTGCTGAACTACTGCGGCTACGACACCGACAAGGACGTCATCGCGAGCGCCCTCGGCCAGACCACCGCGTACAACACGGTCATCGGCAACAGCTACACCGCCTCGGTGTACCTGGGCCTGGCCTCGCTGCTCGACCAGGCGGACGACCTGACCGGCAAGCCGCTGGCCTTCCTCAGCTACGGCTCCGGCAGCGTCGCCGAGTTCTTCTCCGGGACGGTCGTCGCCGGTTACCGCGACCACCTGCGCACCGAGGCGAACCTTCAGGCGATCTCCCGGCGCAAGACGGTCGACTACGCCACCTACCGCGAGCTGCACGAGTGGAAGTTCCCCACCGACGGCGGCGACCACGCCACCCCGGAGCAGACCACCGGACCGTTCCGGCTGGCCGGCATCAGCGGTCACAAGCGGATCTACCAGACGCGCTGACCGCTCGAACCGCCTCGCGCGGGCTCGCGGCACCCTGGGCGGCCCCTTCGGGGGCCGCCCACCGCCGGCCCGTGCGCACCGCCCATCACAGACCACTTGAGGGGAGGGGTCAGCCGCATGACAGACGCCACGATCGCCGCCCACGGCAGCCCCATGAAGGACATCAGGATTCTCGGCACGGGCTCCTACGTCCCGGACCGGATCGTCTCCAACGACGAGGTCGGCGCGCCCGCCGGCGTCGACGACGAATGGATCACCCGTAAGACCGCGATCCGGGAGCGGCGCTGGGCCGCCCCCGGCCAGGCCACGTCCGATCTGGCGACGGCCGCGGCACGGGCCGCGATGAGGTCGGCCGGCATCACCGCCGAGCAGCTCTCCATGATCGCGGTCGCCACGTCCACGCCGGACCGGCCGCAGCCGCCGACGGCGGCCTATGTGCAGCAGAACCTCGGCGCGGCCAGCACCGCGGCGTTCGACGTCAACGCGGTGTGCTCCGGCACCGTGTTCGCGCTCTCCGCGGTCGGCAGCGTGATCCTGCGGCGCGGCGGCTACGCCCTGGTGATCGGGGCGGACACCTACTCGCGCATCCTGAACCCGGCCGACCGCCGCACGGTCGTCCTGTTCGGCGACGGCGCCGGCGCCATGGTCCTCGGCCCGACCACCCAGGGCCCGATCGTCAAGCACGTCGCCCTGCACACCTTCGGTGCCCTGTCGCACCTGATCCAGGTCCCCGGCGGCGCAGCCGTCAGCCCCTCGACGAGGCCGGACTCGACGCCGGACTCCAGTACTTCGCGATGGACGGCCGGGAAGTGCGCCGCTTCGTCGTGGAGCAACTGCCGCAGCTGACCAAGGGGTTCCTCCACGAGGCCGGTGTCGAGGCCGCGGACATCAGCCACTTCATCCCGCACCAGGCCAACGGCGTCATGCTCGACGAGGTCTTCGCCGACCTGGCCCTGCCCCGCGCCACCATGCACCGCACGGTCACGCACTACGGCAACACGGGCGCCGCCTCCATCCCGATCACCCTCGACGCGGCCGTCCGCGACGGCGCCTTCCGCCCCGGCGAGCTGATCCTGCTGGCCGGCTTCGGCGGGGGCATGGCCGCGAGCTTCGCGCTCGTGGAGTGGGGGTGAGCAGCCCGGCGGGCAGCGCCACCACCCCGATCCGGCACCCGTTTCCCGATCCTCACAGCCCTTACCGCCGAAAGGTTGCCTCCCATGTCGCTCGTGCTCGACGCCGCTGCCCAGGACCTGTTGTTCCGTGAGGCCCGCACGGCGAACACCTTCACCGACGAGCCGGTGACCGACGAGCAGATCCTGGCCATCTACGACCTCGTCAAGTACGGCCCGACCTCCTCTAACCAGAGCCCGCTGCGCATCACCCTGGTCCGCTCCCCCGAGGCCCGTGAGCGCCTGGTGCGGCTCATGGCCGAGCCGAACCGTCAGAAGACGGCCTCGGCCCCGCTGGTGGCGATCCTCGCCACCGACAACGAGTTCCACGAGGAGCTGCCCAGGCTGGTCCCGCACTTCCCCCAGGTCAAGGACCTGCTGTATGCCGAGCGTCCGACCCGTGAGGCCTCCGCCGCTCTCAACGGCGCCCTCCAGGCCGCGTACTTCATCATCGGCGTCCGTGCCGCGGGCCTGGCCGCGGGGCCGATGAGCGGCTTCGACGCCGCCGGGGTGCGGAAGGAGTTCCTGGACGACGACCACACCCCGCTGATGGTCGTCAACATCGGCAAGCCCGGCCCGAACGCCTGGTTCCCGCGCGCACCCCGCCTGGACGCCGACGAGGTCATCACCACCGTGTGAGTCCGCTCCCGCCACAAGGCCGGGTGCGGAGAGCTTCACGCTCTCCGCACCCGGCCTTTCCGCTTGCCACGGGCCCGTCAGGTGCCCGTGGCGGTCAGCGGCGGTCTCGGGCGCGTTCCTCGTAGGCGGGCCACACCTCGCGAACCAGGAACAGCTCCTGCGAGGACAGCGGCACGTCCTCACACAGCCGCTCGGGGTGGGCGGGCGGCGGCCCGCCCACGCCCGGTGGCAGCACCAGGAACCGGTTCTGCGCGTAGCGCACCAGGCGGTTCTGGGAACGCGAGGCGGAACGGGGCGGGTCCACGGCCTGTAGTGCCTCAGGGCCGGCGTACATGGCTCCGTAGGCCGTCAGGCCCCGCCACAGAGGCCGCAGGCAGCGGTTGATCAGCATCCGCAGAACGCCACGCAGCATCCGAATCATGTCTGCACCTCCACGCCTCCACTCGTCGTTTCCTATAGAGACTGACAAGGTTCACTCGTGGACCGGTCGAGAAGTCTTGGCGCGCGCTTGTGCTGTTTGAACGGCCCCGGGACACAGCGAAGAGGCGCGCCGCACCATGGGTGCGACGCGCCTCTCGGGTAGGGCTGACGGGTGGTCGGTCGTCAGTCGATACCGCGTACGACGTGGGGTTCCCAGCCGTCGTCCTCGTCGATGCCGGCAAGCCGGAGCGGTGGGGCGAGGGCCACCGGGACGTCATGGGTCTGCCTGCTGTCCTCCTCCACGATGTCGTACACGTAGGTCCTCCTGCTCGGTCGGCTCAGTAGCGGTAGTGGTCGGGCTTGTAGGGGCCGTCGACCTCGACGCCGATGTAGGAGGCCTGCTCGGGACGGAGCGTCGTGAGCTTCACGCCGAGCGCGTCCAGGTGGAGCCGGGCGACCTTCTCGTCGAGATGCTTGGGCAGCGTGTACACGCCGATCGGGTACTCGGACTGCTTGGTGAACAGCTCGATCTGGGCCAGCGTCTGGTCCGCGAAGGAGTTGGACATCACGAACGAGGGGTGACCGGTGGCGTTGCCCAGGTTCAGCAGACGGCCCTCGGACAGCACGATGATCACCTTGCCGTCGGGGAAGGTCCAGGTGTGGACCTGCGGCTTGATCTCGTCCTTGACGATGCCGGGGATCTTCGCGAGGCCGGCCATGTCGATCTCGTTGTCGAAGTGGCCGATGTTGCCGATGATGGCCTGGTGCTTCATCTTGGCCATGTCCGAGGCCATGATGATGTCCTTGTTGCCGGTCGTGGTGATGAAGATGTCCGCGGTCTCCACGACCTCGTCCAGCGTCGTCACCTGGTAGCCGTCCATCGCCGCCTGAAGGGCGCAGATCGGGTCGATCTCCGTGACGATGACCCGGGCGCCCTGACCGCGCAGCGACTCCGCACAGCCCTTGCCCACGTCGCCGTAGCCGAACACGACGGCCGTCTTGCCGCCGATGAGGACGTCGGTGGCGCGGTTGATGCCGTCGATCAGGGAGTGCCGGCAGCCGTACTTGTTGTCGAACTTCGACTTGGTGACGGCGTCGTTCACGTTGATCGCCGGGAACAGCAGTTCCCCGTCGCGCTGCATCTCGTACAGCCGGTGGACGCCGGTCGTGGTCTCCTCGGTGACGCCGCGGATCTCCGAGGCGATCGCCGTCCAGTCCAGCGGGCTGTTCTCCAACAGCGCCCGCACCACGGCCAGTTCCTCGTTCTCGGCGGCCGGCAGCCGGCCCGTCTTGCGGTACTCGACGCCCTTGTGGACCAGGAGGGTGGCGTCACCGCCGTCGTCGAGGATCATGTTCGGGCCGACGTGCCCGGGCCAGGTCAGAGCCTGCTCGGTGCACCACCAGTACTCCTCCAGCGTCTCGCCCTTCCAGGCGAAGACCGGGATGCCGGCGGCGGCGATGGCGGCGGCCGCGTGGTCCTGGGTGGAGAAGATGTTGCAGGACACCCAGCGGACCTCGGCGCCGAGCGCGACCAGGGTCTCGATGAGGACGGCGGTCTGCACCGTCATGTGCAGGGAGCCGGTGATCCGGGCGCCGGCGAGCGGCTGCGCCGCGGCGTACTCCTTGCGGATCGCCATCAGGCCGGGCATCTCGTGCTCGGCGAGGGTGATCTCCTTGCGGCCGAACTCGGCGAGGGAGATGTCGGCGACCTTGAAGTCCGTGAAGTCAGCGCTGGGCTGCGAGGGCATGCTGGGCACTCCTTGAGTTGGTCACGTTGCGGTGGATTTCGAGCGTCGCCGTCGAACGGTTCAGCGTGATGTAGTGCAGCCCCGGGGCGCCTTCGGCGAGGAGCCGGTCGGCCATCGCGGTGGCGTACTCGACGCCGATGCGGTGACCTTCCGCCGGGTTGTCGCGCACGGCGTCCAGACGGTGGGCCAAGTCCTCGGGGAAGGCGGCACCGCTGAGTTCGGCGAAGCGGGCGATCTGGCGTACGTCCGTCGCGGGCATGATCTCCGGGATGATCGGGGTGTCGCAGCCCGCGGCGACCACCCGGTCGCGCAGCCGCAGATAGTCCTCGACCCGGAAGAACATCTGGGTGATGGCGTAGTCGGCGCCCGCCCTGCACTTGGCGACGAAGTGCCGGATCTCGCTGTCCCAGTCCGCCGACCGCGGATGACGCTCCGGGAAGGCGGCCACCCCCACGCTGAACTCCCCGGAGTCCTTGACCAGCCGCACCAGTTCATCGGCGTGCGTGAAGCCGTCGGGGTGCGGGATCCAGGGTGCGTTGGGGTCGCCGGGCGGGTCGCCGCGCAGCGCCAGGACATCCCGGACACCGGCGTCGGCGTACTGGCCGATGATGTGCCGCAGCTCCGCCACCGAATGCCCGACCGCGGTCAGATGGGCGACGGGCCTGAGGGTCGTCTCGGCCGCGATCCGCTTGGTCACCTCCACGGTACGGTCCCGGGAGGAGCCGCCGGCCCCGTAGGTCACCGACACGAAACTCGGTGCCATCGGCTCGATCCGGCGGATCGCCTCCCACAGCGTCCGCTCCCCCTTGGCCGTCTTGGGCGGAAAGAACTCGAAGGAGAACGACGGCGTCCCCCGGTCGAGGATGTCGCGCAGGGTATTCATTCCCGGCCTCCGGCGTTGAAGTAGCTGGCCTCGGGGTGGTGCAGGACGATCGCGTCCGTGGACTGCTCGGGGTGGAGCTGGAACTCCTCGGACAGGTGGACGCCGATGCGCTCCGGCTGGAGCAGTTCGGCGATCTTCGCCCGGTCCTCCAGATCGGGGCAGGCCGGGTAGCCGAGGGAGTATCGGCAGCCCTGGTACTCGGTACGGAACATGCCGTCCAGCGAGCCCGGGTCGCTCCCGGCGATGCCGAGCTCATCCCGCACGCGCGCGTGCCAGTACTCGGCGAGCGCTTCGGCCAACTGCACGGACAGACCGTGCAGTTCGAGGTAGTCACGGTAGGCGTTGGCTTCGAACAGCTTCGCCGTCTCCTCCCCGATCCGGGAGCCGACGGTGACGACCTGGAGGCCGACGACGTCCGTCTCCCCCGACTCCTCGGGCCGGAAGAAGTCCGCGAGGCACAGCCGGCGGCCGCGGCGCTGACGCGGGAAGGTGAACCGGGTCAGCTCGGACTCGTTCTCGTCGAGCAGGATCAGGTCCTCGCCCTTGGAGACGGCACGGAAGTATCCGTGCACGACGGCCGCCTCCAGCAGGTTCTCCGTCTGGAGCCGGTCGAGCCAGCCGCGCAGCCGGGGCCGCCCCTCGGTCTCGACGAGTTCCTCGTACGACGGACCATCACCCTTGCGGGCCTGCTTCAGCCCCCACTGCCCCTTGAACAGAGCGCCCTCGTCGAGCCAGGACGCGTACTCCTTGAGCTGGATGCCCTTGACGACCCGGGTGCCCCAGAACGGCGGTGTGGGCACGGGATTGTCGACGGCGACATCGGAGCGACCCTGCTCAGGGCTCTCCGTGACGACGGCGGCCGCGGTGGCGGTGCTCTTGACCCGCCGCTGCTTCAGCTCGGGCAGTGTGGCACCCGGCACCCCCCGCTTGACCGCGATGAGCGCGTCCATGAGCCGAAGCCCCTCGAAGGCGTCGCGGGCGTAACGGACCTCGCCCTCGTAGATCTCGTGCAGGTCCTGCTCGACATACGCGCGCGTCAGAGCCGCACCCCCGAGAATCACCGGGTAGTCGGCCGCGAGTCCCCGGGCGTTGAGCTCCTCCAGGTTCTCCTTCATGATCACCGTGGACTTCACCAGCAGCCCCGACATGCCGATGACGTCGGCCTTGTGCTCGACTGCGGCCTCGAGGATCGCGGAGACCGGCTGCTTGATGCCGAGGTTGACCACGTTGTAGCCGTTGTTGGACAGGATGATGTCGACGAGGTTCTTGCCGATGTCGTGCACGTCCCCGCGCACGGTGGCCAGCACGATGGTGCCCTTGCCCTCGGCGTCCGACTTCTCCATGTGCGGCTCGAGATAAGCCACAGCGGTCTTCATGACCTCGGCGGACTGGAGCACGAACGGCAGCTGCATCTGGCCGGAGCCGAACAGCTCACCGACGACCTTCATACCGTCCAGCAGGGTGTTGTTGACGATGTCGAGAGCGGGCGTGTCCTGGAGGGCCTCGTCGAGGTCGGCTTCCAGGCCGTTCTTCTCGCCGTCGATGATGCGGCGCTTGAGGCGCTCCTCCAGCGGCAGCGCGGCCAGTTCCTCGGCCTTGCCGGCCTTCAGGGACTTGGCGGTGGCGCCCTCGAACAGCGCCATCAGCTTCTGCAGCGGGTCGTAGCCCTCGGCACGCCGGTCGTAGATCAGGTCCAGGGCCGTCTGGACCTCCTCCTCGCTGAACCGGGCGATCGGCAGGATCTTCGAGGCGTGCACGATCGCCGAGTCCAGCCCCGCCTTGACACACTCATCGAGGAAGACGGAGTTCAGCAGGATGCGGGCGGCCGGGTTGAGGCCGAAGGAGATGTTCGACAGGCCCAGCGTGGTCTGCACGTCCGGGTGGCGGCGCTTGAGCTCGCGGATCGCCTCGATGGTGGCGATGCCGTCCTTGCGGGACTCCTCCTGACCGGTGCAGATCGTGAAGGTCAGGGTGTCGATGAGGATGTCGGACTCGTGGATGCCCCAGGTGCCGGTCAGGTCCTCGATCAGCCGTTCGGCGATCTCGACCTTCTTCTCCGGGGTGCGGGCCTGCCCCTCCTCGTCGATGGTCAGCGCGATCAGCGCCGCCCCGTGCTCCTGGGCGAGCCGGGTGACCTTCGCGAAGCGGGACTCGGGGCCGTCGCCGTCCTCGTAGTTGACGGAGTTGATGACCGCACGCCCGCCGAGCTTCTCCAGACCGGCCTGGATGACATCCACCTCGGTGGAGTCCAGGACGATCGGCAGCGTGGAGGCGGTCGCGAACCGGCCGGCCAGCTCCTCCATGTCCGCCACACCGTCGCGGCCGACATAGTCCACGCACAGATCCAGCATGTGCGCGCCCTCACGGATCTGGTCGCGGGCCATCTCCACACAGTCGTCCCAGCGACCCTCCAGCATCGCCTCACGGAACTTCTTCGACCCGTTGGCGTTCGTGCGCTCACCGATCGCCATGTACGACGTGTCCTGCCGGAACGGCACCGTCTGGTAGAGGGAGGCGGCACCCGGCTCGGGGCGCGGATCCCGGGCCGACGGCACCAGACCACGAACCCGCTCGACCACCTGGCGCAGATGCTCCGGCGTCGTACCGCAGCAGCCACCGACCAGCGAAAGTCCGTACTCGCGGACGAAGTTCTCCTGCGCGTCCGCCAACTCCTCGGCGCTCAGCGGATAGTGGGCGCCGTCCTTGCCGAGCACCGGCAGACCGGCGTTCGGCATACAGGACAGCTGGATGCGGGAGTGCCGGGCCAAGTACCGCAGGTGCTCACTCATCTCGGCCGGGCCGGTCGCGCAGTTCAGCCCGATCATGTCGATGCCCAGCGGCTCCAGCGCGGTCAGCGCGGCGCCGATCTCGGAGCCCAGCAGCATGGTGCCGGTCGTCTCCACCGTCACCGACACGATGAGCGGCACGTCCAGGCCGAGGGCGTCGAGGGCGCGGCGGGCGCCGAGGACGCCGGCCTTGGTCTGCAGGAGGTCCTGGGTGGTCTCCACCAGCAGCGCGTCGGCGCCGCCCGCGACCAGGCCCTCGGCGTTCTTCTGGTAGGCGTCGCGCAGGGTGGTGTAGGGGGCGTGGCCGAGGGTGGGGAGCTTGGTGCCGGGGCCCATCGAGCCGAGGACCCAGCGTCGGCGGCCGTCGCGGGCGGTGTACTCGTCGGCGACTTCGCGGGCGACGCGGGCGCCGGCTTCGGAGAGTTCGTGGACGCGTTCGGGGATGTCGTACTCGCCGAGGGCGGCGTGGTTGGCGCCGAAGGTGTTGGTCTCGACGCAGTCGACGCCCGCGTCGAAGTACGCGGCGTGCACCGAGCGCACGATGTCCGGCCGGGTGACGTTGAGGATCTCGTTGCAGCCCTCGAGTTGCTGGAAGTCGTCCAGCGTGGGTTCCTGCGCCTGGAGCATGGTGCCCATCGCCCCGTCGGCGACCACCACACGGGTGGCAAGGGCCTCACGGAGCTCGGCGATGCGGGTGCGGTGGTCAGCGGTCATGAGCGTGCTCCGAGGACTGGTGCGAGCGGGGCGGCCGTACCGGGGCCGTAGGCTCGCTCGACGATGTCGGACAGCTGCGCGGGGTCAACTTCGTAGGACTGCGAGCCGACCGCGCCGAGCACCACGGAGGCCAGGGCGCAGCCGAGGCGGACGGCGGGCTCGAGCGGCACGCCGTGGCTGACGGCGGCGAGGAAACCGGCGCGGAAGGCGTCGCCGACACCGGTCGGGTCGGCCGTCTCGACGTCGGGGATCGCGGGGACGACGAGCGGGGGCTGCCCCCGCCCGTTCGACGCGTACGCCCTTCTCGCCGAGGGTGGTGACCCAGGCGCCGACGACCGCGAGGATCTCCTGGCGGCTCCAGCCGGTGCGCTCCTTGAGCAGGGCGGCCTCGTACTCGTTGGTGAACAGCCAGGTGGCGCCGTCGACCAGCTCGCGGACCTGGTCGCCGTCGAGGCGGGCCAGTTGCTGTGAGGGGTCGGCCGCGAAGGGCAGTCCGAGGGTGCGGCAGTCGGCGGTGTGGCGCAGCATCGCCGCCGGGTCGTTGGGCGAGACGAGGACCAGGCCGGGCCGGTCGGGGCCGGTGACGAGGGCGCCGAGGTCGATGTCGGGCGCCTCGGTCATGGCGCCCGCGTAGAACGAGGCGATCTGGTTGGCGTCCTCGTCGGTGATGCACATGAAGCGGGCGGTCTGCTGTTCGGCGGAGATGTGCACTCCCCCGGTGTCGACGCCGTGCTCCTTCAGCCACACCGCGTATTCGGCGAAGTCGGTGCCGACCGCCCCCACCAGGAGCGGTGACAGGTCGAACCCGCCAAGCCCGTAGGCGATGTTGGCGGCGACACCGCCCCGGCGCACCTCGAGGCGGTCGACGAGGAAGGAGAGCGAGACGTGGGCGAGCTGGTCGGGCAGCAGCTGGTCGGTGAACCGGCCGGGGAAGACCATCAGATGGTCGGTGGCTATGGATCCTGTCACCGCGATGCGCACGGGAACTCCTTCGGTCGCTTCGGTCGCTGATCGCCGCTGTCGTACGGCGTCGGCCGCGACCGTCGGGCCCGGCCGTCAGGTGTCGGGCTCAGATGCCCGCGGCTTCCTTGAGCTGCTGGGCGCGGTCGGTGCGTTCCCAGGTGAAGTCGGGCAGCTCACGGCCGAAGTGGCCGTAGGCGGCGGTCTGGGAGTAGATGGGCCGCAACAGGTCCAGATCCCGGATGATGGCGGCCGGACGCAGGTCGAACACCTCGCCAATGGCCTGCTGGATCCTCTCCACCTCCACCGTGTGCGTACCGAACGTCTCCACGAACAGCCCCACCGGCTCGGCCTTGCCGATCGCGTACGCCACCTGCACCTCACAGCGGGAGGCGAGGCGGCGGCGACCACGTTCTTGGCCACCCAGCGCATCGCGTACGCCGCCGAACGGTCCACCTTCGACGGATCCTTGCCCGAGAACGCGCCACCACCGTGACGCGCCATCCCGCCATACGTGTCGATGATGATCTTCCGCCCGGTCAGACCCGCGTCCCCCATCGGACCACCGATCTCAAAACGCCCCGTCGGATTCACCAGCAGGCGGTAGCCCCCGGTCTCCAGCTTGATGCCCTCATCCGCCAGCTCGGCGAGCACATGCTCGACGACCTCAGCACGGATGTCAGGGGCCAGCAGCGACTCGAGGTCGATGTCGGAGGCGTGCTGGGAGGAGACCACCACGGTGTCCAGACGCACCGCCTTGTCACCGTCGTACTCGATGGTCACCTGCGTCTTGCCGTCAGGACGCAGATAGGGAACCGTGCCGTTCTTGCGGACCTCGGTCAGCCGGCGTGAGAGCCGGTGCGCCAGCTCGATCGGCAGCGGCATCAGGTTCGGGGTCTCGTCCGTGGCATAACCGAACATCAGACCCTGATCCCCGGCACCCTGCTTGTCCAGCTCGTCCTCGTCGCCCTCCACCCGCTGCTCGTAGGCGTGTCGACACCCTGCGCGATGTCCGGCGACTGCGCACCGATCGACACCGACACACCGCACGACGCACCGTCAAAGCCCTTGGCCGAGGAGTCGTAGCCGATCTCGAGGATGGCATCACGCACCAGCTGGGCGACCGGCGCGTAGGCAGTCGTGGTCACCTCACCGGCGATGTGCACCTGACCGGTGGTGATCAGCGTCTCGACCGCGACGCGCGACGACGGATCCTGACGCAGCAGCTCGTCCAGGATCGTGTCGCTGATCCGGTCAGCGATCTTGTCAGGGTGTCCCTCGGTCACGGACTCCGAGGTGAACAGACGACGGGACATGGCTCTCCTGATGGCTGCGGGCTCAAAGCCTGGAAGGGGGTCAGAAACCGGGCGCGGTCACCCGTGACGCAGCCAAAGATGTACGACTTCGAACGAGGAGCACTCGAAGAGCGGCGGAACCCCAGCGGAGAGAGCCGGCCGACCGGTCGTACCGCCCTGCCGGCCGTGGTCCGCCCGATGCCGCCGTGGCACCCCGCCCCGGGCTTCGGGGCGGGGTGCCTCAGCCGTCCGGTGAGGCGGTGGCGTCCTCGAGCGCCCGGGCGAGATCGCGGGCCCGTTCCTCCTCGTCCGTGCTCGCGCCGGCGAGCACCACGCGGGGCGGCCGTCCGCCGTCCGCGGCGATCCGCCGGGCGATGTCGCAAGCCAGGGCGCCGGCCCCGGAGAAGCCGCCGAGCAGAAGGGACGTGCCGGTGCCGTGCGCGGCCAGCGCGGGCCGGGCGCGGTCGGCGTCGCCGGTGAGCACCAGCAGCTCCCGGGAGCCGGCGTAGGTGTGCGCCAGCAGGTCGTAGCAGGTCGCGGGCGCACCCGGCGGCGGGACCAGGCAGATGGTGCCCGCCTGCTCTCGCACCGCCGGACGCAGGGTGAGCAGCGGCCCGTCCGGGTCCGTACCGGAAGCCTCCGCCATCTGCGGTACGGCCCGGCCCTCCAGGAGCTTCACGGCGTCCGCGACGGTGGTGGACTCGCCCGCCCACAAAGGCAGTTCACGCAGCAGCAGGGCGCTCTGCATGAGCAGTTCGGCCGCCGCGTCCTCGTCGAGGACATCGCGGTCGTGCACGCCGGTCAGGACCAGGCCGCCGGTGCTGTCGTGGTGGGCGAGCAGCCCGATGGGCAGCACCGAGCGGGCGGGTACGGTGCCGACGAACTCGGCCCTGATGCCCTGCGCGGCGAGTTCGTTCTCAAGGCCCTCCACCGGGTGCGGCGGGTCCTCGAAGACGATGACGGTGGCGGCGGGGTCGGTGCCCGTGCCGCGGCGTCCGGGGGGCCGTATCCAGTCGGCGGGGACCCATTCGTAGGCGGCCATGTCCAGGGCGTGGTCGCGCAGTTGCCGCATCAGCTGCGGCAGGGTTCCTTCCGGGTCCACCTCGACGGACATCGGCAGCGAGTTGCGCAGCGGTCCCAGCATTCGGGCGACGCCGTCGAGCGGGATGCCGCGGCCCGGGACCGTCACCGCGAAGCAGACCGGGGCCGGTCCGGTGGCGCCGGAGGCCCGGTGGATGAGCATGGCCCAGACGGCCTGGAGGACGCTGCTCTCGGCGATGCCCCACAGGCTCGCCCACCGCGCGAGACGGATGGTTTCTGCGGAGTCCAGGCGCAGCCGGGAACGCCCCACCCCGGTCAGCCCGGTGGCCCCGCCGGGCCGGCCCGGCCGCGACGCCGCGTCCGCGGGCGGCACGGACCGTGACCAGAACCCCCGTACGGGCTCCAGGTCCTGGGCCGCGATCCACGCCGTGTAGTCGCGCAGATCGGGGCGGCGCTCCCCGCCGGGCAGGGAGCCGCCCGCGAGATAGGCCCGGTGGAACTCGCGCAGCATGATGTGCGCGCTCCAGGTGTCCAGCAGCGCCCGGTGGTAGGTGAGCACGATCCGCGTGGGCGAGGCGGCGCCCTCCAGCGGACTGCCCTCCGCACCCAGCAGGGTCAGCCGCAGCGGTCCTGGGCAGCGCAGGTCGAAGCCGCGCAGCCGGTCGCGTTCCAGCAGGCCCGACAGGTCCTCGTCGCCGCGCCGGACCCGGACGGTGATCTCGGGCGTGACCCGGCTGTGCACCATGAGCTGCGGTTCGGGGCCGCCGGTGAACGCCGTCCGCAGCACCGTCTCGCAGTCGAAGACCGACTGCCAGGCCGAGGTGAAGCGATCGACGTCGAGCGGGCCGTGCCAGACCCACACGAGCTGCTCGACATGCCGCCCGGTGCCGGGCTGCGCGTCACCCGCCGTGTACAGCGCCTTCTGCTGGGGGGTGGCCCGGAACACGGACGGGATGGGGGCGTCGGCCGCGCCGGCGAGCTCCCCGAACGTCTCCCGCAGCAGATCGGCGAGGGCGGCGACGGAGGTGTCGGTGATGCCCTCGGCGGGGTCGCTCACCCAGCCCAGGCCGACGCGCAGCCTGCCGCCGGTGATCTGGACCCGCACCTCCAGCCGGTGCGCGGGCGGCCCGGCGCGCTGCCGGGCACGGGGTACGCGGAGCCGGGCAGCACCTCGTCGGGGCCGTGCAGGATCAGACAAGCCGGGGCGGGCGCCAGCGCGCGCAGGGTGTCGCGCAGCAGCGGGTCGGGGCTCCACTCCCGGCAGGCCCCGAACCCGGCGCCGCCCGCCGCCTGCCCTGCGGAGGCCGCCAACGGGCCCGCCACCGCCGCCAGTTGGCCGAGGGGGTCGAGGCCGGGGTCGAGGGCGAGATGCACGGGGTGCTCGCCGGTGAGCCGGCCCACGTGACGCCGTAGCGCCGGATGGCCCTCGCGGGGGTCACTGAGTACGTCGAAGCCGACCTCGTCGACCCGCTGCCAGCGGGCGAGAGTCAGGGCGAACACACCGGTCAGCACCTGCCCGGTGGTCAGCGCGAGCCGGCGCGCCAGACCCTGGGTGATCCGCTCGGTCAGCTCCTCGTCCACGGTGAACTCCAGGTGGCGCTCGCCACCCGGCCCGCTGTCCCACGCCGCCCGGGCGGTGTCGGGCACCTCGCCGGAGCGGGTCACCGCGGCGGAGCGACGGGAGCTGAGCGCGTGGGCCCTGCGCTCGGCCACCAGGGACCAGTGCCGGACCTCGTCCGGGTCGCGGGCCAGATCCCGCAGTTCGCCGATCCAGTCGGCCAGGGCGTCCGGGACGCGCCGTGGCCGCGGCGGCACGGTGGCCGTGCCGAGGGCGGCCGTCAGGTCGCCCACGAGGGTCCGCCAGGACGCGGCGTCCACCGCGAGCTGATGGACGATCACCGCGAGCCGGTCGGCGCGCGGCCCCGTCGCACGGCGGTCCCGGGCGAGCAGGGCCCGCACCTGGACACCGCTGGTCGCATCGAGGGCATGGCCGGTCGCTGCGACGGCCGCCGCGAAACCGGCCTCGTCGGTGAACTCCCCTTCGGTCAACGGCACCTGGCCGTCCCAGACCGCGGCGGGCCCGAGGATGCGGCCGCCCGTCGCGTCCACGCGGGCGCGCAGTTGCGGGTGGGCGGCCACGACACAGCGCAGCGCCTCCCGGACCGCGTCCGCGTCCAGCGGCCCGGCCGGTTCGAGGTACACCGCCTCGTACCGCTGCCGTGGCGGCCGGGTCAGGACCGCGCACTGGGCGGGAACGAGCGGACGGTCGGCCGGCGGCGGCTCGGTCAGGAGGTCCGCGATACGGCCCACCACGGACGCCGCGATCGCACCGTCGCGCTGGATGAAGCGCAGTGTGTGGTGCTCGGGCCCGTGCCGCAGCAGCCGGTGCTGCCAGGCGGGCCGGCCCGGGTCACCGCAGGCGAGTTCGCCCAGGACGTCTTCCAGCACGGCGGGGTCGAGCGGACCGCGCAACTCGAGGTCCCACGGGGCCGTGTGCGGAGCAGGCCCGGGGTCGACGATCACGGAGATCGCCGCGTGGGAGGAGCGGGAAACAGTCATGCGTGTCCGGGGACGTGCGGTCTGCTGAGACCGGTGCGGTCCCCTCCCTCCTCTCCTCTGTAGGCGCTGGATGAGCTGCGACGCCCGGTCCCTGGGAGGACCGTGCCACGGAGTCGGTGGCCGACGTGCCGAGTGCGGCCCTGGCGGCGGGCCGGACGGTTCGCGCCCGGTTGCGCCGTACAGGGCCGTGGCGAAGACAGGGGAACGCCCGAGGACGGGTGGTCGGCGGTGCGGACGGGCCGCGTGCGTGCCCGACGGAGCCGGGCCGGCCGGGACGGAGGGAGCGGCCGCTGCGCGGGGGACGGGACGCGGGGCGCACGGGGGTGTCACCACACCGCCTCGCTTCCATGACGCCTCCTGGTCAGCAGATCTCCACAACCCTCCGACTCAGCACGCTAGTGGCAGCACCGGCCCCCCGTCCGTTTTCCCAAGCGGGTGTGAAGCGGTGCCCAAGCCCGTCAGGGCCCATCCATGAGCGGCAGGTCAGGACATCCGCCTCCCGGCCGGAGACCCGCGGTCACAGCATGCGGACGGCCGTCTCCGCGTGCTGCTTGGCGTGAGCGAGCAGCACCCGGCTGTTGCGGCCGATCGCCTCACGCACCCGGCGGCGGGCCTGGTCCAAGGTCGCGTTCTCGCCGAGCTCGGTGACGATGTCCTCTTCGCGCAGGACGACGGTGTGCTGCGCGAGGACGGTCACGCCCCGCTCGTCCGGGACGACGGACCATTCGCCGGTGTGCGCCTGGATCAGGGCGGGCGTCGTGGTCTGCTTGTGGATGATGCGCTCCGCGTGCGGGAAGCAGATCCGCACCGAGTCCGAGGCGTGGGTGCCGTACTCGGTCAGCGTCTCCATGCTCACGCGCTGAACTCCGGGCTCGTCCTCGACGAGGTCGACCCGGGTGACGTGCGGCACCATCTCCGGCCAGTCAGCCGCCCGGTACAGGAAGTCGTAGACCAGCTCGGCCGGCCCGTGGACGTGCACCGACTCCTCGAAGGTCAGGATCAGTTCGTCCAGGCGCGCCCACCGCTCGGCGATCGCCTTCAGCCCGGCGAGCTGGCTGCGGCTGTGCCCGTCGGCGGCCCGCTGCGCCCACGCCCGGTCGGCGGGACTGTCGTCGACGACGCTGAAGTCGTACACCAGCTCCAGGTCACAGGCGTCCGGCCCGTCGGCCCGTACGGTCACGATGCCGCCCAGTGCACTCAACGGCGGCGCGGGCAGTTCCTGCCGGAACTCCACACGGCGCTTCACCGGGTCCAGGCGACGCCACGAAGTCCATGACTTCAGCTCGCCGTCCAGGAAACACCACGTGCGCAGCCGCTCCCGCTCACCGTCGAACTCCAGGCGCTCCACATGAACGCTAGGAGCGAAATAGAGCGGCCAGTTCACCGCATCGGCGAAAAGGGCATAGACCACCCCGGCGGACGCGGACACATGAACCCTGTGAGCCGTCTTCTCCGCGAGCTCAACAGACATCTGAACACCTCTCCTACATTGCGCCGACGGGTACGCGAACAGAATTCAGACGGCCGGAAGAAAACCGCTGAAGGACGAGCGGAAAGCAGATCGAAAAGCGCTGGTCCCGTCAGCTGTCAACCGCCGCGTCGCGAGAGGATTCAGGGGCCCGCGGACAAGGGATGCCCGCACCGGAGGACCGGGCCGAGGGTTTCAGCCGACGGCCACGCTCTCCCGGGCGAGGGCGAGGCGGCCGGCGACGCGGCAGGCCCGGCCGAGCAGCCTGGGCAGTCCACGACCCCGTGCGAAGAAGTGATGGCCCGGGACGGTACGCAGCCGGGTGGGCCCCGTGGTCCACTGCTGCCAGCCCTCGGCGATCGTGGGCGGCGCCAGCGGGTTGTCCTGTGAGGCGACCACGAGCACGGGAGTGCTGAGCGGCCCCGCGGACGACGGCTTGCGGGCAGCCTCCTCCAGGGCCCGGGAGAGCTCCAGGTCGGCGCGGAGCACCGGCAGCATGGCCCGCAGCCAGATCCCCTCGTCGCTCTCGGCCGGCACGGCACCCTCGCCGCCCAGGACATGCAGCAGTTCGGCGTCCGACGCCCCGCGCACGTCCGGCAGTTCCGAGGGAGTGTCGGGCGGCGGACAGGCGCCCACGGCCAGCAGCGCCGGACCCGGCAGCCCCGCCTCGTGCAGGGCGCGCGTCAGGGTGAAGGCGACCATGGCACCGAGCCCGTGCCCGTAGAGGACGTACGGCCCGGGGTCGGGGTCGGCGAACAGGGGCAGCAGATCGGCGAGCAGCGCCTCATGTGTGGTCACCCGGGGTTCGGAGCGCCGCCGTTCGCCCCCCGGCAGGGCGACCGGGAGGACCTCGACACCGGGTCCGGTGTGCGCGGCCCAGTGCTCGAAGATCGACAGGCCCCCCTCGGAGTGCGCGAAACAGTGCAGTCGCACCGACTGTCCGTCCGACATGGCCGTCCTCCTCTCCCCTCGCCCCTGGACACACGGGGGCGGGGTTCGAGAATCGCCGGACGACCTCAAAGCCCGCTCGAGAACGACCAGAGGCCGGCTTCCGCCGGCTCGGCGACACGGCCGAAGGGTGTGATCATGGAGAAGACCTCCCCCGCGGCGAGCTCGGGAGAGGTCCGTACGTACGAAGGTCTGCGCGATCTGCGGATCTCGTGCCGGTCGACGGGCGCCGAAGGCCGGCATGAAGCCCCTCGGCGCCCCGCTGCCCGCCCGGGCTCCGGCCCGGCTACGGCCAGGCGACGTTCCCCCGGCCGCCCGGCCGCAACCATCAACCCCCACACCGTCCCGAGGCCACCGTCCCCCCGGTCGAGCCCCCTTCCGGCGGCCCGCCGTCCCCCCGGCGGGCGCAGGATGAGGCGCTGGTGGAAACCGACCTCTGAGTACGACTCGAGCCCCCGCTCCGGCCGGCCTCAGGCGGCGTAGAGATCGAAGGTCGAGCTGCGCCGGGCACCGGCGGCGACGTCCAGCTGCGGGTCGACGGCGAGCATCGCCTGGTGCAGTCGCTGCACCTGCGGCGAGGGCTCCACGCCCAGTTCCTCGATGAGCCGGATGCGCAGCTTGCGGTAGACAGCGAGGGCCGACGCCTGCCGCCCGGACCGGTACAGCGCCACCATGGCCTGCGAGTGCAGTCCCTCGTGCTGCGGGTAGCGTGCCGTCAGTTCGGCCAGTTCCGCGATGAGTTCGGAGTGCCTGCCGAGCCGCAGATCCGCGTCGATGCGGCGCTCCACGGTGCCGAGCCGGCTCTCTTCCAGACGCATGACCTCGATCCCGAGGATCGGCCCGACCCGGACGTCGACCAGTGCGGGGCCGCGCCACAGCTCCAGCGCCTTGCGGAAGCAGTTGGCCGACGTCTCGTCGTCCCCGGCCTCGAACGCCGACCGTCCCTCGGTGACCATGCGCTCGTACTCGTGGACGTCGACGCTCTCGGGCGGTATCTGGAGCAGGTAGCCGCCGTGCCGGGTGGCCAGCACCTCCTTGGCCGCGCCGGGGGCGTCGGGCCCCATGGCGGTGCCCAGGCGTCGACGCAGCTGAAGGATGTAGGTCTGCAAGGTGGTGAGGGCGCTCTGCGGCGGCTCGGTTCCCCAGATTTCTTCCATGAGCATGGGGACAGGCATCACCCGTCCGGGGTAGAGAGCGAGCAGGGAAAGAATCTGCCGCGGCTTACCGGCCGTCGGGACAATCGACCCCCCGTTGACCTCGGCACTCAACGGGCCCAGAACTTGAATCTTCACTGCTTTCCTCCGTACCTCGTCGAGTTCCTCTCGTGGCTGAATCCCATCACCGTCAGCACACTAGCCGGATTCGCGCCACACCCGATTTTCCTCAACCGGAGCTTGAGGGTGTTTCAACTGAACTCCGCGGTCCGGAAATTGATCCACTCAAGGGCATGTAAACGACGACTGGAAGAAAGAGAGTCCGCACTATCACAGAGTGCTCTGCCTGGTTACCTTTTCCATTGAATTCCACTGCAGAGAAACCGGATTGCGGAATGCATGGCACCGCTTGCGGGACGAGCCGCGTTGGCCCGATGCCGACCCTCCCCCGGGATCGGTGCGCGTCCGCCCCCTACGAGGACGACAGGGACGACCTGCCCCGGTGGACTTCACGGGCATCGCAAGGTCGTGCGCCGTAGTGCCGGGCGACCCCTCGCGGCCCCGGACATGCCGCTTCCCAAGGCGTCGGCGTACCGGACGAACCGGCTGCGCGGAGGCCCTGGGAAAGGGGGCGGCCACTCAACTCGTGGGGACGAGGCGGTCCTTGGTGGTCTTCGGTGCCGCCGTCGCGGTCTCGGGGTTGGCCGTCAGGATGGAACGCTGAAGGCGCCGCAGGCCCGCCGAGGGCTCCAGACCGAGGTCCCGGACCAGCGTGGCGCGCAGCCGCTGGTAGACCTCCAGCGCCTCGCCGCGCCGCCCCGAGCGGTACAGCGCCAGCATGAACTGGCCGTGCAGGCTCTCGTGCGTGCGGTAACGATTCACCAGCACGGTCAGTTCGGCCAGCAGCTCCCGGTGCCGCCCCAGTCGCAGATCGGCCTCGATCCGCTGGTCCAGCGCGCACAGCCGGCTCTCCTCCAGACGCTTGATCTCCATGTCCAGCTGAGTCCCGGCCTGGACGTCCGCGAAGGCGGTGCCGGACCACAGCGCCAGCGCCTCCCGCAACTGCCGCGCGGCGCCGGGGAAGTCGCCGGCGTCCATGGCCCGGTATCCCACGCCCGCCAGGCGCTCGAAGGCGCGCACGTCGCTCTCGCCGCCGCCGCTGGCCAGGAGGTAGCCGCTGGGCATGGTCACCAGGACGTCCTTGGCGGTGCGCGGCCTGCTCTCGCCCTCCGCGCCGTCCTGCTCATCCTTCTCCAGGGCCACGGCGATGAGTTCGCGCAGCTGGAGGATGTAGGTCTGAAGGGTGGTGCGGGCGCTGCGCGGCGGTGTGGTGCCCCACAGTTCCTCGATCAGGGCGGAGACGGGCACCACCCGGTCAGCGTGCAGCGCCAGCAGGGCCAGCACCTGCCGCGGCTTGGGAGCCGTCGGCGTGATGGAGACTCCGTTCTCCTGTACGGCCAGTGCGCCGAGTACCTCGATGTCCACGCGATCTCCCCTGTCTTGTGCCCGAGTGCTCCGGTCGGTCCGCGGCCGTCAGCAGATGCCAGCCCGGCGCCACAGCAAGAGTAAAAACCGCGCGCGCGGTCTGTCAATATCAAACCGCACATCCTGTATTTTCTTAGTGGAGGCATAGCGCCCCAACCCATCTGACCTGCACTTACATAGAACTTCCGGTGAGGCTCAAGGCGCCCTGGAGTGGATCTCCAGGGCACACCAAGGTGGAGCCAGCGAAGGAAGAATATAGAAACAGACCATGCAGTCTGCTAAAGCGCGAGGTCAGGGCGCGGGCCGCTCGGACAACGGCGAGGAGACCGCGGTCGTCGACCGCGAGCCGGCGCTCACCAGCCGGTCCAGGTCCTGCCGCCCGACGAGCCGTGGCAGCAGGACTTCCCAGAAGCGGGTGACGTTCTGCCGCGACAGCCAGGAGTTGTCCTCGCCCGCGAGTACCTCGAAGCCCGTGGTGGCGGCGACGATGACACGGGCGCTGTCGACCCAGGACACCCCTTCCGCCAGAGCGCCGTTGCGCTCGGCCCGGCGCAGGCTGTCCTCGACCCAGTGCTGCCACTGGGCCCGCAGGGAGCTCTCTCCGCGGCGCGCCCAGTCGCCGGCGAGTTCGAAACCACCGCGGACCACGGGGTCATGGGCGAGGCTGCTCATCAGCTCGTGCGTGGCGTCCACGACGGCCTGGAGCGAGTCGCCCTGCCAGGCCCGCGCCGCCTCGGTGATCCGGTGGACCGCCTGGGCGGCCTCCGACTCGACCGCGTCGGCGAGCATCCCCTTGTTGGCGAAGTGGAAGTGCAGGGCACCGTTGCTGACCCCAGCTCGCCTGCTGATGGTGCTCAGCGACGCGGTGACGAAGCCCTCCTCGGCGAACACCTCGGCCGCGGCCTTGATCAGTGCCTGCCGGGTACGAGCTGCCCGCTCCTGTTTGACCATGTGCTGTCTCCTGAGAACAGGGACGTCGAAGGCCGGCACCGCACCGACATCCCCAGTCCCTCGGAACGTACTGCTACTGCGGTGGGTTGCCGTGTTTGCGGGACGGCAGCTCGGCGTGCTTCCTGCGCAGCATGGCCAGGGAGCGGATGAGAACCTCGCGGGTGCGGGCCGGGTCGATCACGTCGTCCACCAGGCCACGCTCGGCCGCGTAGTACGGGTGCATGAGCTCGGCCTTGTACTCCTTGACCAGTTTCTGCCGCATGGCCTCGGGGTCCTCGGCCTCGGCTATCTGACGGCGGAAGATGACGTTGGCGGCGCCCTCGGCGCCCATGACGGCGATCTCGTTCGTCGGCCACGCGTACGTCAGGTCGGCGCCGATGGACTGGCTGTCCATGACGATGTACGCGCCGCCGTAGGCCTTGCGCAGGACGAGCGAGATCCGCGGCACGGTCGCGTTGCAGTAGGCGTAGAGCAGCTTCGCGCCGTGGCGGATGATGCCGCCGTGCTCCTGGTCGACGCCCGGGAGGAAGCCGGGGACGTCGAGGAAGGTCATGATCGGGATGTTGAAGGCGTCGCACATCTGCACGAACCGTGCGGCCTTTTCACTCGCCTCGATGTCCAGGACGCCGGCCAGGGTCTGGGGCTGGTTGGCGACGAACCCGACGGTCTGCCCGTCGAGCCGGGCCAGTGCGCAGATGATGTTGCGCGCCCACCCCTCGTGGACCTCGAGGTACTCCCCGTCGTCGACGACCTCCTCGATGACCTTGGCCATGTCGTAGGGCCGGTTGCCGTCGGCGGGCACCAGATCGAGCAGCGCGTCCGAGCGACGGTCGACGTAGTCGTCGCCGCGCACCTCGGCGGCGCCTCCCGGTTGTTCTGCGGCAGCAGCGACAACAGGTAGCGCACCTCGGCGAGGCAGGTCTCCTCGTCGTCGTAGGCGAAGTGGGCCACACCGCTGGTCTCCGCGTGGACGTCCGCACCGCCCAGGCCGTTCTGCGAAATCTCCTCGCCCGTCACGGCCTTGACCACGTCGGGGCCGGTGATGAACATCTGCGAGGTCCCGCGGACCATGAACACGAAGTCGGTCAGGGCGGGGCTGTAGGCCGCGCCGCCCGCGCAGGGGCCCAGCATGACGCTGATCTGCGGGATGACACCCGAGGCCTTGGTGTTGCGCTGGAAGATGCCGCCATAGCCTGCCAGCGCCGAGACACCCTCCTGGATACGGGCGCCCGCACCGTCGTTGAGCGACACCAGCGGGGCCCCGGCGCTGAGGGCCATGTCCATGATCTTGTGGATCTTGGTGGCGTGGGCCTCGCCCAGCGCGCCGCCGAAGATCCGGAAGTCGTGCGCGTAGACGAAGACCGTACGGCCCTCGACCGTGCCCCAGCCGGTGATGACACCGTCGGTGTAGGGCCTCTTCGTCTCCATGCCGAAACCGGTGGCCCGGTGCCGGCGCAGGGGTTCGACTTCATGGAAGGAGTCCGGGTCCAGCAGCAGTTCGATGCGTTCCCGGGGAGTCAGCTTGCCCTTGGCGTGCTGCGCCTTGGTCGCCTCCGGGCCGGGGCCTGCCAGAGCCTGCTCGCGGATGCTGTGAAGCTCCGCCACGCGTCCGCGGATGTCCGGGGGTCCCGGTTCGCTCGGTACCGGGCCAGTCTTCAGAGCCATGTCAGGTGCCTTCCTGGGACAAGGCCGAGGAGGTCCCGCCCCGGGTCCGTTAGCCAGCATAACAAACCGCTTAAGCGGTTTCTGTTTGAACGGTGAAGGGATTCGGGAGATACCGTCGGGGTCAGCGCCAGCTGTCGGGCGCCGCATAGGGCTCCGGCCGTCGCCACCAGTCGATTTCGGCCGCCGGCGATTCCTCGGGCGCGGCCTGCTCGCCCTCCTGCAAAGACAGCAGCACCGCGACGACGGCGGCCAGCTCCGCCTCGTCAGGCTGCCCCTTCTCCACCCTGATCAGCAGCTTTTCGCCAGCCATACAACCGATCCCCCTTCGCCACGGGCCTGCAGACACGATCAGGCAAGCCACTCAAGGGCCGCTTTGAGATCACTTGAGATGCGGAGCGCCGGAACGCCGGACAGGCATCCGCCGGCCCGGATACCGCCCGCCCGGGGGGCGCCTCAAGGGGACCTGCGGGTTTCGGACCGCTGCCTCAGATCCGGTGCCGCCGCCTCCACATTTGGGAACGAGTCGTTCCATTTATCGTCGGCTGGAGGGCCGCGCTCCTCTAGAAATTAAACCGGATGGTATGTATCTTCACAGGCCTGAGGGATCCACCACCGACATTCAAGCCAACGGCGGCTCAGGGGGAACTATGTCTGCGAGTACGTTCCGCATGCACCGCGCGATAGCCGGCACAGCAGTCACAGGGAGCGCCACGACGGAGCCGACCGGCTCGCGGGCCCCGCTCTACCAGTCCCTGACCACTACTGTTCCGAAGGAATTCGTCCACCGTGCGAGCGTCGCCGAGGTCATGCTGACCGACTGGCGGCCCGTCGCCGAGGACCGCTTCGCCGTCGACGCCCAGTGGCCGCGCGGGCACAGCTTCTTCGCCAACGTGGACGGCTGCCACGACACGCTGATCGCCGCAGAGACGATCCGGCAAGCCGGCATCCTGCTGGCGCACGCCGAGTACGACGTCCCCCTCGGTCACCACTTCCTGGTGAGCGACCTCAGCGTCACCGTCCGACCGGAGCAGGTGCGTGTCGACTGGACTCCCGCCTCTCTCGAACTCGACGTCCGGTGCGTCGATGTGAAGCGGCGCGGTGCCAACGTGTCCGGGTTCCGCATCGAGGTCACGATCTACCGTGACGGCGCCCTCGCCGCGACCGGCGGCGGCGCACTCACGTGCATGAACCCTCGGGTCTACGAGCGGCTGCGCGCCGCCCGTGTGCCCACGGGCGAACGTCCCGAGGTCATCGCCCTGACGGCCCCGGAGGCCCCGCAGACCGTCGGCCGTATGTCCCCGACGGATGTGGTCCTGTCCCCTGTCGGTGAGCCGGGCCGCTGGCAGCTGCGCGTGGACACCCGGCATCCGGTGCTCTTCGACCACATGGTCGACCATGTGCCGGGCATGGTGCTCCTCGAAGCGTCCCGCCAGGCCGCGGCCGCCACGCTGGGACATGCCTCTCTGCCGCTTTCCATTTCCAGTGAGTTCCTGCGCTACGTCGAACTGAACGCACCGTGCGTCATCGAGGCCCGCCGCCTCACCGACGTGCACCAGGACGGCGGCCAGACCGTGCTCGTGACCGCCTACCAGGGCGAGGCGGAAGTGTTCCGCTGCACCGTGGCCATGGCGGCTCCCACCGACTGACGAGCTTCTTCCCTCTGACCGGCCTCCCTCCTGACGCCACGGCTCGCCCGGAGGGGGGCCGTTCACGTACGGGCTGAGTACAAGAGGGCACGCGGCGGCTTGTCATGGACGACCGCTTGAGCCATACGACCGCTCGACGCGCAGGACGGCCACCGGACGGGCCGGGCGGTGCGGGCCGCGGGAGGCAGGACCGTGCGTCCTCTCCCGGCGGCCCGCACCGCGGCTACGCCCCCACCGGTTCCGTGGTCGGTGCGAAGGCGGCGAGATGGTCCTGCGCCCAGTGGGAGAAGGTGCGCGCCGGGTGTCCCGTCAAGGCCTCGACCGTGCCGTCGACCGCCGCCTTGGCGCCTGCGCGCTGACGCTCGGCGCTGTCCAGCAGGGCCTGGACCACCGGTGCCGGATAGCGCCGGGCCAGACCGGCACGTGCCTCGTCGAGCGTCAACTCCGCGAAGCGCAGCGGGATCCCCAGCAGCCCGGCGAGCTGCCGGGTCTGTCCGGCGGCGGTGACGGCCTCGGGTCCGGTCAGGGTGTAGGCGCGCCCGGCATGCCCCTCTTCGGTCAGGACGCGTACGGCGGCCTCCGCGATGTCCCGTGGGTCCACGCAGGCGTTGCCCGAGGTTCCGTACAGCGCGCGGACGGTGCGCTCGGACCGTACGGAAGCAGCCCAGGAAAGGGAGTTGGACATGAACGCACGCGGCCGCAGCAGGGTCCACTCCAGACCGGAGCCCCGCAGGAGTTCCTCGCCGGCCCGCTGCCAGCGGGTGATGAGGTCGTCGGCCTCCTCGTCGAGCACGGCCGCCGCCGAGAGTTTCACCACCCGTCGCACTCCGGCCAATTGCGCGGCACGCACGAACCGCACGTCGTCCTCGCCGGAGGGGCTCGTGGTGACGAGGAACGCCGTACGCACCCCCTGGAGAGCCCGCGCCAGCGACTGCGGGTCCTCGAAGTCCCCGGCAGTCTTCTCCGCGGTCGGCGCCGCCCCCACGATCTTCGCGGGATCCCTGGACATGATGCGAACGCGTAAATCGGCGGGAAGTCGCTCAACCAATGCTCGACCCACCGTTCCGGTGGCTCCGGTCACCAGAATCATCGCGTTCCCTCCCCCGTCCGGGCCCCGGTTGCACCGGCGCCCCACCTGATCGCCGCCATCTGGATCCCCTCCCTGCTGGCGATGCTTTTAAGCAACTCCTTGAATCTGTTACGAGTCGAGGGGCTGCGCGAGAGCCAACCATCTGTAAGATACAAACTGGACGGTTTTTTTGTTGGGTCTCCGGGCTCATCGACTGGAGGAGGCCGAAGTTGGTCAAGCAGGACCGGGCGATCCGTACTCGACATGCAATCCTGACGGCGGCGGCAAAGGTCTTCGAGGAGCGCGGCTACCAGGCCGCGACCATCAGCGAGATCCTGGCGGTCGCCGGAGTGACCAAGGGCGCTCTGTACTTCCACTTCCCCTCGAAGGAACACCTCGCCGAAGGGGTGCTCCTCGAGCAGGACCAGCGGCTGCCCATCCCCGAGCGTTCCTGCACGGTGCAGCGGCTCGTGGACACCGTTGTCCTGCACGCCTACCACCTGCAGACCGATCCGATGGTGCGGGCGAGCGTGCGTCTGTCGCTGGACCAGCAGGCCCAGGGACTCGACCGCAGCGGCCCCTTCCTGCGCTGGAGCGAGGTCGGCACGGAGCTGCTGGAGAAGGCCCAGGCCCAGGGGGAACTGCTCTCCCACGTCAAACCGGCCGAGACCGCCGACGTCCTGGTCGGCGCCTTCGCCGGCGTGCAGGCGATGTCCCAGGCCCTGTGCAACTACCAGGACCTGCCACGCCGGGTCAGCTGCCTGCTGCAGCATCTGCTGCCCAGCGTGGTGGTCTCCTCCGTGCTGGCCACGGTCGACATCACCGAGCACCGCGGTGCTGCGGTCCAGACCGAGCTCGAGGCCTTGCACGCCGCCTCCTTGCGCGTCCCCGTCAGCTGACGTCCCGGCCAGCACACCCCTGGTCTCCGCCGCCGCGCCCGCCCCGAAGTACCCGGTCAGAGCGGCGGCCGGCCCGTCACCCCCGGCGGCCCAGGCGATGTAGCCGTCGGGCCGCACCAGGAGGGCGGCACAGGACAGCTGAGGCACCGGTTCGGCGTACACCACCCGCACCAGGCTCGCCCAGCCGCGCACCTGTTCCGCGTAGTCGTCGCCCCGGTCGCCGAAGACGAGCAGCAGCGGCCGCCCCTCGCCCAGCAGCGAGATCACATCGGTCCGCCCCGTGCCGGTCACCAGGTCGACGTTGTGCAGAAACCTTCCCTCCCAAGGGGAGGACTCCGCGCCGCGGGCCGGCAGCACCGTGTCCTGGGCGCTGACCATGGACGCCAGCACCCCGCTCTCCCGGCTTCCGGCCAGCAGCTCGCCGAACAGGTCCCGCAGCGGGTCGAGTTCGGGAGCGGGCCGCATCAGCGCAAGCTGGGCCCGGGTGTTGTCGATGACCCGCTGCGCAGCGGGCCGGCGCTCCTCGTCATAGGTGTCGAGCAGCGCTTCGCCGGCGGTCCCACGCACGGTGAAGGCGAGCTTCCAGCCGAGGTTGACGGCGTCCAGCAGCCCGGTGCTCAGCCCCTGGCCGCCGATCGGGAAGTGCAGGTGCGCCGCGTCCCCGGCCAGGAACACCCGGCCCTTGCGGTAGCAGTCGGCCAGCCGGGAGAAGTCGCTGAACCTGCTCAGCCAGCGCGGGTCGCCCATCGCGATGTCCCGCCCGACCAGCCACGACACCTCCGCACGCAACTCCTCCAGCGTCAGCGGCGCGTACCGGTTCTGGTGGGCGCCCTCGCAGTTGAGGGTCCGCAGCCGGACCGCGCCGGCTCCCAGGTGCTTGGTGACGATCCAGCCGCGCGCGGTGCGGTGCCAGCCCGGCGGAAGGTCCTCAGCGACGTCGAGGCGGACGTCACCGGCCATCGCCGAGACGGTGGCCGGGTAGGTGCGGGACGTGAAGCCCGCCCCTTCCCGGACGAGACTGCGCGCCCCGTCGGTCCCCACGAGATAGTCGCCCCTGCACGTCACCGGGCCGTCCGGGCCCTCGGCCACGACGGCCACCCCGCCCGGCCCCTGCCGGACCTCGGTCACCCGGTATCCGCGCACGATCCGCGCACCGGCGGCCCGCGCCCGCTGCCCGAAGTGACGCTCGAGATCCTCCTGCGCACACTTCAGAATCGGTTCCGGCTCCGCCGCGGGCGCCGAGATGGCGAGCCCCGGCATGCCCGCGAAGTGGAACGGGCTGTTCGTCACCGCCGAGCCGGTGCACTCCCCCGGCGTCACGAACCCGCGGAGATAACCGCGCCGGACCAGGCATTGCACCGTACGGGCGTGCAGTGTGGTCGCCTTGGGCCGCTGGGAGACCTGCGTCTCCGCCTCGAAGACGACCGTGCGCACGCCGTATCCCGCCAGTTCGCAGGCGAGGACCATCCCCACGGGTCCTCCGCCGACGATCACCACTTGAGCCTGCATACCGCGCATCGTTGCGGGCCTCCCCCAGTCGTGGATCAATGGCGCACAGGGCAGGCGGAGAACCAAGGCGTACGACCGCTCAGCGGGTCCCCCGTCCGGATCAACTCCCCGGCTCCCTCAGGGAGTTGAGCTGCCCCATTCGCTCATGAGTGCGGACAGCGAAGAAATATACCGGATGGACGGTTCTTTGCAATGCCGGTCGGGATCCCCTGAACCGTTTCTTTGCCTGCCCCAGCCCGACCGCTCGTTCCTGCCGAGAGGCGGGGGTGGGTCCGCATCCCCGGCGCAGCAACGCCACTAGCCACAGCGCCATTCCCGGCTCGAACGTCACCGGGCCTGGCCCGGACGCCCTCTCAGCAGCGCGGCGATGCCTCGCGCAGGTCAACGCCGGTGTTCTTGTTCTCGCACCTTGCCAGGTGCGGCCGGCCCGAGACCAACCGGCTGGCGTATGCGCTGCGCGCCTTCGGGCCGAGGACGGTTGATCATGCGACGGTCGTCGCGACGGTTGCATTTCGTCGGCGCCGGGCTGTGGTGGACAGCCCTTCTCGGTGCACCGGACGCGGTGGATGGGCAGGTGGCGGCATGACAGAGGCGGCGGTGGCAGGAGCGCGACGGGTACTTGCTCCACTGGCGTTGGCGCAGTTCATCTGCAGCTTCGCCGGCTCGAACATGAACGTGATGATCAACGACATCAGCGAGGACCTGGACACCACAGTGCAGGGGGTGCAGGTCGCGATCACGATCTTCCTGCTGGTGATGGCCGCGCTGATGATCCCGGGCGGCAAGCTGACCGACAAATGGGGACGCAAGCGCTGCCTGCTGGCGGGGCTCGTGATCTACGGAATCGGGGCGGTGCTCAGTGCGGCCGCGCCGGGGCTGGGTGTGCTGATCCTCGGGAACTCGATTCTGGAGGGTGTGGGGACGGCCCTGCTGATCCCGCCGGTCTACATCCTGACCACCCTGCTGTTCACCGACACGGCGTCCCGGGCGCGCGCGTTCGGCTCGATCATGGCGATGGGAGGGATCGGGGCGGCCGCCGGTCCGCTGATCGGCGGACTGATCACGAGCGCGATCAGCTGGCGGGCCGCGTTCGTGTTCCAGGCGCTGGTGATCGTGGTGATCGTGGTGCTCAGCCGCAAACTCACCGATCCCCTGCCGCCCGACCCCGACCGGCCCTTCGACACCGTCGGGGCGCTGCTGTCGGCGGCGGGCCTGGTGCTGCTGGTGACCGGCATCCTGGCCGTCGACAACAACGGCTGGCTGGCGCTGGCCCTGCTGCTGGCCGGCGTGTTGGTGCTGGCGGGCTTCTTCGCCTGGGTACGCGGCCGCGAGCGCACCGGCCGGGAGGCGCTGCTGTCGACGGCCCTGTTCCGCAACCGCACCTCCAACCTCGGCCTGGTCACCCAGAACACGCAGTGGCTGATGCTGATGGGCGTCTCGTTCACCGTCGCGGCCTACCTCCAGGTCGTCCGCGGCTACGACGCGATCGAGACCGGCGTCATCTTCACCGCCGCGACCCTGGGCATCCTCGCTGCCTCCCTGGCAGCCGAGAAGCTGGCCCGGCGCCGTGCACAGCGCACCCTCATCATGGCGGGCTTCATCGTGACGATCGCCGGGGTCGCCGTGCTGTTGGCCCTGGTCGCGTGGAAGCCCGCCGCCTGGGCGTTCACCCCCGGCCTGCTGCTGATCGGCCTGGGTCTGGGGGTGATGCTCACCCCGTCGGTGAACGTGGTCCAGTCGTGTTTCCCCGAGACGCAGCAGGGCGAGATCTCAGGCCTGTCGCGCAGCGTCTCCAACCTCGGCTCCTCGCTCGGCACGGCCGTCGCGGGCACGATCCTGGTCTCCGAGCTCAGTAGAGGCGGGTACGCGGCGGCGATGGCGGCGCTCATGGTCGTCGGCCTGGGCGGTCTGACCGCCGCGGCGCTGCTGCCGCGCACCGACCGGCAGCCTGCCGTCGGAGCCGGGACCGCGGCTCCGCAGCAGTGATCCCGAGGGCGGTGCGGCCGGGTCGGGTCTCTGGGCGAACCGGCCGTTGTACGGGGCATGCCGCCTTCTCACAGGCTGCGGGCGGCTTGCAGCTCTAGACGGTAAGGCCGTTGCAACCGACCTGAATCGAATGCAACGAAGAGCCCGTCAGTCATTGCGATGGATGAGGGTGAAAGCTCAGGGCAGCAGCTGGGCCACGTCCGACGACAGGGGCCCGCCCTCGGAACGCTCGGTCTTGCAGCCCTTGCTGCCCGGCGCCAGGGTGCGCGGGTCTATCGCCTCGGCGGGGGCGCCGGTCGTGTACAGGCCCTCGGGATCGGTGTCGCGATCGTGCGGCAGCAGCCAGAACACCCGGCGCCGGAACGTGCCCGAGGAGCGGGAGGGCTTGGCGCGGGGGCCCAGCAGCGCGTAGCCGACCATGCGTCCGTCGCGGTGGTAGGGGGGCTTGCCGCGGCGTGTCGGCAGCCGGTCCAGGCTCTGACGCACGTAATCGAGCGTGCTGATGTCCTCGAGCCAGACGAGCTCGTCCTCGTGGACGAGCTCGTCCTCGGCGATGAGGGCGCTCATGCTGTCTCCTCGTCGGCGACAAGTCCGATGCCCGGGTAGTACTTGCGCTGGTTGGACAGGATCATCTCCTTGGGCGATACCAGTCCCACCGCTTCTCGGACCCGCGCCGCGAAGGCCCGGGACGAGATCGCCGGGGCCCCTTCATTCTGACACCAGGTCTTATAGACCGCGTAGAGCTGTGTCTGTTCGGCCCGCAGCGCGGGCTCCAGCCGGCAGGATTCCGACAGGAAGCGGCCGGTGTGGTCCTCGGTCTCCGCGTACGCCGTCGTGGCGATCCGTACCCGCTCGGGGCCCGAGAGGTCCTTCTGACCGCCCAGGTAGCGACGGGCGCCCAGAATCAGCCAGTTGAGGATTCCTGGGCCCTCCTCGGTGACGAGGATGTCCGCCAGGTTGTCGATCTTGCGGTCGTCCGGGACGACCCGCTGGAACGGGATCAGCCGCATGCGCCGCCAGAACGCGAAGCCTCCGGTGCCCACTTCGGGCCGGTGGTTGCCCAGCAGCCAGAGTTTGTGGGTGGGTTGGAAGCTGAAGAAGTCCTGACGCATCCGGCGGGCCTTGATGCGGTCACCGCCCGTCAGGAGCTTGACCCGGGCCTCGTCGAAGCGGTCGCCAGGCTTGACCTCGCTGCACACGATGACGCGCCGGCCGTGCAGTTCGGCCAGGTCGGTGGGGTGCCCCTCGTAGGGGCGAGCCATCAGGAAGCCGGGCGGGGCGGCATCCGCGTAGTCCCCGATGAGCTTGATCAGGACGTCCAGGAGCACCGACTTGCCGTTCTTGCCGGAGCCGAACAGGAACGGCATGACCTGCCCGCCGACGTCGCCGGTGATGGAGTACCCCAGCAGCAGGTGCAGGAAGTCGATCATCTCGGCGCCCTCGGGGCCGTCGCCGAAGGTGTCGGTGAGGAAGCGGTCCCAGCGCGGGGTGGGCATCGCCTGGGGCGCGGCGGTGGTGGAGCGGGAGTGGAAGTCCTTGTCGGGGTCGGGGGTGCGGATCAGTCCGGTGCGCAGGTCGACGACTCCGGCCGGGGTGCACAGCGCGTACGGGTCGGCGTCCAGCCGGGCGGCGTTGAGGACCATGCCGGGGGCGGACTTGGCCTGCGCGAGCATCGCGTTCATACCGCTGGTGCTCAGGGCCCGGCGGCGGTGCTGCTGGAGCGCGGAGGAGGTGAACACGCCGCGCGGGTCGTTGCTCGCGAGGGATTCGGCGAGGTCGCCGGCCGCCCACATCACGGTGTCGTCCTCGTCCATCTGCCAGCGGGTGCTGTCCCAGCGGAACCAGCCGAGGCCGGGGACGTGCCGGTAGTCGTTGGAGTAGAGCTTGACGAACAGTTTGGCGTTGCCGCGGTCGCTGAGGGTGTCGGGCAGCAGCCCGTCGGCGGTGGCCTCCCCCGAAGCCGGGGCCGGGGCCGTCTCCTCGGGACCGGAGCGGGGCACGGGCTGGGCGAGGATCTGTGCGGCGACGGCCTGGGGGTCGAAAGCCTTCGGGTCGTACGCCTGGGCTTCGTACGTCTCGGTTTCGTACGTCTGCGCGTCGAAGAGGGTGTCTTCCTGGCGGGACGTCATGCGCGACCTCCCGGCAGCAGTGGACGGGTGCGGCCGGCGTTGAGCCCGCTGCGGATGATGGCCGTGTAGCGGCGTTCCTGGCCCGGTCTGGCGTGTTCGGCGGCCTCCTTGAGGGCGTGCTCGGCCTCGTCCGCGGTGAGCTGCCCACCGGCCACCAGCCCGCCCGCGGTGAAGGCGGCCCGGTTCAGCTTCTCCGAGAACGCGGCTCCTTCGGCCACGGCGGCACAGCCGGCCACCTCCGCGAGCAGCCCGGCCAGGATCCGGGCGGCAGCGCCCTCGCCGCGCCCTGCGGCCAGGACGGCCTGCCGGGCCCGCGGGGGGACCGGTCGGGGCGCCGGGACGTACGCGGGCGGCAGATGGCCCGTGCGCTCCAGTTCGCGGGCCAGCCAGTCGGGCAGCGGCGCGGGCTCGCGGGCGGGGCCCACTGGCTCGTAGACGCCCGCGTCGGTGACGGTGCCGGGGGCGACGATGTACCCGCCGTGCGCCCGTACGTCGACCTGCCAGGCCAGGGCGCGGACGCCGGAGCCGGTGGAGCACTGCCAGCGGTGCCCGCTGTGGGCCCGGTACCAGACGTGCAGGCCGCCCGAGGGAGTTCTGACGCGCAGGGTGGTCTCGTCGTCGGCGGGGCTGGGAAAGCCGCGCAGGGCGGCCAGCACGCCGATGGTGTGGAAGCCGTTGGCCAGCCCGGTCAGGTCGATGCTGTCGGCGATACCGATGCCCGGTAAAAGCCGGTCCCGGTCCGGCAGTTGGCGTTCGTGTGCGTCGATGTCGATGACCAGCAGATTGGCGGGCCCGCAGGAGATGCCGACGCCGAAGCTCGGGTTGGCGCCCCACCAGCGCTCGATGCGGGCGAAGTCGAGGGTGGCGGCGTGGAATCCGTGGCACCAGCGACCCGCGGCCGGACAGCCGCAGCCCTTGTGGTGATGGCCGGGGCGGCGGCAGTCGTCGCAGTTGCCCGCGGGGGTCTTGCGCCCCGGGGCCAGCGGATGGACGGGCCATCCTCGGCTGGCACACCACCGAGCCGTCACCAGCGCGCCCGCGAGCGGGGCGGACACAGATGAGTAGCTACGCCAGTTGTGCAGCTCAGAGGCCATGCGCACCCCCCACCAGCGACCGAAGCGACTGAGCGACCGGAACAGCCTAGCGAAGCAAGTGGGAACGCAGAGTCCCCTGTGGAAAACAAAGATTCGATTCGATTCGAGGCCCAGCTACTGAACGAGGAGCGACCCAGCGACTGAAGCAGCTTCGGTAGCTGTTCAGTCGCTCCAAGAAAACCGCAGGTCAGAGATGGCAGAGAGACCAAAACAGCGACTGAAGCGACTGAGCGACTGAATATATGACGCGCACACGCGCACGCGCACACGCACGCACGCACACGCCAATGTCTTCATATACCCGGACCTTGAGTCGCTTCAGTCGCTGTTTCCCTGGGCACACCCAACCTGACCTGGTATTTCTCCCCAGCGACTGAGTAGCTACCGAACCGGCTTCAGTAGCTGGACTTCAGTCGCTGGCCGCTCTCCGGGCCGATCCGAGGTCAGCGACCGAAGCCGGCGCCACTCGCGGGCCCAGCTACCGAAGCGACTCAAGCGACTCTGCATCCGCCCTGAAGCCGGGTGGGGCCCTCCCGTCCGAAAAGCATCGGTGCGACCGCCAACTCCTTCGCATATTTCAGGCTTTCAATCGCTTCAGTCGCTGTTCCCCACCGAAAACGCCCTGACCTGCGCCTTCTTGGCAGCGACCGAGAGCGGACGAAAGCGACCGAAGCCCTGCCGCCCCGGCTCCGGGCCAAACGGCAACACCGCTACCCCGTACGGCCGACTTCTCCCCCTCCTGGCCCATACTGATCTCCTGCGGGAAAAACGGGCGAGCAAGGACGCCGGGCCAGCAAGGAGAGGAAATGCCGGAGCGCACTCACGAGTTCGGCCTGTACGGCGCCCGTGGCATCAAGGGTCACGAGGCCGTCGCCCGCCGCCTGGACGCCCTCGCCGGGTACATCGCCACCCCCATCACCGCCAAGCGCGGTCTGATGGCCCGTCTGCACTACCTCACCCGCACCGACCACGCCCGGGCCGCCGCGCGCGCCGCGGGCCTGACGGTCACCGACCGCACCCTGAAGGCCTGGCTGGACGGCAAGCGCAGCCCGTCCAGGAAGAACCTCGACCGCATCGAGCAGGCCTACCGCACGGTCCGCCGCCACAACACCGCCCGCTACCTCCTGGCCCGCCTCAACCGCGAGGGCCGCGGCACCCGCGTCGAGATCCACCCCCTGAACCAGTCGCAGGTCCCCCGCCCCCGCCAGCGCGTGGTGGAGTACCGCACCCTCAACGTCCGCCACTGGGACCGCATCGTCGAGGCCTGGGCCGCGGACAACCTCCAGGCCCTGGACGACGCCTGGGTCGACCAGATCGTGGACCTGGGCTCGCAGTGGGGCCAGTACGAGTACGTCACCAACATCGGGTTCGCGGCCTGAGTCGGTCCGCCTCCACCCCAAGCGCCGCCGCCGGCACCCGTGAGGGCGTCGGCCGGTCAAGGCGGGCGAAGTGCGGTGGTTCAGGCGGCAGGGACGGGCTCCTCGGCGCGGGCGGCGCAGCTGGGAGCGGGTGCGGCTCCGTCGTCCTTGCGGGACGGCTTGAGGAAGAGCGCGAGCAGGATGCCGACGGCGAGGGCCGGGGCGATCCAGAGGTAGCCGGTAGCGGTGGCGTGAGCGAAGGCGTCCAGGGCGGTGTCGCGCGGCGCGCCGGGCAGCCGGCCGATGGTGTCGGGGCGGGCGGCGTCGAAGCCGCCGGCGGTGGGCAGGGCGTGGGTGCGGTCGGCGAAGCCGGTGTTGAGCAGGGTGCCGAAGACGGCGACTCCGAAGGCCGCGCCGATGGAGCGGGCGAAGGTCACCACCGCGCTGGCGGCGCCGAGGTCGGCGGCGGGCACGCTGTTCTGGACGGTGGTCAGGACGACCATGGGGATCATGCCGATGCCGACACCGGTGATCAGGAAGTAGACGCTGAGCACAAGGGTGTTGGTGGCCGCACCGATGGTGCCGAGCAGCAGCAGTCCGGCGAGGTTGGCGGCCAGCCCGCTCAGCAGGATCTTCCGCAGCAGCTCGACGCGTGCGGCCCAGCGTCCGGCCAGGGACTGGCTGATGACCAGTCCGGCGACCAGCGGCAGCATGTAGACGCCGGACAGGGTGGCGGAGACGCCGCGGACGATCTGCAGGTAGGTCGGCAGGTAGACCAGTACGGCGAACATGGCGGCGTTGGCGAAGAAGCCGATCAGCGAGGAGAACACCACGGTCCGGGAGCCGAGCATCGCCGGTGGCAGGACCGGGGCTGCGACGCGGCGCTCTACAGGCACCAGCAGCACGGCCAGCGCGACGGTGACGACGATCAGGCCGACGATGGCCGGTGAACCCCAGCCCCAGCGCTCGCCGAAGGAGGTGACCAGGACCAGACCGGTGGCGATGGCGGCCAGCAGGGTCGCGCCGAGGTAGTCGATGCGGGCTTTGGTGCCTCGGGTGGCGGCAGGCAGGGCGCGGGTGGCGATGGTCAGGGCGACGATGCCGACAGGCAGGTTGACCAGGAACGCCCACCGCCAGGAGAGCTGGTCGGTGAATACGCCGCCGAGCAGCGGGCCGACGATGCTGGCGACGCCGTAGACAGAGCCGAACATGCCCTGGTAGCGGCCGCGTTCGCTCGGGGCGACGATGTCGCCGACGAGGGCGAAGGTGAGCACGATCATGCCGCCGCCTCCGACGCCTTGGAGGACGCGGGCGCCGATCAGCTCGGGCAGGTTCTGCGCGAGGCCGCAGGCCACCGAGGCGATCAGGAAGATCGAGGTCGAGGCCAGATACAGCCGCTTGCGGCCGAACATGTCGCCGAGCTTGCCCCACAGTGGGGTGACCGCGGTCGAGGCGAGCAGGTATGCGGCGCTGACCCACGCGATGTCGTCGAATCCGTTCAGGTCCTCCGCTATGCGGGGCAGCGCGGTGGAGACGATCGTCTGGTCCAGGGCGGCGAGCAGGACGGCCAGGATCAGTGCGGTCATAGCGGCGGCGACCCCGCCTGCCTTGGGTGATGAGGGTTCGGATGCCTTCGACACGGAAGGTGCCTTTCTCGAAGCGAAACAGAAAGGTGGCGTTAGCATTCTTATTTGCCACTCCAATGTAGCACTTACTGGCCAGGGCTCTACTCCCGAGAGGCGTTAGATGTCTCAGGCATCACATTCCCGCACTAGACTCGGGCCGGTGAGAGCCGACGCAGCACGCAATCTGGAAGCCGTCCTGACCACCGGGGCACGTATGCTCGCCGCCGATCCCGGCGCCAGCATCGCGAGCATCGCCGCCGAGGCAGGTGTCGACCGGCGTACCGTCTATCGGCGTTTCGCCAACCGCGAGGACCTCCTCGCGGCCATCTACGAAGCCCGCCTCACAGCCATCGAGCACGCCATCGAGGACGCCCGCCTGAGCGAGGCACCCGTCGCCGTCGCCCTGCACCGCTACGTCGAGAACATCATCGGTGTCAACCGGACCTGGCCCGTCGACCTCACCCGCATGCTCGCCGACGACAGCGTCCACGCACGCCGCGACGCGGCCATCCATGCGGTCGACGCCTTTCTCCGACGTGCCACCGATGAGGGCCTCCTGCGGCCCGGCCTCCCGGAGGGTTGGGTGAGCGCCCTGCTGCCCCAGCTCATGCACCTGGTGAACCAGCAACTGCCCGAGCTGAGCCCGGGCCAGGCCGCGGACGTGGTCGTCGACACCCTGCTGAACGGTCTCGGGGCGTCCTGACACGCCGAAGCCCTCGGCAAACACCTGATGGAGAGTGTTTGCCGAGGGCTTCGGCGCGGACGGCGGCGGTGTCACCAGGACGCCGCCGCCCACCTCATTCCACGACCTGCCGAGCCGTGTCTGTCTCGGCGGTCTCCCGCTTCTGCGCCGCGTCCCGCGCACGCGGGGCCGCCGGGGAGGGCGACGGCACGGTACCCGGAAGGTGGACGCGGCGGAGGCGGGGCTGCTCGTTCCCGGTGGTGGAGTGCTTCAAGGTTTCTCCCAACGGTGCGTCCGACGCTCCGCGGCCCCCGGACGCGGGCTGCGCCGAGGGGTCGAGAAGTCGAAGGGTGAGTGCTCCCGGAAACCAAGAAAGGGGCCCCCACATTCCGCTTTCGGGTAAAAGCCACGTTACGGCGGCAGTTCAGCGCTGCCCAACTCCGGGAGCCTGGGTCCCTGGAACTTGTGGGCAAGCAGGATGCCGACCTTGATGCCAGCCCGGCGGTCGTCGGTGGCGGGCCGCCCGGCTCCTCGTCAGCTCGCTGCGCGGTGCGGGTGCGCGGGGTAGACGCCCAGAATGCGCACCTCGGAGGAGAAGAAGCGCAGTTCGTGCAGGGCAAGGGCGACGCGCTCCTCGTCGGGATGGCCCTCGATCTCGACGTAGAAACGGCTGGGGTTGAGGCCCGCGCCCATCTGATAGCTCTCGATCTTGGTGAGGTTCACGCCGCTGCTGGCGAACCCGCCGAGCGCCTTGTAGAGAGCGCTCGGGATGTTGCGCACGCAGAAGAACAGGCTCGTCATCGTCGGCTCCCCGCTGTGCGGGGCGAAAGCCGCGTCCCGGGACAGGACGACGAAGCGAGTGGTGTTGTCCGGGTCGTCCTCGACCTCCGGGCGCAGCACGTCCAGGCCGTAGAGCTCGGCCGCGGCGGGCGGGGCGAGCGCGGCATGCCGCGGGTCGCCGAGTTCGGCCACCTCACGGGCGGCTCCCGCGGTGTCGTCGCTGACGAGGGTGCGCCAGCCGCCCTCCCGCAGGATCTTGCGGCACTGTCCGAGTGCGTGCACATGGCTGCGTACGCACTCCACCTGGTCCAGGGTCGCGCCCGGCACGCCCATCAGGTCGAAGCGGATGGCGAGGAAGTACTCGGCGACGATGAACAGCCCCGACTCGGGCAGCAGATGGTGTACGTCGGCGACGCGGCCGGCCGCGGAGTTGTCGACCGGGATGACGGCGACGTCGGCGGCGCCGAGCGTCACCGCGTCCAAGGCCTGCTCGAAGCTGGTGCAGGGCAGCTCACGGCCGTCCGGGAAGAGGGCGCGCGCGGCGGTCGCCGAGTTTGAACCGGGTTCACCCTGATATGCGGCGGTCGTCACCGTGTTCAGCCTTCCTCAAGGAGGTCCTGTCGCGGGGCGGCAGAAGCTCCGCCGTGTAGCGCGCCTGCTGAAGTATCGGTTAACCGGCTTCGATCAGGCTCACCAGAAGGTGCCGACCGCTGCTCCAGTCTGCCGTCAGCGCGTTCTCGTACGCCACGGCGACCACATGCTGGACGCCGCGTCCCAGCGTGGGCCGAGTGGCTCATGCCGGTGGCCCTCGCCGTGGTCCGAGGCTGTCGCGCCACCGAAACGTGTGTCATGCCGGAGGGCGCGGGTGCACACCGGTCGCTGTGAGCTGCCGGTGCCGTCGTCGCGGCTGCCCCGCGTGGCCTCTCCACGGTGTGCTCTGCGGACACACATCACCCTCGGGTCCGGGCGGCCGGCCGCGCGGACACTTGCCACCACGGCGAGGAGGGAGAACAACGTACCCTCACAAATGCTTTGGGCGTGATCCCTGTGCCTGGATGCGAGAGCGTTCGGGCCGGACGGGTTCATCGGGGAAAGGGGTGGGGGGACGATGGAGTCAGTGGTCGGGGCGATCGTCGGACGCGACAGCGAGCAGGAGGCGCTGTCAGCGTTCGTGACCGCGCCCGGAGGCAGGGCGCTCGTGCTGCGGGGTGACTCGGGTGTGGGCAAAAGCGCGCTGCTGGAACAGGTGTCGCAGCTCGCGGCGGCCGAGCAGTACCGGGTGATCCGGGCGGCCGGGGTGGAGGCGGAGTCGGAGCTGCTCTTCGCCGGCCTCCACCAGTTCCTGTATCCGCTGCTGTCCTACATCGACCGACTGGACGACGTCCATCGCAAGGTCTTCGACGTCGTCTTCGGCAGGAGCGAGGGCACTCCCCCGACGGTCATGACCCTCGGCATCGCCGTCCTGGACCTGCTCTCGCTGGCCGCCTCACAGCATCCGCTGCTGCTGGTGCTCGACGACGGGCAGTGGCTGGACGACTCCAGCACCGAGGTGATCGGTTTCGTCGGCCGTCGGCTCACCGGCAGCTCGGTGAAGCTCATCGTCGTCCTGCGGGCCGGTGTGCCCTCGGGGTTCGACACCGCCGCGCTGCCGGAGTTGGCGGTGACCACGCTGTCGGAGGAGGCCTCCGAGCAGATGCTGGACCTGCGTCACCCCGGGCTTGCCGCACACGTCCGCCGACTGGTCCTGGAGGAGGCCCAGGGCAATCCGCTGGCCCTGCTGGAACTGCCGCCGTATGTGCGCGGCAGCCGAGCGAGGTCTGCACGCGAGGCGCCGTTCGGATACACCGGCATTCCCCTGCCGCAACGCCTGCAACAGGTCTACGGCGCCCGCGTCAAGGCTCTGGACGAGACGGTCCGCGGTGAGTTGTTGCGGGGTGCGCTGGACGGCGTCGGGGCGGGTACGACGGCCGGGGAGGCGCCGGGCGGGCGTTATCGGATGCGGGATGCCGAGGAGGCGGTGTCGGCCGGGCTGCTGGAGATCGATCCGCTCAGCGGTGACTTCGTCTTCCGCCACCCGCTGGTGCGTTCCTCGGTCGTGCAGACGGCGACGCCGAACGAGCGGCGCGCGGCACACGCCGCGCTCGCCGACGTCCACCGCGACAACGTCGAACGCCGGGCCACCCACCTGGCCGCCTCCACCATCGACCCGGACGAGGAGGTCGCCGCCGCCCTGGAAGCGGCCGCCGAGTCCGCCACCCGACGCGGCGGCGCGGTCGCCGCCGTCTCCTGGCTCACCCGCGCCGCCGAACTGAGCACAACCCCCCAGGAACGTTCCCGCCGACTGGGCAGCGCGGCATACGTCGCCGGGCATTCGGGCCGGCTGGACCAGGTACGGCAGCTGGTCCGCGAGGGTGCCGGCGCGGACACCGACGGTTCCCCGGACTCCGTGGTCGCGTCGGGCTATGTCGCCTTCTTCGAGGACGGGGACATCCGGTCCTCGCAGCACCAGGTCTTCTCGGCGATCGAGACTCTGCGCGACCGCGGAGTGCGGGAGCCGGACGAGGTGCTCACCCGGCTGATCAACCTGTTGCTGGCCATCAGCCAGTACGGCAGTGACGAGGCGTTGTGGGAACGGGTCCACGAACTCCTGGACGGCCTGGGCGACGCGGTGCCCGCGAACTCGCGTATCTACCAGGACGCGTGGGGTGACGTGATCCTGCGTGGTGCCGGAGTGCGGGAGCGGGTGGAGCGTGCCTTCGCCGACCTGCATTCGCTGAAGCCCTGGGACGTGTCCCGACTGGGCGCCGCCGCCTATCACGTGGACATGCTCAGCCAGTACCGGCCGCATCTACAGCGCATGGTGGACCGGGAGATCGAGACGGGCGCCATGTCGAACGCCATGACGATGCTGCATCAGATCATGCTGGACCAGATCGCGGTGGGCGAATGGGACGAGGCGGAGCGGACCGGGCAGCGGTGCCTGGCGCTGACGACGGCACACAGACACGCGCTGTTCCTCAATCACACCCGCGCATATCTGGGGTGGTTGGCGGCGCTGCGGGGCCAGGTCGAGCACGCCCGGGAACTCCAGGCCACCGTCGACGCCTGGGCCCGACCCCGTGGCGTCGGCTTCCTCACTCAGATCACCGACACCATCGGCACCACCGCCGCTCTCGCCGAAGGCGACTACGAAGCCGCATACCTCCACGCCATCGGCATCACCTCCCCAGGAACCTTCCACCCCTACGCCCACCAAGCCCCCCGCACCCTCCTCGACCTCGTCGAAGCAGCTCTTCACACCGGACGCACCCAACAAGCCCACCAACACGCCCAAGCCGCCCACCACGCCGGCCTCCCCCACCTCAGCCCCCGCCTCGCGCTGACAACCTATGGCGCCCTCGCCATGACCACCCCCGACCCCACCCAAGCCGACCACTACTACCACCAGGCCCAAAACCACCCCCACGCCCACCACTTCCCCTACGAACTCGCCCGCATCCACCTCGCCCACGGCACCCGCCAACGCCATACCCACGGCCCCAAAACCGCCCGGCACTCACTCACCCTCGCCGCCCAGACCTTCCAGCGGCTCGGCGCGACCCCCTGGGCAGAACGGGCCCACGCAGAACTCCGCGTCTCCGGCCTCGCCACCCGCACGACCGTGCAAGTCGCTGAACTCACCTGGCAGGAACGTCGCATCGCCGATCTCGCCGCGAGCGGTCTGACCAACAAGGAGATCGGCGAACGCATGCACCTGTCGCCGCGTACGGTCAGCTCGCACCTGTACCGGGTCTTCCCCAAGCTCGGCATCACCTCCCGCGCCGCCCTGCGCGACGCACTGGGCAAGATGCCCGATGACCAGAGCGTGTGAGGGCGTTCTTGCTGGTGTCGTACAGGCTGATCTTCTAGAGGAGGCGGGCCCGCAGGCCGTGTTCGTCGAGCCAACCGAGCACGTAGTCCGCGACGGCTCTCCAGCCGTTGTCGATGATCAGTGAGTGCGTGCGGTCCGCGAACTGCTTCAGGTCGGTCACGGCCAGGGAGTCGCCGTACTGCTTGTAGGCCGCGCGAGTGGCGGCGTCGGGCACGAGCAGGTCCTCCTGCCCCGAGATGAGCAGCAGCGGTCCGCGGGCCGCGTTGCCGACGTCGGCGACGGCGTGCGGACTGCGGGCCGAGTTCCCGCACCCGAGCTCGTCGAGCAGCTGACGGGAGGTCGGCACCACATAGCGGTCGAAGAGCCGCGTCGCCTCCTCTTCGGTGACCGTGTTCGCGAAGAACCGGTGGAACTGCGCCGCGGACAGGGACACCAGGGGGTCGGACACCGAGGATGCACCACCGTTGGTGGGGTCGCGGAGCCACAGCCCGGTGGGCGGAGCCGGAAGGCCGATGTCATTGATGGGTGCGGGAGCGATGGCCACGGCGGCCTGGCCGATGTTGGCGCCGATGAGGTGCTGGGCGATGAGTCCGCCGACCGAGTGACCGATGATCACCGGCGCGATATCGAACGAATTCGCGATCTTGGCGTAGTGGTCCATCAGCACATCCAGTCGGATGTCCGCGAGGCTCTCGGAGGACTCGCGCATCTCCCCCACGGTGTGCGGCTCCCCCGGCCAGCCCGGCGTGAAGGTGAGAAAGCCCCGACTGGCAAAACGCTCCACCCACGACTCCCAGGACAGTGCGTGGAGCCACGCGCCATGGATGAAGACGACGGGGGTACGGTTCACGGCTGCTTCCTCCGAGTACGACGACGACCCGGCACCAGCACGCGGGCGACCCTTTCAGCATCGTTGAGGAGCAGGTCAGCGACGACAGTCGAATGACTTAACTCGTCGTCCTGGTGGCGTCCAGATGCGGGCGTCCTACGTCGGCGACCGCGCACCACAGCGCGGCTTCAGCAGCGAAATCGAACGGAGATCAGGGGGCGGAGGCCACAGCCACCGAGCCCGACTGGGAGCGGGGAGTCTTGGCGCCCGGCTTCTTGGGTTCGATCGTGCGCGGGTCCACGGCCTCGCCCGGGGCTCCCTCACGGTAGAGACCGTCGGGAAGGCTGTCCCGGTCATGGGGCAGCAGGAAGAACACCCGCCGCTTGTACAGGCCGCTGTCCGGGTCCGGAGAGGCCTCGTCGTCGAGCAGCGCGTAACCGACCATGCGGCCGTCTCGCGCGTACGGCGGCTTGGTGTTGCGCCGCCTGGTCTTGTCCAGTGCCTGACGGACGTAGTCGAGCCGTTCGAGGTTCTCCAGCCACACCACCTCGGCCTCGTGGATGAGGTCGCTCTCGGTCAACAGCGAACTCATGGCTGCAGCCCCTCCTTCGTCGGCATGCTCCCCGGCCAAGGGGGCATGTCCGGGCATCGATCCGTCCCGCTCCGGCCCGCTCGCCGCCGGATGACGGGCCGCTCTGCGGGGAGCACCGCGTGCGGAGCCGGGCCACCATCGTAGAGCGCGCCGCGACACCGGTGTAGGGCACGTCGGGTGTACGGCTGCCCGACACCAGCCCTCATGCCTGCTCCAGCAGGCCGATACCGGGGTAGTACTTACGGCCGTTCGACTTGATCATGTCGTTCGGCGAGGCCACGCCCACCTCCTGGCGGACGCGGTTCGCGAAGGCGCGCGGGGTCGCGGGCCGGATGCCCTCGCCGGCGTTGCACCACGAGCTGTACTCGGCGTAGAGCAGCCCCTGTTCGACTCTCAGGTCTCTGCCCGGGTCAACGTCCCTCGTGCAGCACTCGGTGAGGAAGCGGCCGATGTGGTCCTCAGTGGTGGCGTAGGCGGTGGTAGCCATACGGACCCGGTCGGGGCCTTCCAGCGGGTCTCTGGTGCGCAGATACCGCTGCGCACCCTGGATCAACCAGTGCAGAATCCCCGGACCTTCGTCTCGTACGAGTTCAAAGGCGAGGTTGTCGATCCTGCGGTGCGCCGGGACCGTCCGGGTGAAGGGCAGCAGACGGATGCGGCGCCAGAAGGCGAAGCCGCCGGTAGAGACCTCCGGGCGGTGGTTGCCGAGCAGCCAAAGGTGATGGGTCGGGGTGAAGGAGAAGTAGTCCTGCCGCATCCGGCGGGCCTTGATCTTGTCGCCGCCCGTCAGCAGGCGGACGCGAGCCTCGTCGAACTTGTCGTTCGGCTTCAGCTCGCTGCACACCACCAGGCGGCGCCCGTGCAGTTCGGTCAGCTCCGTGGAGTGCTCGGAGAAGGCGCCCCGGTCCATCAGGAAGCCCGGCGGGGCTGCGTCGGCGTAGTCACCGAGGATCTGGATCATGATGTCGAGCAGGACGGACTTGCCGTTCTTGCCCTCGCCATGCAGGAAGGGCAGCACCTGGGCGCCGACATCGCCGGTGATGGAGTACCCGAGCAGCAGATGCAGAAAGTCGATCATCTCCCGGCCCTCGTCGTCGTCCCCGAAGGTGTCGGCGAGGAAGCGGTGCCAACGCGGGGTCTCCATGTCCTGAGGAGCGACGCTGGTGGCACGGGAGTGGAAGTCGCGGGTGGGGTCGGGCTTGCGCAGATGCCCGTTGTTCAGGTCGACCACCCCGACGGGGGTGCACAGGGCGTACGGGTCGCCGTCGAGCCGGTCGGGGTCGACAGAGATGTCCGGTGAGGCCTTCGCCTGAGTCAGAAGGGCCTTGAGGCCAGTGGTCGACAGGGTACGCCGCTTGTGCTGGGCGAGTTCACGATCGCTGAAGACACCGCGCGGGTCACTCAGCGGCATGTCCTCCGCCATCTCCCCCGCGGCCCACAGCGCGGCCTTCTCCCCTCCCCCACGCTTCCACCGATAGCCGTCCCACGAGAACCAGCCCAGGCCCTCGACATGACGGAACTGGTCGCGGTGCAGTTGCACGAAAAGACGTGCGTTGCCACGGTCGGAGAGAGAGGGAGGCAGGGCAGCCGGAACACCGACAGCAGACCCAGCCGGGACGATGCCAACGTGGGAAGCCGGTGTGGCAGACGAAGCGACAAAACCCTGCGCCGGCAGCCGGGGGGTACCCGGGACCACCAGGTCCTCCGACTGAAGGTCGAGCATCTGCTGAGCGGCGGCCTGCGGATCAAAACGCGGGGAGCCTTCGGCACTGCTGCTCATGGACGTCCTTTGAGGTGAAGAGGGCGGACGAACCCTACGGCAAGGGCGTCGTCAACGATCTTTTCATTCCTGGACTGCTGCCAAGGGCGGGCGTAGTGAGCGACACGGACAAGTCGCTCGCGAATGGCGGCGTACTCAAGATGGCCCGCACCGACCAGACCACCGGCCGTGTAAGCGGCCCTGTTGAGCTTCTCCGAGAAGCCCATGCCTTCCGACGCGGAGGCGCACTCTGCGACTTGAGCGATCAGGGGGTCGATGACCTGATCCGCGGCAGCGGCCCGCTTACGGGGGCTCCTGATGGCATCAGTTCCCGCTGCGGACAGGCCAGTTGCCGAGCCTCCACCGACGGCCGCCTTGGGCGGCTGGGGCTCGATGACATGTCCGGTGCGGCGCAGCTCGCTCGCCAGCCATTCCGGTATTACGGCCGGATACCGGGTGGCGCCTTCGGCGCGGTAGACACCCTGGGGCGTACGCGTGCCCGGTGCCACGATGTAACCACCGTCCGCTCGCACATCGACCTGCCAGGCGAGGGCTGTGTTCCGTCCGGAACCGGTCGAGCAGCGGTAGCGAGTGCTGGCATCGGCGTTGCGGTACCAGACATGCAGGCCTCCCGAAGGAGTGCGCACGCGCAGCGTGTCTTCGTCGTACGCGGGATTCTCCTTTCCTCGGTAAGCCGCGAGGAGCGCCAGCGTGTCGAAGCCGGAGGCCAGACCCGCGAGTTCGACCTGCTCCGGGATGGAGATACCAGGGAGCAGGTGGGTCCGGTCTGCGGCGGGTACCTGGTGGGCGTCGATGTCGATCACGACCAGACCCGCAGGACCACAGGCGACACCCACACCGGCGGAAGGGGCATCCGTCCACCAGCGTTCGATGAGCGCCGGATCCGTCGTTGCCGAGTGGAAACCATGACAGGGACGTCCTGCCGGGAGGCAGAGGCAGGTTGCCGGGTCATGCCGGACTCCTGAACAGGAAGAGCAGTTGCCGACGGGCGTCTTACGGCCCGGGGAGAGCGGATGTACCGGCCAGCCCTGCGCAGCACACCAGCGGGCGACGGCCTGCGGAGGCACAGGGGACGTGGGCGCGACTCTGGCGGCACTGTCTCGGTCCTCACCTTCGCGCGGCACAGGAATCGTCCTCGTCACTTCTGTCTGCCCGATCACTTCACACACCTGACGCGCGGCCACCCCGTCAGGGACCGAAGGGACTCTGATGCGAAAAGAGTGTAAGGCCCACCTTCGCAGAAGGAAGGTTGTCCAACCGGCGTGCCGTTTCTATCAGGTTCCTGAGTCCCTTGGGTCCCTCCGGTCCGGGAGTCGGTGTCCCACCCTAGGGACCGAAGAGTTGGAGGCCCTTCGAGGGCCTCGCCGCCGTCCGCGAGGGGGATCGAGGGACCAAAAGGGTCCAGGGACCAAAGCAGCAGGGTCTGTCCGCTCCAGGGTCCCTACTCAGTCCCTGAGAATCGTCGCAGGTCAGAGACCTACACCCTACCGGAACAGGGACTGTAGGGACTCAACTTCGCCATTATGAGCTGAAGTTAATGTGTGTTTCATATGCGCGCGCGTGTACGAATACATGTCTTGTCTACGTCATAATGGCGAAGTTCAGTCCCTTCAGTCCCTATCCCTAGCAGTAAAACGCCTCTGACCTGCATAAACACCAGGGACCGAGGCCCAGGGACCGAAAGCCTCCCGGTCCCTCTCCCTCCAGACCTTCAGCCCCTGGCGTCGATGCTCCGCGGCGGGGGTGGAGGAACAGGGACTGAGACTCTGGGGAGCCCCTCCCCCTCCCCCACCGGTTGCCGTCGGCAGCGCAACTGACTCCCCCACCACCGACCTCTCCCCCACCACCGGTCCCCGAGACCTATTACGCCGTAATAGGTCTGAGGGCTCGACAGGTACTCGATGAGCCCTCGTGGTGAGTGACTCGCGGCGCGCAGCGGGCTTGTAGGGGGAGGCGCGGTCCGGGAGTGTGGGGAGTCCTGCGTGTCTCACGACCCTGGGCCGAGCTATTACGCCGTAATAGGGGCGCGACGCTTCTCCGTACCACCAAGTCGCACTAACTAACGTGTCGCTGCAGCAGATGATCTACGACGTTAGTAAGGTAGCGCCATGAGTATGCCAGCCACCTCAAGCGACCGAGCCAAGGTCGTCTCCAAGCTGCCGGGATGGCTCCGGCAGAACCTCAAAGTCAGAACGGCCCAGCTCGGCATCGAGATTCAGACCGCCGTCGAGCAGGGCATCGCAGCCTGGTGCGACCTTGCCTCCGCTACGGCAACGGTCGACACCGCTGGGGCAGAGTCCTTCTCCACCTTCCTGCCGCCCGGGCAGTGGGAGGAGTTCCGGAGGATCGCAGAGGACCGTCGGGTCTCCCTGATTCAAGGGCTCGCCCAGTCCGTTCAGCTCTGGCTCGACACGAACCCCGCGCCGGATGTCCAGCGCCCGGCCATCACCCGTCGCATCGTCGTCTGCAACCAGAAGGGCGGCGTCGGCAAGACCGCGATCACAGCGGGCGTGGGTGAGGCCCTGTCAGAGGACTCCAACCGGCTGTTCCCCGTGCGCGTCGCCAAGGCCCTGGTCTCCGCGCTGCGAGCAGGTGACGCCGATGCCACCACTGATACCGCCGCCGTTGAGAGCGACCCGCTCGATGTTGAGAAGCTTCCCGGACATGGGCTCCGCGTTCTGCTGGTCGACTTCGACCCCCAGTGCCACCTCACCAACCAACTCGGCGCCGCTCCCCTGGCGATGAACGGTGACAGCCTCACCAATCACATGGCCGGTGACCCCAAAGGTGAGCTGAAGGATCTGATCGTCTCGATCGACGAGGACCACTTCGGAGGGCGGCTGCATCTGCTGCCCGCATGCCATGACGCCTTCCTTCTCGATGTCCGTCTGTCCGCGGTGCGTGCTCGCGAGGCGGCGCTGGAGCGGGCCCTCTTGCCGCTGGAATCCGATTACGACGTAGTCATCGTGGACTGCCCGCCGAGCCTCGGCCTCAGCATGGACGCGGCTGCCTACTACGGACGCCGCCGTGACGGTGAAGGCCCGGGACAGTCAGGTGCCCTCATCGTCGTCCAGGCCGAGGACAGCTCCGCCGACGCCTACGACCTGCTGACAAACCAGATAGAGGATCTCCGCAACGACCTCGCCCTCGACATCGACTACTTGGGCATCGTCGTCAACCTCTACGACGGCCGACGCGGTTACATCGCCACCTCGTCCCTACAGGGATGGGTCGACATAAAGGATCCACGAGTCGTCGGTCTCATCAACGACCTCAAGGAACAGAAGGAAGCCGTCCGCATGAAGCAGCCGCTGCTGAGCTACGCGCCGGCCTCGCAGCAGGCCATCGCCATGCGTGCACTGGCCCGGGAGATCTCATGAGCAAGGCCGACCAGCTCGGAGCCGGACGCTTCGGAGGAGGAGCCCGGCCCGTCAGCGCCCGGCGAGCCGCCATCGGTGCGGCCACCGGCGTGCCGACCGACGGGGTTGCTCCGCCGAACCGACTCCCCGTCACCCGCATCAGCCCCAACCCCGAGAACCCCCGCACCTCGCTCGGCGATCTGACCGAACTTGCCGAGAGCCTCAAGGAACACGGCCAGAAGCAGGCCATCACGGTCATGAACCGGGACGCCTACCTCAAGGCCAATCCCTCCCGGGCGAACGACCTTGAGCCCGACACCACCCACGTCGTCGTGGATGGCAGCAGCCGATTGGCGGCCGCGCGCGCCGCAGGCCTGACCCACCTCAACGTCATGGTCGACGATGAGCAGGGCAGCGATGGCGACGCCATTCTCGAGTCCGCGCTCGTCGCCAACATCCATCGCAACGACCTCGACCCCCTGGACGAAGCGAAGGCGCTCCAGAGACTGCTCGCCATCCATGGGTCACAGGTCAAGCTGGCCAAGCGGCTGAGCAAGTCTCAAGGCTGGGTGTCCCAGCGTCTGGCTCTGCTCAATCTGACTCCCGAACTCCAGGCTGCCGTGGGGGAAGAGCCCGTAGAGCTTCTGCGCTCGGTTGCCAAGGAACCCCATGACCGGCAGGAAGCTGCCCTTGAGGAGCTGAAGGCTGAGCGTGCGCGTAGGGAGGCGGAACGGCGGACGCCCCCACCGGCACCTGAACCGGCACCGGTCCCCGAACCTTCCCCCGTCCCTGTGGCGAAACGACGCCTATGGCCCCGCCGGTAGTCGAGGAGCCACTACCCGCCCAGAGCCGTCCAGCTCCGGAATCTCTCCCGCGGACCGTCTCCGAGGAGAAGCCCCCGATCAGGAACGAGGCAACGGCCAAGGCGGGGGAGACCGTGCCTGACCCCCGTGCTGCTGACGGCGCCATCGCGGAAGCGGAGCAGGGCCAGGCCGAGTCGGGTACTGCTCGGCGACTCCCCTATGAGGACGGCGCCTTCATCGCGATGCACCTCATCCAGAAGATGAGCAGCACCGAGTTCGACAAGATGCTCGCCATCCTGAACGAGCATCAGAGCCAGCGCGTCGGGACCTCGGCCTGAGGTCTCTCCACCTATTACGGCGTAATAGCTTCCGCCCGCGGCTGTGGCCGGCACGAGCATCGTCTCGTGTCGGCCACAGCCGTCTCTGCCTATTACGCCGTAATAGGTGGCCCGGGCCAGGTGGGAAGTCCGGCTCTCCAGGCGGGGCGAGGCCCCGTCCGCTCGGGCATGAGCCCCCTGCTCCCATCCCCGGGGTGCTGGGTTCACAAGCGAATGGCGTGGTTGAGCCGAGTGGGGGCTGACCGAGACATACGCGCGCCTGAGTGACCGCGTGCTGGTCCGTCGTGGCTGGCTTTCTGTGGTGCAGGAGCGGAAGGGGGTGGAAGTGTTGCTCAACGGGTGCCTCATGGGGGGCGAAAAGGGGAGTGGGGGAGGGGAGTACGGCGTTGTGTCACCAAGTAAGAGAGCGACATCTCCAACAAGGCTCTGACCTGCAAAAACAGGGTGTGTGACCACGATCGTGGGAACTGCCAGGCAGTTCCTGTGGCAGTACAGGCAGATCAGAGGAACTGAGTGCCCAGTTCCAGGGATCGTGGTTGATTGACGTGACGTACATGTCTCGGCCCCGCACTCGGGCCGTGAGTCATGAGCTCCTGGACAAGCGACACGGCCGACAGGCGGAGTTGATTGACTTGCTGCTCATGTACGTTAAGTTCATGACGCGGTCCGCGGGGCCGTTCCGAAAGGACAGCGCGGCAACGACCTATGCACGGAGGGCGTGTTGGCAGCAGTACGCAGACTGGTCGACGCCGACACCGGTGAGCCCATTCCCTATGCGCCGTACGCCTTCTCCGGTAGGCACACCCAGGTGGACAAGGCCAGGGTCGAGGCCATCACCGAGTCCAGGGCCTTCACCCCCAGCGAGAAGTTCCTCGTTCTGTGGTGGATCGGCGTATCTCCCGAAGGGATGGAGCCGCTGAGGGCCACGGGAGCCGACATCGCCAAGCGGGTGGGCATGTCGACCGATGCGGTCGGGAAAGTCAACAGGAAGCTGACGAAGCATCGCATCCTGGTGATTCGTGGACGCATCGGGAACTACAACCTGTACCGGATCAGTCCTTACATCGCGTTTCATGGAACAGGCTTGGAGCAGCGTGAAGCGGTGAAAGGATGTAATCCGCCGGACATTCCGGGCTTCGACGAGAACACCCCCGCGCGGTGGGAGGCAAAGTGACCAGCGACGACAAGCAGCAGAATCTCAGGCTGCTGGAGGCCACGGCCGGCATGACCGCCAACCAGCGTCTCGTCGTCATGCTTTACGCCCTGCACCCGACCGACCGTTCAGGTGCCGTTCTGGAGACCGCGGCTCAGCTGGCCAAGCTGGTCGGTATGGCGCCGCCCGTCTTCTCCAGGACGCGGAAGCAGGTCATTGGGCTCGGCTGGCTGGAAGAGACCGAGAAGATCGGGCACATCAAGTACTACCGGATCACGCCGGGCCGGCTGGGGGAGCGGGTTGTCGTTCCGCTTCGGCGGGCCACCTAACGGGGCCGGAAGCCAACTGCCGGAGTCACTCCAGACGTCCCGTGATCGCCCCTCATGTACGTCACGTCAATGAGGGACGATCCACGGGACGTCTTATCTGCCGTCTGGGCAATATTGCCGGTGGGCGGGGTGGCGGCTTGCTTCAATCTCGCAAAAGGTACAGACGGTTACTAAGCGGACCTGAATCGAACAGTTCGATTTTTCGCTCAGAACGATTCTCCCGCGAGAGGCCTCGTGGCGGCCGGAGCAGTGTCCGTGCTCAGGGATTCCCATACGCGGCGAGCGGACGCCTCGGGCGAGAGCATCGAACTCCTCCGTATTGCTGCCGGGTGATTATTACGCCGTAATAGCCCGCCCCCGTAACTGTGTTGTGGGCGTCGATCGGTTCACGGTGAGGCTGGGCCGCAGGCGTCTCGCAAGGGCGACTCCCCGAGTGGGTCGACGTAATCATAAGTCACCACCTTGACCGGTGACGCTAGCGGCTGCCATGATTGCGTCACCATCTCAACCGGTGACGTACAAGACGTCCTGGTCAGTGGGTGTACAAGACCTTTCGACCCAGGGGAGCACAGTCATGGCAGTCAGCTACACAGCCGTTGTCAGCGTCGACGGAGAGGGCCGCAACGGCGGTCACGTCCGCTCCTCCGACGGTCTGCTGGAAACGAGCCTCGCCCTTCCCAAGGAGCTCGGCGGTGCCGGCACTGCGACCAACCCCGAGCAGCTGCTGGCCGCCGGCTGGGCGGCCTGTTTCCTAGGCGCCCTGCGCCGCGCCGCCACCGGCCGCAAGATCCGGCTCACGAGCACCAGCATCACCGCCGACGTCACCCTCACCCACGGCGATGACGGCGAGTTCTCCCTCTCCGCGGTCCTCAACCCCGTACTCGGCGGCGTCGACGACGCCACCGCCCAGGAGCTCGCGGACGCCGCCCACCGGATCTGCCCGTACTCCAAGGCGCTGCGCGGCAGCATCCCGGTCACCATCAACGCCAGCGCAGCGGCCTGAGAGCACACTCATGGCCGCCCTGACACACATACGTGTACGCGTCCTCAAGAAACACCGCACACACACTCGACACACCTCCTGTGAACATGTTGTTGGGCAGCCGGTATCTCAAGGTGTGTCGGTTCCCGACCGGGGCCGTGACTGGCCGACGGGCGCACAGGTATGGGGCTGGGTGGAGAGCGCGGTGCTGGCGGGGTACGGCCCCGGGCCCGCGAGCCTGCTCTGACCCGTTTCAGCGGCGTAGCCGACGACCACGACACGGTCCTCCGTGACGAATTGCGCAGGGCACCAACCCAGTGGGCGTCGATGTCGATCACGACCAGACCCGCAGAGCCACAGACGACACCGGCGACACTCACCGCGTGCCGGGCCTGCACCCCGAGCGGGCCAGCTACGGCACCTTCGCCGCCTTCAAGGAGGACACATGACGACCGAGAACAGCTCGGCGACCGCGTGGTGCCTGTCGCGCAGGCGGCGACGTCCGGGGGGACCTGCTGCTGGATCAGGCGCACGCCTCACTCGCCCGGCAGGAGCCGTACGAGATGGTCGACGACTGGCTGAAGAGCCGCGCCGAGGACCTTCTGCCGACCTACAGGGACCGAAGACTCAGGTACCGGCACCCCGGGGGACACTTCGACAATGTGTGGCGTGGTTGGTAGGCGCCGTCGGGCGGGAAGTGGCCGTCCGCGTCACCGCGTGACGTCGTACACCAACGCCGGCATCGTGAAGCCGCCGTCGGCGTGTGTAGGCAGGGAGGAGTCGGTACGGCTGTGGGGCGCCGCCCGCGGACATGCAGACGCGTCAGTCGGAGCTGCTGTCTGCCGCATCCGTCTCGACCAGGGTGTACATGACGGAGCGCTGCTGCTTGTGGCGCCGGATACGGCCCTTGGCGACCAGGGATTCGAGGGTGTTCCGCACCACCTGCGGTGTGGGGTTGCGGTCCGGGTGCTTCTCGAGGAGTTCGTCGCGCAACTCCTTCGCCAGACGCGGCTCCTTGTACTGCCCGAGCAGCTCCGCCAGCAGGTCGCCCAGCAGCGGCTGTTGCGACTTCTCCTTCGTGTCGGCCTTCGCCGCCTTGCCGGTCGGAGTGCTCTTGGCCGGCGTCGAGCGTCGGGTGGCGGCTCCGGTGGATGTCTTCTTCGCCTTCGCGACTACGGGCTCGTCCTGCAACTGCTCGGGCAGGCGGGCCGCGTCAGCGAAATCCTCGTAGCGCTCGGCGAGGTTGAGGATGTCCGAGAGGAGCGCTTCCTCCTGCTTCAACACGGAGAGCCGTTCCGCCAGCTCCTGCTGTCGCCGACGATTCTCCTCCAAGTCCGACGCGGCTTGTGCTACGTACCGCGACCGGAGCGTGGCGGCTGATTGGCTGGTCACAACCGTTCACTCCCTTGAATATGGATGACGTTGCGCATGGTACCCACGCCACGGGTTTTCCGTGTGGCTAAGTGTCAACGTCAGATGGTTCCTTCGACATGCTCACTCCTCACGTGATCCAGATGTACTGGCAAAAGAAACATGTGAAGACATCTACGCCAACAGCACGGCCTGGATAGAGGACGTGGCCATGTGGGCTCTGATGGACGCCGACGGGGGCGTGCATGGGCAGGCCGCGGTGTTCCGGTCCTGGGCTCCCGTGGCCGACTGACCGCGGCGGCGAGGTGGGCGGTCAGTGCGCAGCGGCGGGTGCGGACTTCTTGCGGGCCCGGTACGCGGCGGCCTTGATCTTGTTGCCGCAGGACTCCATGCCGCACCACTGGCGCCGCATGCCCCGGGAGCGGTCGATGTAGACGCGCGTGCACTCGGGGTTGCCGCACTCCTTCATCAGCGGCACGTCCGGGCCGCTGAGCAGCTCCACCGCCTGCCGGGCGACCGTTGCCAGCGCCTGCTCGGGCGTGGCCTCGGTGAGCCGCCCGGTCGGGGTGAGCTGGGGCGTGACAGGGGTCTTGCGCGCGGCGGCGTTGACCGCGTCGAGCGCCTCCTGGTCGAACCCCTCGCCGAGCCGGCGGTCGGTGACGAGCCGGTAGATCGCCTCGCGTACGGTCGTCGCCTCCCGTACGTCGTCCTCCTGGCCCGGGGTGATCGTGTCCACCAGGCCGGACTCGAGGTACCAGGCGTTCAGCCGCTCCGGCGTCACGAACATCTCGAACCGGGTCGAGCGCCGGGCCCGGAGCGTGGCCGCGAAGTCGAGCGCCGGGTGGCCGCATACGAAGACATGGTCAAGATTCACATCACCATCTTGACAGGTGACTCCGCTCCGGCGCAAGGAGCGTTACCGGTTCAGGCGGTGTTCCTCGCTCGTGAGGCCTCAGTGTTCCAGGCGGTGTTCCCGTCCCTGCCAGCGTCGACGCAGCCAGCGATCGTGGCTGGCCACGACGATCGCACCCGGGCCCGGACCGAGCGCCGCCTCCAGTTCGTCGCACAGGGCGGGGGAGAGGTGGTTGGTGGGTTCGTCGAGCAGGAGGAGCTGGGGCGGGCGGGCCACCAGGAGGGCCAGGGCCAGACGGCGACGCTGGCCCACGGAGAGATGCCCTACCGGTTTGTCCAGGTCCGCCTCGTGCAGCAGACCGAGCGCGCCCAGGGGCACCTTCTCCGCCCGCTGGGCGCCGAGCGACTGCTCGTAGGTGTCGCGGACCGTGCGGTCGTACCGTGCGAAGGTCGTGTCCTGCGTGAGCAGGCCCACTGTCAGCCTTCGCCTGCGGACCACCTCGCCCTCGGCCGGCAGCTGTCCGGCGAGCACGGACAGCAGCGTCGACTTGCCCGCGCCGTTGCCGCCCGTGACCAGCAGCCGGTCGGTGGGCGACACCTCAAGCCCCTCCAGGGTGAGCCGCCCCGGTACTCGCACCTTGCTCAGCGATACCAGGGGCCGCGGGCCCTCCTCGCCGCGCGCCGCCAGTTCCCCGGCCGCGAACCGCAGCGGGCGGGGCGGCTCGGCCACCCGGGTGCGCTCCAGTTCCTCCAGGCGCCGGGTGGCGTTGCGGACCCGGCGGGAGATCTGGCTCTGCACCCGGCCCGCCCGGTGGCCGTAGCCCATCTTCTCGTTGTCGGTACGTCCCCGGTCCGGCGCGACCCGGTGGGCGGTCACACCTGCGGACTCTCGCAGCGCTTCCAACTCCTCCTGCTCCTCGGCGAACCGCCGCTCCCAGCGCTCGCGCTCGGCCCGCTTCTCTCCCAGGTAGGCGGTGTAGTTGCCGCCGTAGCGGACCGGGCCGTCCGCCGCCGGGTCGAGGTCGACCAGGTCGGTGCAGACGGCGTCGAGGAACGCCCGGTCGTGGCTGGCGACGACGACCGTGCCGGGCAGGGCGCGGAGCTGCTCCTCCAGGAAGGCGGCGGCGGTGTCGTCGAGGTGGTTGGTGGGCTCGTCGAGGAGGAGGGCCGACGGGCGGCGTACGAGGAGGGCGGCCAGGGCGAGCCTGCCGCGCTGGCCGCCGGAGAGCGAGCCGAGGGTGCGGTCGTGGGTGCAAGTGCCGAGGCCCAGGCCGTCCAGGACCACGGCCGCGCGACGGTCGGCGTCCCAGGACTCGCGGTGCTGGGCCTGCTCCAGGCGTTTGCCGTAGGCGTCGAGGAGGTCCTGGTCCTCGGGGGTTCGGGCCAGTTCCGCGCCCAGGCGGTCCAGTTCGGCGAGGTCCTCGCGGGCCTCGCGCAGCGCCTGGTCCAGGACCGTGGCGATCGTGGACTCGGTGGCGTACGGCGTCTCCTGGTGGAGGAAGCCCAGGTCGGCGGGGCGCGTGATGCTTCCGGAGTCGGGGTCGTCCATGCCCGCGAGGAGGCGCAGGAGGGTGGACTTGCCGACGCCGTTCTCGCCGATGAGGCCGATGCGGTGGCCGGGGGAGGCGGTCAGGGAGATGCCGTCGAGGATGCGACGGTTGCCGAGGGTGCGGACGAGGTCGTGGGCGATCAGTGCGGACACAGGTGTTCCCCGGTGGGTGAGCGGTGGGCGGCCCGCGGGGCGTAGGACGCCTCGGACGCGGGCCAGGGCACTCGTCACCGGCTCACACCTCGGGCGCCCCCGTCTCCTTGAGCGTGCCGTCCGCCAGGCGCAGCCAGCGGTTCACACCGATCTCGGCGAGGAACCGTTCATCGTGGCTGATCACCATGAAGGCGCCCCGGTAGGAGTTGAGCGCACTCTCCAGCTGGCCCGCGCTGACCAGGTCGAGGTTGTTCGTCGGCTCGTCGAGGAGGAGCAGGTGCGGAGCCGGCTCGGCGCACAGGACGCAGGCGAGCGTGGCGCGCAGGCGTTCGCCACCGGACAGGACGCCGACCGGAAGGTGGGCACGGGGGCCGCGGAAGAGGAAGCGGGCGAGGAGGTTCATGCGCTCCGCCTCGGGCCGCTCGGGGGCGAACTCGGCGAAGTTCTCGGCGACCGTGCGGTCCAGGTCGAGCAGGTCCAGGCGCTGGGAGAGGTAGGCGATCCGGCCGTCGTTGCGCTTGATCTCCCCGCCGTCCGGGGTGAGTTCGCCGGTGATCAGGCGCATGAGGGTGGTCTTTCCGGCGCCGTTGGGGCCGGTGAGGGCGATGCGCTCGGGGCCACGGATGGTCAGGTCGATGCCGCCGTCCGCGAACACCGGGCTGCCCCCCATGCTGACCTGCATCCCCTCGCCGAGGAAGAGGTTGCGGCCGGCGGGGACCTGGGTGTCGGGCAGTTCCAGGGTGAGGCGTTGCTCGTCGCGCAGGGCGCGGCCGGCCTCGTCGAGGCGGGCCTTGGCCTCGCTGACCCGGGAGCCGTGCATGGTGCCGGACCTGCCCGCGGCCTCCTGGGCGCCGCGCTTCATGTTGCCGGCGAAGATCTTGGGCAGCCCGGCGTTCTTGAGGTTCTTGGAGGCGTTGCTCATCCGCCGCTCGGCGCGTTCGCGGGCCTGCTGCATCTCCCGCTTCTCGCGCTTGAGCTCCTGCTCGGCGTTGCGGACGTTCTTCTCGGCGACCTCCTGCTCGGCGTGCACGGCCTCCTCGTACTCGGTGAAGTTGCCGCCGTACAGGCGTAGTTCGCCGGTACCGAGTTCGGCGATGCGGTCCATGCGGTCGAGCAGGGCGCGGTCGTGGCTGACCAGGAGCAGAGTGCCGCTGAAGTCCGACAGCACGTCGTAGAGCTTGTGGCGGGCCTCGACGTCGAGGTTGTTGGTCGGTTCGTCCAGGAGGAGGACGTCGGGGCGTTTGAGCAGCTGCGCGGCGAGGCCGAGGGAGACGACCTGGCCGCCGCTGAGGGTGCTCAGACCGCGGTTCAGGGCGAGGTCAGACAGGCCCAGGCGGTCGAGCTGGGCGCGGGTGCGCTCTTCGATGTCCCAGTCGTCGCCGATGGTGGCGAAGTGCTCCTCGGCGACATCGCCGGACTCCACCGCGTCCAGGGCGCGGATCACCGCGGCGACACCGAGGACCTCGGCAACCGTGAGGTCGCCGGTCAGGGGGAGGCTCTGCGGCAGGTAGCCGAGGGTGCCGCCGACGGACACCGAGCCGGTGCCGGGCTTGAGTTCACCGGCGATCAGCTTGAGCAGGGTGGACTTGCCGGAGCCGTTGGGTGCGACCAGGCCGGTGCGGCCGGGGCTCAGGGAGAAGGACAGGTCCTGGAAGACCGGGGTGTCGTCGGGCCAGGCGAAGGAGAGGTTCGAGCAGACGATGGACGCGTCGGACATGGAATGACCTCGAGCGGCGTGCGGGCGGAGAAGAGAGCTCTGCCCTGGGCAGACGTGGGAAAAGGGGTACGACGAGACAGACCACCTCGGCAGCGCTCCTGAGCGCCGGCCGGTGGCCGTCAGATCCGGGTCTCACCCGGAGATGTCGTCTTCACCCACCACGTCTTGACTCCTCGATACACGGTCAACGCCGCTTCCAGCCTAGCAGCCGTCGATTCATACGTTTGCGGTTGACAGCTCAGACACCCCCATGCCAGCATCGTCACCAGTTAAACCGGTGACGACGGCTTGCGGGGCGTCGCCCGAGCTCACACGTGTCCGAAGGAGCGCACATCATGGCGGAGAAGCCACGGCCGAGGACCGGGGGTGCCCCGGTCGGCCGGCGGGCGATGTTGGGCATGCTCGGCGCGGGCGCGGCCGGGCTCGCCGCCGCGCCGTATCTCCAGCGGGGCTGGGAGGGGTTCCTCGCCAAGGCCTCCGAGGTCGACGCCACCGGCCTGACCGGGCTGCTGCCCAACCCGGGCGGCTTCCGGTACTACAGCGTCGTCGGCTCGGTGCCCCACAAGGACGCGACGAACTACGAGCTCACGGTCGGCGGCCTCGTGGACCGGCCGAAGACGTACACGCTTGACGAACTGCGTGCCATGCCGCAGACCCGGATCGTCCACGACGTGCAGTGCACCGACGGCTGGCGCGTGGACGACACGCCCTTCGAGGGCGTGAAGCTGGCCGACATTCTGGACGCCGCGGGCGTCCAGTCCCCGAGCGCGGCCGTCCGGTTCACCTGCTTCGACGGCGCGTACACCGAGAGCCTCACCCTCGAACAGGCCCGCCGCTCGGACGTGTTGGTGGCACTCAACATGCAGGACAAGGCCATCACCCACGCCCACGGCGGGCCCGTCCGCCTCTACGTGGCCCCCATGTACTTCTACAAGTCGGCCAAGTGGCTGTCCGGCATCTCGGTCACCGACAAGGTCGTCCCCGGCTACTGGGAGGAGCGCGGATATGCGGTCGACGGCTGGCTCGACGGCGCCGGCCGGGACGCGGCCTGAACCCGAGGGCCAGGTACGCCGCTTCAGCACCGCCGAGCGCATGGTCCACCGGGCCACCGGCTACCTGATGCTGCTGTGCCTGGTCACCGCCGCCTCCCTCTACATCGGGCCGTTGGCCCTGCTCGTCGGCCGCCGGCACCTGATGGTCACGGTCCACGAGTGGTCCGGCATCCTGCTGCCCCTGCCCTTCCTGCTAGGGCTCCTCTCACCTGCCTTCCGCGCCGACCTGCGCCGCCTGAACCGCTTCGCGGTGTACGACCGCCAGTGGCTGCGGGCCGTGCGCCGGCGCCGCACGTCACCCGAGGCCCGCCCGGCCGGCAAGTTCAACGCGGGCCAGAAGCTCTACGCGGGCTGGATCGCCGGAGCGGTGCTGGTGATGATGTTCACCGGCCTGCTGATGTGGTTCATGGGCCTGCTCCCCTTCATCTCCCGCACCAGCGCGATCTTCGTCCACGACATCCTGGCCTGGGCCATCACCCTTGTCCTGATCGGACACATGCGCCGGGCCCTCGAGGACCCCGAGGCGCGTCTGGGGATGCGTACCGGATACGTAAGTCGGTCGTGGGCGGAGAAGCACCACTCGCGGTGGTTGCGGGAAGAGCGACAGACCGTCGAATGACTGAAGCCTGGCTGTGCGACACACAGCCAGAGTGCACATATGCCGCTACTGCCGGCGCACACCTACTTCTTGGATGGATGACCCATGAGACGAATGCTGACTGCCCTCGCGGCCGGTGTGCCGCTCGCCGCGGCCGTGTACCTGCCCTCCGCCTCTGCCTCCGCCGAACCCCGGACCACCGCCACGACCTTCACCTGTGCCGCGCCTTCCGTGAAGGCCCCCGCCGGCACCAAGGTGGAGTCCGTGACCGCGGTCACGCAGCCCGGCGGCACGGTCCAGGGCACCGGCGTCCTCCAGGGGACGGTCACCGACGTCCCGGCCTACTGCGAGGTCACCGTCACGCTCACCCACCCGGGCGCCGACGACCACGCCAAGGTACGAACCTGGCTGCCCGTCAGCGGCTGGAACGGCCGCTTCCAAGGGCTCGGCGGCGCCGCCTACCTGGCCGGTGACAACAACCCGGGCCTGGCCACCGCCGTCAAGAACGGCTACGCCGCCGTCACCACCGACGCAGGCGTCGGCGACGTCCTCGACACCAGCTGGGCACTGAACAGCCAGGGCCAGGTCAACACCGCGCTGCTGAAGAACTTCGCCTCCCGCTCCCAGCACGAGGCATCGGTCGTCGGCAAGGAGGTCGTCGACGCGGTCTACGGCAAGCGCCCGGCGTACTCCTACTTCCTCGGCTGCTCCACCGGCGGACGGCAGGGCTACATGGAGGCCCAGCGCTACCCCGACGACTACGACGGCATCCTCGCCAACGCGCCCGCCGTGAACTGGGACGAGTTCGAGGTCGCCACGCTGTGGCCGCAGGTGGTCATGAACAACGAGAAGACCCACCCGTCCTCGTGCGAGTTCAACGCCTTCACCGCCGCCGCCGTCAAGGCCTGCGACAAGCTCGACGGCGTCACGGACGGCCTGGTCAACGACCCGTCCCGGTGCGACTTCGACCCGCGCCGGCTGATCGGCACCAAGGTCGTGTGCGAGGGCAGGGAGCTGACCATCACGGCGGCCGACGCGGCCGTCGTACGCAAGATCTGGGACGGCCCGCGCACCCCCTCGGGCAAGAAGCTCTGGTACGGCACCCCGATCGGCGCCGACATCAACGCGCTGGCCGGAGCCGACCCGTTCCCGGTGCCCGCCGCCTGGACCGAGCTGTGGGTCGCGAAGGACCCCTCCCTCGACCTCTCGACGATCACCTACAGCCGGTTCACGCAGCTGTTCAGGCAGTCCCAGGCCGAGTACGACAAGGTCATCGGCACCGACGACCCCAACCTGTCGGCGTTCCGCAAGTCCGGTGGCAAGCTGCTGACCTGGCAGGGCGACGCCGACCAGTACATCCCCGCGCAGGGCACCGTGCAGTACCGCGAGCGGGTCGAGCGGGAGCTCGGCAGCGCCAAGAAGGTCGACGACTTCTACCGCCTCTTCCTCGCCCCGGGCACGGTCCACTGCGGCCTCAACAAGGGTGACGGCACCACCGACGACCTCGGCGCCCTGACCGCGTGGGTCGAGCAGGGCAAGGCCCCCAGGACGCTGCCCGCGACTCTGATCAACGCCGACGGTCAGAGCGTCGCCCGCGACCTGTGCACCTACCCGCGGGTGTCCCACTACCAGGGCTACGGCGACACGGCCGACGCCTCCAGCTTCACGTGCGTCCTCCCGCCCCGGCACTGACCGGGCCGACCCCGAACCCCTGACCTGAGAGAGGCCGAACCAGCATGAGCACCCAGACATCGACGCCGACGGTCACAGGCCAACGCGACTCTGTGCTGCGGCTGTACCTCGGCCGTGGTGTCCTGGCCGTGGCGTGGGCCCTGGCGTTCGCCGACGCCCACGAGAACCTCGACGCCGTGGCGGTCACGCTGCTGGTCGTCTACCCGCTGATCGACGCCGTGTCCTCCGTGATCGACTACCGGGCCACGAACGGCTCCGAGCGACGGGTCACCGCGTTCAACGGTGTGCTCAGCACACTCGCCGCCCTCGCGATCGGCATCGCCGGCGCCGGTGACGAGGCGGCGGTGCTCCATGTGTTCGGCACCTGGGCCATCGTCTCCGGTGCCGCCCAGGTCATCGTCGGCATACGGCGTCGCGGTCCTGAACTGGGCAAGCAGTGGCCGACGCTCATCTCGGGCGGACTGTCCTTCCTCGTCGGCATCACCTACAACGTCCAGGCCGCGGGCGACAATCCGTCACTCGACGTCCTGGCGGTGTACGCGACGGGCGGCGGCGTGTGGTTCATCCTCCAGGCCCTGCTGCTGGGCTGGAAGTCCCGCCGGCTGCGCACCCGGACCGTGTGACCCGCTTACCCCCACCTCTCGACCCGCGGCCCTACCGGACCGCGGGTCGAAACGGTGCCCGGCCATGATCTACCAGACAGGTATGCCCAAGCCATGACTGCCACTTCGGACACCACACTCATCACCAACCTGATCGCCCGGTACGCCGAGCTGGTCGACACCGGAGACTTCGCCGGCGTCGGTGAACTGTTCGCCGACGCCGTGTTCATCGGCGGCGGGGCACCCGTCCTCGGTCGGGACCGTGGGGTGGAGAACATGCTCAGGGACAGCGTGATCCTCTACGAGGACGGGACGCCCCGCACCCAGCACGTCACCACCAACATCGCCGTCGACATCCACGAGGAGGCGGGTACTGCCGCCGCGCGTTCGTACGTCACGGTGTTCCAGGCCCTGCCCGATTTCCCGCTCCAGCCGGTGGCCGCAGGCCGCTACAGCGACCGCTTCGAGCGCGCGGACGGGCACTGGCGGTTCACCGAGCGCCGGGTCCGCATTCATCTGGTGGGCGATGTCAGCCGCCATCTGCGCGGTCAGCCGACGCGGTAGCGCACCGGCAACGCCAGCACCCCGCGGATGATGCCGGACCCGATCCATACCAACTTGTCCGCCGGTACGGCGAGTTCGAGTTCCGGGAGGCGGGCCAGCAGGACCCGGAGTGCGATGGTCGCCTCCAGGCGGGCCAGCGGGGCACCCAGGCAGTAGTGGATGCCGTGGCCGAAGGCCAGGTGCCGGGCCGCAGGGCGGGTCACGTCGAGTACGGCGGGGTCGGCGTCCTCGGCCTGCGGGGCGTCGCGGCCGGCCGCGCCGAGGGCTACGACGACCATGCTGCCCCGGGGGATCGGCACCCCGGCGAGTTCGAGGTCCTCGGCCGCGTAGCGGCTGGTGGAGCGCTCTACCGAGGGGTCGTAGCGCAGGAACTCCTCCACCGCGCCGGGCATCAGCTCGGGGCGCTCGCGCAACTGCCGTAGCTGGGCCGGATGTTGGAGCAGGGCAAGGACGGCGTTGCCGAGCAGGTTCACGGTGCTCTCGTGGCCGGCGACGACCAGCATCAGTGCGGTGCCGACCAGTTCCTCCTCCGAGAGGCGGCCGTCCTCCTCGTCGCGTACGGCGACCAGGGCGGACAGCAGATCGTCCTCGGGGTTGCGGCGTTTGTCCGCCAGGAGGTCGGCTAGCAGGCCGTGCAGGCCGGTCAGTGCCGTGCGGTGTTCGGGGGAGGCCACGCGGAGCGCCTGGGACGACCAGCGGCGGAAGTCCAGGCGGTGCTCGTCGGGGATGCCGAGGAGGTCGGCGATGACCGTGGCGGGGAGTGGGGCGTTGAACGCCTCGACCAGGTCGGCCTCGCCCGTCGGCGGCAGCGCATCGATCAGGTCGTGGGCGATCTGCTCGATGCGCGGCGCGAGTTCGGCCGTACGGCGTGGGGTGAAGGCTGCCGAGGCAAGGCGGCGCAGCCGGGTGTGCTCGGGCGGGTCGGCTTCCATCATCTGGGCGCCGAGTCCTACGGAGGGCTTGTTGAGTACGTAGCCGGCGGCGGCCAGAGCCTCGGCGGCGGGGGTGGCGTCCTTGAGGAGCGCGGGGTGGGTGAGCGCCTCGCGGGCCAGGTCGTAGCCGACGACCACCCAGCCCTTGAGGCCGAGGTGGAACTCGGCCGGGTGGATGGGGCCGAGCTCGCGCAGCCGGGCGTAGCGGGCGGGGGCGTCCGCCTTGAAGGCGGGGTCGATGACGACCCGGTCGGCCTGGTGCGGGCACTGCTCCTGAAGGCTCATGACGCGTCGCTCCCCTTGTGGCGGTCAGGTCGTCGCCATGACAACGATCGGGGTTCCGGGCGGGTTCACGGGCGTGCCCGCGCACGGACGCGCCGGAGGGGCACGCGCGGTGCGCGTGCCCCTCCGGCGGCGGAGAACTCAGTTGTCGCTGTTGAAGAGGGACAGCACGCGCAGCACCTCCAGGTAGATCCACACCAGGGTCGTGGTGAGGCCGAAGGCGGCCAGCCACGCCTCCTCGCGCGGTGCGCCGTAGGCGACGGCGTCCTCGACCTGCTTGAAGTCCAGGGCCAGGAAGGCGGCGCCGAGCACGATGCCGACGAGACCGAAGGCGATGCCGAGGCCGCCGCTGTGGAAGCCGAGGCCGTCACCGGCGCCGAAGGTGGAGAAGAGGAGGTCGGCGAAGAGGAGCAGGACGAAGCCGGTCGCGGCGGCGACGACGAAGCCGGCGAACCTCTGGTTCACACGTATCCAGCGCATCCGGTAGGCGACGAGCACGCCCGCGGATACCGCGAAGGTGCCGAGCACCGCCTGCACGACCGCGCCTGGTGCGATGTAGGTCGAGACGGTGTTGGACAGCACGCCGAGGAAGACGCCCTCGAAGGCGGCGTATCCGAGGATCAGCGCCGGGGCCGGGGTGCGCTTGAAGGACTGGATCATCGCCAGGACGAAGGCCACGAGGGCGGCACCGACGGCGAGGCCGTAGGAGCGGCCGACGTTGGCCTCGTCGACAGGGAGCAGGAGCCAGGACAGTACGGCCGTGAAGACCACGGTGCCGAGCGTCGTCGCGGTGCGGACGACGACGTCGTCCATGGTGACGGCGGTGCTGCCGGTCCGCAGGGACGTGTCCGCGCCCGGGGCGTAGGGGTTGGGCGTGTAGTCGTCCGCCGGCCTGCCGCCGACCGTGACGTCCACCGGGCGGCTCGTGCGCGCGGTGGTGCGGCCGGTGTCATCGGCGCCGCCCCAGCGGGGCAGGAACGGGTTGCTGGTCCTCACTTCGGTCCTCCTTTTTCGCCGCACACGTGCGGCCTGCGGCACAGGGGCGTCGGCGGACGGAAACCCTGTGCGTCACCACTCTGACAGGTGACGACATGTGAGGGCAAGTCATCCGGGTGCCCTCCGTGTGTGGCCCCGGCCACGGTCACTCGGCGGCGGCTTCCGGGTCGTCGAGCAACTCCATGAGGAAGCCGTCCCAGTCCAGACCGGTCATCTCCGCCTCGGCCGAGACGGTCCGGTACGTCGCGGCGAGCCAGTCCGCCAACGGCGGGATGGGCACCTCGAACAGGGCTTCCACCTCGGTCGATTCGAACAGCAGCCAGGCCGAGGGCCGCTCACCGGGCGCCATCGGCCACATCCGGACGTCGCCGGTGCCGCTCATCGCCGTCAGGCCGCGGTGAAGGAGCTCACGGCCGAGGCGCCAGACGAGCCCAGGGCCTCGTTCGGCCACGAACTCGACCGTGATCACCGCGGGCATGTCCGGGTCGAACCGGAACTTCGCGGTGATGGGTTGCCGGGTGAACTCGTCGATCATCTGGTCGATGTCCAGGTACAGCGAGGGCACACGCTCGGGCGCCGAGCGTGCCCGCAGGGGCGACGGATCGCGGTGCATGGCAGGAGTTCCCCCTTCGTGGGACGGAGTCTGTCCTCACCACTCTTCGCGCGGGGCGGCGCCGGAGGATCGGTCAGTTGACGGTCGAAGGGGGAAGACGGTGCCGGGACGTGCCGCGGCGGTCGCGGGAGACATGACCTAAGTCGATCCCGGTGCCGTGAAGTCAGGCGTCTCGCGCCGTGCGGCGAGGGCGGCGGTACTTCACCAAGAGGGACCCAGCGGGAAGCGGCCTGTTGTCGCCAAGGGGATCTTGCGCACGTCTGGCCGCCCGTCACATGTGAGGGGGCAAGGGTTTTCCCAGGCAGAAACCTGTCTCTACCGGGTCGGGGCCGAGTGACCGAGCCTGGAGCCACGTTCAGAGCGAACGGATTCCCCCACCTTCCAGATGGAGTTGTTCTCATGCCCAGGACCCGTGTCAGCTTCGACAGCGCCGGTATCGAGATCGTGGCGCACCTCTACCTCCCCGACACCGAGGCGCCGGCTCCGCGGCCCGCGCTGGTGGTCGGCCACCCCGGCACCGGTGTGAAGGAGCAGACCTCCGGCACCTACGCGCAGCTCATGGCCGAGCGCGGATTCGTCACCCTCGCTTTCGACGCCGCCCACCAGGGCGAGTCGGGCGGTCTGCCGCGTGGCCTCGAGGACCCCGCCCAGCGCATCGAGGACTTCAAGGCGGCCGTGTCCTACCTGACCACCCGTGAGGAAGTCGATCCCGACCGCATCGGTCTGCTCGGCATCTGTGCCTCCGGCGGTTACTCGCTGGCTGCCACCGGTGGCGACCACCGCGTCAAGGCCGTGGCCACCGTGAGCACCGCCGAACCCGCCCGCCAGTTCCGCTTCGGCGCCGACGGGTCCCAGGACCCGGCCGTCTTCCAGGCCCTCCTGGACGCCGCCGCCCAGTCCCGCAGTCGCGCCGCCCGCGGCGAGGACCCCGGCGTGCTGGCGATGTTCCCCGACACCGCCGAGGAAGCGGGTGCCCTGGGCGGCGAGCACGGCGTCGAGGGATGGGAGTACTACTGCGGCGCCCGCGGCTATCACGAGCGCTCCGCGAAGTTCCTCACGTGGGACAGCGTCGACAAGATGGCGTCCAGCGACGTCTTCCGCTCGGTCCCGCTCATCGGCCCCCGCCCGATCCTTCAGATCATCGGTGAGCGGGCGGTGACCGCCTGGATGGCGGTCGAGGCCCACCAGGCCGCCACCGGCCCCAAGGAACTCCACCGTATCCCCGGCGCCAGCCACGTCGACCTCTACGACAAGCGCGAGTTCATCGACCCCGCCGTCGACAGGCTCGCCGACTTCTTCACCGGCCACCTGGCCAAGTGACCGGGTCAGCGCGTCACTTCGCCTGCAAGGGCCCGGCGAAGGACTTGCGCAGGGAACCGGGTGCGGCGAGCGGGAGCAGGGCGGCGAGCATCTTGCCCTTGAGGGTGCTCGGCTGCCGGGTCAGTGCGACGTCCACCCGGGTGCCCTCGCCGTCCGGGGTCATCCGGAAGACCCAGCCGCCGCCGGCGCCGAACAGCTTGGAGTCGAGCGTGGTGATGGTGACGGTGTCACCGGCCGGCTCCCACTCGTAGCGGGCCCGCTCCCAGGCCGCGGCGGTCCCTTCGGTGACCTCGGCCCAGGTGTCGCCGAGGCCGTGGACCTCGAAGTGCGCGGCGTCGATCGTGGGCCAGGCCTCGGCTCGCGTGGGGCTGAAGTCGGTCAGCACCTGGAGCACGTCCTTCGGGCCGAGCCGGGAGACGAGGTGGAAGCGTACGACTGCCATGGGATGTCCTCACTGAGAAGGGACCGGGAAGGATGCGGACCGAGAAGTAACCGTTCTGGCCGGTGACGAGAGGTTCCCAAGTTGCGCGTCACCTGTCAAGGTGGTTACTTCCGAGATCCGAAAACATGGTCAACTCCCGGCCAGAGGGTCACGTGAGACAGGTGCTTCCCTGCGGGGCGCCCGCGTTCGACTTCACAGACACCCCTCTTGCGTCACCGGCTTGACAGGTGACGAAGGCTGGGCGCAAGCTGACTGTGGCCCCGGCCGACGGGGCCGTTCACGATCGATGAAGTGGAGGCTGGCCATGAGCCAGGAAGCCACGAACGACGCCGCCGCGGCGGCCCGAAACGCACGCTTCGGCAAGCTGCCCGAGCGCATCCGATACGAGGACATGACGGAAGTGGTGCAGTCCGAGCCGGCCGGCGGAGCCAACACCTCACCCGACGAGACGGCCGCGTGGCGCACCTTCTCCTGCCTCGCCCTCGACCTGGGACTGTAGCCGCGCCTGAAGGCCGTAACCCCGCGGCACCGCCCCCCCGCCCACCCACGCCAGTCATTCGACGGATGTGTGCGCAATGCGCGTTCCCGAACACTGCTCAGGTACGTGCTCACGTCCGACGAAAGGCAACGCGCATGCCCACCTTCGCCGACCACGTCATCGCCTCGCTGAAGGCCTCCGGCGTACACCGCCTCTACGGTCTGCCCGGCGACTCGCTCAACGGTCTGACGGACGCCATACGACGGGACGACGACGTCGACTGGGTGCATGTGCGGCACGAGGAGAGCGCGGCCCTCGCGGCGGCGGCCGAGGCCGGACTGACCGGCGAACTCGGCGTCTGCGTCGGCAGCTGCGGCCCGGGCAACCTCCACCTGATCAACGGCCTCTTCGACGCCCAGCGCAGCCGCGTCCCGGTCCTCGCCATCGCCGCCCAGATCCCCGGCAGCGAGATCGGCTCCGGCTACTTCCAAGAGACCCGCCCGCAGGAGCTGTTCGCCGAGTGCAGCGTCTACGCCGAGGTCGTCACCAGCCCGGAATCCGGCCCGCGCATCCTGGAGATGGCGATGCGCGCGGCCGTGGAACGCAGGGGAGTGGCGGTCGTGGTCGTCCCCGGCGAGAACTTCCTGGCCAAGACCGCCCGGAACCTCGCCCCCACCGTCGTACGCCCGACCCGGACCGTTGTCCGCCCCGACGACGAGACACTCGCCGAGGCCGCCGAACTGCTGAATGCCGCCCAGCGGGTGACGATCCTCGCGGGCGCCGGCGCGGCGGGTGCGCACGACGACCTGGTCCGGCTCGCCGAGACCCTCAAGGCCCCAGTCGTGCACGCGCTGCGCGGCAAGGAGTACGTCGAGTACGACAACCCGTACGACGTCGGCATGACCGGCCTCCTCGGCTTCGCCTCCGGCTACAAGGCGATCGAAGAGGCCGACACCCTGCTCATGCTGGGCACCGACTTCCCCTACCGGCAGTTCTATCCGCAGGGCGCCAAGGTGATCCAGCTCGACCTCCGCGGCGAGCAGATCGGCCGCCGTACGCACGTCGACCTGCCCCTGGTCGGCAGCGTCCGGGACACCCTGCCCGCGCTGCTGCCCCTGCTGTCCGTCAAGACCGCGAGGCCCGCCCGCGACCACCTCGACCAGGCCCGCGCCCACTACGCCCGCACCCGCACGTCACTGGACGCGCTCGCCGTCAACGACCGCGAACGCACCCCGATCCACCCGCAGTTCGTGGCCCGGACCATCGACCGGCTCGCAGCCGAGGACGCGGTGTTCACCGTCGACGTCGGCTCCCCGGTGGTGTGGGCGGCCCGCTATCTGACCTTCAACGGCCGACGACGGCTGATCGGCTCCTTCAACCACGGCACGATGGCCAACGCCCTGCCGCACGCGGTCGGCGCGCAGGCGGCGTACCCGGGCCGTCAGGTCGTCTCGCTGTCCGGCGACGGCGGACTCACCATGCTGCTCGGCGAGCTGTTCACGCTGCGGCAGAACCGGCTGCCCGCGAAGATCGTCGTCTTCAACAACGGGTCGCTCAATTTCGTGGAGCTGGAGATGAAGGCCGCCGGCATCGTCAACTACGCGACCGAACTGGACAATCCGCAGCTCGCCGAGGTCGCCGCCGCGATCGGGTTGTGGGCCCGCCGGGTCGAGCGGCCCGGCGACCTGGAGGAGGCGCTGAAGGGTGCCTTCGCCCACGAGGGCCCGGCGCTCGTCGAGGTCATGACGGCACGACAGGAGCTGTCCGTGCCGCCCGCGGTGTCGGTGGAGCAGGCCAGGGGCTTCACCCTCTACGCGATTCGCACCATCCTCTCCGGCCGCGGCGAGGAACTCCTCGACCTGGTGACCACCAACGTGGCCCGCCGCATCCTGCGCTGAGCGGCGGCGATGCCGCTGGAGCAGCCGCCGGGAAGACTCCGGTCCCGGTGCCGTCGTACGGTTCAGCTACCGGGCTGTGTCGCGCGCCGCGGCTGGCTCCGCCGGCTCCGCGGTCCAGGAGGTCAGGATGCGCAGGGCGTCGTGGGAGGGGCTGCCCGGTTCGGCGGTCAGGACCATCAGGCGTTGGCCGGAGCCGTCGGACGCGGCCCAGGTGTCGCAGTCGAGGGTGAGGTCGCCGACCAAGGGGTGGCGGTACTGCTTGGTGCCATAGGTGGCGCTGTTGACGCGGTGCTCGGCCCACCAGGTGCGGAAGTCGGTGTCCTCGATGGTCAGTTCGCCGACGAGGCGGGCGAGGTCCGGGTCGTCGGTCTCGGCGGCGGCCTCCATGCGCAGCGCGGCCACGGCGTCCCGGGCGTCGTGCGCCCACTCGCGGTGCATGGCGCGGATCGCCGGGTCGAGGAACATCAGGCACAGATAGTTGCGCCGGTCCGCCGGGACGGCGGCGAAGTCGGTGTAGAGCGCTGTGGCGGCGGGGTTCCAGGCGAGGATGTCCAGGCGCCTGCCGAGCACCAGGGCGGGGGCGTGGGGGAGTTGGTCGAGCAGGCGGCGCAGGGGCGGACGTACCCGCTGCGCGGAGCGGCGTCGGCGCGGCCGGTCGTCGGAGCGGCCGGCGAGTTCGTACAGGTAGCGCTGCTGGTCCTCGTCCAGGCGCAGGGCCCGGGCGAGGGTGCCCAGGACGGAGGCGGAGGCGCGGACGCGGCCCTGTTCGAGGCGGGTGTAGTAGTCCACGCTGATCGCGGCGATCAGGGCGACCTCCTCACGCCGCAGCCCCGCGACCCGGCGCGCGGAGTCCGTCTCGGGCAGTCCGCACTCGCGCGGGTCCAGCTGCGCGCGACGGGCCTTGAGGAACGCACCGAACATCCGGGGGTCGGGCTGTGAGGTCATGGTCCATTCTCCTGCGGTTCGCACACCTGCGAACGGCACAGGTGTGACGTGGGCCCGAGGGCGGCGGGGTGCGACATCCCGCCGCCTTCGAGGGGGTCAGCGCACGGTGGCGCGGGCCGCCCGCTCGATCACGTCGGTCACGAGCCGGGGGTGGGAGACGGCGACCGAGTGGGAGGCGGCGACCTCGGTGGTGTGCGCGTGGGCGCGCTTGGCCATGAAACGCTGCACGGCGGGCGGGATGTTGAGGTCCTCGGTGGTGACGATGTCCCAGCTGGGGATCGCCTTCCAGGCGGCGGTGGTGGCCTTCTCCTCGAGCGCGGACTGGGCGATGGGCCGCTGCTCGGCGGCCATCAGGGCGGCCTGCTTCGCCGGTACGTCGGCGGCGAACTGGTGACGGAACTTGTCCTGCTGGATGTACAGGTCGGTGACCGTCGAGCCTTCGGTCTGCTGGTACGTGACCGGGTCCAGGGTGCCGGGGAGAGTGGAGCCCGGGTACTTGTTGGTCAGCTCCAGGGCGCTCTCGCCGGGGGCCGGCAGGAAGGCGGCGACGTAGACGAGGGCCTTGACGTCGGGGTCATTGGTCGCGGCCTCGCTGATGACGTTGCCTCCGTAGGAGTGGCCGACGACGATCTTCGGGCCCTTGAGGTGATCCAGGACCGAGCGGAGGGCGGCGGCGTCGGAGGCCGGGCCGCGCAGCGGGTTGGCGGCGGCGACGACCGGGTAGCCGTCGGCCTTCAGCCGCGAGATGACGCCGTTCCAGCTGGAGCCGTCGGCGAACGCGCCGTGCTCCAGGACGATGGTGGGCTTGGCGGTGTCGGCGGGCTTCGCGGTCTCGGTCGCGCCGTTGGCAGTGCCGCTGAGGGCGAACGCGCCGAGCGCAAGCCCCGCCGTGACCGTCGCGACCGCACCCATGGCCAGCTGCTTGCGTCCACCCTTGATGCTCACCACGACAAACCCCTCTCAGGAATTTTTCTCGGTACCCACGGTGTTCCGGTCTTGCCGGAGTTCGTCACCGCTTTAAGTGGTGATGAATCTGTCATGTGGCGCGTCACCTGTCAAGACAGTGACGCATGTGTGGAGGTTTCCGCCTCGCCGACGTGCGAGCCTGGAAACCTGCGCGACAGGACGCGAACAAGCGCGAACGGAAGGGTGAGGTGCCATGAGCGACGCCGAGGAGAGGGCGCTGCTGGCGGGTGGCTGCTTCTGGGGTATGCAGGAGCTGATCCGGGCCCTGCCCGGGGTGAAGGACACCCGGGTCGGCTACAGCGGTGACGACGACAAGCCCAATGCCACCTACCGCGACCACGGAAAGCACGCGGAGTCGATCGAGATCACCTTCGACCCCACGGCCACCGACTACCGCACGATCCTGGAGTACTTCTTCCAGATCCACGACCCGAGCACGAGGAACCGCCAGGGCAACGACATCGGCCTCAGCTACCGCTCGGCGATCTTCTACTACGACGACGAGCAGCGCCGCGTCGCCGAGGACACCATCGCCGACGTGGACGCCTCCGGGCTGTGGCCGGGACCGGTGGTGACCGAGGTGGTGCCGGCCGGCCCGTTCTGGGAGGCCGAACCGGAGCACCAGGACTACCTCCAGCGCTACCCGGACGGCTACACCTGCCACTTCCCGCGCCCGAACTGGCGCCTGCCCAAGCGCGCCGAGGCGTGACACGGGGTGCGGCGGGGACGTGATCACCTTCCCCGCCGCACCACCCCGCACTACTTCGCCCAGGGGCCCCGCACGACCTCCCGCCCGGCGCCGAAGCAGCTGGCGAACGCGATCGGCGTCGACAACTCCGCGGCCGGCACCGCCAGACGGTTCCACAGGACGTCACTCATCGGGGCTCCTCGAGATCCGAAATGTCGAGATCGGACGAGATCAGAGGCGGTCCGCGTCGACCACGGCCTGCGCGAAGACCGTGGGCGCCTCCTGCGGCAGGTTGTGGCCGATGTCCGCGATCGTGCGGTGCAGGTAGGGGCCGGTGAAGTGCTGGCGGTACGAGCTGCCGTCCCCCGGCGCGGTGAACGGGTCGAGGGCCGGGTCCAGGGTGACCGTGGGCACGCCGATCGGCGGCTGCGCCGAGAGCAGCTTCTCGTAGCGGTCGTAGCGGTGCTCACCCTCGATCAGACCGATGCGCCACCGGTAGTTGTAGAGGACGATCGCCGCGTAGTCCGGGTTGAGGAAGGCCTGCGCCGTGCGCTGGTACGTGGCGTCGTCGAAGTTCCAGTTGGGCGAGACCAGCGTCCACACGTAACGGCACAGTGCGAGACGGTCGTCGACCCTCTCCATGGCCTTCTTGCCGCGGTCGGTCGCGAAATACCACTGGTACCACCAGTTGTGCTCGACGGCCGGGGGCGCCGGCTCCAGCTGCGCCTTGCGATGGGTGATGACGTAACCGCTGGTGGAGACAAGGGCCTTGACGCGCTCGGGCCACAGCGCGGCGATGATGTCGCCGGTACGCGATCCCCAGTCGAAGCCGGCGAGGACCGCCTTCTCGATCTTCAGGGCGTCCATGAACGCGATGATGTCCAGCGCGATGGCGGACTGTTCTGCGGTCCGGGGCGTGTGCCGGGACAGGAAGCGGGTGCTGCCGTGGCCGCGCAGATAGGGCACGAGGACGCGGTAGCCCTGGTCGGCGAGGAGCGGGGCGACGTCGACGTAGCTGTGGATGTCGTACGGCCAACCATGCAGGCAGATCACGACCGGGCCGTGGGCCGGCCCGAGCTCGGCGTAACCGACGTTCAGCAGACCGGACTTGACCTGCTTGATCGTGGGGAACTCGGTGTGCGTGCCGGGCGTGACGGTGGGCACTGTGGCGGCGCCCGCCCCGGAGCCGACGGTTGCGGCGGATGCGCTGGTCGGCAGGCCGGACAGTGAGACCGCGGCCGCGCCGGTGCCCAGGCCGACGGCCTTGCTGAAGCTGCGCCTGTTGATCATGTGAAGCCTTCCGTCGTGTGTTTCCGATGGCCGTCCCGCAGACCTGTGACGGGCCGGCGGCACACACTCTCGTCCGCAGAGAAATCGGACACATCAGTCATGTGACGGTGAGACACCTGTGACGACTCGGGGCGTACACCGGCTTAAGCACCCGGCCCTGAGGCCGGGCTGTCTTGTGTGTGCTAGTTGAAGGGATATTCGGCCACTAGCATGTGTATCTAAAAACTAGAAGTGCTACATTGAAGTGACAGTTGGATGGTAGCCCGGAAGAGAGAAAACGCATGATCACCTACGGCCGGCTTTTCATCGGAGGTTCCTGGGTCGAGCCGAGCGACCCGCAGTTGCTCGACATCGCCTCGCCGCACGACCAGTCGGTGGTCGGCCGCGTCGCCCAGGCGCAGCCCGCGGACATCGACCGCGCGGTCGCCGCGGCCCGGGCCTCCTTCGACTCCGGCGAGTGGCGGCTGACCTCGCCCGCCGAGCGGATCGCGGTCCTGCGCCGGTTCAACGCCGTGCGCGAGGAGAACGCCGAGAAGATCGCCCACCTGATCTCGCTGGAGAACGGCTCGGCCGGCTGGTTCACCCGCGCCGGACAACCCGGCCTGACCCGGCAGGCGAACGCCTACCTCAAGGCCGCAGAGGAGTTCGGCTGGGAGGAGACCCTGGCCCCCCTTGACCCGACGGCACCGACCCGTAGCGTGGTCCGCCGCGAGGCGGTCGGCGTGGTAGCCGCGGTGATCCCGTGGAACTCGCCGTTCTCCTCGGCCACGTCAAAGATCATTCCGGCCCTGTTGGCCGGCAACTCCGTGGTCCTCAAGGTGTCCCCGGAGAACTCCCTGAGCATGAGCTTCCTGGCCGAGCTGCTGGAGCAGGTGGGCCTGCCCGAGGGTGTCATCAGCGTCCTGCCCGCCGACCGGGAGACCAGCGAGTACCTGATCTCGCACAAGGACGTCGACAAGATCGCCTTCACCGGTTCCACGCGAGCGGGCCGGCGGATCGCCGCGATCGCGGGTGAGCAGCTCAAGCGGGTCAGCCTGGAGCTGGGCGGCAAGTCCGCCGCCATCATCCTGCCCGACGCGGACATCGCGAAGGCGGTCGCGGGCCTGAAGTTCGGTTCCCTGCTCAACAACGGCGAGTCCTGCATCGCCCAGACCCGCATCCTCGCCCCGCGCGAGACGTACGAGGAGGTAGTGGCGGCGCTCAAGGAACTCGTGGAGTCCCTGAAGGTCGGCGACCCGAACGACCCCGACACCTTCATCGGCCCGATGATCCGCCCCGACCAGCAGGAACGCGTACGCAACTACATCCAGCTCGGCATCGAGGAGGGCGCCCGTCTGGTCACCGGCGGCCCGCAGATCCCCGAGGGCCTGGAGAAGGGCAACTACGTCATGCCCACTGTCTTCGCCGACGTCGACAACTCCATGCGCATTGCCCAGGAGGAGATCTTCGGCCCGGTCCTGGTGGTCATCGCCTACGACGACGAGGACGACGCCGTCCGCATCGCCAACGACTCCGAGTACGGCCTCTCCGGCGGCGTCTGGTCCACCGACGAGGCGCACGCTCTCGCCGTCGCCCGCCGCATCCGCACCGGCACCGTCACCATCAACGGCGCCTCCGTAGCCTTCGACGGCCCGTTCGGCGGCTACAAGGCCAGCGGCATCGGCCGCGAATACGGCGCGGTCGGCCTCGGCACCTACACCGAGTACAAGACCATCACCGTCTGACCCTCGTACGGGAATCCCTTGGCACCTCCTAGACCCACAAGAGCGTCCGGACCGAGGGATACGTGGGGCTGCAACTCCTCAACTCCCGCGGCAAGGACGTCCCCACGCACGTGGTCCGTGACGAGGGCCGCATCGACATCACCCCGTTGGCGAAGGGTGCCCCGCCGCAGCGATCGCAGCGACCGAAGCGACCGGGGCCGCGACACAATCCCACTCCCAGGGGTGGTAACAGCTGTTATCATGCCTGTATGGCCAAGACACAACTGGGCGCCCGCGTCGACGACGAGGTCGCCGAACTCGCCAAGGCCCGCGCCAAGGACCGTGGTCTGAGCGTCGGCGACTACATCGCCGCGCTCGTCCGAGAGGACACCGACGGCCTGCGCGCCCGCGGCCTGGACGCCGCCCGCCGCTTCCTCGACGAACACCAGGCCCTCTTCGACGAGGCCGAGGACGCCGACCGCGCCGCCCCGGGAGCCCACGCCGCCTGATGGATCTCCACATCGACGTCCCCTGGATCCTGCAGGTCGCCGAGATCGCCGGTGCCCGCGACCCCGCCCCCGACGACTACGGCATCCCGGTCGCCGCCGTCGCCGCCCACCGCGCCGAACTCCTCGACCATCCGGTCTATGACGGCCCCTACGCCCGCGCCGCCGCCCTCGTCCACATCCTCGGCCGCTGCCGCTGGCTCGAGCGCTCCAACATGGCCGTCGCCGCCGCCACCGGCGTCATGTACCTGGAGGCCTCCGGCATCCCCCTCAAGCCCACCCGCGACGACGCCATCGCCCTGCGCGACCTGCTCCGCGACCCCGCCTGCACCACGGCGCGAATCACCGCCCAACTGCGCACCTGGCCGACGGCCACCCCCTGAGAGGCGACGACAGCCACGGCGCACACCTGGTCAGCGCACCAGGCACGGCCGCTTGCTGTCGAAGGTCCAGTCGGGGACGAGGTAGCGCATGCCGACCGCGTCGTCCCGGGCGCCGAGGGCCTTCTCCCGGTACAGCTCGTGCGCGGCGAGCAGCCGGTCCGTGTCGAGTTGGACGCCGAGGCCCGGCGCCCGGGGAATCGCGATCTCACCGTCGACGATGCGCGGCGGGGCGACCGTGAGGCGTTCCAGGCCCTCCTGCCAGATCCAGTGTGTGTCCAGCGCGTTGTACTCGCCGGGTGCCGCCGCACCGCAGTGCGTAACCATGGCCAGGCTGATGTCGAAGTGGTTGTTGGAGTGGCAACCCCAGGTCAGCCCCATCGCGTTGCACAACTGCGCCACCCGCACCGAGCCCTGCATGGTCCAGAAGTGCGGGTCGGCGAGCGGGATGGACACCGACTGCAGCGCCAGGGCGTGGGTCATCTGCCGCCAGTCGGTGGCGATCATGTTGGTGGCCGTGGGCAGCCCGGTGGCCCGGCGGAACTCCGCGAGGATCTCCCGGCCCGAGTAGCCGTCCTCCGCGCCGCACGGGTCCTCGGCGTAGGCGAGCGTGCCCACGAGCGGTGCACACAGCTCGACCGCCTCGCGCAGGGACCACGCCCCGTTGGGGTCCAGGGTGATCCGTGCGTCGGGGAAGCGGTCCTTCAGCCGCCGGATCGCCTTGACCTCCTCCGCGCCCTCCAGCACCCCGCCCTTCAGCTTGAAGTCCCGGAAGCCGTAGTGCTCGTAGGCCGCCTCGGCCTGGCGGACGATCGCCTCGGGGGTGAGGGCCTCCTCGTGCCGGATGCGATGCCACGCCACTTCGGCGTCGGGTTCGCGGACGTATTCCAGATCGGTGCGGTCGGGGTCACCGACGTAGAAGAGGTAGCCGAGGACCCGTACGGACTCGCGCTGTTGCCCGTCGCCGAGCAGGGCCGCGACGGGGACGTCGAGGTGCTGGCCGAGCAGGTCCAGGAGCGCGGACTCGACGGCCGTGACCGCGTGGACGGTGGTGCGCAGGTCGAAGGTCTGCAGGCCGCGGCCGCCGGAGTCGCGGTCTCCGAACCGGTCCCCGATCTCCCGCAGGACCCGCTTGTAGTCACCGACGCGTGCGCCGACGACCAGCGACTCGGCGTCCCGCAGCGTCTGCGTGATCTTCTCGCCACCGGGCACCTCGCCCAGCCCCGTGCGGCCCTCGGAGTCGGTCAGCACCACCACATTGCGGGTGAAGTACGGGCCGTGGGCGCCGGAGAGGTTCAGTTCCATCGAGTCGCGGCCCGCGACGGGATAGACGGCGAACGCGGTGACGGTGGGCTGGGTGCGGCTGGTCATCGGAAGTCCTTATGGCTCAAGAGGGGGCAGGTCAGATGCTGAGGGCGTCCAGGACGCGTTCGACGGCGAGTACGCCGCCCAGGCCGAGGACCGCCAGGACGGTCGTGTAGGTCGTACGCGTCTTGATCGCGTCGAGGACCGACAGGTTGAAGTACTCCTTGAACATCCAGAAGCCCGGGTCGTTGACGTGGCTGAAGGCGATGGAGCCGCAGGAGACGGCCAGCACCATCAGCTCGGGGTGGACCCCGCTGCCCGCGACGAGCGGCGCCACCACACCGGCCGCCGTGACGACGGCGACCGTCGCCGAGCCGAGCGCGACGCGCAGGATCGCGGCGATGAGCCAGGCCAGGATGATCGGGGAGATGTCCCAGCCCTCGGTGAAGTCCTTGATGTAGTCGGCGATCCCGCCGTCGACGAGGACCTGCTTGTAGGCGCCGCCGGCACCGATGACCAGCAGGATCATCGCCATCGACTTGGCGGCCGAGACACAGGAGGCGCTGACCTCGTCCAGGCTGCGGCCGATGCGCGGACCGAACGCCCAGATGGCCAGGCACAGCGTCAGCAGCAGGGCGACCGGGGCCGAGCCGATGAACTCGACGGCGTGCAGGACCCGGTTCTTGTCGTCGTCCACCGCCATGTCGGCCACGGCGGCCCCCGCGATCAGCACGATCGGGACCAGTGCGACGAACAGGGACCAGCCCATGCCCGGCAGCTCGTCCTCCTCGAACACCCGCTCAGTGACGAGCCCTTGGGGGATGGACGGGTCCATCCGCCGCACGAACGGCAGCCGCGGCCACACCAGAGCGATGGCCGCGCCGATGGGGACGGCGAAGAACAGGCCGTAGAGCAGGGTGTGGCCCACGGAGGCGTGGAAGGTGGCGGCGACGGCGGTGGGCCCGGGGTGCGGCGGCAGGAAGCTGTGCATCGTGGACAGGGCGATCGACATCGGAAGGCCCACCCACAGCAGGTTCTTGCGAGTGACGCGGACGATGGTGAAGGCGACCGGCACGATGATGACGAACGCGACCTCGTAGAACATCGTCACGCCGATCAGCATGGCGGTGATGACCATGGCGATCTGGACGTGCCGCGGGCCGAAGGCGTCGACGAGCCGGCCGGCTATGCGTTGCGCGGCGCCGGAGTCGCCCATGACGCGGCCGAGCATGGCACCGAGTCCGACGACGAGCAGGGTGTCGCCGATCTGGCTGCCGACACCCTCGCCGAGGGTGTCTCCGATCTCCGCGGCCGGAATCCCCTGCACCAGCGCGACGCCGACGGCCACGAGGAGGAGGGCGATGAGGCCGTTGAGCTTGAGCCTGGTCATGAGGAACAGCAGGACCAGCACGCTGATTCCGACGACGACGAGAGGCATGGGTCAGTTCCCCTTTGAACTGTGCGCAGTTGGGACGTGTCTCAGCGCGTCGCGCCGACCAGCTCCAGCCCCGTCTCCAGGAGCTTCTCGAGCTCGGCGAGGTCCTGCGGGCCCGGGTCGGTGAGCGGTGCGCGGACCGGACGACCGGCTTGCCGCGCAGCCGCGCCGCGGCCTTGACGAGCGAGACCGCGTACCCCGGCACCCGGTCCCGCAGCTCGACCAGGGGGACGTAGAAGTCACGCAGCAGCCGGTCGACAGTGCTGTCGTCACCGCTGTTCAAGGCGGCGAAGAAGGCGTCGGCGATCTCGGGCGCGAAGGCATGCACGGCCGAGGAGTACGCGGGCACGCCGACGGTGGCATAGGCGCGGGCCTGGATCTCCGCGGTGGCGGCGCCGTTGAAGAAGAGCAGGTGGTCGGGGGCGGCCAGGGTGAGGCGCTGGAGCCGGTCCAGGTCGCTGTGGCCGTCCTTGAGGCCGATGACCGTGGGCAGTTCGGCGAGGCGGCACAGGCTCTCGACGCTGAAGGCGACATGGTCGCGCTGGTAGACGATGAGCGGGATGTCGGTACCCGCGGCGATCCGACGCACCTGCTCGACCAGGCCCTCCTGCGGGGCCTTCACCAGGTAATGGGGGAGTACGAGGGCGGCGTCCGCGCCCGCCTCCTCCGCGATGCGGGCGAAGCGCAGGGCCTGGGCCCAGCCGTACCCGATCCCGGCGACGACGGGTATCCGCCCGCCGGCCACCTCCACGGCCGCCGCGACGACCAGGCGGTACTCGTCCTCGTCCAGCCCGCTGAACTCACCCGTGCCGCAGGCGGGGAACACCGCGCCGGGTTCGGTGGCCAGCTGCCCTGCCAGATAGGTGCGGTAGGCGTCCAGATCGAGGCTGCCGTCCGCAGCGAAGCTGGTCAGCGGGAAGGACAGCACACCGCGTGCCATGCCGTCCCGCAGCCGCCGAGCAGCGTCTTGAGCCGTCTTGTTCAGTCCCATGAACTCTCTCCATACATATGGACTCTATCTACATATGAGGATGGAGGTTAGGGTGATGACTGTGCTTGGTCAATGGCAGGAGGCCACCCGAATACCGATATCGCCCACGGCTGGGCGTCGTACGGTCACGCGGCGCAGGTCCGCCCTGCTGTCAGGTGACCGACCTTGGTGTTGATACCGCCGATGGCAGCCGCGTTACGCCGTGGAGTTGGCCAGCAGATAGTCCACGGCATCGACGACATCGTCAGCCGTGTGATGCGGAACCCTGAGCCCCTCGGGCCAGACCCGGCCCCGCACCCAGATCGTGCGCAGCCCCGCCGCCGCGCCACCGGCGATGTCGGACTCGGGGTTGTCCCCGGTCATCCAGTCCCCGGGCGTCAACTGCGTGCCGCACCGGGCGGCGGCGAGCTCGAAGAGCCGTGCGTCGGGCTTGCGCACGTCGATGTCACCGGACGCGGCGATCCCGTCGATCAGATCGGCGAGCCCGGTGGCCCGGACCTTGGCGCGCTGGATGTCACTGGCCCCGTTGGTCGCGACGCCGATGCTCCAGCCGACGTCCTTCAGCCGCGCCAGACTGTCCAGCACGACGGGCCGGCAGTGCACGGCGGACGCCATGCGGTCGACGTACACCCGCCACAGATGCTCGGCCGACTCCCTGACCTGGAACGTGTCCCGCAGCCGCTCGAAGTCGCCGCGATCGGCGGTGTCGGCCAGCTCGGTGCGCAGCCAGCTCTCGATCTCCGGCCCGTAGGCATGGTCGTGAACGAGTTCGGCTATGGCATCCGCGAACGCGGCACGACGGTCGACCAGGGTGCCGTCCAGGTCGAAGAGAGCAAGACGCATGCCGCCGACCCTAACTGCCCAGGTCGTTGGCTCTCCCCCCACTGGGGAAGTTGATCCGGCGCGGCACCGGCGAGGTGACCGGCACCGGATCACACACCGTCCTCCAGGGAGAACTAGTCCTGCGGGACGTCCTCGAGACCACTCGTCTCGAACTCGGCATCGCTCATCGCCACCCCGCCGAGGAAACCGTTCATGAGCTCGGGCAGGTCGAGCGTCGTGGCACCGGCCGGAGCACCGGGCAGGGTGCCCTCGCGCATCCGCAGCGTGAGGCCGAGCTTCTTCACCTTGGCGTTCTCGGCCAGCTTGGCGAGGTCGATGTCCACCTGGGTCAGCTCGCCGTTCTTGAGCGTGAAGTCCGCCTTCACCTTGGCGTTGGGAGCGTCCTTCAGCTCCTTGGCCGTGGGCAGCGGAAGCCCCTTCGCCAGCGGCCGGACCTCACCGAGAAGCTCGGTGAGCAACGTGCGGAAGGGAGCCGTGGCGATGACGTGCTCGGTGCCGTCCTCGCCACCGGCGGTCTTGAACGTCACCTCGCGCGCGATGACCTTACGCAGGGCCTTCATGAGCTTCTTCTGCGCCTTGGCGTCGAGGGACGGCGCGGGACCGTCCCCGGCGTCCTCGCCCTCGGCGGCGGCCTTGTTCATCTCCTCGGTGTTGAACTTGACCCACTTGCCCTTGAGGACGTCCTTCATCGCCCCGGCCTCCGGGGGCAGATCGTCAGCGTTCGGCAGAGGGGCACCCATCGTCTTGCCGACGGCGTCCATGTCGGCACGGATGTAGGTGTAGTCGCCGATCATCCGGTATTCGATGAGGTCGCCGTCCGGAGTGCTGACCTTCATGGCCGAGCCGACGAGGTCCTTCTCACCGGACTTCTCAAGCGGCTTCTTCGACTGCACGGTCACCGTGATCTTCGCCTCGCTGAGCAGCTCGGCCACCTCGTCCGGTATCTCCTCACCGGGCTCAGGGTCGGACGAGGCGTCCAGCGCCTTCAGCGACGCGGCGTCGGTGTCCAGGTCGACCTCGAAGGAGAGCGTCTTCTCCTTGCCGAGCTCCTCAAAAGCCCGGTCGAGCTTCCTGCCCGCGGACAACTGCTCCACCGTCCCGCAGGCAGCGGAACCCGCGAGGACGGCACCGACGACGGCGGTGGCGGTCAGGGTCTTACGAATGGCGTTGATGATGTTCTCCTCGTGGTTCCGATCACAACGTGATCGACCAGAAGACTCTCAAGCCGCCCATAAGGTTGTCCTGTCCATTTCGACTCGCAGCGGCCGGCGACGGTGCCGAGCCTGTGACCAGCCAACTCGTCCGGGCCAGGCGGGCGACGAGTCACCTCACACCGCGGCCAACGCCTCCGTCGGCGACAGCCGGGACGCCCGGACGGCGGGATACACCCCCGCCACCATCCCGACGACCACCGCCCCCGCCCCACCCGCGACCAACGCGAGCGAGGGGATGACCACGGGCCAGGACTGCGACACGGCGTACCCCGCCGCGCCCGCCGCCCCGAGCACGGTTCCGGCACCGCCGCCCAGCGCGGACAACACCACCGACTCCGCCAGGAACTGCCCCCGAATCTGCCCGCGACTGGCTCCCAAAGCCCGCCGCAGGCCGATCTCACGCCTGCGTTCCAGCACGGACACGACCATGGTGTTGGCCACGCCCACACCACCCACGAGCACGGCGACCCCCGCCAGCCCGAGCAGCAGCACCGACAGCGTCTGTTCGGTGGCGCGCTTGGCGGCCAGGGCGTCCGAGGGCCGGCTGACCTGGACCAGGCCCGGCAGTTGCGGGTGGACCGTGGCCGGCAGCACGGCACGCACCGCCTCGATCTGCGCCTCGCGGGCCGTGACGTAGACAACCGTCGGGTGGCCGTCGAAGCCGAGCCGCTCCTGGGCCGCCTTCCAGCCGACCAGGACGGAGCTGTCGAGGTCGGGCGCGAGCGGCAGCGGGTCGAGGATGCCGACGACCGTGAACCAGCGCCCGCCGATGTAGACCTGACCAGGCTCCTGGCCGGGCCTTTCGGCGGCCCCCGTGCCCACCCGGTCGAAGCCGAGCCGGGACGCGGCCCGGAAGCCCAGCACCACGGTCGGGAAGCGAGCTGTCGTCGAGGTGAGGAACGTCCCGGAACGGACCGTGCCGTGCACCGCCCCGAGCAGGTTCGTGCGGGCGGCCAGCACGCTGATGCCGGAGGCGTCCGCCGGGTCGGCGCGGTCCGAACGCAGCACCGTCGTATGCGTGTTGGCGACCGCGCTCGCCCCGGTCACCGGACCGATGCGGGCGGCCATGGCGTCCGCGTCGGCGGGCAGCACCACCGGTGGATCGCTGTTCGCCTGCGGCGCCACCCGCAGCATGTTCGTGCCGAGCGCGGACAACCGGTCCATCAGCGCCCGCTGGCTGGAGGCGGGCACGGCGGTCACGACGACGAGCGTCGCGATGCCGATGGAGATGCCGAGGGCGGACAACGCGGCCCGCGGACCACGGGTCCTGATGCCCAGCAGGCCGAGGCGCAGGATGTCGGAGAGCGCCGGCCGGACCGGTCGCGGCCCGTGCGCAGCAGCCGTACGCGTCATACGGCACTCACCTCACAAACAGCAGCCGTACGCCTCATACGGCACTCACCTCGCACACGTCGTCGGTGATACGGCCGTCACGCAACTCCACCCTGCGCGGCAGCCGGGCCGCGATGTCCCGGTCGTGGGTGATGACGGCGATGGTCGTGCCCTGCGCGTTCAGCTCGACGAGCAGATCGAGTACGGCCTTGCCGTTGGCCGCGTCCAGTGCCCCGGTCGGCTCGTCCGCCAGCACCAGCGCGGGACGGTTGACCAGGGCCCGCGCGATGGCGACCCGCTGGCGCTCGCCCCCGGACAACTGCTGGGGGAGGTGTGCGTGGCGGTGCGCGAGTCCCACCCGGTCCAGTGCCTCCCGGGCCAGCGGCCGGCGCTCGCGGCGCGGGACACCGGCGTACAGCAGGCCGGTGGCCACGTTCTCCGTGGCGTCCAGCCCGTCGCTGAGGTGGAAGTGCTGGAAGACGAAGCCCAGCGACCGTGCCCGCAGCGCGGACAGTTGACGGTCGCGCAGTGTGCGGACGTCGTGCCCGCCCACGCGGACGGTGCCGGTCGTCGGCCGGTCCAAGGTGCCCATGATGTGCAGCAGCGTCGACTTGCCGGACCCGGACGGGCCCACGATGGCGAGGAGTTCACCCGCGTCGACGCGCAGCGACACCCGGTCCAGGGCGGTGACACCGCCGGGATGGCGTTTGGTGACCTCGTCGAGGACGAGGACGGGCTCCGCGGCAGGAGCAGGAACAGGAACGGCAGGAGCAGGAACGGCAGGAACAGGCGCGGCGGGAACGGTCACGAGGCCGTCACCACCTTGCTGCCCTCGGCCAGCCCTTTGCCGCTCACCTCGACGAGGCCGCCCGCGAACATGCCCGTCCGCACGGCGACCAGCGTCCCGTCCGGGCGTTGCAGGGCGTACCCGCCCTCGCGCAGGGCGAGCAGCGCGCTCACCGGGACGGCGAGCACCCCCTTGCGGGCGGTCGTGTCGAACCTGACCTGCACCGCCGCCGCGTCCAGAGCGCCCACGTCCGCCGCCCGGTCCGGTACGACGCTCACGTCGACGGTGGCCGGCCCGGTCTGCGCCGCCGCCTCCTGGGCGCCGCCGCCCTGCACGGTGCGCCCGAGCGCCCTGACGGTGCCCATGACCGACCTGCCGTCGGGCAGCGTGATCTGCGCCTTGGCGCCGGCCTTGATGGTCCCTACGTCGGTGGCTTCCACCGGCACGGTGACGGACTTCGCGGCCGAGGTGTAGGTGAGCAGCGGGGCGTCGGCAGGATCGCCGACCTGCGCCTGTACGGCGTCGATCCGCACCGCACCGGGCAGCACGACGGCACGGCCCGGGACGAGGGTGCCGGTGGCGTCCTGCCCGGTGTCGTGCTGCCACCGCTTGAGCGCGGCGGCGAGCCCGGGGGTGAACTCCTCGCCGTCGTCCCGGGAAGCGCCGACGGGGCCGGTGTCGTACCCGAGAGCCCGCAGGTTCTCCCCGAGGACACTCACGTCATGGCCGCGCACCCCCGTCTTGCTCAGGGTGCGGAAGAACGGGGTGGCGCCGAAGAAGACCGGCACAGGCCGGTCGTCGACCCGGTACAGGGCCTGGCCCCTGACCGCACGGGCACCCGGCTTCGGCAGCGCGGTGACCACGCCCTGTCCGGTGCCCTTCAGCACATGTGCTCTGCCGAAGCCCAAGGTGCCCGGCAGGGTGCGGCTGTCGGAGAGGTCGGTCCGGGTCACCGTCGCCGTCCGCACCCGCAGCGGGACGGCGGCCTCGGTGTCCCCGCCCGAGTGCGCGCCGCTCCACACCACTGCCCCCGCACCCGAGACACCCACCACCAGCAGGGCGCTCAGCGCGGCGGCGGCCTTAGCGCGTCTTGCCACCGAAGGCCTCCATGGTGCAGCTCTTGTCGACCTCGGTCTGGCGGGCCTGGCTCATCGTGGTCTGACCGTCGTACGTCCAGCCCGAGTTGTCGGGCAGCGCGGTGACCTTGAGTCCCTTGCGGTTCAGGCACTTCACATAGGCGCGGTAGTCGTCGTCGTAGTGCGGATTCGTCGACCGCTCCAACTCGGGCGGCTGCAGGGGCAGTCTGTCGGCGCAGGCCTTGGTGGCGGCCTTGGCCTCGGGGCTCTGGTCGGTCTGGTCGATGGAGTCCGGGCCGCGCTGCGGGAGCATCTTGTGCCCGTGGTCCTTCAGGCAGGTGGCGTAGAGGTGCCAGTAGTGGTCCCGTTCCGCGTCCGAACTGTCCAGGCGCAGTTGGGGGCGGCCGGCGTCCGGGTCCGGCGCGGTACTCGCGCCGGCGCTTGCCTTGCCGGTCGGGCCATCGCTGTGCAGGGACGCCACGTCCTGCCGCGTGGAGCTGCCGTCGTCCGAACCGCCGCAGCCGGTGAGCACGAGAGCGCCGGACAGCAGGACGGCCGCACCGAGCACGCGGCGGCGGAGGAGGAGAGGAAAGGTGGGGTGGGTCATGGCCGTCATGGTCCGCGCCCTGTGTCGGGAAGCCGTCAGGAACCCTTGCCGGTCTGTTGGGACTGCCCACCCCACGTGCCGGCTGTCGTGAACGCACAGGTCCCCGACCAGTTGCCGACAGCATCACGACGCCGCCTTCCTACGCTCCCGCCCCATGCCAGAGACTTCCCACTGCACGGACTGCCGCCAGAACGCCCCGCGTCGCGGGCTCGCCCTCGCCACGGCGACGCTCGCCATGGGTCTTGCCCTGTCCGCCCCGGCCTCCGCGAGCACCCCGCCCACCGACGGCGTCGCCCGCCACCCCCAGGCGGTCACCGCCGCCCAGCAACAAGCCGTACTGAACTACTGGACCCCGGACCGCATCGCCGCCCTCACCGAACCGTCATCCCCCGACCAGCCGCCGAAGAGCGGCCCGGACGGGGCTCCCTGGACCGGTTCCGACACCCTTGCCCGGACCGTGGGCAGGCTCTTCTTCACCGACCACGGCGAGGACGCCAGCTGCACCGCGACCGTCGTCACGAGCGCCAACCGCAGTACCGTGGTGACGGGCGGGCACTGCGTGAACAGCCCGAACCTGCTCGGCGAGGACAACCGGTGGACGACGAACGTGATGTTCGTCCCCGGCTACCGCGACGGCCGCGCACCGTACGGGAAGTTCGTCGGCAGGCTGGGCGTGGCCGACACGACCTGGCTGCACTACGACGCGATCGACTCGCGTACGTACGACGGTCACGACCAGGCGTTCGTCGTCCTCGGCACCGACGCCCGCGGCCGCGCCGTCCAGGACGTGGTCGGTGCCGCCCAGCGCATCGCCTTCGACCGGCCCGGCGACCGGACGGTGCACGAGTTCGGCTATCCCCGCTCCACGTCCGACCCGGCGCGAGGGGGCCTGCCCGAGTACACCGGCGCCCGCCTCGCCCACTGCACGGGACCGGCCCGCGAGGACCCCGGCACGCCCGACTTCCCCGAGCCCAGGGGCGAATGGGGCACCGCCTGTGTGATGGGCGGCGGCGCCAGCGGCGGGCCCCGCATGAGCGGCTTCGACCCGGTGAGCGGCCTCGGCACGGTCGTCGGCGTCAACACCCACAGCGCCTTCCTCACCGCCGCCGGCGAGGTCTGCGCCGACACGGACACCCCGGCCTGCCAACGCCACCTGGTCGGACCGCAGTTCACGACCACGATCACCCGCCCGCTCTACGAGGCCGCCCAGCACGCCGACTGACCGGCACCGCAGCCCTCACCCAGGCAACCGCAGCGAGAACACCGATCCTTCCCCGACCACGCTCGACGCCTGCGCGCTGCCGCCGTGTGCCTCGGCCAGTTTGCGGACGATGGACAACCCCAGTCCGCTGCCGCCGCTCTGCCGGCTCCGGGACTTCTCCGCCCGCCAGAACCGGTCGAAGACCTTCGGCAGATCCTCACCCCTGATGCCGGACCCGGTGTCCGCGACACGGAACACCACATGGTCGCCCTCCCGCTCCGCGGAGAGGGCGACCGTGCCACCCGCCGGTGTGTGCCGTACGGCATTGGACACGAGGTTTCCGACCGCCTGCCGCAGCCGCATCGGATCGGCACACAGCACGAGCCCCGCCTCGGCCCGTACCCGCAGCTCCACCCCCGCCGACCCGGCGTTGCCCTGGTGGGCGCGGGCGACCTGGCCGAGCACCGCGGCCGCGTCGACGTCCTCCGGGTGCAGTTCGAGCGCGCCGGCATCCGCCGCCGACAGGTCACGCAGGTCGTCGATGATGTGCTGCAACAGCATCGCCTCCTCCAGCAGCGAGGAGACGAGGCTCTCGTCGGCGGGTACGACACCGTCCTCGACGGCCTCCAGCCAGCCTCTGACGTTGCTGACCGGCGCCCGCAGCTCGTGGGCGACGTCGCTGACCAACGCCCGCCGCAGCTGCTCCAGTTCCTGCCGTCTGCTCGCCATCAGGTTGAACGCCGCGGCGAGCCTGCCGAACTCGTCGTCACCGGCCACCTCGACCCGCGCGCTCTGGTCGCCGTCCGCCATCCGCTGCGCGGCCCCGGTCAGCGCCCGCAGCGGCCGCACCATACGGGTGCCCGCGACGAAGGTGACCGTCACGGTGGTCAGGAGCACCGCGACGGTCACGCCGACGATCCGCATGCGGTTGGCGCCGGACAGGTCGAAGAACGTGGCGATCTTCCGGTCGGGCGCGGTGGCGAAGAGCAGCGCGGGCGGCGCCACATAGGGGTCGAGCTGCTCGCGCCGGGCGGTGGCCAGACAGGCCGTCACGGCACGGGTGTCGGGGGCGCCGCGCACGTCGGCGGGGGTCCATGTCAGATCGTCGGCCAGCCGTACCGGGGCGGCATGCCGCCCGCCGAGGCAGTCGTTGACGAGCCCGCCCAGCTGGGTGAGAGCGCGGACCTCCGTACGCGTACGACGTTGCAGCCCATCGACCCCGCAACGGTCCCCCGTGTCGAAGACGGCGCCGTCGACCTCGACCTGCGACCGCCCGTTCGGTGTCCGCGTCACCTCGACCACCTGCACGGGCCCGCCCTCCCGCATGCACGCCGCTATGCGAGACGCCCGCGCCGCAAGATCGTTCCGCTCCCGGCCGGTCAGCCGGAAGGGGCCGACCGCGCGGGGGTCGATACGGTCGGGGGAGGAACCGGCGGCAGGCCGGGCAAGCGCGCTGTCCACGGCAAGCGCGTCGACCGTCGCCGACGCCTTCGACGGCAGCGTCCCCGCCGCCCCGGAGTCTGCCAGCGGGTGCCGGGCCTCGTCAGTCAACGTGATGCGCCGACCGGTCTGTCGGGACAGGGCGTGCACCGTCGGCCCGACGTCATTCCAGTCGGGATGGGTGGCCGCGTACCCCACGAGCGTGTCGTAGATCCGGGCGTCGTCGGCGAGGACCTGCCCCTGTTCGCGTCCGATGGCCACCGCGGTGAGGCTGACGACCAGCCAGGCCGTCGCGACGATCGAGCACAGCGAGACCAGCGCGGACAGCCCCAGCAGCCGCGACCGCAGACTGCTGCGCAGCGGCAGGTCACGGGGCACGAAGGCCGTCCTCGTCAGCGGGGGAGCGGACATCGGCGACCTTGTAGCCGACTCCGTACACCGTGAGCAGCAAGGCCGGCCGGGCGGGATCAGGCTCGATCTTGCGCCGCAGATTCATGACATGCCCGTCGACCGTGCGGGTCGTCACGTACCGGTCGATGCCGTGCAGGTGCTCGAGTATCTGCTTCCTGGTGAACACCCGCCCCGGAGCCGCCGCCAGCACCTCCAGCACCCGGAACTCGCCGGGAGTGCACTCGGTCAGTCGTCCGTCCACCCGCACCTCGAACCGCCCGGGATCGACCACGAGCGGTCCCACGACGAACACCGACTCGTCCTGCCCGGCACGCGAAGCGCCCGCGCGGCCGGCCCGCCGCAACAGGGTCCGCACACGGGCGACCAACTCGCGCGGGCTGAAAGGCTTGGTCATGTAGTCGTCCGCGCCCAGATCGAGAGCGAGCAGCAGGTCGTCCTCCTCGGCGCGCGCGGTGAGCATCAGGACCGGCACATCGGACTCCGCGCGCAGCACCCGGCACACGTCGAGCCCGTCCACGCGGGGCATCATCCAGTCCAGCACCACGAGATCCGGCATCCGCCGCCGGATCTCCTCCAGGGCGGCCCGCCCGTCGTGGACGACCCCGACGGCATGACCTTCCCGCTCCAGATAGCGCCGGATGAGATCGGCCTGCTTGGGATCGTCGTCGGCGAGCACCACATACGCGCACATGCGGTCATCGTAGGAACCGCGAGGGCCCATATCTGACCGCTGCCGCGGAACCGGGCAAGCGGGCACCAGAGGACAACAGGAACCCAACAGGTTCCTGACATTCCGAAGGGAACGCGGCTTCCCCCGGCTGATCAGGTGGTGAGTCCCGCGCACCGCACGCGTTTGCGGCGAGGTACCGGCAGAGCAGGTCTGTCCCGCGGCGCTGTGGGCGGGATCCCCGCGCACGTCTGCACCGGCGCGGTGGGGGAGGCAGCCGGCGTTTCTGCCGTGTGCAGCAGGGTGGGGTCGGCCCGTAGGACACGGTGGTGCGTTTCCTGGAGTTCGGGGCCTGGGTCGACGCCGAGTTCTCGGGCCAGGATCCGTTGCGCTTCACCGTAGACCGCCAGCGCTGCCGCCTGCCGCCCCGATCGGTAGAGGGCGAGCATGAGGAGTTTCCGCAGGTGTTCGTCGAAGGGGTGTCGCGCGACGAGTTGTTGCAGGTCGAGCGCTGCCGCAGTGGCGCTTCCGAGTTCCAGTTCCGCGGCGAGCCGGTCGGTCTGGGCCTGGAGGCGGAGATGTTCCAGGACGTGCCGGTGCGCGTCGGCCCGTGGCCCTCCGAGCCCCTGCAGCGCTTCGCCCTGCCACAGAGCCAGCGCGTGGCGCAGATGGCGGGTGACATCCTGGAGGCAGCCTTCCCACCGAGCCTTCTCCGCCTTCGACGTCAGCGATCTGAACGCCAGGAGATCGCAGTTGTGTGCCGTAGTGGCCAGGGAGTAGTTGTCACCCCGCGAGCGGATGGCGGACGACGCCGAGGTGCAGCCCGGCTCCAGTGCCCGGCGCAGCCGGTAGACATGCGTGCGTATCGTGCCGACGGCCGTGGCGGGGGCGGAGCCGGCCCAGATGGCGTCCGCCAGGGCGCCGACGGACACCGGGGTCCCCTCGGCAAGGATCAGTGCGGCCAGCACCGCCTGCTGCTGGGGTGGGCCCAGCTTGATCTCCCCAGCTCTGTTCCAGGCGCGCACAGGGCCCAGTACTGAGAAACGCAGGTGGTTCATCGAAGAAATCCTCCATCGCGGGCAGAAAACGCACCCGGAAGAACACGTGCGGCGGATTTCCCGGGCTGTCCCACAGCTTGGGAGGCGTACTTGACGGCGTCTTGGAAGTCACTTGCCGAGCCCTTGCAGGCGGCTCGCACCGACCCTCATGCAGCGCTCGCCTCGTCGCGTGTGCGCATCGTGGTCTGCAGATGACGCAAGGCGTAGTGGACCCGTGACTTGACCGTCCCCGGGGGTATGCCCAGCGCGGTAGCGGCCTGCTGCACACTGAGTTCGTCCAGGTAGGTGGCGCGCAGCGCCTCCTGATGGAGCGGGGCGAGATCCGCCAGGGCCTCGTGGAGATCCAGGGCGGCCAACATGCGTTCGATCTCACGGCAGTCGCTGTCGACGTCCTTGAGCCAGGTCGCCGTACTGCTGATCTCGAGGGGGCGCAACGAGCGGGCGCGGTACTCGTCGATGACCAGGTTGCGTGCCACGCGAAACAGCCACGGTCTCACCTGCATGGTCTGGGTGTCGGCGAGATTGCGCTTGGCCCAGCAGCGCAGGAGAGCCTCCTGGACGACGTCCTCCGCTCGGTAGGCGTCGCCGCCGACCAAGCGCAGGACGTAGGCGTAGAGGTCTCTGGTGTGGGCCTGGTAGAGGTCGAGCAGCGCCCTTTCCTCTGCTGACGCGGACCCGGTCGATCCGATGACGTGCTGCTGCATGGTGGGTGCTCCTGAGTCAAGTGGTGGAGCACCTGAAGGTGTTGCCTGGCGATGGCAGGCCGATGGTCGTCCGATGGACGCGGGACGATGGGCGTGGTGACGACGCTGCGGTGAGACGGATGCGGTGAGACGGATGCGGTGAGACGGATGCGGTGACGGGGGATCGATGCCGTGACGGACTACGGGCTCTACAGGGTCTGCGCGGCGTAGGCACGGGGCGGCGTGTGCATCCGCTCTCCGACGTACCGCACCAGAGGGGCATGGGCATCGGGTACCAGGCCCTGGTCGCCCAGCCGCTGCCACATGTTCAGCAGTTCCGTGCCGTGTGAGCGGACCGGCTGCTCATCCTCCAGCAGGCTCCAGGCCGCCGTCGCCCGCGCCACGTCGTCGGCTGCCCGCGGGTCGGCGTGCTGGCAGCGTACGCGGGCCACGGCCAGTGCCAGCAGCGTGGCCTGGCGGGGAATGCCGCAGAGGTGGGCGAGGTAGGCCTCCAGGGCTCTGGCCTCCAGGGCGTAGGGATGTGCGGCCTCGTATCTGCCGGTGAGGTGTTCGCGTAGCGCGGTGGCCAGCAGCAGGGCCTGGTCCAACTGGTCGGTGTGCGCGTGCCGTTGGATGGTGGTGACACGGTCGGCAGCGCTGGGGGGAGTGCGGCGTCGTGCGCAGCCGGGGCGGCTGCCGGCGTGAGCGGGTCGTCGGACGGTGCGGACAGTCGGCTGGAACCGTCGGGCAGGACGTCGAGCAGGAAACTCTCGCCGCTCGACCGGTCGTTGACGGCTGCCCGGACGACGGTGTCGCGCTCGCGGGCGTAGTCGTGCAGGAGGTTCAGGACCGCCTCGTGCACCGGGACGTCGTCCTCCGCCTGCGGCACGAGGTCACCGTTCACGACGGCGCGTTCCTCCTCGGAGATGTACACGTCGCAGGAGAAGACCTCGGAGTCCGGGGCCGGGAGTGTCATGGGGCGTGTCCTCGGGAGTTCGTGGCCGGCTGGCGGCGCAGGAGAAAGTCGCGGGCGAGGTGAACCGCCCCGCGCGAA
>MWJO01000069.1 GCA_002027195.1 Streptomyces sp. GKU 895 | reverse complement strand
CGCCACCGTCTTCCTCGCCTCCGACGCGGCCGCCTACGTCCACGGCGTCACCCTGCCCGTCGACGGCGGATGGCTGGGCCGATGAACAGCAGCGACCCGGCCTCGGTATTGGCCGGTGCCCGGCTCCTGCCGGTGTTGACCGTGCCGTCCATCGCGAGTGCCGGCCCGCTGGCCGATGCGCTCGCGGCGGGCGGTGCCCGCTGTGCGGAGGTCACCTTCCGCACCCCGGGCGCCGAGCAGGTCGTGAAGGCGATGGCCGCGCACGGTGGCCTCACCGTCGGCGCCGGTACGGTGCTCACCGTCGAGCAGGCGGAGCGGGCCGTGGCGGCGGGAGCGCGCTTCGTCGTTTCCCCCGGACTGGATCACGAAGTCATCGCGTGGTGCCAGGAGTGGGGTGTGCCGGTGGTGCCGGGCGTCGCCACCGCGACCGAGGTGATGTACGCCCTGCGGGTCGGGCTTGACGCCGTGAAGCTCTTCCCCGCCGAACCGCTCGGTGGCCGGGCGATGCTGCGGGCGCTGGCGGCGCCCTTCCCCGGGCTGCGGTTCATGCCGACCGGCGGGATCGACGCCGCCGCGCTGCCCGGCTATCTCGCGGAGCCTTCCGTACTCGCGGTCGGCGGCAGCTGGATGGCCACCCCCGCTCTTCTCAAGAGCGGTGACTTCGCCGAGATCCGCCGGCTGACCGCTGACGCGGTCGAAAGGAGCACGCCATGACCGACGTGATCGCCCTGGGCGAGGTCATGCTGCGCTTCGATCCCGGTGAGGGCCGCATCCGCACCGCCCGCAGTTTCCAGGTGTGGGAGGGCGGCGGCGAGTACAACGTCGTGCGCGGGCTGCGGCGCTGCTTCGGACTGCGCACCGCCGTCGTGACCGCGCTGGCGGACAACGCGGTGGGCCGTCTCGTCGAGGACCTGATGCTCCAGGGCGGCGTCGACACCTCGCTGATCTGCTGGGTGCCCGACGACGGCATCGGCCGCACCGCCCGCAACGGCCTCAACTTCGTCGAGCGCGGCTACGGCATCCGCGGCGCGCTCGGCGTCAGCGACCGCGCCCACACCGCCGTCTCCCAACTCCGCAAGGGCGACATCGACTGGGACACGGTGTTCTCGGCCGGGGTGCGCTGGTTTCACACCGGCGGCATCTTCGCCGCCCTGTCGGACACCACCGTCGACGTCGCCGACGAGGCCATGGCGGCCGCGCGCCGGCACGGCGTCACCGTCTCCTACGACCCCAACTACCGCCCCAGCCTCTGGGCCGACCGCGGCGGACCGCAACGCGCCCGCGAGGTCGACCTGCGGCTCGCCCGGCACGCCGACGTCATCGTGGGCGCCCTCGGCCTGGCCGGACCGTACCCGGGGGCGGTACGCGTCGTGGCGGACGAGGCGCAGGACGCCCTCGCGGAGGTGGCCGGTCTGCTGCCTGAGGTGAAGGTGCTGGCGACGACGCTGCGCGAGGTGCCCTCGGCGGGCGTGAACGACTGGTCCTCCGCCGCCTGGTCGGCCCCTACCGGGTACGTCCGTGGCCCGCAGATGTCCGGCTTGCACGTCCTGGACCGCATCGGTTCGGGTGACGGCTTCGCCGCCGGCCTGATCTACGGACTGCTGACCGCCTGCGGTGAAGAGGGCGGACCGGCGGGCGGTGCCAGGCCGACGGCGCCCCTCGACGTCGCCACACTGAGCCGCGCCCTGGCCTACGGGACCGCGCACGGCGCCCTCACCATGACCACCCCCGGCGACGTGTCCATGGCCTCGCTCGCCGAGGTGGAAGCACTCATGACAGGCGGCTCGGCCGCCGTCAGGCGGTGACTGGCCCATGGACGCTCACGCCGCCCCGGCTTCCCAAGGAGAACAGTTGACGCAACCGAGCATGGGGCGCCGGAAGATCGGGAGCACCCCCGTCGAGCTGACCGAACTCGGCTTCGGGGCCTCCGTCATCGGCAACCTCTACAAAGTCACCCCGGTGCACGACGCCCACGCGGCGATCGAGGCGGCCTGGGACGCTGGCGTCCGCTACTTCGACACCGCGCCGCACTACGGCCTGGGCCTCTCCGAACGCCGGCTCGGCGCCGCCCTGCGCGACCGCCCCCGCGACCAGTACGTCATCTCCTCCAAGGTGGGCCGCCTCCTGGTCCCCAACGAACACCCGACCGGCGTCGACGACCAGGGCTTCGTCGTCCGCGACGACCTGCGCCGGCAATGGGACTTCAGCCGCGACGGCGTACTGCGCTCCCTGGAGGCCACGCTGGAGCGCACCGGCCTGGACCGCATCGACGTCGTCTACCTCCACGACCCCGACGACCACTGGCAGCAGGCCGCCGACGAGGCCATGCCCACCCTGGCCGACCTGCGCGACCAGGGCGTGATCGGCGCGATCGGCGCCGGCATGAACCAGTCCGCCATGCTCGCCCGCTTCCTGCGCGAGACCGCCGCCGACGTGGTCATGCTCGCCGGCCGCTACACCCTGCTCGACCAGTCCGCCCTCGACGACGTCCTGCCCGCCGCACAGGCCCACGGCAAGAGCGTCGTCGCCGTCGGCGTCTTCAACTCCGGCCTGCTCTCCAAGGACCGGCCCGCCGAAGGCATGAAGTACGACTACCAGGAGGCACCCCCAGCCCTGGTGAACCGCGCCCGGGCCATCGCCGAGGTCTGCGCGGCGCACGGCACGACGCTGCCCGCGGCGGCGGTCGCCTTCCCGTTCAGCCACCCCGCCGTCGTCAACGTCACCCTCGGCATGCGGACCGCGGAACAGGTCGGACGGAACGCGGAACTCCACCGTCAGCACATCCCCGACGGCCTCTGGGACGATCTCCGCAGCCGGGGACTCATCAGAACAGACGTGCCCTCGGCCGACGAGCCCGGAAGGAGGAGACCATGTCTTTGACGGACAAGGCCATCGCGCAGATCCGGGAGCTGATCCGCAGCGGAGCGCTGCCGCCGGGCTCGAAACTCCCCCCTGAGCCGGAGCTGGCCGCCCAGCTGGGTCTGTCCCGCAACCTCGCCCGGGAGGCCGTCAAGGCGTTGGCCGTCGGCCGGGTCCTGGAGGTCCGGCGGGGCGACGGCACCTATGTGACCAGCCTGCAGCCGAGCCTGCTCCTGGAAGGACTCGGCGGTGCGGTGGAACTGCTGCAGGGCGACTCGACCGCGCTGCAGGACCTCATGGAGACACGCCGGCTCCTGGAACCGGTCGCCACCGCACTGGCCGCCACCCGCATCACCGACCAGCAACTCGCCGAGGTCGAGCGGCACCTGGACGCCATGCGCGAAGCCCGTGACGACGTGGAGCGGCTCAACGCCCACGACGCCGCGTTCCACCGCGCCGTCATCTCCGCCACCGGCAACGAGACCCTCCTCACCCTCCTGGAAAGCATCTCCGGACGTACGTTGCGCGCCCGCATCTGGCGTGGCCTGGTCGACACCCGGGCCTCGGACCGCACCCTCGCCGAACACGAGGCGATCTTCCGGGCCCTGTCTGTTCGCGACACGTCCCTCAGCCAGGCCGCCGCGCTCCTGCACGTCAGCAACACCGAGCAGTGGTTGAAAGCGCACCTGCGCTCGGAACAAGCCCATCCCTGGGCCATGACAGCCCAGGAGTGAGGCTGGACGGGTCCGACTGCACGAACGACACCTCTACAGCCCTTCTCAGGAGGGCTGTTGGGCTGCTGCCACCATGCGGCGGACCGGCCACACCGACTCGGCCGACGCCGAGAGGGAGGCTGGTCCGGCGGTCGAGGGCCTGCGTCAGGCCCATGACGCGGTCGAGCCTGTACATCGCCCCCTGAGGTGCGGCGGAAGTTGACCCGGTTCAACGAGGGAAGGCCCAGCTCTCCCACGAGCCGGCGCGCGGTCAGGTCAGTCCGCACAGTACGCGGCGACCACCTGCATGCACGCGGCCCTCGAGCGGCAGGGGCAGGTTCTCGGAGTCAGCGGCGATGCCACGGCAAGGCCGCCGGGTAGGTGTCCTCCTCGCCGGCCTGCTTGAGGGAGGCGACGACCGTGGCGGTGATGGTGGCGAGTTGTTCCACCTGTTCCGGGCTGAGGGCGTCGAACACCACGCGGCGCACGGCGGCAACATGGCCGGGGGCGGCCTTGGTCATCAACTCCATGCCGGCATCGGTGAGTTCGGCCAGCTGTCCGCGTCCGTCAGCCGGATCCTCCCGGCGCCGCACGTAGCCCGACTCCTCCAGGCGGATCACCGCGCGCGTGAGGCGGCTGCGGGTGAACTTCAACTGCTCGGCGAGCAAGGACATCCCCAGGGCGCGGTCGGGTGCCACGGACAAGCGGGCCAGGAGGCTGTAGTCGGCGTGTGTCATGGCCGCGTCGCGCCGCAACTGCTGATCGAGGTAGTCGTTCAGCAGCGTCGAGCAGTCGAGGTAGTTGATCCAGGCTCGCAGCTCTTCGGGAGTGAGCCACCGGGGGGACGTCATGGGGTCACCCTAACCGAGATGTTTGCCTGATCAAACACTTCGGGGTAGCGTCCCGCATGATTGAGAAATCAAACATCTGCCTTTCCGGCGCTGCACCTGTCGTTCTCGAGCTCTCAGCAGGAGGTCCCCATGCCCGGTTCCGCCCCCGAAGCCGTACCGTCCGTCTCGCCCGCGCCGCGATCCCGCGCCTTGACCGTGGCCGCGGGGCTTCTCGCGGCGGTTGTCGTGGCCGTCCTCGCAGACGCGGTGGTCGCGTTGCTCGCCCGCGCGGCGGGTGCGTCCGGCGATTTCGCTCCGCTGCACCCCTCCGCGTACGGGCCGCTGACGGTGTTCGGTGTCGTCCTCGGCGCCATAGGCTGGACGGTCGTCCGTCGTGTCGCCAAGAACCCGGCGGGGCTGCTGCGGTGGCTGGTGCCCGTGCTCGTGGTCGTGTCGTTCGGGCCCGACCTGTCCCTGCTCGGTGGCGGCACGCCCGGCAGCGGGCCGCTGGCCGTCGCCGCGCTGATGGTGATGCATGTGGTGGTCGCGGTCGTCGCCGTCGCCGCCTACCGGCGCGTCCTGCCGCTGCCTGTCCGCTGACGCCGCCGGCGTATGCGACGTACCGACTGTCGGTGGCGAGCATGCGCGCGTCCTGCCTGTCGAGCCTCGGCGCCGTCGGTTCCTTCGCCGCGGGTGCACACACGGCTGAGGGGCCGAGCCCGGACAGGCTCGGCCCCACCGCTTTCCCGTCAGGGCCGGCCGCGCTCGGCGCTTCGACGATGTTGGTCAGCAGCATCGCCCGGGTCATCGGCCCCACCCCGCCCACCGGCGGGGCCAGGGAGCCGGCGACCTGGTCGACGTCCGGGTGGACGTCCCCGAGGATGCCCTCCACGGTCCGGGTGATGCCCACGGACAGGACCGTGCGCCGGGCTTGATCCAGTCGGGCCCGACGAGGTGGGCCACGCCGGCCGCGGCCACGACCACGTCGGCGACCCGGGCGTGGGCCGCGATGTCCTGGGTGGCCTCGTGGCACAGGGTGACCGTGGCGTGTTCGGTGCTCCGGGTCAGCATCAGGCCCAGCGGACGACCCACCGTGATGCCGCAGCCGATCACGCAGAACTGCCTGCCGGTGATGGCCACCTGGTTGCGGCGGAGCAGGTCGATGATGCCGCGGGGCGTGCAGGGCAGCGGCCCGGGAATGCCGAGCACGAGGCGCCCGAGGTTCGCCGGGTGCAGCCCGTCGGCGTCCTTGGCGGGATCGACGAGCTCCAGTACGGCGTGGGTGTCGATGTGGGCCGGCAGCGGCAGCTGGACGATGAAGCCGGTGCACGCCGCGTCCGCGTTGAGCCGGAGCACGGCGGCCTCGACGTCGGCCTGGGAGGCGGTGGCGGGCAGCTCCACCCGGATGGACGCGATGCCGACCTGGGCGCAGTCGCGGTGCTTCCCGCCGACGTAGGAATGGCTGGCCGGGTCGTCGCCGACCAGGATGGTCCCCAGGCCCGGGGTGACGCCTTGTGCCTTCAACGCCTGGACGCGCACGGCGAGTTCGGCCTTGATCTCGGCTGCCGCGGCCTTGCCGTCGAGCAGCGTCGCGGTGGTCATGGTCGTACGATCCTCTCGGGTCAGGAGAACACGACGGTGCGGGAGCCGGTCAGCACGACCCGGTCCTCGGCGTGCAGGCGCACCGCCCGGGCCAGGACGACCCGTTCGACGTCCCGGCCGATGGCGACCAGCTCGGGCGCTGTGTGCCGGTGTCCGACGCGCACGACGTCCTGCTCGATGATCGGGCCCTCGTCCAGGTCGGCGGTGACGAAGTGGGCGGTGGCGCCGATGAGTTTCACGCCCCGGTCATGGGCCTGGTGGTAGGGCTTGGCGCCCTTGAAGCCCGGCAGGAACGAGTGGTGGATGTTGATGACCCGCCCCGACAGCTTGCGGCACAGGTCGTCGGAGAGGACCTGCATGTAGCGGGCGAGGACCACGAAGTCGACCCGGTGCTCGGCGACCAGGCGCAGCAGTTCGGCCTCGGCCTCGGGCTTGGTGTCGCGGGTGACGGGGATGTGGACGAACGGGATGCCGTAGCGCTGCGCGACGGGTGCCAGGTCGGGGTGGTTGGAGACGATGAGCGGGATGTCGACGGGCAGTTCGCCCAGGTGCCAGCGGTAGAGGAGGTCGACGAGGCAGTGGTCGAACTTCGACGCCATCAGCAGGACCCGGCGTCGCTGCTGCTCCGGCCGCAGGGACAGCACGGGGTCGAAGCGCGCCAGGCGCAGGGAGAGCTCGTCCCGCAGTCTCTCGACGTCGGCCTGCGGGGTCTCCAGGAGCACCCGGATGGTGAACGTGCCGGTGCCGGGATCGGAGAACTGGGCGCTCTCCACGATGTTGCCCTTGGCCTCGGTGATGCCGCCGGACAGGGCGTGCACGATGCCCGGCTGGTCGGGGCAGCTGACGGTCAGGATGTAGCGCTGCATGGCTGCGGTGCCTTCCGGATCAGGCCCGTACGCGGGTGCGCTCGGGGTCGTACACGGGGGTGGGCTTCACCGTGGCGTCGGCCTTGGAGCCGTCGGCGGTGACCGTGGTCAGCGCGGTTCCCGGCTTCACCGCGTCGCGGTGCACGCGGGCGAGTCCCAGGGTGGCGCCGTCGAGTGCGGGCGAGGGCACGGCCATCGTCACGTAGCCGACGTCACGTCCGTCCAGCTCCAGGCGCGCGCCCTCGGCCGCCTCGGGGGCGGTGTCCACGACGACGCTGACCACACGCCCCTGCGCGGTGCCCTTCTTGGCGAGCAGCGCGTCGCGGCCCTGGAAGGGGCCCTTGTCGAAGTCGATGGCCCAGCCCATCCGGCATTCGAACGGGGTGACGGTGTGGTCGTACTCCAGCTCACCCATGATCATCCCGGCCTCGGTGCGGCAGGTCAGCAGGGCGAGCGCGCCGGCGGCCTTCACCCCGAGGTCGGCCCCCGCGTCGAGGACCGCGTCCCACAGGTCCAGCGCACGCTCGCGCGGCACCTGGATCTCGTAGCCGAGTTCGGCGGTGAACCCGATCCGGCTGACCTGCGCATCGATGCCGGCGACCAGGACGTCCCGGATGAAGGTGTAGTAGGGGAAGGCGGTGTTGGAGACGTCGACGTGCGTGAGTCGCTGGAGAACCTCGCGGCTGCGCGGTCCCTGCAGGGTCAGTACGGCGAACTCGTCGCGACGCTCGGTGACCGTGGTGCCGTCGGGGGCGTGCGCGGTCAGCGATTCCTGGGTGGCCGGGTTGCCGCCGGTGACGACCACGTGGCTGGGCGCGAGGACGGCCACGGTCACGTCGTCGATCATGAAGCCGTCCTCGTCGACGACCACGCCGTAGGCGATGCGGCCCTCGCCGAGCCCGCGGACGCTCCGGGAGAAGACGGCGTCGACGGTGGCGAGCGCGCCCTCGCCCTCGACGTGCCACTTGTAGAGCATCGAGTAGTCCAGCGCACCGGCGGCGGTGCGGAATGCCTCGTACTCCTCGGCCGGGTCCGTGATGAACAGGGGCACGGCATGGCCGTAGACGTCGATCCACTCCTCGACGCGGTCGTCGTACCGCGGGGAGAACGGGGTGCTGCGCAGTCCTTCGGGCAGGGCCATGGGAACTCCAGTGAGGCGGAGGAAGTGAGGCACCGCCGAGAATCTATCCATTCGGATAACTTGTCAATAGGATAGATTTGCTTGTCAGGGCCTACAGGGGGAGGGGGAGAGGGGCATATGACCGAGACAGTGGTCGATGAGGGGACCGGCGGCCAGGACAATCGGCCGGGGTACGGTCAGGGACGGGAAGCCTTGATGGCCGCGGCCGTCAGGGTCGTCGCGCGAGGGGGCCTGCGGAAGCTGACGTACCGGTCCGTGGCCGCCGAGGCCGGTGTGACCCACGGCCTCGTCGTCCACCACTTCGGATCACGTGACGCGCTGCTCGAAGAGGCTTTGGGCTGGGCCGTGCGGCGCAGTATCGAGACGTCGTCGCTGGTGCCCGCCAGTGGCCGTCTGGAGGACTTCGCCGCGACGCTCGCCGCGTTCATCGCCGCCGATCCGGACCTGCAGGTGTTCCAGTACGAGCTCAAGCTCGAATCCAGGCGGCGGCCGGAACTGCGCCACCATGTCGACCTGCTCTACGACGCCTATCGCGATGCCGTTCGCGAGGCGCTCGCCTGCTTCGACGTGTCGCAGGAGATGACGGAGATCGTCTTCGCGGCCCTGGACGGCCTCGTCTTCCACCAGGTCACATCCGGCGCGCCGGAACGCATCGAGGAGAGCATCGAGGCCTTGCGCCGGCTCCTCGCGGCCCACCGCGCACAGGCATCACCGAGGGCACCCGGCGTTCCCTGATGAGCCGAAGCTCTCCCGCGCGCACCCAGTGAGCGGCGATGCCGAGCATGTCCCCACGGCGTGACCAGCAGGTCCAGCCACCTGGCAGGCTCTCCTCAGCCCTACCGGCGCCCGTCGGCGCGACCGCGGTGCCGGCCATCCGCTACGGCGGCGCTCCGGTGTGCCTACGGCTCATCCGGGAACGCGGCCTCATCGGCGAGGTCTCCCGACGGCGGCCACACCTCACCCCACCTGCGGCGGGCCGCATGGGGACGAGGGCGGCCGAGGTCTGTTCCTGGTCGCAATTCGACCCGTAGCGATCCGGACGTCCCCGTCCGGAACCGCCGCGACTCAGGCCTTACGGCGGCCGCTGCGGCGTGGCGCCGGGGCGGCACCGCCCAGCAGATCCTGGCGGCGCTCCTCGCCGTTCTCCTCCACCTGCAGCACCACCCGGCGCAGTCCGTCGGCGACGGTCCGGCAGTCCGCGTCGCTGAGCCGCCCGGTGACGAAGGCTTCCTCCTCGTTGAACGCCGGAAACAGACGCTGCATCAGCTCCTGCCCTTCGTCGGTCAGGCTCAACAGCACCAGCCTCCCGTCGGTGGGATGGTCTGCTCGCCGCACAAGCCCTCGACTTTCCAGCGTCCGGGCCACCCCCGTGAGCGTGCCCTTGGAAATCCCGGCTTCTTCGGCCACGTGCCGCGTCTCCGACTCGCCCCAGATCCAGATGACCCAGAGCACCACGAACGCGGTCCAGGTCAGGTCGACGCCGCGCAGCACGGAGTTCTCCAGGTGCTGCCGCACCGCCGAGGCGGCGCGATAGATGTTGGCGACCACCGCCATCTGGTCATGCCGGACGGGGATACCGCCGAGCCTGGCCGCTGCCAGTTTCTCGGCCTCGGTGATGGATCGCTGGCCGGGCACGTGCACGCTCCTTCGGGCCGCCTGAGACCGTGAGACGACAGAATTGTTCGGACCCAAATCATACGGTGTCTCGTCGCCTCCTGTGCGGCTTCCTCGGAGTGACGCAGGACCGCCAGGCGTCGCCCGGGTGTCGCCGCGCTCACCAGGGCACGGGTGTTCCGTCCCAGGAGAAGAAGCCTCCTGAGGGGCCGTCGTCCGGCAGCAGAGCCAGGTGGACGGCTTCCCGGGCGGCCTCGGCCGGGTCGCCGCCGGCAGCGGCGGCCAGGGGATTGAGGTCGGTGGCCCGCATGCCGGGGGCGAGCGCGTTCACCTTGAAGCCGTCCTCGGCCAATGTCTGGGCGTAGAGGACGGTGAGGGCGTTCAGAGCGGCCTTGGACGACCGGTAGGCGGCAGCGCCACCGCTTCCGGGTGTGAACTGGGGGTTGGGGTTGGTGCTCCAGGTCAGCGACGCGGTGCCGCTGGAGACGTTGACGATGCGCGGGTACGGGGACCGGCGCAGGGCGGGCAGGAAGGCATTGGTCACCGCCACCACTGCGAAGACGTTGGTCTCATAGGTGCGCCGGAACTCCTCGACGCTCGTGTCGGCCGGCAAGGCGAGAGACGGTGAGATCCCGACGTTGTTGACCAGCACGTCCAGACGCTCCACCTGGGACGCGGCCCTTGCGATGCCGTCAGGATCCGTCACGTCGAGGACCAGCAGGCGGGCGCCTTCACCGATCTCCTCGACGGCTCGCTGTCCGAGCCCGCGATCGCGTGCGCCCACGTACACGGTGAGGCCCTCGGCGGCGAGCAGCCGGGCGATGTGCTTGCCGATGCCCTTGTTGGCACCGGTGACCAAAGCTGTGCGATCGTTCATGACAACTACGGTTCCCTGGCCGTGGGCGCTTTGCCAGGGACAGCCTGTACCAGGCAGTGGGAGGAATCGGCATGGCACGGCAGGAGCTGGCCCGCTTCCTGCGGGACCGCCGGGCGGGCCTGCGCCCGCACGAGATCGGGCTGACGGCGACGGGCACCGATCGCCGGACGCCAGGCCTGCGCCGCGAAGAGGTGGCCGAGCTCGCCCACATGTCGGTCGACTACTACACGCGGCTGGAGCAGGCCCGGGGCCCGCGGCCGTCGGCCCGGATCCTGGAGGCGTTGTCGAAGGCGCTGCGGCTCACGTCGGCCGAGCGCAGCCATCTGTTCCGCCTGGCGGGATCGAGCGCACCGCCCGGCATCAGCGCCGTGCGCCGGGTGCGCCCGCATGTGGCCCGGATGCTGGAGCGGCTGCCGGAGACCGGCACCCTCGTCACTGACGCGGCGTACGGCGTCGTCGCCTGGAACCCCCTGGCCCAGGTACTGCTCGGCGGCGACCTCGGCAGCGGGACGACCAACCTGGCCCGCCGCCGCTTCCTCGGCCAGGGACGGATGTACGAGACCTCCCGCACTGAGGAGTTCGGGCACATGGTGGTGGCGCGGCTGCGCCGGGCCGCCGACCGCTATCCGCATGACCCACAGCTGTCGGCCCTGCTGGCAGAACTGCACGCCGGCAGCGAGGAGTTCCGCCAGATCTGGCAGACGCGCCCGGTCCACGCCCCCGGACACCGCACCAAAACCCTCCACCACCCGCAGGCCGGCACGCTGCGCTTGAACTGCGATGTCCTGCTCGTACCCGAGGACGACCAGGAAGTCGTCCTGATCACGGCCGACCCCGGATCATCTGCCGCAAGGTCCCTGCACAGGTTGGCCGGGCGGGTGGCCTGAAACAGACCACCGGCGTCGTTGCCCAGGCTTTCCGCGCCGCCCGTCTGCACGCCCCCTCAGCCCCACTGCCGTAGAGGTTTTGTGCCGGTCACGGCCGCGTAGTGACGACCACACACTTCGATGATGTGCGTGGCCAGTTCTGCCGTCATCTCCTGCTCTTTCCGCGGCCCCGCGGAGGCGACCCCAACTGGCCCCAGTTCGCACATGATTCATGAAGACCAGGCGTCGTGAATTGGCTTCGGAGGGCGGTTTGAACGGGGGCCGGCGGGCGGTGTCGGTGGGGTGTCCCGGTCTCCTCGGATGCGGGCGTGCAGGTGCATGTCGTGTCGGCCGTCGTCATGCACGGCGGCACTGCGTTTGGTGCCTTCCAGGGGGTAACCGGACTTGGCGGCGACCCTGCACGACGCATGGTTGCGGGTGGAGTGGTCCAGTTCCAGACGGTGGAAGCCGATCTCGTCCAGGGCCCAGGCGGTGAGCGCCTGGAGACCGTGCGACGCCACACCGGCGCCGCGGGCGGCCGGAAGTGTCCAGTAGGCCACGCCGGCTGTGCCGTCGTCGAAGTCCAGGCCGCGGAGCGCCAGCCGGCCGAGCACCTCCTCGCCGTCGCGGGTGATCGCCCAGTGGCCGCCCTTCTCGCGTTTCCAGTCCTGGCGGTATGCGTCGAACCATTCCCGGGCCTGGCCCTCGCAGGAGGGCCGACGCGTGTGCCAACGGCGGATCTCATCATCCTGGTAAGCAGACAGGAACGCCGGTGCGTCGGCGTCTTCCCAGGGGCGCAGCAGCAAGCCCCCGGAGGCGGGGAGCACGGGTTGGGGCGAGCCCCCGAGCAAGCCGGGGGTAATGACGGGCGGCGTCGACAGAGCGCGAGTCATGCACCATGATCGCCCGAGGCCGACCGCACACGTCAACCATGAGCCGGTCGCCGCCGCATCACCGACGCCCTCTTCCCTGACCTCACGGTCCACAATGCCCCTAGCCACCGCCGTCCTGCCTCCCGGCTGCGGCCTCCCACGCTGTTTCACGGTGATCGATCCCACGTATGTGAGGGAGACCGCGGACGTACCCATGTACACCGGGACCTTGCCGCTGGACGTGACCCAGTGGCTCTGGGGGGCGCACACCCGAGACCGTGCTGACCAGTGGTTACACGGAGGCGATGGGCAGGCACAGGCTCACCGAGCACGTTCGTGTCCGCCATACCACCGAGACCGCCGGCCTCACCCCTGTCCAGCTGACCAGCGTCGACCAAGCGGGCCACGACATACGGGAGATCTGGCGGGTGCTCGCCTGAGCGGGGCCCCATGACGGCGTCCGTCGCGCGGTGCCCGGCGTGATCAGGTAAGCATGAACGGTGGACAAGGACGCGACCGACCCATTCGTGCATGTCCGGGGCGCCGGTGAGAACAACCTGCGGAACATCGACGTCGACGTCCCGCGGGACGCGATGGTCGCCTTCACCGGCGTCTCCGGTTCGGGCAAGTCCTCGCTCGCGTTCGGCACGCTCTACGCGGAGGCCCAGCGGCGTTACTTCGAGTCCGTGGCACCCTACGCCCGAAGGCTGTTGCAACAGGTCGGTGCACCGCACGTGCAGGAGATCACCGGGCTGCCACCGGCCGTGGCCCTGCAGCAGCGGCGCGGGTCGCCCAGCTCGCGCTCGACGGTCGGCACCCTCACCACACTGTCCAATCTGCTGCGCATGCTGTACTCCCGTGCCGGTACCTATCCGCCCGGAGCCGCGCGGCTGGAAGCCGAGTCGTTCTCCCCCAACACCGCGGCCGGCGCGTGCCCGGAGTGCCACGGGCTCGGCGTCGTCCACGACGTCGCCGAGGACCTGCTCGTCCCGGACCCCTCGCTGAGCATCCGTCAGGGGGCGATCGCCGCCTGGCCCGGCGCCTGGCAGGGCGCCAACCTGCGAAGCGTCGTGAGCAACCTGGGGATCGACATCGACCGGCCATGGCGCAGGCTCAGGAAGAAGGACCGGGACTGGCTGCTGTACACGGACGAGCAGCCCTCCGTGTACATCGAGCCGGAGGAGGACCGCGTCGACTACGGCTATCAGGGCAAGTTCTGGAGCGCCCGCAAGCACGTCATGCACGTCCTCGCCGACTCCAAGAGCGAGAAGATGCGCGAACGGGCCCTCCGGTTCGTCAGGAGTGTGCCCTGCCCCGAGTGTCACGGCAGCGGACTGCGGCCCGAGGCGCTCGCCGTGACCTTCGCCGGGCGTTCCATTGCCGAGATCAACGCGATGCCGCTCACCGAGGTCGTGGTGCTGCTGCGGCCCGTCGCGGAGCGGTCGAAGGCCGAGGCCACCACGTCGACCGCCCGGTCCGGGGAGACGACCGAGGTCGCGGTCCGGATCTGCGGTGATCTGGTCGCGCGGATCGACGTACTGCTCGACCTGGGTCTCGGATATCTCAGCCTCGGGCGCCGCTCGACGACCCTGTCGCCCGGCGAGGCGCAGCGTCTGCGGATCGCCACCCAGCTGCGCTCGGGGCTGTTCGGCGTCGTCTACGTCCTCGACGAACCCTCCGCGGGCCTGCACCCGGCTGACGCGGAACCGCTGCTGGACGTGCTGGACCGCCTCAAGGCGGCGGGCAACTCGCTGTTCGTCGTGGAGCACGACATGGACGTCGTACGGCGGGCGGACTGGGTGGTCGACATCGGCCCCGGCGCGGGCGAGGGCGGCGGACGCGTGCTCTACAGCGGCCCGGTCGCCGGTCTTGAGCGGGTCGAGGAGTCGGCCACGAGCCGGTACCTGTTCGGCCGCGCCCAGCCGCTCGAGCACCGCCCGCGCGCACCCCACGGCTGGCTGCACCTGCGCGGCGTCTCCCGCCACAACCTGCACGACGTGTCCGTCGACGTACCGCTGTGCGTGCTGACGGCGGTGACGGGCGTGTCCGGTTCCGGGAAGTCGACGCTGGTGACACAGGTGCTCGCCGAGGTCGTCCGCGGCCACCTCGGACTCGTGCCCGAAGAACCCGACGAGGCGCAGCTGGAGATCGACGTCCAGGACGCGACCGGGGTCGAGTCGTTCGACCGGCTGGTCCTGGTCGACCAACGGCCCATCGGCCGAACTCCCCGCTCCAACCTGGCCACGTACACGGGGATGTTCGACGCGGTGCGCAAGCTGTACGCGGCGACGGACGAGGCCAGGGCGCGCGGCTACTCGGCCGGGCGGTTCTCCTTCAACGTGCCCGAAGGGCGGTGCGAGACCTGCCAGGGCGAAGGTTTCGTCGCGGTGGAACTGCTGTTCCTGCCCGGCACCTACGCGCCGTGTCCGACCTGCGAAGGCGCCCGGTACAACGCCGAAACACTGGAAGTCACCTACCGCGGCAAGAACATCGCGGACGTACTGTCGCTGTCCGTCGACGCCGCCGCCACGTTCCTGTCCGCCGTCCCGGCCGCCTCCCGCAGCCTGGAGACGCTGCGCGAGGTGGGGCTGGGGTACCTGCGGCTGGGCCAGCCCGCGACGGAACTCAGCGGCGGTGAGGCGCAACGCATCAAACTGGCCACCGAACTGCAGCGCGCCCGCCGCGGGCACGCGCTGTACCTGCTCGACGAGCCGACGACGGGGTTGCACCCCTCGGACATCGCGCTGCTGCTGCGGCAGCTGCACCGGCTCGTCGACGCCGGCAACACGGTCGTCCTCGTCGAGCACGACCTGGACACCATCGCCACCGCCGACTGGGTCATCGACCTCGGTCCGGGCGGCGGCGACGCGGGCGGCCGGGTCGTCGCGGCGGGGGCGCCGGCCAAGGTGGCGAGGTCCCGCCGCAGCGCCACGGCGCCGTATCTGGCGGCCAGACTCGCGGGCCCCTGATCCGGATCCGCTCGGCGGAACGCCGTTGGCGCGGTGCGGCGGACTCATCATCCGTCGGCCGTGGGTTCGAGTCCCACCCGCCGTCTCCCTTGTGCAGGCTCCTGACCTGCGGAAAGACGGACAGTGCATCTCCGCGGCAGCGGCCTGCTTCACCCAGCTCTACGGCCGCTTCTTCCTCGGTGAGCCGTTGCCGCCGCAATGCCCGATGAGTAATGGCGCCGTGCCGGGTCTACAGCCCAGTTGAACCAGTCTGGTTCGAAGCCGCAGGAGGCCGCAGTGTCCGTATCAGTGCTCGACATGTCGATGTCGCTCGACGGATTCATCGCCGATCCAAACGATTTTCTGGGCGGCGACGATGGCGAACGACTGCACAAGTGGGCGGGCCCGGAGGACGAGTCCGGCTCGCTGTCCGGGCCGGCCGCGCGATTCCAGGACGAATGGAACGCAGCCGGTGCGGTGCTCGCGGGACGACGCACCGCCGAACTGATGGATCACTGGGGCGGCGATCACGGCGGTCTCCCGATCTTCGTGCCCAGTCACCGCCCACCCGGCCCCGCCGCCCGTTGGGGCTATCCGTTGGTGACCTACGTGACTGACGGGATCGAAAGCGCGATGGCACAGGCCAAGGCCGCCGCCGGGGACAAGGACGTGCAGGTGCGTGGCGCGTACACCGCGCAACGGGCGCTCGAGGCCGGGGTGCTGGACGAGGTGCAGATCCATCAGATCCCGGTACTGCTCGGTGATGGCCGTCGGCTGTTCGACGTCTTGCCGTCGCAGATCGAGTTGGAGATCATCCGGGTGATCGACACTCCGGAGGCCACTCACATCCGCTACCGCGTCCGTCGCTGAGCCGGTCGACGGATCCTCTGGGGAATGTCCGACGTCGTGCTGCCCGTGGCTGGACGGCACCGGCCCAAGCACATGGCGCGCCGGGGCCGTCGTGGTCGATGTCGGTGCCGCCGTGGTCGGGTTCCTGGTCGTATGCGCCACCCAGGCTGGCTACGAGGTGACCGTGGCGGAGCCGCGTGCGTTGTAGACGACGGCGTCCTCGCGTTCGCCGTAGGCGCGGAAGACCGCGATCGCCTCGTCGCGCAGTACTCCGGACGTTACCTGGATGCCGCGCCGCTCGAACTGCTCGGCCCAGTCCTCACGCATGGGGCCCTCGTCGAAGCCGGTGAGCTGTTCCAGCTCGGGGCCTTCCCCCGGGATGACCAGGCGGCGGATCCCGGACCACATCGCGGCGCCGTAACACATCACGCAGGGGCGCCAGTTGACGACCAGTTCGAGATCGGGGCCGCCCGGTGCGCCGAGGTCCCACGCGCCCAGCCGGGTCTGTGCGAGGGAGACGGCGACGACCTCGGCGTGGGTGGAGGAGAGCCCTGAGGACAGGACGAGGTTGACTCCCGCCGAGACGAGGCGACCGGTCTCCGTCTCCACGACCAGGGCGGCGAACGGGCCGCCGGTGTCCTCGCGCTGGTTGCGGTCCGCGAGGCGGTTGGTGAGACGGATCCGGTCCTCGTCGGTGGGGAGGGTCTCGGGTGCGTCGGCCAGTTCGGTCAGCACCCATGGGGGGAGTTGGGCGCCGAAGGTGGTGGCGACGGCGGAGGCATCCATTGCGCAGGTCTCCAGTTGCAGCGGGACGGGGGATCAGGTGCCCGGACGGATGTTGGGCGCGAATCGGGCCAGGGCGACGGTCTCGACGGCCGCGATGATGTTGTACGCCAGTGCGGACACCGCGGTGAGGACCGCGACCGACGCCCAGAGGTGGTCGTAGTCGAAGGTGGAGGAGTCCTTGAGCATGGCGTAGCCGAGGCCCTGGCCGGTGGAGAGCCATTCGGCGAGCAGCGCGCCGATCAGGGCTCCGGGGACGCCGACGCGGGCGCTGGCGAAGAACGCGGGGACCGCGCTGGGCAGCATGACCTTGCGGGCGACCGTCCAGTCACCGGCGCCGTAGGCGCGGCACAGGTCGGCCGCCTGGCGGGACGCGGAGCGCAGGCCGAAGGCCATGGTGACCAGGGCGGGGAAGAAGACGATCAGGCCGCTGATGACGGTGGTGGCCATCAGACCGCGCCCGAAGACGAGCGTGATGAGCGGGGTCATCGCCACCAGGGGGACCGACCGCAGGACGACCGCCACGGGCAGCAGCGCCTGCTCGACGCTCCGGGACAGGACGAAGACGACCGCCACGACGACCGCCGCCACCAGGCCGGCCACGAAGCCGAACCCGGCGTCGAGCAGCGTGCGGCCGAGGCCCGAGGAGACCAGTGAGCGGTGGGCGTCCGCGTCCGTGCCCGTGAACAGGTAGTGGAAGATGTCGACCGGTGACTTGGCCACCAGCGGGTCCAGGTCGTAGACCTCCAGGAAGACGATCCAGAGGACGACGACGGCCGCCATCGTCACGATCACGTTCAGCAGCGGGCGCAGCACGCCCGCCGCGAACCGCAGCGCCGGGGCGCTCCCCGGCTGCGTTCCCGTCACGGTGCTCATGCGCCTCCGCCCTCCACTGTCGTCGTGCGCGACCAGGGCAGGGCATAGCGGGCGACGAGCCCGACAACCCCGTACGCGACGCCTGCCACCGCGCCCGAGACCAGGGCGATGCCCCAGGTGCGGGGCACGTCGAGCTGCTGCTGGGCGATGGTCATGGCGATGCCGAGGCCGCTGTCGACGCGGCCGAGGTACTCGCCGATGATCGCGCCGAGCAGTGCCGCGGGACCGGCGATCCGGAGCGCGGCCAGGGTGCTGGGCAGCGCGGCGATCAGGCGGACCCGGAGCAACTGCTGCCAGCGGCCGCCGCCGTAGGCGCGTACCAGGTCCAGCGAGGCCGGGTCGGCCGAGCGCAGTCCGAGCAGGGCGCCGATGAGGGTGGTGAAGAAGACCGACAGCCCGGCCATCGCCGCCATCGGCTTGTCGCCGTCCAGGACGAGGGAGAGGATCGGGCCGACCGCGACGATCGGCAGACAGTACGAGGCCACCGCGATCTGTGTGATCACCCGCTCCAGTACGGGCACCAGGAGGACCAGCACCGCCAGGCCCAGCGCCAGCGCGTTGCCGAGCAGATAGCCGGTCAGGGCCTCGCCCACGGTCTGGGTGACGTGCGGGCTGTAGAAGGTCCAGCCGTCGTCGAACACGCTCGCCACGACCGCCCAGGGGGTGGGCACGCCGTCCCCGGTGCCGACGACCGTGGTGGACAGCAGCGACCACACCCCGAGCAGGGCGGCGATGCCGAGGGCCCCTCCGGCCCAGGCGGAGCGGTGCGCGCTCATGACGCCTCCGCGGCGGGCTCGGGGGCGGCGTCGGCGGCTTCGGCGGTGGCCTCGGTGGCCTCGGCGGAGCCTCCGCGCGGCCGAACAGGAGTTCCGACAACTGGTCGGCGTACGCGTGGAATTCGGGCGAGCGCATCATCTCCGGGGTCCGCGGGCGGGGCAGGTCGATGGTGACCTTCTCCACGATCCGGCCCGGACGGGGCGACATGACCGCGACGGTGTCGCTCAGCAGCACGGCCTCGTTGATGGAGTGGGTGACCAGCAGGGTGGTCACCGCGCGGGCCTGCCAGATGCGCTGGAGTTCGAGGTTGAGCCGCTGGCGGGTCATGTCGTCCAGCGCGCCGAACGGCTCGTCCAGCAGCAGCACCTTGGGGTCGACGACCAGCGAGCGGGCGATCGCGACCCGCTGCCGCATACCCCCGGAGAGCTGGGCGGGGCGAGCCTTCTCGAAGCCTTCGAGGCCGACCAGCTTGATGAGGTCGGCGATGGCGGCCGGGTCGGCCTTGATGCCGCTGATCTCCAGCGGGAGCCGGATGTTGGCGGCGACCGAGCGCCACGGCAGCAGCGCGGCGTCCTGGAAGGCTATGCCCAGGTGGTGCCGTTTGCGGGCCGCTTCCGGGGCCTCGCCGTGCACGAGCGCCGTACCGGAGGTCGGGCTGTCGAGACCGGCGAGGATCCGCAGCACGGTCGACTTGCCGCAGCCCGACGGCCCGAGGAGGGTGAGGAACTGGCCCTCGGCCGTGTCCAGGTCGACGCCTGCCAGTGCGGGGACGCGCTGCCGGCCGAGCTTGAACTCCTTGCTCAGCCCGCGCAGGGACAGCCCGGTGCCGGAGCCGGCCTGTTGTCCGGGGTCGTCGGAGGCGTCGGGAACAGCTGCTGCGGTACTCATCAGTTGACCTCTGGGTGCGGTGCGGGTGGTGGGAAGCCGGTACCGGCGGGCCGACGGGGCCGCACCGGTACCGCCGGCGCCTCAGATGAGGCTGGGGTCCTCCTTGTAGACCTCCTCGATGATCGAGAGGTCGAAGAGCTTGTCGGCGGTGAGGTCGAGGCCGCCGTACTCCAGCGTCTTGAGGTTCTCCTCGACCAGCTCCGGCGTGATCGTGAACAGCCCGTTCTTCTTGGTGTCGGCGCTCACGATGAGCTTGTTCTCGTCCTTGGCCTCGAGGGTCTGCTCCTCGGTCGTCAGCCCGAGCCCCTTGCCGTACGTCTCGGCCGCGAGCTTCGCGCCGAGCGCCGGGTCGGTGATGTTCGCCTTCCAGCCCTTGATCTCCGCGCGCAGGAACGCCTTGAGCAGTTCGCGCTGCTTGTCGATGGTGTCCTGGCGGACGATGTAGGTCTCCGAGACCAGCGGGTAGCCGGTGTCGGCGAGCAGCATCGTGGCGACCTTGAAGCCCTTCAGACGCAGCGTGTTCGGCTCGTTCGTCACGAAGGAGAACCAGCCGTCCACGGTGCCCTGGGTCAGGGGCAGCGGGTCGAACTGCACCGGCACCTTGGTGATCTTCGACTCGTCGAGCCCGGTCGCCTTGATGTACGCCGCCCACACGGACTCGTTGCCCGCCTGGACTCCGATCTTCTTGCCGTACATGTCCTCCGGCTTGGTGATCGGGGCCTTGGCCATCGACATGATGCAGAACGGGTTCTTCTGGTACTGCGCGCCGATGATCTTCAGCGGCGCGCCCTTGGCGACGGCCGAGCCCGTGATGTCGGGGGCGCTGATCGCCACGAGCGCCTTCTTGGTGACGACGTCCGTCTCCATCGGGGTCGCGGACGGACCGCCGCCTATCAGCGTGACCTTCGAGAAGCCCTCGTCCTTGTAGTAGCCCTTGCTGTCCGCGATGTAGCTGCCCGCGAACTCGACGTTCTTGATCCAGGACAGCCGAAGCGTGAGCTCACCGAAACTCTTGTCACCGGAGGACGTGGGAGAGGTGGAGGACGACGAATCGGAATCGCCGCACGCGGCGAGCAGCGGGCCGCCGAGCAGCACGGCACCGCCCAACTGGAGTCCCCGCCTGAGGAAGAGACGGCGGTCGGTGGCGGCGAACGCTCTGTCACTGTTCGTGCTTCGGGTCATGGCGCGCTTTCCTTTCACTGGCCGGGTCGGCACCGGCCTGACGGACCTGAGGAACGTGGGTGGGGCGAGGCCCGGACGGTGCCGGGCCGGTCTCCGGTCGGGCGGCGGCCCGGGATCAGGGATCCCGGGTCACAGGCCGAGGAGGAGTTCGGGGGCGCGGGCGCGGGAGCAGCAGATGGTGATCCGGTCGCCGGCCGCGCGTTCGTCCGGGGTCTGGACCTCGTCACGGTGGTCGGGTTCGCCAGCCAGGACGGGGGTGAGACAGGCGCCGCAGATGCCCTGCTCGCAGGAGAGCTCGACCTCGACGCCGTGGGCGGTGAAGACCTCGGCGATGGTGCGTTCGACGGGGACGCGGTAGCCGGTGCCGGTGCTTGCGATCCGTACGGTGAACGCGGTGGCGACTCCTGCTTTGGCTCCGGCTTCGGCTTCGGCGGACGGCGGAGCCGCCGGGGCGAAGCGCTCGATGTGAAGCTGCCCCGGGTGCCAGCCCGCGGCCGTCGCCTCGGCCGCGACGTGGGTCATGAAGCCGTCGGGCCCGAAGACGTAGGCGGCCGTGTCCCGTTCGGGGACCTGGAGTTCGGGAGGCAGGCCCGCGCGGGGTCGCCGCCGCCCAGGCTCAGCGGCACCCCGCGGTGCGGGCAGATGCCGTTGGGCACGACCACGCTGCCGCCCACGCGGTAGGCCACCAGCGTCTCTTCGAGCAGGCGCACGGCGGTCGGGGCGTCGCCGATCTCGCTCGACAGGGCGACCGGGTAGCAGTGCTGGGCGAGGATCGACCAGTCGCCGGCGTCGAACGTGCAGTCCTGAGGGAGAGCAGGGCGGGGTGGAGCAGTGGTCATGCGGAAGTCCTTCTGCGTGGCGCGGCGGGGAACGGCCGGACAGACACGTGTGCAGCACACACGCCGGTACGTGGGCGTGGACACGTGTGAGGCGAAAGAGCGCGGTGACAAGCCGATCCCGGGGTGGAGGCACCGTGGAACCACTGAGCGGGCAGGGCGCCGGGCGCGGTCATCGGTCCGAGGTCAGTGGTGAGAGCCCTCGGACCCCGGATGTGAACCGTGCGCCACGCGTCCGCGGGTCCAGGCCGACTGGTGGGCACGGCACCGGAGATCCGTGCTGCATGCGCTGACACAGCTCATCGCGCATCCCTCCGTGCTCAGTGCCGACTGTCTGCCGCCCGCCGTTGACCAAGCCGAGACTGACGCACGTAGATTGCCCTGCCATTCCGTGTTCGTTACTTACCGGGTTTCTTGCAGAAAGCCCCGGCGTTCACGCCGGGGATGAATGCCTCTCAAGGCTGCTCTGACGTGCACGTTAGAGCGGACGTGTTTGCTGCTCGATGTACTGGCGGACGATCGCCAATGGTGCTCCGCCGCACGACGCGCAGAAGTACGAGGGCGACCACAGATGCCCGTGCAGGATGGCGCGGTCGATCCGGCCGGTGAACTCCTGCCGTATCCGGCGGGCGGAGACGCCCTTGAGGCTGTTGACCAGCTCCCTGGACTTTAGGCCAGGGAGCACGTCAAGGATTCCATGCCCGGTTTCGGCACAGGGGGCCGTGGGTGGTGCTGGAGGTGGGGCCGGTCGCGCGGTCAGGGACGGCGCTGGAACGACGGAGGTTTCACGACGCCATCGGGATCCGGGGAACGACGATGTCCAGCGGGCCGTCCGGAACCGCGACCGCTTCCTGGCTCCAGCCCCAGATCGAGCAGACCCTGCGCAGCGGGTCGCTGTACCCGTCCCGCCCGTGCAACACCCGGTAGTTGTCGATGCAGATCATCTCGCCCGGGCCCACCCGGAACATCGGCCCGCTGTCACGGGCCGCGACGACAGCGGCCTGCCAGGCACGCACATACGTCCAGTGCTCCAGCTCCGACGGACCCTCGACCGGCGCGAGATAGGGGTGGTGACGGCCCTGGAAGCGGCCCGACGGGGTCCGCCGGACGATCGGTGAGAAGCCGCGCTGCGGGTAGTTGGGCTCGGAGTGGTCGATGTCGACCGTACGGCAGAAGTCGGCGAGCGCGGCGCTGCCGGGATCGGCGGCCAGCAGGTCCAGCAGCCGGGAGGTGTCGATCAGGAAGGAGTCGCCGCCGCGGGCCGCGGGCCGCTCGCACCACAGGAACAGATGGTCGGGGGCGTAGTCACCGAAAGCGAAGCCGTCGTTGTGGGCGACCATCCGCTCCTCGGACGGGCCGGCGGCGTCGCGTTTGCGGCCGCGCCTGTCGGCTGGCTGCGCCTTCATCTGCATCGCCTCGACCCGGGCGCTCTCCTTCGTCGCCTCGAACTGGGTACCGCACCGCACTGCCCGGTCCCCCATGATCGCGCGGCCCATCGCGACCGCCTTCTCCTCGTCCGCCAGCCCCGTCACGATGGCCGCGCCCTCGGCGGCGAGCACCTCTGCCGCCTCCTGCGGGCCGGTCACCTTGCGCGGGATGAAACTTGCGGAGCTGACGTCCGGCACAGCGCCTCCTGAAGTCCCCGGAGCGAAGCCCGATTGAACCAACCGGTTCATTCACAGTAGAAGGCCCATGTTTCACGAAAGTGATGCACCCGCGTGCATTCAGTTGCGGCTGAGGAAGGGCAAGGAGCGTAGCCGTGCCAGACCAGCGGCCTGTCCAGCCGACGGTTTCCGTTGGAGTGCAATGACGTGCCGTGCGGTGTGTCCGGCATCATCGGTGGTGCTCGGCACTTTGCTCAGACGGGGTCGTAGGGCCGTGGCCGCCGGAGATCGGCAGGCCGCCTTGGATTCCCTTCCGCTCGGTGCCCAGCTTGGTCAGGACGCGGGCCACGTGCTTCTCGACGGTGCGGGGGGACAGGAACAGGGTCTGGGCGATGTCCTGGTTGGTGGCGCCGTCGGCGAGCAGCTCGGCGACTTCCCGTTCACGGGGCGACAGCTCGCCGCCGTAGCCGCGGCGTCCCGGTCGCCGCGACGTCTGGACACCGACTTCGCGCAGGCGGTGTTGGCAGCGTGCCGCGTCGCCGGTCGCGCCGAGCTCGGTGAAGCCGCGCGCGGCGTCGGCCAGGTGCGCCGCCGCGTCGTCGGGAGACGAGCAGGTCAGGGCTTCACCCCGGCGTTCGGCGGCCTTGGCGGCGTCGTAGGGACGGCTGATGTCCTGCCACCTGCGCTGTGCCTGGGCGAAGTGCTCGGCGGCCCGCGCCGGCTCGATGGCGCGGAGCAACACACCCCGGGCCACCGCCAGTTCGGCCGAGGTCGCCGGCGCGTCGCGGTCGCACAGGTCCGACTCGGCCTCCGTCACGAGTCGTTCGGCCAACGCGTGGTGCCCGCAGGCCAGTGCGGCCTCGGCGGCGACCGGGAGGAGGTCCATGGTCCGAGTCCAGGACCTGAGTCCTCGCAGCATTGACAGCGCGGGTTCGGCGATCGCCCAGGCCGCCTGCGGGTCACCCTCGGCGAGGTGGACCGCGGCGAGCGCGGTGGCGATCCTGATGCTCACGTCCACCTCGCTCGTGCCGTCGGCGGCCGCCGCCGCGGTGGCGAAGTGGTCGTGGGCCAGGGAGCGCCGTCCCCGGGCGAGGGCGAGGTGTCCCTGGCACAGAGTTCGGTCCACGGTGATCTGCTTCACGTCGGGGTGGGCCTGCGCCAGGGCCGCGTACTCCTCCTCCAGCCTGCTCCAGCGCCCGGCCAGCCAGTCCAGGCGCAGCCCCACAACGCGGGGCAGGCACTCGATGCGCCCGTGAGCCGCGTGCTCGACCAAGTCCTCGACCTCGCGCAGCAGAGCACGGGCCCGCCGGTCATGGCCGAGCTGCATGGCCACCTCGGCGAGGGAGTACAGCGCGTAGATGGCGTCACGCGGCACCGCGCCGGTGGCATCTCGGCGCGGTAGCCGGTCCAGCAGCGGCCAGACGGCGGGATCGCCGTCCCGAGCCGTCAGGATGAGCCGGTTGATCTGGACCAGTCTCCGGGTCCTCTCGTCGGCGCTGTCGCGGACGGTCCGCTCGGCTCGGCCCTGCCAGTTCCAGGCGTGCGCGGCGGCACCGTCCCGCTCGTTGAGGGCCAGGTTGAACATCGCTACAGCGGCCTTGTGCGGCTGGGTGGCCGCCAGTTCGTCGGCGGCGTGGGCGAGCTCGCGGAAACCGGCCGGGTCGGCGCCGAGGTTGAGCATGACCAGGCCGAGCCCCAGGCGGATCTCGCCGCGGACGGCATCCGGCAGCCGCGGATCGTCCAGCACCGATCCCAGCTCGCGGACGGTCACGGCGTAGTCGACGCCGTAGTTGACGATCCGGGCGAGCGTGAGCGCGGCTCGGGACCGCCGCTCGGTGTCCACGTGGGGTCGGTCCAGGATCCGGTGCAGGAGGGTGGCCGCGGTGCCGGTGTCGCCGAGCGCGACCGCCTGGTCGACGGCCTGCTCGATCTGGTCGAGCCAGCCCTCCTGGTCGCCGGTGGCCAGCGTGTGGCGGGCGATCTGCACCAGCGGGAGGGGGTCGTGGGCCTGGAGCTCGTCGATGGCCCGCCGGTGCAGGCGGGCCCGGCGAGGCCACGGGATGTGCCGGTAGGCGACCTGCTGGGCCAGCACGTGACGGAAGGTGTAGCGGCCGGTGTCGGTCACGCGCAGCACCGCCGCCCGCAGCGCGTCGACCAGCCCCTCGGCCGCCGCGTCACCGTCCAGGCCGGCGACCTCGGCCAGCAGTTCTTCGGTGGCCGGTACGGCCAGCACCGCCGCCGCGTCCACGACCGCGGCGCCGACCGGCGACAGCGAGGTCAGCCGCTCGCTGACCGCTTCCTTGAGACCGGTGGGCACTTCGGCCCGCTCCAGCTCTCTGACGTCGCGACACGCCTGGTCCCGCAGCGTGATCAGGTCTTCCTCGGCGACCAGCGGCAGGCCCTCGCTGCGGCGGTGGAGGACCGTGCACAGCTCTGGGGTGGCGTGGCTGCCGAGCGCGGCGCCGGCGAGATCCGCCACGTCGTTCTCGGTCAGCGGTGACAGCCGGATCACGGTGCCGCTCGTGCAGGGTGGTGGACGGTAGGCCGCGCCCAGGGCCGCCGTCCCGGGCGCCAGGTCCTCGGCCCGGTAGGTGACCACCAGGACGAACTGGTCGGGCAGGTCACGGGCGAGCAGCAGGAGCAGTTCGCGGGTGGCCTCGTCGGCCCAGTGCAGGTCCTCGACGACCAGGATCACCCGCCCGACCGCGTCGAGCACGGAGCGCACGGCCTGGATCAACTGGTGGCGCAGCGCACCGGGGTGGCCCGGTGGGGCGGGTGCCGCCGGGAGGCGGTCGGCCAGGTCCGGCAGCAGCGGGGCCAGTGCCCCGGCCGTCGGCGGGAGCCCGGTGGCTGGCAGCCACGGACCGACCTTGCCCAGCGCGTCCACCACCGGCCCGTACGGCAGGGGTTCGCGCAGTGGACAGCAGTAGCCCGTCACCACCCGCCACCCCTCTGTCTTCAGGATCTGGGTGGCCTCGCGCACCAGCCGGGACTTGCCCATACCGGCCTCGCCCTCGATCATGACCACGGCGGGCGGCTGTCTGGTGACGGCGAGTAGCAGATCGAGTTCCTGGCGGCGACCGACGAACGTGAAGCCCCGGCCAAGACCGGGGGAGCCTTGCTGCTCAGCCACCTGCGCACCGTCCCTTGCGGACACATCCTGGCTCGACTGGTGACGGAAAAGGCGACCGGCGGAGGCTGGTCCGTCCGCCGTCGTCGGCGGTACGCACTTTATTGCGGCTGCCTACCCATTCCATACGTTTGTGACGCGTTCCTCATTGTTTCGCGGCACCGCGGAGGTGCGTCGTCGGTGTCGTTTCCCCACCCGTCGCGGACGCTTCCAGAGACCGAAACCCGCGGTTCACTCATTGACGGCGGGTGAGCGCGCTCTCGCGTGGGCCGACGGCGTCACGGCCTGGATCAACTGGTGGCGCAGCCCACGGCAGCCCGGTGGCCGGCAGCCAGGCGTCGAGCTTGCCGAGCGCGTCCACCACCGGCCCGTACAGGAGGGGTTCGCGCAGCGGCCGGATCGGCCCTACCCATCCTGAAGCGCCGCCTACCCATTCAATCCGTCCCCCATTGTTTCGGCCTGCCCTGAGCCTGGATCGTCGATGCCATCCATGCAGGTGAAAGCCACGACAACGCGTGAGAACGCTCTCGCACTCCAACCTGCGCGTGCAGTGGCACACCGCAACCCCTCCCCGACACGGAGAGCCCATGTTCAATCGAGCAGCAACGCGTCTGCCCAACTGGCAGATGCGCTACCGGATATCAGCACTCGCGGCGTTCCTCGCCGCCGTCGCGGTCATCCTGACCCAGGCCCTCGTCTCGACCAGCCCAGCGCACGCGGCAGGGTACGGCTTCTGCGCGGGCGGCTTCGGCAACGGCTCCTCGTGTTCCAACATTGTCAACACCGACACGGTCAGCGAACGGCAGTTGCCGAACGAGGTGTACCGCGGGGACTCGCGGTCGCCGTACGAGATCTTCAACAACGGCTTCACAGCGGTCGGTACCGACTACGACCTCCCGCGCCACATCCAAGGCCGCGACGGCAGCGGCTACATCTCCACGAGCGCGTCACTGTCGGTGTCGGAAACATTCGCCCGCAGCCAGGGTGGCCGCAATCTGGGTGCGGCGATGACGAATCCCTGCCGGGGCGGCCGCCCGAATGCGCAGTGGACTCCCTTTCCGGGGATGGGTTGGAGAATCACCGGTCAGTGCACCAGCCGCTGGGTGGAGGCCGACACCTACGTGTACCTCATCGATGCCCGCATGGCGCGGAACGCTCTCTACACCGACGACCAGGTGCGCGGGAACCCCGGGCTGGCGCGTTTCGGGGGCCAGCAGGAGTGGGCGTACATCCACCACATCCCGAACACCGCGATCATCGGCGCGCGCGTGTACCGAATGAGGGCGCAAGTCGTCAATGGCCAGCTCGAATACCGAGGCCAGACGTTCACGTACGACCGCTTCGTAGGCAACCCCGCCCATGCCCAGGCGCAGATGACCTATGACCCGTCCGCTGACCCGGGGGCCCACTTCAACAGGGACACCTACCTCGGCGTGCCCTCGATCCCGGCGAACCCGTACCACCGCGGCTGCTCAGCAATCACCCGGTGCAGGGGCGACGACGGCAATGGCTGAAACCGGCTCGACTCTCGACACAACCGACCACGCAGACGCCGCCGTGATCGCCCGCCCCTCGGACCCAAGGAAGACCATGTTGGACAACGCATCAACAGCGCCGCGCCGCATGCGCTCCGCGCTGCGGGAGCGGCCGCACGCCGCCCTGCTCGCACTCCTGTCGCTTGTGCTGGCGGGCGGGTCGCTGCTGCCGGCCGCGGCCGCACACGCCGACACCGCCACCGGTTCCGACTGGGAGGAGGTGGTGGAACTCGCGGGCTACAACCACGCCCTCACCGCGTTCGAGGACCCGAAGAGCGGCCCGACAATCATCTTCCCGTCCGACTACACCGGTGACATCAACAACCTGCAACACCCGAGCGACTGGACCGACTCCAACGGCAACACCCCGACCAGTTGGCCCACCCCCACGACCGCCAAGAGCTCCGTGTTCACGCAGGGCCAGCTCAACAGCGTGCAGAACGCGGTCCTCGACGCCATCCAGCCCGGCGACGACACCACCACCTACTCCCTGGCCGCCGCCTACGACGGCGCGAGCGACCGGGTGATCGTGCAGACCAGCGCCCCCTCGTCCGTCACCGACCCGCTGGCCGCCAAGTACCCCGACCAGGTCGTCATCCCAGGGCCCGCCCGCGAGCACCCCGCCCACCGTGTGCGAGCGCAGCTCTCGCTCACGTCCAACCCCGGCAACAAGGGCGGCGCGACCGCGGCGAGCGAGCAGTTGCAGGCCCTGGCCGACTACAACTGCGCCCTGTCCGCCTATGAGGACCCGAACACCGGCCCGGTGATCATCTTCCCGTCCGACTACGCCGGTGACATCAACAACCTGCAACACCCGAGCGACTGGACCGACTCAGGCGGCAACACCCCGACCAGTTGGCCCACTCCGACCACCACCCGCAGCGCCCAGTTCACCGCCGCGCAGGTCCAGAAGATCATCGTCGCCGCCGTCAACCAGATCGAGCCGGTCGGCTCGACGATGTACTACGCCGCCGCCCACTACGACGGGACGAGCGACCGGATCGTGGTGTACACCGACGCCCCCTCCTCGGTCACCGACCCACTGGTGGCCGCCTACCCCGGCCAGGTCACCATCGCCAGCACGAAGGCCCCGGCGATCCAGATCACCAACAAGAAGAGCAACCTCGACCTGGGGATCGACGGCGCCTCCACCACGGACGGCGGCGCGGTCGTACAGCAGAGCGCGGACGCCACCGCCAACCAGCAGTGGCGGCTGATCTCCGCCGGCAACGACCAGTACAAGCTCAAGAACGTCAACAGCGGCCTGCTGCTCGGCATCGCCGGCGGCTCCGGCAACGCGGGCGCCAACGCCGTGCAATGGGGCGACGACGGCCACGACGACCACCTGTGGAAGGTGTCGACGCCGGCCACGGCTACGTCAAGCTGGTCAACGTGCGCAGCGGGCTCCCGTTGGACGTCTCCGCAGCCTCGACCGACCCCGGAGCGAGCACGCTCCAGAACACCGACAACGGGGCCGATTCCGAGCTCTGGCAGCTGACTCCGATCAGCTGACGAGCGGCGGTCGCCACGGCGGGCACTGCTGGTCGGGTGATCTTGGCCTGAGGGATGTGTGAGGACAGGGCCTCCTGGTAGCTCGGGGTTGCGACGCCACTCGAGTACCAGGAGGCCCTGCGGCGGCATCCGTCGGACATGACGGATGCAGAGTGGACGGCGTGCGGGATGCGCTGCCGGCGCCGGCAGGGCTGGAGGACCGGGGCGGGCCGCCGGAGGGCCACTGTCACCGGCAGATGTCGGATGTGGTCTTCTACGTCACCGGCAACGGGGTTCGTTCACCGATTCGGGACCGGCTCCATGGCCGTTGTGAGAACCGCGTACCTCGACCACACGCCGGAGAACTGCGACCCCGCCGATCCACCGACAGTCACATGATCAGCTGGCTTCTCTGAGGACCTCTAAGCCTGGCTTCAGGTTGGTCGGCGACAATGAGCGGCAGGGGCATCGACTGGAGGGGGCGGGCCGGGGTGCGGATCATGATCGCGGATGACGAGGCAGCCATCCGTGACTCGCTGGAGCGGGTGCTCCAGGTGGAGGGGTACGACACCAGGACCGTCGCCAACGGTTTCGCCGTGCTCGACGAGGTCGGTGGTGACGCGCCGGATCTGCTGCTCCTCGACGTGATGATGCCCCGCCTCGGCGGGTTGGAGACCTGCCGGCGGTTGCGGGCCGCGGGCCAGGATCTGCCGGTGCTGATGCTGACCGCCCGTGACCAGGTCTCCGACCGGGTCGCGGGGCTGGACGCGGGCGCCGACGACTACCTGCCCAAGCCGTTCGCCACCGAGGAGTTGCTGGCCCGGGTGCGGGCCCTGCTGCGTCGGCGGACGCCGACCGACGAGGAGCCGCAGATCCTGTCGTACGCCGACGTCCGGCTCGATCCCGACAGGTTCGAGGCGTGGCGGGGCGGGCGGCCGCTGCACCTGACCCGGACCGAGTTCTCCCTCTTGCAGGTGCTCCTGAGCAACGCGACCCGGGTCTTGACCCGCGACGCGCTGTTCGAGGCGATCTGGGGCTTCGGCATGAGCTCCACCGCCAACAACCTCCAGGTGTACGTGAGTTACCTGCGCCGCAAGCTGGAGGCCGACGGTGAGCCGCGATTGATCTACACACTGCGCGGCCTGGGATACACGTTGCGGGAGACTCCTCCGTGAGCAGGCCCGCGGGCCGGGAACCGCGCCGGCTGACCCGGTGGTGGCGTCGGCGGTCCCTGCGGGCCAGGCTGACGGTGATCGCGGCGACGGCCATCGCGGTGAGCGTGTTCGTGGCCTTTCAGGTGGCCAGCCAGCTCATGGGCTGGGAGCTGCAGAGGACCACCGGGAATCAGCTACGCGCCGACTCCCGCGTGCTGGCGACGGACGCCGAGCGCGCCGGTCTGGCGCAGGTCCGGCTGCCGCCGTATCCCGGATCCGGTCGGCTGGTGCGGGTCATCCTTTCCGACGGCTCGATCCGGACGCCGGCCGGGCAACCCGCGCTGCCCCCGGTCAGCGAGCAAGCCGGGCGCGTGGCGCAGGGCGCGTCGGCCGACCTGATGGAGTCGAACGACAGCGACGAGGACGGCTACGTCATCTACACGCTGCGGGCGGGCGACGGCGCGGTCCAGGTGGCGCGCGCGGTCGACGACAGCCCGATCAACCGGTTCGGGTTCGGCATGCTGCTGATCGGGCTGCTCTGCGTGGTCGGCGGTGCCCTTGTCGGGCGGACTGTGGCGCGGACCGGGCTGGCACCGATCGACCGGCTGACCGCCGCCGCGGTACGCGTGGCGCGCACTCGGGATCTCGACGCCGACATCCCGGACGAGGGGGGAGGGGAGATTCGGCGGCTGGTCCAGTCGATCAACGACATGCTCGCCGCGCTCCGGGACTCCCGACGGGCCCAGCGGCTGCTCGCCGAGGACGCCGCCCACGAGCTCAAGACCCCGCTCACCAGCCTGCGTCTCAACGTGGAGCTGCTGATCCGGCTCGATCGGCGCGGCGCTCTGGACAGCGCACTTCCGGCGGAGAGCCGGACCCGGCTGCTCAATGATGTCGGCGCCCAGGTGGGCGAGTTGAGCACCCTGGTCGCTGAGCTGACCGACCTGGCGCGCGGTGACGTCAGCGACGAGAGCACCGAAGTGCTCGACTTCGCCGACGTGGTGGCGGCCGCCGCGATCCGGGCGCGGTCCCGGGTGCCCGACGTCGAGGTCGCGCTCGACGTGACGTCTGTGTGGGTGAGCGGGCGTCCCGCTGCGCTTGAGCGGGCGGTGCTCAACCTCATCGACAACGCCGGCAAGTGGTCTCCTGCGGATCAGCCGGTCCAGGTCCGGCTCCGTGCCGAGGGCGCGTCGGCGGTGCTTGAGGTCGACGACGCCGGGCCGGGCATCGACGCAGCCGACATACCGCGGGTGTTCGACCGGTTCTACCGTGCCGACAGTGCCCGGGCGTTGCCGGGATCCGGTCTGGGGCTGTCGATCGTGCAGCGGGTCGTCGACGCCCACGGCGGCCGGGCCACCGTTGGCCGCTCCGCACGGGGTGGCGCGCTGCTCCGGGTCGAGCTTCCGACCGCGGCTCCGCCCACTCCGATCGCGCCGCTCGCCGCCGGGGATGACAGCGCGGTGCACTGACCCGCCCCGGCGGCGCGGCGCAGGACGAGGGGCGGCGTCTCTCGGACATGGCCCTGCGTGGCTGACCGTCGGGGCAGGACACGGTCCGCCGGCCCCAGTCCGGGCCGCACGGCGCGTGACCAGAGCTTTGCACAGGGCTTGGTGCTGTCTGTGCTCTGCTTTGCTGCGGCTGACAACCCCACGGAGGACGGACCACTCGAACTCCACCGGCCGCGCCGCCAGGACACCCCGGAGCAGGTCAGCCGCCACGTGTGCACGCCGCTGGCCCCCTACCCGCAGGTTCAGATGGGCGCGGTCAACGTTGGGCCGGCCGGGGTTGCAGCCTGGTCAGTTCGTCACGTGTTCCGTTCCGCAACGCGTCCCGCAGTCGCTGGATCTCGTGAGCGGACAGGGGCTCCGGCCAGTCGGGCGGCGGGAGGTGTTCGGTGGGGACACCGAGGTCCGGTGCCCAGGAGGTCGCCCCGACGTCCCGAGACGTCGTCCCACCCCCTGACCGGGACCGGCACACAAGGCGCTGAACTCCCGCAGGTACGAGGTTACTTCGCGCCCATGAAGAGATCCGGGACAGGCCAGGGGCCCCGTCCCGGATCGCGTCCGTGCCGCCGCGCTCAGCGTTGCAGCGCGGGCTCCTCGTCGTCGGCGAGCGGTTGTTGACCGGCCGGCAGCTGGGCCGCGGGACGGGACAGCCGGCTCGGCCACCAGATTCGTCGGCCGATGAGCAGGGTGAGGGCGGGCACCAGGACCGACCGCACCAGCAGGGCGTCGAGCAGCACGCCGAAGGCGACCAGGAACCCGACCTCGATCAGCATCACCAGCGGAAGGGTGGCGAGGACCGCGAACGTGGCCGCCAGGACCAGGCCTGCCGAGGTGATGACGCCACCGGTAGCGGAAAGGGCTTTGAGCATGCCCTTTGCGGTGCCGAGACGCACGGTCTCCTCCCGGGCCCGGCTGGCCAGGAAGATGTTGTAGTCGACGCCGAGCGCCACCAGGAACAGGAACGCCAGCAGCGGCACCGAAGAGTCGACACCCTTGAAACCGAGGATCGTGTCGAAGACGAACACACTGCCGCCGAAGGCCGCGGCGAACGAGACGATCACGGTGGCCATCAGGACCAGCGGGGCCAGGATCGCCCGCAGCAGCAGCCCGAGGACGATCAGGACGACGGCGAGGACCAGCGGGATCACCAGCTTCTCGTCGCGCTCGGTGGTCGCCTCGGTGTCCAGGTTCTCCGCACTCGGCCCACCGACGATCGCCTCCGCCCCGCTCACCGCGTGCACGGCGGTGCGCACCCGCTTGATCGTGTCGTACTCCGCGACGCTGTCCGGCGCGTCCTTCGGGAACACGGAGATGCCGGCCCAACCCCCGCTGGTCTGATCCGGGATGGCCAGGGCCACACCGCGCGTGTCCTTGACGACGCCGAGCACCTGTTCCTGGTGCGCCGGCCGCGTGAAGACCGTCATCGGCTGGCCGCCGAGCTCCGGGAAGTGCTGGCGCAGAACGGTGAAGCCGGTGACCGACTCCGGCGCGGACAGGAACTGGTCCTGCTCCCGCAGGGCACCGGTGTTGCCCGCCAGCCCGAGGACGAGGACGCCGAGGACTCCGACCGAGCCGAGGGTCGCCACCCACCGGCGGCGGCTGATGACGGTGCCGAGCCGTCCCCACACCCCCGGCTTCTCCTGAACCGCCGTGCTGAACCGCGGGATGGCCGGCCAGAAGATCCGCCTGCCGAGCACCACGAGGACCGCCGGGAACAGCGTCAGCATGGCCACCAGCGCGCACAGAATGCCGGCCGCACCGATCGGGCCCAACCCGCTGGTGCTGTTCAGGTCCGCGACGAGCAGACAGAGCAGGCCGGCGACCACGGTGGCCGCGGACGCGACGATGGCCGGCGCCGCGCAGCGCAGCGCGTGGACCATCGCGACCCGCACGTTCTCGTGGTGGTGCAGTGCCTCCCGGTATCGAGCGATGAGCAGCAGCGCGTAGTCCGTGCCGACGCCGAACACCAGGATCGTCAGCAGCGCCGAGTTCTGGTCGTTGACCACGATGCCGAAGCCCTTGACGAGCAGGTAGACGGTCGCCATCGCGGTCAGTGCGGCCGCGCCGACGGCCATGAGCGGGATGAGCCACAGCACCGGGCTGCGGTAGGTGAGGATGAGCAGGAGCGTGACGACGACGATCGTGGTGAGGAGGACCTGCACGTCGATGCCGTCGAAGACGGCATCCATGTCGCCGTCGATCGCGCCCGGGCCGGTCACGTCGAGGTCCAGGCCGGAGGGGCGGTCCTTCGTGGCGTCACGCAACGGGCCGACGAGGGCCTCCGGTTCGCCGTAGACCGTGCTCACCTCGAGGGTGAACATCATCGCCTCGCCGTCGGTGGAGGGGCTCGTCGGTGAGCCCTCGTCGTCCTCGCCGGCGGCCGTCGCCTTCGGCGGATACCGCTTGGCCAGCGTGGTGTACTGGCGCTCGACCGTCGCTTGGTCGGCGTCGGTCAGGCCGCCGGCGCGGTGGTACACGAAGACAAACGTGTTGCTGTCACCGTCGGGGAGACTGTCTTCCAGCACCGCCACCTTGGTGGACTCGGCATTGGCCGGCAGGGTGTCTACGGCGCTGTCGGTGGTGACCGAGCTCAGCTTTCCGCTCAGCGGCACCATGCCCGCCGCCAGCACCAGCCACAAGCCAATCACCAACCAGGGCACCCACCGGCCGGCCAACCGACCGGCCGGAGCTTCCCCGGACGGCCCTGCGTCGACTGCCATGACTAGCCTCCTACATACGGGTTGCATCGCTTGTCTGGACGCCTAGTTGGTACTGAGCGAACCTGAGGCGACTGTTAATGCGCTGCTCAGGCCGGTTGGCCGAGCGGTGTGCCCAGTGCACGCAGCAGCGTGGTGGTGGTGTCGAGGTCCTGCCCGGTGGGCACGGCCCGGGCAACGCAGCCGTCGGGCCGGATGAGCAACGCCTCGACGTCCACTCGGTCCGTGCGTGCGGTGACGGCGTCGACCCGTCCGGTCCACGCGGCCGCGGTGTCGCGGACCGCCGCGCCGTCGACGAGGCCGAGCAGGAGCCCACGGCCCTCACGCCGCCGCTCGGCACACCCGGTAGACCGCCCCCGCCGCTCTACGCCTCACCCGTCCCAGGAAATGCAGTGCACGCCTGGGTCTGCAGGACGTACGGAACCGTGCCTGCCGACTCGTTGCGGCGGCCGCAGGCTCTCGGCGAGTGTTACCGCGCGCGGCCTTCGAGTGATCACGTATCTGGTGGACATGGCGGCTCTGGGGTATCCGTTCCGTAGCCCAGGTGCGTTCGCTCCCCTCCGCTCTCGCCCCAAGGCCAGGCGTTCATCGCAACCGGGTCAAGTCGCCATCACCCAGATCGAGTTCATCGATCTGTCGAACCGTCGTCCCATCCGAGGGCTGACGCGACGTAACATCAATTCCTTGACATTCGTGACCCTTTTATTCGCACTTGAAGTGATTTTCCGTAAAGACCTGCCCAACAGACACCCGTACCGAGAACCGGGACAGATCGCGCTCGGTGACAACGCACTTGGAAGCAATGTCAGTATTTAGGTGATCTTCGGATGCTCTCGTTCGGGATCTCCTGCCGACCCCCTTTACTCCTGATTGATGATGTGAGTGCTCGTCATACAACGCCGTTTGTGGACGATGCAAAGATCTGCTGCTCCTCACCTTCACCGATGGAAAGATCACGGGGGATAGTCCGTGCGCAGCAGATCCAGGTCCGGCAGATCCGGCGCTGGTCTCCCGGTCCCGATCAAGGGCATGCGGGACGTGAACGGCGGGAACGGCACGCCGGACGAGGAGAACGAAGGGCGACCGGGGCAACCGACCCACCGGATTCCGCTGGCGCTGGTTGCCCTCGTCCTCTACTCGGGAACCGTGGTGCACTTTTTGGGCACGGCCCTGTCCGACCGCACAGCCGGCGGGCTGATCGGCGCCCTGATCCGCATGGTCATCGAAGCAGGCGTGACCACCGCACTCGTGATGGGCGTGGTCCTGTACAGACGCAGGCAGGAGCGATGGGGGGCGTAGCTTCAGGACGTCGGGGGTCCGGCAGCCCCCTCTCGGAGAACATCACGCTGGACAGCCGGCCGTCGACCAGAGGCAGCCGTTCCGTCCCCCTGGGCAAGACCGGCCACACCGTGAAGATGGAAGTGCTCATGAACCACATCCCGGAAAAACTCGGGGCCGCTGCTCGGATGACCCGGAAAGTGAAATCCGGTTGGGGGCGCGTCTATGTCCTGGCTGCCCTGTTCGGGGTGTTCGCCCTTCTGTACATCCTCGGCGCGACCTTCACGGACTACCGCTGGTCGGCCGTTGGGCAGCACCTCGTCTTCATGGTCGTGTTCCTGCTGATCGCGTCGGCGACCGTCTGGCTCAGGGGACGCCGGAGATGACAGCTGATGCGGACGAGAAGAAGCATGGGTTCTCGCTGCTGAGATTCGCGCTCATGCTCTGCGCCATCGCGATCGCCCACTTCGCGGCCGCCATCACGTTCGGCCACTCCGTCACGAACGCGTCGGGGACCCTGGCCGAGGACGCGGTCATGCTCCTTGTCGTGGTCTCGACCGTCGCCTACGTCAGGTGGAGGACGCGGCGGAAGAAAGAGGGCTGAGCGGCTTCGACCGGCGATACGGCGGGGCGACGACCGCCCTGTGCGCCCTGCGCGAAACGGACCGGCCGTCGCGCTTATCGCGCCGGCAGGCCCCACCGCGGCGTCCGCGCCCCCGGGCGCAGCCGGGACCGCCGACGCGCAGGCCGCATGGAGTCTGAGGAGTGCGCGGCGCAGTTCCTGGTAGCGGGTCTCGTACGCCAGGCTCAGCTGCTCGACGCGTTGGACGGTTGCGCGCAGGATGTGCCCAGTGAGCACCGTACGCCGGTCGCAGTAGTGGCGGGTGATGTGTTGGGCCTGGGCGGCGGTCAGCCAGTGCATGTTGCGCACAACTCCTCGGCCGCACGGCGTGTGGTGTCGCGGTGGCTGCGGGCCAGGAGGTGGCCCTTTGCCTCGGGGCCCAGCACGGCCGCTTGGTCGGCGCTGTGGTGACGAGCCTGCCCTCTGATCACGACCGGTCGCCCTTGTGTCCTTCGGCGTCGATCGCATCGCGTTTGCCGGTGGTCTCCGCCTGGTCCAGCTGTGCCACGTCGGGGTGGTGGAGGTCGAACGCCGGAGAATCCGAGCGGATGCGGGGCAGGGCGACGAAGTTGTGGCGCGGGGGCGGGCACGAGGTCGCCCACTCCAGGGAGCGGCCGTATCCCCACGGGTCGTCGACCTCGACCTTCTTGCCGTATTTGGCGGTCTTCCACACGTTGTAGAGGAACGGCAGGGTGGACAGACCCAGCAGGAAGGCGCCGATGGAGGAGACGGTGTTCAGGCCGGTGAAGCCGTCGACGGCCAGGTAGTCGGCGTAGCGGCGGGGCATGCCCTCGGCACCGAGCCAGTGCTGGACCAGGAACGTGGTGTGGAAGCCGACGAACAGGGTCCAGAAGTGGATCTTCTCCAGGCGGTGGTCGAGCATGGTGCCGGTCATCTTGGGCCACCAGAAGCTGAATCCGCCGAACATCGCGAAGACGATGGTGCCGAAGAGCACGTAGTGGAAATGGGCGACGACGAAGTAGCTGTCGGTGACGTGCCAGTCCAGTGGCGGGGAGCCGAGGATCACACCGGTCAGCCCGCCGAACAGGAAGGTGACGAGGAAGCCGGCGGCCCACAGCATGGGTGGTTCGAAGGACAGCGAGCCCTTGAACATGGTGCCGATCCAGTTGAAGAACTTCACCCCCGTGGGCACCGCGATCAGGTAGGTCATGAAGGAGAAGAACGGCAGCAGGACGGCGCCGGTGGCGAACATGTGGTGCGCCCAGACGGTGACCGAAAGGCCGGCGATGGCGATGGTCGCGCCGACCAGGCCCATGTAGCCGAAGATCGGTTTGCGGGAGAACACGGGGATGATCTCCGTGATGACGCCGAAGAAGGGCAGAGCGAGGATGTAGACCTCGGGGTGGCCGAAGAACCAGAACAGATGCTGCCAGAGGATGGCTCCGCCGTATTGGGCGTCGAAGACGTGCGAGCCGAACTTGCGGTCCGCTTCCAGGGCCAACAGTGCGGCGGCCAGAACCGGGAAGGCCAGCAGGACCAGCACTGAGGTAAGGAGCACGTTCCAGGTGAAGATCGGCATGCGGAACATGGTCATGCCCGGGGCGCGCATGCAGATGATGGTGGTGATGAAGTTGACCGCGCCGAGGATGGTGCCGAACCCGGCCAGCGCAAGGCCCATGATCCACAGGTCGGCGCCGATGTAACCGCTGCGGATGGGGCCGCTGAGCGGGGTGTAAGCGGTCCAGCCGTAATCGGCGGCGCCCTGCGGGGTGAGGAAGCTGCCGAGGACGATCAGGCCGCCGAAGAGGAACAGCCAGTAGGAGAACATGTTCAACCGCGGGAAGGCCACGTCCGGCGACCCGATCTGCAGCGGCATGATGGCGTTGGCGAACCCGGCGAAGGTCGGGGTGGCGAAGAGCAGCAGCATGATCGTGCCGTGCATCGTGAACGCCTGGTTGTACTGCTCGGTCGACAGGAACTGCAGCCCCGGCCGGGCCAGTTCCGCCCTGATCGCCATGGCGAGGATCCCGCCGATCAGGAAGAAGCAGAACGAGGTGATCAGATAGAGGTGGCCGATCTTCTTGTGATCGGTGGTGGTCAGCCAGGACACGACCACACGGCCTCTGCTGCGCCGCCCCTCGGTAGGCACCAGCGTGACTGGCGCAGTTTCAGCAGTCATCGGGTCCTTCATCCATAGAAGTGGATATTCCGGTATCAAGGTCTCGTGAACGGTCGTGCGGCGCACGATGACGCGCCAGGAACCTCGCGGCGCCTGGGCGTGTATCCAAATGTGTTGGGCACACACCTCGGCCGACACAGCAGCTGGCGACTGGGATGATCCGAACCGTCGACGGGCCGCTGGAGCATCCTGGGCTGACGCGCAACCCGCTGCAGCCAGCCCCCCGGCGATGCACTGTCCGGTGGCGGCAACCAGGACATCACCACCGGTGGGCCGGGTAGGGCGGTCGGCCGTGCGAGGAGGGGGCCTGGAAGGCTTCGACGGCATCCAGGCCCCGCCAGGAACACCTGTCTCATGGAGCGAAGGTGAGGCCGTTTCAGATTCTTTCAACACTCAACGTGAGCCTTTAGCTGGGCATTTGTTCTCCGAGTCGGATCTTGACTGAAAATATTTTCAATGAGTTGCATCGTGCTTTCATCTCGTCTGAGAATGCGTCACATGACGACACGCATCGCACAGATATCGCGTCACACGGCTCTCGCCACCATGACCACAGCAGGCCTCTTGCTGATCACGGCCCACCCTGCGGGAGCGGCCACCGAAATTCCGGCTCCGTCGTGCGTGGAGTACTACCAGAGCTGGCGTTACACCGACGTCCACAACGGCTGCCAGGACACCGTCGCCGTCACGGTTGAGTACACGGACCACCAGTGGGCCCCCTGCCGCGTCCTAGACCCCGGCAACTGGGCGACCTTCTCCGGGTACGGTCCCAACGGCAACTACGTGACGGGGCTGTGGACGTGCACCCCGGATCGCGCCGGCGCGGACAACCCCTGACCCGCGCTCCTTGGGAAGCGCGACAGGATGTCGCCTGCGATCTCGGTCCGCTCGGAGGTCTCCCACTCCGAGCGGACCAGTGGGCGACGCAGACGAAGTCCTGACCGACCAGGACACACCCGGCGGCAGTTGATCGAGCCGTTCCTGCCGATAGGCGAGTACGGCCGGCAGCCTCACGACATCCCACAGGCCCTGGGTGTTAAGCGCTTCGGTCTGCGGAGGCAGTGCCGTGCCAGTCCAGGCACAGGACCGTGGCGTCGTCTCGCACGTGCCCGTGGCAGGCGTCGGTGACGGCGGCGACCATGGCGCGGACCGCCTCGCGGGGATGCTCGCCTGCGGTGTCGCGCATGAGGCGCGGCAGGTCGACGGCTCCTGCTTGGCGCTCCTGCACACCGTCGGTGTAGAAGACGAGGCGGTCACCAGGGCGCAGGTCGATGTCCTGTACTTGATAGGGGCCCTGTGTAAAAAACCCGAAGGGTTGGTTGATGTGCAGCTTGATCTCGTCAACGGTGCCGTCGCGCAGTCGTAGGGGCCAAGGGTGGCCCGCGTTGACGAGCTGTGCGCTGCCTCCGTCCAGAGCGATGCGCATCAGTTGTCCGGTGGCGAAGGTCCTTCTGCCGTGTTCGATGAGGGCTTCGTGCGTCTGCCGGGCTTGTTCGGCAAGGTCGACGCCGGCGCGGCGGGCGCCGCGGGAGGCGTTGACCAGGAGGGTGGCCATGAGGGAGGCGTCGACGTCGTGGCCCATGGCGTCGGTGATGGACAGGTGCAGGGTGTCGTGGTCGAGGCTGTAGTCGTAGGTGTCACCGGCGATGTCGGAGGCCGGGACAAGGGCGCCGGCGAGGGTGAACTCGGGAGCCTCGCACGAGGGAGCCGAGGGCAGTAGCTGACGCTGGATCTCCGCGGCCAGCGTGACCGTGGCGGTGCGGTTGCCCCAGTAGTAGAGGTCGGTGAAGCGCCGGTCGGTGACAATGATGTACGCCAGGGCGTGAGCAGCCTCCTCAACCTGCTGGAGGATGTTTTGTGTGACGTGGGTGAGATGGAGCTCCAGGACCCCGATGGCGTCGCCACGGTTGGTCACGGGGGCTAGCACGCGCTGCCCCTGTGAGCCCTCCGTCACTTGCACCACTTTCTGAGTGCGCAGGACATCGTCGTAGACACTGCCGGCCAGGAGAACTTGGTCGGCGCCGTGCTCGTGTGGTGCCGTCGCCTCGTCGCTGACCCGTAGCAGGCGTCGGCCGACGACGTCGACGAAGAGGAACGACACGTAACGCGCGCCGAATCGCTCGCGCAGGTTGTGCGCCACGACATCCAGGGAGCGCACCGGCGCGGCACCCTCCGCTGCTGCCAGTACCTCGGCCAGCCCGATTCGATCACGCCTCACCGCACCCTCCTTGAGTTACGGACCCTTCTTCCCGCAGATGCCCCGGTCATCACAGTCACAGCAGTCGCCTGGACCTCGGTCACCACGGTGCGGAGCATGGTGAAGAACGTCCGCGAACGGCCGTCTGGCCCGCGCCATCAGCGATGCGGTGTGGTCGGAGTTTCGGAGGACGCTGGAGTACAAGAGCCGGTGGTACGGCCGCGACGGGCACTCGGCTGCGAAGCGGGAAACCCCACGGCGCGAGCCGTAGGAATCCTCCTCCATCAGGAGGGGGGAGGAAGTCAACCCGCAGGGTTCCGGGAGAGTGCCGGTCGTCGGTTGTCGGACGTCGGCACTCCCCGCCGCAGGATCACCTCACTCGTCGTGGTCGTCGCCGGTTCGTCCGTGGCGGGAACCGGTGTACGCGGCGACGCGGAGTGCGCGCAGTGGTCCGGTGGGTCGCAGTCCGGGCAGGCAGTGCGTGTACGGGTCGTAGGACACGGTGCGGGAGGGCGTGGCGGGGAGGGTGGCATCGAGGGACAGTGAGGCGAAGGTGGTCCAGGGTTCGCCGGGGGCGGCGGCGCGCAGGTCGAAGCGGACGGGCCGGCGGGCCAGCTCCTGCCACAAGGTCGGCATGGTCTCCTCGCGAGTGCCGCTCTGGTCGCGGGCGGGGAACGCCGCGAGCACGCGTTCGCGCTCTCCCATCCGGTACGACAGCAGGGTCGAGTACGGCCCCTTGAGGGCGTGGGGTCGGAGCAAGGGCAGGTGGCGGCCGAACCTGCCGGGTCGGCTGGAGGTGAACAGCAGGTCGAGTGTGCTGTCCGGCCCGTCGGCCTCCTCGACGCGGACGGCCAGCCCCAAGCCGTCCGGCAGCCCATGGGGAAGGCCCAGTGCCCTTGAACGCGCCGTAGTCGGCGAAGGCGAAGGGCACGCGGACGTACTCGGCGTGGCTGCCGCGCGGCCCGCCCATGGCGTGCGAGTAGCCGAAGACGGCGTCCGTCTCGTAGCCGAACAGGGCCTGTCCGATGCCCGGGTTGGCGTCAGGGCGGGCAGCTGTTCGCGGATCGGGGCGCGTGCTTACCGTCGTTCAGCGCGGACGACCACGAGTTCCTCCCGGCTGTCGTCCGCTCCGGCCAGGCCCTGGCGTACCAGCCACGGCATCCGGGAGCGCAGTACGGGGCCGTGGGGCACCAGGGCGCGGTCGGTGATCGAGGCGTGCAGCCCGCGTTCCGTCAGCCGTCGCACAGTGGTGTCCGGTCCGCACAGTCCGGAGTGCACGATCAGCAGGACCCCGCCCGGACGCAGCATGGTGGGCGCCGCCTCACAGATGCGGTCCACGAACGCCCGGCCGTCGCTGCCCGCGTCCCAGGCGCGGGCAGCTCCCCGGCGCGGCAGCCGGCCGGCGGGGGAGGGGACGTAGGGCGGATTGCTGACGACGAGGTCGTACGACTGCCCTGTGACGGCGCTCGTCAGGTCACCGCGTCGTACGCGAAGTCGCTGCCTTGCCAGCAGCGCGTTGACGCGGGTGGCGAACACCGCCCGCCGCGAGATGTCCACCGCGGTCACTCGTGCGCCCAGGAGGGCCGCCTGCAGGGCGACCGCGCCGGTGCCGGTCCCCAGATCCAGCACATCGGTCCCGGAGGTGACGGCTTCGCGGTACAGGGCACGCGCCAGCAATCCCGTGTCCCACTGCGGGGCGTACACACCCGGTGGCCTGAGCAACAACGCCGGCCGGGCCGGCATCAGGGTCTGCGCCACCATCGGGCATCTCCGTTCGTCAATCCCCGCCTCTTGCGTCACTCTGGGTGCCCATCAGGCAGGCGGCCAATCATGGTGATGACGGGCCTGCCTGCGGAGGCCGGTGCGCACCGAGCCAGTCGTGCCCTGGCGAGCTCGTCGTCGGCTGTCGGCGGCAGCGGGTGATGGTTTACTGCGAAGGGAGCGCGGCACTCGGGCACCACGAGTGACCCCTCCGACGAGTCCTCGTCATGCGATGCACCGGAAGGCGCATCGGGAGCCAGTCCGGTGGTACAGCCGGGCGGAACAGAAGGCCGTCGATGACGACGATCGGTGTCGAAGAGGAGTACCTGCTGCTCGACCCGGTCACGGGTCTGCCGGTACCCATGGCGGACAAGGTGCGCGCCGCGGCCGGCCTGGGGCACCTCGTGGCCGACCAGGAGGTGCAGTGCGAGTTGCTGCAGGCGCAGGTAGAGGTGGCCACCCCGGTGTGCAGCACACTCGAGGAGGCCGGTGGACACCTGCTGCGGCTGCGGCACGCCCTCGGCGCGGCCGCCGAGGAGCACGGCTGCCGGATCGCGGCCTGTGCCACGCCCCCGGTGCGCCACGGCCACCCTGTGGCCGTCACCGACCAGGCCCGGTACCGGGCCATGCGCACCCAGGCGCCCCAGCTGGTGGCGGAACAGCTGGTCAACGGCATGCATGTGCACGTCGGCGTCCCCAGCCGGGAGACCGGCGTGCAGATTCTGAACAGGATCCGGGTGTGGCTGCCGACCCTCACCGCCCTGTCCGCGAACTCCCCGCTGTGGGACGGTCACGACACCGGCTTCGCCAGCTGGCGCACCGTGATCTTCAGTCGGTGGCCGGTCAGCGGTATGCCCCCGCACTTCGCCGACATCGCCGACCACGACCGGCGCGTGCGGCAACTGCTGGACAGCGGTCTGATCTCGGACGCCGGTCAGCTGTATTGGCAGGCCCGGCTCTCGACCCGGTACCCCACCATCGAGGTGCGGTGCCTGGACGTGCAGCTGCGCCCGGACGACGCGGTGATGCTCACGGGCCTTGTCCGAGCCCTCGTGGAGACCGCGCGTGCGGAGGCCGCCGCCGGTGTCCCCGAGCTCGACTGCGATCAGGAACTGCTGCAGGCGAGCATGTGGCACGCGGCCCGCCACGGGCTGAGCAGCACCCTGGTCGATCCGGGCGGCCGGCAACGCCGGGCCGGCGAGATGCTGTACGAGCTGCTACGCCACGTCGCGCCCGCGCTCGAGGCGTCCGGCGACAGCAGGCAGGTGACGGCCCTGGTGCACCGGCTTCTGCAGGACGGCACCGGCGCCGATCGGCAGCGCGCCGCCCTGGCCCAGGGCGGCCTTCCGGCCGTCACCGATCTCATCACCGCCAGGAGCATGACCTGAGGTGGCGTGTGAGCAGCCGTTCTGACTGGAGGCGGGTGGCGCCGGCCAGGGCCGAGCCCCCGTGCGGGCCGTCAAGGCGTCGGCGGCTGCGCCGGGGATGAAGGCGTGGACGGCCTTGTGGAGTGTGGAGGGCCGCCTGACCGCAGCGCACGGCCCAGTTCACCGGCAGCGGCTGTCCGCCGGGGCGTTCGTACGGGCCGGTCGGCCGCTGGAGAACGCGTGCGGGCAGGGGAGTCGGCTGGCCGCTGACGCCTGCTCGAGCTTCTCACCGCCGGCCATCGCGGCCGGCCCGGCGGCGTGCTTGAGCAGGCTCCCGGCGGGCGGGTGCGGCTCCGAGCGTCATCCCCCCCCGCGATCGTTGCGCCGCACCAGGCGAACGCCGCCCAGAAGGAGATGGCACGCGGACGAGACAGCCTCTGCCCAGGCCAGGGGGTGCGCCAACGCCACGGTGTGCGTTGCCGCTCACACACGTCACTCCTCGCCCGGCTCCGGGCCGAGGAGTACATCATCACAGCGGTCCGCTGCCAGGTCACTCGCCCGTCGTCTTCTCGACCAGCGCGCTGTATGCCAGTTGCAGCCCGTCCGCGCCGGCCAGAGCGGCGAGCGCGCCCATGGCGGTGCGTGTCGCGCGCGGCCAGAGCAGCTGGCCCGCGGTGAGGGTGGAGGCCACCCAGACGCTCATGCAGAAGGGGCAGGTAGCCAGTTCTCCGACGGTGTGCCTGGCGCCCTCGGAGTGTGCTTCCTCGTGCAGTTCGGCCGGGCCCTGCGGGGCGACGTACCGGGTGAACGGAGCGCGAAGCGGGCTGGTGACCGATGCCTTGGTCAGCAGCCGGCTGAGCCGGAAGGTCGCGACCGAGGTCAGCACCACGTCCCACGGCTCGGGCCGGTCGGGCAGCGGTCGGCCGCGCAGCCGTACGGCGGTGGCCCAAGCCGTCGTATAAGCGGCGAAGCCTGTCATGGCTGCGAGGTAGCCGCCCAGCGGTCGGTCGTGCCCTGCTCCGTACTGCGCTCCGGCCCGGTGCAACAGGCCGTGCAGACGTGCTGCGAGGTGGCGGTCAGCTGCGGTGTTCATGCGTGACCTTCTGCGTACGCCGTTTCGCCGGGCTCGGCCGGCGCCTGCTCGTCCCGCTCCTGTCGGCGCAGGCGTATCTCGACGTGGCCGTCGCTGATCCGGGTGTGGACAGCCGGCTGAGGCGCGGTGGCCGGGCCGCGGACGTTCCAGCCGTCCGAGAGCCGGAAGACGCTGCCATGCCAGGGTCGTTGGACGCATCCGTCGCTGACCTCGCCTGCACCGGGTGCCCGAGCCACCTGCCGTGCAAGAGGTCCCGCCCGCCGCCGAGGGGCAGGGCTTGAACCCGCTTGCGGGTTCGGTCGACCACCGCGTCGGCCCTGGGCTCCCGCTCCAAGCGGTCCAGCAGCCGCAGGAGGCGGCTCTGCCGCATCCGGGGGCGGCGAAGTGGCGTAGCGCTCATGGTCGGGCGGGTCCCCGGTGGCGCGGACGGCAAACGGAGCGGTCGGTCGCCCGGCCGTATCACCGCGCGCACGCAGCCGCCCTCCTCTTCCTTGGGTGCCGCGTCGGCCCGCGGCACCT
>MWJO01000068.1 GCA_002027195.1 Streptomyces sp. GKU 895 | reverse complement strand
GGGATGCCCAGCGGGGCGCCGAGCGGGGCGCCGACGCCGGGGCGCCGAGCGGGGCGCCGAGCGGGCAGGCGACCTCGTCGGCGACGAAGAGCTGACCGCGGGGGTCGTACGGCGGGGGCTTCAGTCCAGCCAGTGGTGACGGCCGATGCTGATCAGCCGCATCTGGCGGGTCGCCACCTGGATCACCCGGTCCCGCTCCTCGGGGCTGGCCTCCTGGGCCTCCAGGAACAGGGAGGCGGTGATCAGCATCTGGTCGACGTACAGATTGGCGAGCATGAGGAGGTCGTCCTCGCTCCAGCCGGCCGACTCGGGGTCCTTGGCCAGCTCGTCCTTCACCTCCTGGCCGAACCGGGCCAGTTGCTCCCGGATGGCCTCCCGGACCGGCTGGACCCCGCCATGTCGTTCCCGGGCGATAAACCTGATGTGTGCGGGGTACGCGTCCACATGACGGGCGATCAGCTCGACGGCGCGCACCACGCGCTGCTCGCTGTCGTCCGCCGTGGACACCGTCGTCCGGATCATGGGGTGCAGGCTGCCCAGCGTGTCCTCGACCAGTGCCACGCCGAGATCCGCGGTGGAGCGGAAGTGCCGGTAGAAGGCGGTCGGGGCGACGCCGACCGCGCGCGTGACCTCGCGCAGGCCCAGGCTGCTCAGGCTCTGCTCCTCCAGCAGTCCCAACGCCGCGTCCAGGAGCGCCTGTCGGGTCTTCTGCTTCTGGGCCTGCCGGATGCCGAGGGTGTGACTCATGCCATGCAGTAAACAACTGTTCTCTGGAATTGAGAAGTCGTCGTACGCGCTAGACTCTGTAGTCAGTGAACAAGTGTTACTACAACTGTTCACCGAAACGTAACGAGAGACGCCCACGAGGGGTGTTTCGGAGGGGGTTGCATCCCATGCTGTTCCTCGTCGCCGCACTTCTGCTCTTCGGCGCCGTCCTGGGCACCGTCGCCCACGCGCCGTTCGCCTTCACCGCCGTCGCCGCGGCCGTCATCGCCGCCTGGCTGGGCATCTTCGCGCTCCGCGAGCGCCACGCCCGCCGCAACTCGTCCGCTCACTGAGCCCGCCTCACCCGACTGATCCTGGGGGATTGATCACCATGCAGCTCACGGCACCGGCCAACAGCACCAGCACCAGCAGCGGCCGCCGCACCGGGACCCGCGACGCCGACGGCATGGCCGTGGCGTCCTTCATCCTCGGCCTCCTGGGCCTGCTCGTCCTGAACGTCTTCCTCGGCCCGGTCGCCATCGCCCTGGCCGCCGTCGCCCTGTGGCGCGGCACCGCCCGGCGCGGCCGTGCCTTCCTGGGCATGGGCCTGGGCGTCGCGGACCTCCTGGTCCTGGTGACGGTCATGCAGATGGACAGCACGGTGTCCTGGAGCTTCTGAGGCCCCGGCGCGGGGGAGCCTTGCCATGAGGCTTCCGCACGCGGCCCCGTAGAATCAACGCACCATGGCTTACCTCGACCACGCCGCGACCACCCCGATGCTTCCCGAGGCAGTCGAGGCGCTCGCCGCCCAGATGGCCGTCACCGGCAACGCCTCCGCCCTCCACGCGGCCGGCCGCCGCGCGAGGCGCACCGTCGAGGAGTCCCGCGAGGCGCTCGCCGAATCCCTCGGCGCCCGCCCCAGCGAGGTCGTCTTCACCTCCGGCGGCACCGAGGCCGACAACCTCGCCGTGAAGGGCCTGTACTGGTCCCGCCGCGACGCCGACCCGGCCCGCACCCGGGTGCTCGCCAGCCCCGTGGAGCACCACGCCGTCCTGGACGCCGTCCACTGGCTCGGCGAACACGAGGGCGCCACCGTCGAGTACCTCCCCGTCGACAGGTACGGCCGCGTCCACCCCGACGCCCTGCGCGAGGCCATCGCCCGCGACCCCGACGACGTGGCCCTCGCCACCGTCATGTGGGCCAACAACGAGATCGGCACCATCCTGCCGGTGCGTGAACTGGCGGACGTCTGCGCCGAGTTCGGCGTCCCGCTGCACGCGGACGCGGTCCAGGCCTACGGCCAGATCCCCGTCGACTTCGCCGCCTCCGGGCTCGCCGCGATGACCGTCTCCGGCCACAAGGTCGGCGGGCCTTACGGCATCGGCGCCCTGCTGCTGGGCCGCGAGTACACCCCCGTCCCCGTCCTGCACGGCGGCGGCCAGGAGCGCCATGTCCGCTCCGGCACGCTCGACGTCCCCGCCATCGCCTCCTTCGCCGTCGCCGGCCGGCTCGCCGCCGAGCAGCGTGAATGGTTCGCCCGCGAGATCGGCGCCCTGCGCGACGCCCTCGTCGAAGCGGTGCGTACGGCGGTGCCGGACGCGATCCTCGGCGGCGACCCGGTGGACCGGCTCCCGGCCAACGCCCACTTCACGTTCCCCGGCTGCGAGGGCGACTCGCTCCTGCTGCTCCTCGACGCCCAGGGCATCGAGTGCTCCACCGGCTCCGCATGCACCGCCGGCGTCGCCCAGCCCAGCCATGTCCTCCTCGCCACCGGCACCGACCCGGACCTGGCCCGCGGCACCCTCCGCTTCTCCTTCGGCCACACCTCCACGGAGGCGGACGTGGAGGCGGTGGCCAAGGCGATCGGGCCGGCCGTGGAACGGGCGCGGGCGGCGGGGCTGACGTAACGGCTCCGAGGCTCAGGCGACGGCCGTACGCGCCCTCCGCACCAGCTTCATGTACCGCTCCCAGTCCCAGTGTTCGCCCGGGTCGGTGTGGTCCGTCCCCGGCACCTCCACATGGCCGATGATGTGCTCGCGGTCGACGGGTATGTCGTAGCGCGCGCAGATCCTCGCCGTCAGCCGGGCCGAGGACGCGTACATCGCGGTGGTGAAGTCCTCGGGCCGGTCCACGAAGCCCTCGTGCTCGATGCCGACGCTGCGTTCGTTGTAGTCGCGGTTGCCCGCGTGGTACGCCACGTCCAGCTCGCGGATCATCTGCGTGACGCGGCCGTCCCGGCCGACTATGTAGTGCGCCGCCGCCTGGTGCCCGGGGTCCCGGAAGGCCTTCACCGCGCTGGCGAGGCTGCCCTGGGTGACATGGATGATCACCATGTCTATGCCGTAGTCGTCGGGACGGTCCGCGCGCCGCCAGTTCGCCTCCGACGCCGCCACCCACCGCGCGCCCGCGTAGTCGACCTCGCCTTCCTTGCGCGGCTTCTCCACCCCGGGCGTACGCCACCACAGGCGCGCTAGCTCGTCCCGGGCCAGCACGCCCGTGCCGATGGCGGCCGCCGCGCCGCCGATCATCAGGGCGCGTCGCCCGAGGCGCCGATCGCCGTCCCTGGATGCCTCTGTCGCCCCCATGTGATCGTGAACGGATACTCGTGGGCTCCGGTTCCCGCGCCCCCGTACCCTGGAGGGGTTATGACTCACTCCACGCAGCGCCCCCTCCGCGTCCTCGCCGCCATGTCCGGCGGCGTGGACTCCGCCGTCGCCGCCGCCCGCGCCGCGGAAGCCGGCCATGACGTGACCGGTGTCCACCTCGCCCTCTCGGCGAACCCGCAATCGTTCCGCACGGGCGCGCGTGGCTGTTGCACCATCGAGGACTCCCGCGACGCCCGCCGCGCCGCCGACGTCATCGGCATCCCGTTCTACGTCTGGGACCTCGCCGACCGCTTCCGCGAGGACGTCGTCGAGGACTTCGTCGCCGAGTACGAGGCCGGCCGGACCCCGAACCCGTGCCTGCGCTGCAACGAGAAGATCAAGTTCGCCGCGCTCCTCGACAAGGCGCTCGCGCTGGGCTTCGACGCGGTCTGCACCGGCCACTACGCCCAGGTGATCGTCCGCGAGGACGGCACCCGCGAGCTGCACCGCGCCTCCGACATGGCCAAGGACCAGTCGTACGTCCTCGGCGTCCTCGACGAGAAGCAGCTCGCCCACGCCCTCTTCCCGCTGGGTGACACGGTCACGACGAAGGACGAGATCCGCGCGGAGGCCGAGCGCAGGGGCCTGGCGGTGGCGAAGAAGCCCGACTCGCACGACATCTGCTTCATCGCCGACGGCGACACCCAGGGCTTCCTCGCGAACCGCCTCGGCAAGGCCGAGGGCGACATCGTCGACGAGTCCGGCGCCAAGATCGGCAGCCACGAGGGCGCGTACGGCTTCACCATCGGCCAGCGCAAGGGCCTGCGGATCGGCACCCCGGCCGCCGACGGCAAGCCGCGCTACGTCCTGGACATCTCCCCGGTGAACAACACGGTGACGGTCGGCCCCGCCGCCTCCCTCGACGTCAGCGCCCTGACGGCCATCAAGCCGCGCTGGTGCGGCACGGCCCCCGAGGGCCCCGGCACCTACACCGCCCAGCTCCGCGCCCACGGCGGCGAGACCGAGGTGAGCGCGGAACTGGTCGACGGCGAGCTGCGGGTGTCGTTCACCGAGCCGGTCCGGGGCGTCGCACCCGGCCAGGCGATCGTGCTCTACGACGGCACGCGCGTGGTCGGCTCGGCGACGATCGCGACGACCACGCGCGCGACGGCGACCGCTCCGGCGTGAAGCGCCCGGCGCCCCTCCGGCGTGAAATGCCCGGCCGTCGCTACGGCCTGAAGTGCCCGGCCCTCGCTACGGCGTGAAGTGCCCGGGCCGTCGCTACGGCGTGAAGTACTCGGCGAGCACCGGGGCCAGGGCGTTCGGATCCACCATGTGGGTCTGACCCTCCAGGCTCCGGTACGACCCCTGTGGCACCGCATCCGCCACCGCGCGCGGCCTCCCGCAGCCAGTCGGGGCTCGCCCCGCCCGCGACGGCCAGCACGGGGACGGAGACCGAGGCCAGCCGCTCCCGGGGCAGCAGACCGCCGCCCATGACCGCGTCGTCGTACGCGAGGCTCGGCGCGACCGCCTCCATGCCCGCCCACATGGGCGACTGCCGGGCGCCCCGGATCATCTCGGGCGCCATGCCGGTCAGCGTGAGGAACAGCTCCACCGCGTCCCCGCGTCGGCCCTCCGCGAGCGCCGCCGTCAGGTTCTCGGTGTACGCGGCGCGCTCCTTCGCCCCTTGCTCGGAGAAGTCGGCGAAGGGCACCTCGTACACGGCGGCCCTGCGGACCGGCAGCCCGCTCGCCACCGCCTCCAGGACCAGTGCCCCGCCCGACGAGATGCCGTACAGGCACGCCTCGCCGCCCACCGCGTCGATGAGCGCGGCGAGATCCTCGACCTCGCGCTCCACCGCGTACGGGGCCGTGTCGCCGCTCGCGCCGCGGCCCCGCCTGTCGTACCCGATGACCGTGAACCGGTCGGCGAGGAGCGCGCCCAGCGGCGCCACGGTGCCGCCCGTCGACATCGCGCCGCTCACCAGGATCACGGCCGGGCCCTGACCGGAGATCTCGTAGGCGATCGGGGTGCCGTCGCGGGAAAGAGTTTTCTTGTCCATGCCTGTGGAGACTTCCACGGGGCACGGAATTAATCGGCGACGCGCGGGACTAATCGGTGATTTCCACCTCGTAGAAGCACAGGTGGTCCTTGATCTGGGCGACGTCCGGCTTGGGGTCGGGATAGGACCACACCAGGTCCGCCGCGTCGGGCAGCGACCAGTAGGACGCCGTGCCCTTGAAGGGGCAGTAGGTGTGGGTGTCGGAGGGGGTCAGGAGGTCGAGGCGGACGTCCTCCGGCGGCAGGTAGTACCGCACCGGAGAGCCCGTCTCCTTCAGGATCAGCGGCCGTTCGCTCTCCGCCAGTACCTGGTCGCCGTGCACCACGCGCACGTGCCGGTCGCCTTGCTCGATGGTGATCGTGTGTCCTGAGGCCATGGGAGGAGAAGCGCTCGCGGGGCCCCGGTTCTTCCCGCGTACGGTGGCCCCATGCGTATTTGTGTCTTCCTTTCCGCCGCCGACCTCGACGAGCGTTACACGCGCCCCGCGCGCGAGTTCGCGAAACTGCTGGGCAAGGGCGGGCACACGCTCGTATGGGGCGGCTCGGACGTCGGCCTGATGAAGGTCGTCGCCGACGGCGTGCAGGAGGCGGGCGGCAAACTCGTCGGGGTGTCGGTGGAGTTCCTCGCCGCCAAGGTCCGCCCGGGCGTCGACGAGATGGTCGTCGCCAAGGACCTCGCCGAGCGCAAGCGGCTGCTCCTGGAGAAGGCCGACGCGGTCGTCGTCATGGTGGGCGGCACCGGCACGCTCGACGAGGCCACCGAGATCCTGGAACTGAAGAAGCACGGCCACACCGACATGCCGGTGGTCCTGCTCAACACCGCGGGCTTCTACGACGGGTTGAAGGAACAGTTCCGGCGCATGGAGGACGAGGGCTTCCTGCCCGTCCCCCTCACCGACCTGGTGTTCTTCGCGGAGGAGCCGGTGGGGGCGCTGGCGTACCTGGAGGAGAGCCGAGGCGTCGCCTAGTGCGACGATGACGACCATGGCTACTCATGTGATCACCGGTGCGGGCTCCGGCATCGGCGCGGCCGTCGCCCGCCGCCTCCACGCGCGCGGGGACGACCTCGTCCTGCACGCGCGCGACGCGGGCCGCGCGAAGGAACTGGCGGCGGAGTTCCCCGGCGCGCAGACGCTCGTCGGCGACCTCGCCGACCCCGACAAGCTGAGCTGGGCCTTCTCCCACCAGAGCCTCCCGGACCGGGTCGACTCCCTGCTGCACATCGCCGGCGTCGTCGACCTCGGCCCGGTCGGCGACCTCACCCCGAAGTCCTGGCGCCACCAGCTGAACGTCAACCTGATCTCCCCGGCCGAGCTGACCCGCCACTTCCTGCCCCAACTCCGCGCCGCCCGCGGCCACGTGGTGTTCGTGAACTCCGGCGCGGGCCTCAACGCGCACGCCGACTGGTCCGCGTACGCCGCCTCCAAGCACGGCCTCAAGGCCCTCGCCGACTCCCTGCGCCACGAGGAGCACGGCAACGGCGTCCGGGTCACCTCGGTGTACCCCGGCCGCACCGCGAGCCCGATGCAGGCCAAGGTCCACCAGCAGGAGGGCAAGGAGTACGACGCCTCGAAGTGGATCGACGCCGAGTCCGTGGCGACGACCATCCTGATGGCGCTCGACCTGCCCCGGGACGCGGAGGTCAACGACCTGACGGTGCGGCCGGGACGCTGACGGAGCGGTCGGCCGGGTTGCATACGCTGTCCAGGTGAGTGCCAACAGCCAGTTCACCTTCGCCGCCGCCACCGGCGTCGGCTCCCTGCCCGGCGGGGACGCCCGGGAAGCCGCCAAGACGGCGACGGGCTCCTTCGAGGACTTCCCGTTCCTGCCCGAGCTCCCCGCCCGCGGACCCGGCGCCGACATGATCGGCCGGACCGCGGGGATGCTCGTCGAGCTGTACGCGCGCGTGGAGCCCAGCGGCTGGCGGCTCGGGGACCGGCCGGGCCGGGACACCAAACGGGCCCGGTCCTGGCTCGGCGAGGACCTCGACGCGCTGGAGGAGTTCACCCAGGGGTACGAAGGACAGCTGAAGGTGCAGGCGGTCGGCCCCTGGACGCTGGCCGCCGCCCTGGAGCTGCGCAACGGCGAGTCCGCCCTCTCCGACGCCGGCGCCTGCCGTGACCTCGCCGGCTCCCTCGCGGAGGGGCTGCGGCAGCATCTCGCCGAGGTGCGGCGCCGTGTCCCCGGGGCCCAGCCGGTCCTCCAACTCGACGAGCCCTCCCTCGTCGCCGTCCTCCGCGGACAGGTCAGGACGGCCAGCGGCTACCGCACCCACCGCGCCGTCGACCGGCAGATCGTCGAGTCCGCGCTCCGCGACGTCGTCGGGGTTCACGCCGACGGCCCCGTCGTGGTCCACTCGTGCGCACCGGACGTGCCGTTCGCCCTGCTGCGTCGGGCGGGCGCGGCGGCGGTCTCCTTCGACTTCTCGCTCCTCACCGAGCGTGACGACGACGCGATCGGTGAGGCGGTGGAAGCGGGTACCCGGCTCTTCGCCGGTGTCGTACCGGGAACGGACGCGGCATTGTCAGACCCTGCCGGTAGCGTCATGGGTGTCAGGACGCTGTGGCGCAGGCTGGGGCTGCATCCGGGGCTTCTCGCGGAGGCCGTGACGGTCACTCCGGCGTGCGGCCTCGCGGGGGCCTCCCCGGAGTACGCGCGCAGGGCTCTCGCCCACTGCGTCCAGGCGGCGAGATCTCTCGCGGACAACCCAGAGTAACGGGAGGACAACACGGTGGCCGGCGACAAGCAAGCGGAGACGACGGTGCCCGCGGAGGCACGGGAGAAGCACGCGCAGCTCGCTGAGCAGATCGAGGAGCACCGCTTCCGGTACTACGTGAAGGACGCCCCCGTCATCAGCGACGCGGACTTCGACAAGCTCCTGCGGTCCCTGGAGGCGCTGGAGGACGAGCACCCGGAGCTGCGCACGCCGGACTCGCCCACGCAGAAGGTCGCGGGCGCGTACGAGACGGAGTTCACGTCCGTCGAGCACCGCTCCCGCATGCTCTCCCTCGACAATGCCTTCAGCGACGAGGAACTCGCCGCCTGGGCCGACCGCGTCGCCAAGGACGTCGGCGGCGCCGAGTACCACCTCCTGTGCGAGCTGAAGGTGGACGGCCTCGCCGTCAACCTCACCTATGAGCACGGCCGCCTCACGCGCGCGGCGACCCGCGGTGACGGCCGCACCGGCGAGGACATCACCCCCAACGTCCGCACCATCGCCGAGATCCCGGACCGGCTGAAGGGCGACAAGATCCCGGACCTCGTGGAGATCCGCGGCGAGGTCTACTTCCCGATGGAGAAGTTCGAGGAGCTCAACGCCCGTCTGGTCGAAGCCGGCGACAAGCCCTTCGCCAACCCGCGCAACGCGGCGGCGGGTTCGCTGCGCCAGAAGGACCCGCGCGTCACCGCTTCCCGCCCGCTCCACATGGTCGTGCACGGCATCGGCGCCCTGGAGGGCTTCGACGGCATGACCCGCCTCTCCGAGGCCTACGACCTCCTCAAGACCTGGGGCCTGCCGACGGCCAAGCACAACAAGGTGGTCGACGACCTAGACGGCGTACGGGAGTTCATCGCGTACTTCGGCGAGAACCGGCACTCGGTGGAGCACGAGATCGACGGCGCCGTCATCAAGCTCGACGAGATCCGCCTCCAGGGCCGCCTCGGCTCTACGGCACGCGCGCCGCGCTGGGCGATCGCCTACAAGTACGCGCCGGAAGAGGTCAACACCAAGCTGATCGACATCAAGGTCGGTGTCGGTCGCACCGGTCGCGTCACGCCCTACGCCCAGGTCGAGCCGGTGACCGTCGCGGGCTCCGAGGTCGAGTTCGCCACCCTGCACAACCAGGAGGTCGTCAAGGCGAAGGGCGTCCTCATCGGGGACACGGTGGTGCTGCGCAAGGCCGGTGACGTCATCCCGGAGATCCTCGGCCCGGTGGTGGACCTGCGGGACGGCAGCGAGCGGGAGTTCGTGATGCCGGCCGAGTGCCCGGAGTGCGGAACACCGCTGAAGCCCATGAAGGAGGGCGACATCGATCTGCGGTGTCCCAACGCCCGTACCTGCCCGGCCCAGTTGCGCGAGCGTGTCTCCTACCTCGCGGGCCGGGAATGCCTGGACATCGAGCACTTCGGTGAGGTCGTCGCCGCCGCTCTCACCCGCCCGCTGGAGCCGGCCGATCCGCCGCTCGTCGACGAGGGTGACCTCTTCGACCTGACCGTGGAGAAGCTGCTCCCGATCAAGGCGTACGTCCGCGACAAGGACAGCGGCCTGCCCAAGCGGGACCCCGAGACGGGCGAGGAGAAGGTCGTCACGGTCTTCGCCAACAAGGAGGGCGAACCGAAGAAGAACACCCTGGCGCTGCTCAAGAACATCGAGGAGGCCAAGACCCGGCCGTTCGCCCGCTTCCTCAACGGCCTCTCCATCCGCCATGTCGGACCGGTCGCCGCCCAGGCGCTGGCCCGGGAGTTCCGTTCGATCGAGCGCATCGAGCAGGCCACCGAGCTGGAGCTGGCCAACACCGACGGCGTGGGCGAGATCATCGCCAAGTCCGTCAAGGAGTGGCTGGCGGAGGACTGGCACCGCGAGATCATCCGCAAGTGGAAGGAAGCCGGAGTCCCCTTCGAGGAAGAAGGCACCGGCGAAGACGAAGGCCCCCGCCCCCTCGAAGGCCTCACCGTCGTCGTCACCGGCACCCTGGAGCACTTCACCCGCGACGGCGCCAAGGACGCCCTTCAGTCGCGTGGAGCGAAAGTGACCGGTTCTGTTTCGAAGAAGACGTCTTTCGTGGTTGTGGGTGACAATCCTGGTTCGAAGTACGACAAGGCGATGCAGCTCAAGGTGCCCGTTCTGAACGAGGACGGCTTCAACGTCCTGCTGGAACAGGGGCCGGAAGCGGCCGCCGAAGTCGCACTTCCCATCGAGGAGTAGGGCGGAGCGGCGGTTGAAGGCCACCCGATCGGCGCATACCAGATGCATACGGGTGGCCGGGGCGCATTCGGGCAACCGTCGACGACCGCTGCCCGTGGAAGCCTTCTGCGGCCTACTGTTGAGATGTGCGCCTGCCGTGCCCAGCTGCGGTTGGGGCAACCCCGTGCTCCTCAGGAGGACGGGAAAGGGTTTTCCAACGCGGCGCCGTAGAGGGTTTGTCGGGCAACGGGCCGCGTGGCGTGGGCACCGCCGGCTGTGAGAGGGACGGGAATGGAACCGACCGAGAGCGCCGCCCCGTACTCGCGGCTGCGCCGGCTGGCCGGCGCATGGCGGGGGAGCCGCCGGGCGCCGGGCACCGCGGAGCGCCCGCGGGACGAGGCGCGGGTCACCGGCCCCGCCGTGCCGGCTGGACCGTACACCGCCGTGGACGACCGCACCGCCGTACCGCTCACCGCCGACCACACCTCCGGGCTGCCCGGGGCCGAGCACGAGCGGCATCTGTCCTGGCCCGCGCTGCCCGCGGCGGTCGTCGCGGCGGCCGGGTTCGTGCTGGGGGCGGGCTTCTACCGGGCGTTCACCGGAAGCCACGCCCTCTTCCCGTCCGGCACCGTCGGCTGGGCCCTCGCCGTGCTCACCGGCGTCATCGTCGGTCACCTCGTCGCGCTCGGCCGCGCCCGCTGGTGGGGCGGCACCGGCTCCGGCGCCGCCCTCACCCTCGCCGTCCTGATGCTGTACGGCTGGGTGCCGGCCGGCATGGTCAGCCTCACCGTCGTCGTCCTGGTCGGCATAGCCAGGCGCCACCGCTGGCGGCAGGGCGTCCTGCACGGCGCGGTGGACATCCTCGGCATCGCCGGCGGCGCGCTGATCCTGGCCGCCTTCGGCCGCGTACCCAGCGTCGAGGCCCCCTGGAACCCCGAGACCTGGACCCTCTACACGGTCCCCGAGATCGTCCTCGTCGCGGCCGCCTATCTCGCGGTCACCCGCATCCTGCTGTGGTACCTGCACGCTCCCCGCACCGGCGGACTGCCCACGGTCGCCCGCACCGCCCTGGTCAGACAGGGCCTGGTCGCGGTCGCGCTGCTCGGCATCGCCCCGCTGGTCTGTGTCGTCGCCGCGGCCAAGCCGTTGCTGCTGCCGCTCTTCGCCATCCCGCTGATAGCCCTCGACTCCACCCTGTGGATGGCCCGGGCCCGGGCGGAGGAGCAGCTGCGCGACCCGCTGACCGGGCTGCCCAACCGCCAGTGGCTCCTCGAACGCATCTGGACCGCCCTGGACGACGCCGAACGCATCGGCGCCCGCTCGGCCCTGATGCTCATCGACCTCGACCGCTTCCGGTCGGTCAACGACACGCTCGGCCATCTCGCCGGTGACCGCCTGCTCCTGCAGATAGCCGACCGGCTCCAGCAGGCCCTGCCGCGCGGGGCGGAGGCCGCGCGGCTCGGCGGCGACGAGTTCGCCGTGTTACTGCCGGTCGCCGACTCCACGACGTCCGCGACCCGCGTCGCCCGCAGCCTCGTCTCGGCCCTCAGCTCCCCGCTCGACCTCGACGGGCTCACCCTCGTCCTGGAGGCCAGCGCCGGAGTCGCCGTCTTCCCCGACCACGCCCTCGACGCCGAGGGGCTGCTGCGCCGGGCGGACGTGGCGATGTACCAGGCGAAGCGGGACCGGACCGGCGTCGAGGTCTACGAGTCCAAACGGGACTCGAACACCCCGGACCGGCTCGGCCTGCTGGGCGACCTGCGCCGCGCCCTCGACGCGCACGAGGTCGAGCTGCACTACCAGCCCAAGGTCCGCTTCGACGGACAGGTGGCGGGCCTGGAGGCCCTGGTCCGCTGGGTGCACCCGGAGCGCGGGAAGGTGCCGCCGGACGAGTTCATCGCCATCGCCGAGTCCTCCGGCCTGATGCCCCACCTCACCGAGTACGTCCTCGACACCGCGCTGGCCCAGGTCGCCGCATGGCGGGCCCAGGGGCTGTACGTCCCGGTCGCGGTGAACGTCTCCCCGCGTGACGTCCACACCCCCGGCTTCGCGGGCTCCGTCGCCGCCCGCCTCGCCCGGCACGGCGTCCCGGCGGGCTCCCTCCAGCTGGAGATAACGGAACACGTGCTGCTGGAGGACCCGCAGCGCGCCGCCGACACCCTCGCCGGGCTGACCGGCCACGGCGTGAAGATGTCCCTCGACGACTTCGGCACCGGTTACTCGTCCCTGGTGCACCTGCGGAGCCTTCCCGTCAGCGAACTGAAGATCGACCGCTCGTTCGTGGCCCGCCTCGCCGTCGACGCCGAGGACGCCGAGATCGTCCGCTGCACGCTCGACCTCGCCCATTCCCTCGGCCTGCTGGTCGTCGCCGAGGGCGTCGAGGACGACGAGACCTGGGAGCGCCTGCGCGACCTGGGCTGTGACGCCGTACAGGGCTGGCTGGTCGCGGCGGCGATGCCGGCCGAGGAGACGACGGCCTGGCTGCGGGCGCGCGGATCGCGCGGCTGGCAGCGGCCGCGGGCGGCCCTGCCGGCCGCCGCGGCCGACGAGTAGGAACCGCCGGAATCAGCCCCCGGGGACCCGGCGTTGAAATGATCAACACCAGTCATCAGGGGGAATGAAGATGTCGCTGTTCGTACCGAAGTTCGACGACTCCGTGGTGGTCCGTGACGCCGAGGCCGAGACCCTCGGCGGAGATCCCGTCGCCGTGAAGCTGCTCGCCGACAGCAGCGCGTCCGGCGGCGCGCTGTCCACCGTGCGCGTCACCCTCGGCCAGGGCGCCGACGGCGCCAAGCCGCATCTGCACCGCGACTCCGCCGAGATGTTCTTCCTCCTCGACGGCGAGGCCCAGCTCCTGTCCGGCGACGACATCGTCACCGCCGAGCGCGGCGACCTCGTCATCGTCCCGCCCGGCAGGGCGCACGCCTTCGCCGCCGCCCCCGGCGCCACCGCCGACCTGCTGATCGTCATCACCCCGGGCGTGGAGCGCTTCGAGTACTTCCGCCATCTGCAGCGCATCCGCCTCGGCGAGGTCGGTCCGGAGAGCATCCTGGAGGTGCAGGAGCTCTACGACAACCACTTCCTGCGGAGCGAGGCCTGGGACGCCCGCCCGGCCCCTGGGGAAACCGCGTAACCGTCACCGCCCCCGGCCCCATAGGATTGGCCCCAAACCACACACACTCACCCCAGAGGATCGCTGCATGCCTGGCATCACGCGCGAGGAGGTCGCCCACCTCGCCCGGCTGGCGCGTCTGGAGCTGAAGCCCGAAGAGCTCGAGCACTTCGCGGGACAGCTGGACGACATCATCGGCGCGGTCGCACGCGTCAGTGAGGTCGCCGACCAAGACGTACCGCCGACCTCGCACCCGCTCCCGCTGACGAACGTCATGCGGGCGGACGAGGTCCGTCCGTCGCTCACCCCCGAGCAGGCGCTCTCCGGCGCCCCGGCCCAGGAGCAGCAGCGTTTCAAGGTGCCGCAGATCCTGGGGGAGGACTAAGAAGTCATGACGGACAACAACGTCAACATCATCAAGCTCACCGCCGCCGAGACCGCCGCGAAGATCGCCTCCGGCGAGCTCACGGCCGTCCAGGTCACCGAGGCCCACCTCGCCCGGATCGAGGCCGTCGACGAGAAGGTGCACGCCTTCCTGCACGTCGACCGCGAGGGCGCGCTGGCGCAGGCGCGTGCCGTCGACGAGAAGCGCGAGCGGGGCGAGAAGCTCGGGCCGCTCGCCGGTGTGCCCCTCGCGCTGAAGGACATCTTCACCACCGAGGGCATCCCGACGACCGTCGGCTCGAAGATCCTCGAGGGCTGGATCCCGCCGTACGACGCCACCCTCACCAAGCGTCTGAAGGCCGCCGACGTCGTCATCCTCGGCAAGACCAACATGGACGAGTTCGCCATGGGGTCCTCGACGGAGAACAGCGCGTACGGGCCGACCGGCAACCCGTGGGACCTCACCCGCATCCCCGGCGGCTCCGGCGGCGGTTCCTCCGCGGCGCTCGCCGCGCACATGGCGCCCCTCGCCATCGGCACCGACACCGGCGGTTCCATCCGCCAGCCGGCCGCCGTCACCGGCACGGTCGGCGTCAAGCCGACGTACGGAGCGGTCTCCCGCTACGGCATGGTGGCCTTCTCCAGCTCCCTGGACCAGGGCGGGCCGTGCGCCCGTACGGTCCTGGACGCGGCCCTCCTGCACGAGGTCATCGCCGGGCACGACCCGCTCGACTCCACGTCCATCGACGCCCCGGTCCCGCCGGTCGTCGAGGCCGCCCGCAACGGCAGCGTCCAGGGCATGCGCGTCGGTGTCGTCAAGCAGTTCCGCGGCGAGGGCTACCAGGCCGGTGTCATCCAGCGCTTCGACGAGTCCGTCGCGCTCCTCAAGGAGCTGGGCGCCGAGATCGTCGAGCTGGACTGCCCGTCCTTCGACCTCGCCCTGTCGGCGTACTACCTCATCGCCCCGTCCGAGTGTTCGAGCAACCTCGCCCGCTTCGACGGCCTGCGCTACGGCCTGCGGACCGGCGACGACGGCACCCACTCGGCCGAGGAGGTCACCTCCCTCACCCGTGAGGCGGGCTTCGGCCCCGAGGTGAAGCGCCGCATCATGCTCGGCACGTACGCGCTGAGCAGCGGCTACTACGACGCCTACTACGGCAGCGCCCAGAAGGTCCGCACGCTCATCACGCGCGACTTCGAGAAGGCCTTCGAGCAGGTCGACGTCATCGTCTCGCCGACGACGCCCACCACCGCCTTCCCGATCGGCGAGCGTGCCGACGACCCGATGGCGATGTACCTGGCCGACCTGTGCACCATCCCGACGAACCTCGCGGGCAACGCGGCGATGTCGCTGCCGTGCGGTCTGGCGCCCGAGGACAACCTCCCGGTGGGCCTCCAGATCATCGCCCCGGCGCTGAAGGACGACCGTCTTTACAAGGTCGGCGCCGCCGTCGAGGCCGCCTTCGTGGAAAAGTGGGGGCACCCGCTTCTCGAGGAGGCACCGTCGCTGTGAGCAAGCTGACCAAGGCCAAGGACTTCAAGAAGTCCAAGTCCGGTACCTACCTGTCGATGGCCACCACCGCGTTCGGCGCGTTGGGTGTCGCCAAGCAGATCAAGAAGGCCCGCACCGAGCAGGACACGCTCCGGCTGATCGACGCCACCGTCTCCGCGGTCGCGATCGTCACCGGCCTCGCCATCCTGTACCGCGAGCTGAAGCGGCTGGGCGACGACGACGTCCTGCTGGGCTGAGAGGGAAGTTTCACCGTGACCACCACGACCGACCTGGTGTCGTACGAGGACGCGCTGGCGTCGTACGACCCCGTCATGGGCCTTGAGGTCCATGTCGAACTCGGCACCAAGACCAAGATGTTCTGCGGCTGTTCGACCGAACTCGGTCAGGACGCCAACACGCAGACCTGCCCCACCTGCCTCGGCCTGCCCGGCGCGCTCCCGGTCGTCAACGCGACCGGCGTCGAGTCGGCGATCAAGATCGGTCTCGCGCTGAACTGCGAGATCGCCGAGTGGTGCCGCTTCGCCCGGAAGAACTACTTCTATCCGGACATGCCGAAGAACTTCCAGACCTCCCAGTACGACGAGCCGATCGCCTTCAACGGCTACCTCGACGTGCAGCTGGAGGACGGCGAGACCTTCCGCGTGGAGATCGAGCGCGCCCACATGGAGGAGGACACCGGCAAGTCGACGCACGTCGGCGGCGCTACGGGCCGTATCCACGGCGCGTCCCACTCCCTGCTGGACTACAACCGCGCCGGCATCCCGCTCATCGAGATCGTCACCAAGCCGATCGAGGGCGCAGGCGAGCGCGCTCCCGAGGTCGCCAAGGCGTACGTCCGTGAGCTGCGCGAGGTCATCCGGGCGCTCGGCGTCTCCGAGGCCCGCATGGAGATGGGCCAGATGCGCTGCGACGTGAACCTGTCGCTGCGCCCGCACGGCACCGAGAAGTTCGGCACCCGTTCGGAGACCAAGAACGTCAACTCGCTGCGTTCCGTGGAGCGTGCGGCCCGGTTCGAGATCCAGCGGCACGCGGCCGTTCTCTCGTCCGGCGGCACGATCATCCAGGAGACCCGGCACTTCCACGAGGACACGGGGTCCACGACCTCGGGCCGCGTGAAGGAAGAGGCCGAGGACTACCGGTACTTCCCGGAGCCGGACCTCGTCCCGGTCGCCCCCTCCCGTGAGTGGGTCGAGGAGATCCGGGCCGGACTGCCCGAGCTGCCGCTGGCCCGCCGCAACCGGCTGCTCGCCGAGTGGGGCATCTCCGCCACCGACATGCAGGCGATCCTCAACGCCGGCGCGCTGGACCCGATCGTCGCCACGATCGACGCCGGTGCCGACGCGGCCTCCGCCCGTAAGTGGTGGATGGGCGAACTGGCGCGCAGCGCCAACGAGTCGGGCACGTCGCTGGACGAGCTGGCCATCACGCCGGTGCAGGTCGCCCGCGTCTCCGAGCTGGTCTCGAAGGGCGACCTGAACGACAAGCTGGCCCGTCAGGTCATCGAGGGCGTCCTCGCGGGCGAGGGCACCCCGGACGAGGTCGTCGAGAAGCGCGGTCTGAAGGTCGTCTCCGACGAGGGTGCCCTCGGCACCGCCGTCGACGAGGCCATCGCCGGCAACCCGGGCATCGCCGACAAGATCCGCTCCGGCAAGGTCGCCGCGGCCGGCGCCCTGGTCGGCGCGGTCATGAAGGCGACCCGCGGCCAGGCCGACGCGGCCCGCGTCAAGGAGCTGATCCTGGAGAAGCTGGGCGTCAGCGAGGGCTGACCTTCGTACGACGCACAAGGCCCCGGAAGCACTGCCTTCCGGGGCCTTCTGCTTGCTGCTCACGGCGTCCCGCGTACTGCTACTTACGGCGCCCCACGAGTCGTACGAACCCGAACGTCCGGCCCGCGTCGGCACGCACCATGTCGCGCACCCAGCGGGCCATCGTGCGGTGGAACTCCTGGGGGCTCTCCTCGGCGACCACGTCGACCCACAGCAGCCAGTCCTGCCAGCCGTCGTCCAGCCAGTCGGCCGTCTCGACCTCGACGGCTCCGCTGCGGGTCCAGTGGCGGCGCCACCAGTCGGCGGTGTGGAAGCACCAGAAGTCCGGCTCCCACCACTGCGCGAGGTGTTCCGGCGGCTCCGCGCCGTCGATCTCCTCGCGCAGTGCCGGTACGACGATCCCGATCCGCCCGCCCGGCTTCAACAGCCGGGTCAGGGTGGGCAGATACAGGTCGTTCGTGCCGAAGTACTGGTACGCGTCGATGCTCACGACCGCGTCGAAGCTGCCCTCGGCGAACGGCAGGGCGTGCGCCTCGGTGTGCACGGGCAGCACCCGGTCGGCGAAACCGGCCTCGGCGATGCGTGCCGCGTTCTCGTCCGGCTTGACCCACAGGTCGGCCGCGGTGACCTGGGCGTGGTACTCCCTGGCCAGGAACACCGACGTCATCGCCCGGCCGCAGCCGAGGTCGAGGACGCGGGCGCAGGGGCGCAGGGTGTCCAGGCCGAGCGCGGGCGCGAGCCACTCCAGCAGCCACAGCGCGTTCGGGCCCATCTGGTTCTCGATGACCCAGCGGACGTCGTAGCCGTTGCTGCGCGGGTAGCGCGGGTGGGTCAGCAGCCGTGCGAGGTCCTCATCCGAGGGCCTCGTCGTCGGGGTGATGTCTGGCATCGGTGAACGGGCTCCTTGAGTCCAAAAATGCGGAAAGGGGTACGTCGGAGCTCGGTCGGACGCTCAAACAATGCACCTGCTTCGGCCAGGGGCGGACAGCCCGGGGATTCTCAGCCGGACACGCTACGCTCGCCCGCCATGAACGCGCACCCGGATTCCGACTCCGACATACAGGAGGAGTACGACGACCAGATCCTTGACGCCCGGCGGGCCCGCTGGACGGCGTCCGGGAGCGGGGCGCTGCTGGCCCTCGCGGGCCTCGCGGCGTCGGCCCTGCGGCTGACCGGGGCCGCGCCCGCGCTGGTGCCGGCCGCCTACGCGTTCGGTGCCGTCGTGTGCGCGCTCGCGGCGGTCCTGGGCTCCCGGGGGCGCACCCGGCGGGCGCTGTGGCTGCTGGTCGCCGGCGTGATGGTGATGGCGTGGGGCGACCAGTTCGACTGAGGGTGACAGAGCGGTCGTTACTGTCCTGTGATCTGCCTCCCACTCCTGTGAATAAACCCACGAATGGCATAAACGATCATTTCTGCCTGCAAGAGTGGTCCTTGCATTGCTCATGCGTTCTTTGCGGGCTGTTCACCATCTGAACGACTGTTCCCGGTCAAAGATCCACAATTCACCCCTGGGAGCAGCAACGTGGCAGCCCTCGCGCGCTGGTGTGTCCGACGCCGTCTCGTCGTCGTCCTCCTGTGGCTCCTCGCCCTCGGCGGGGTCAGTACGGCCGCCGCGCTCACCGGCTCCGCGTACTCGAACGACTACGAGGTCCCGGGCACCGAATCGGGCCGCGCCACCCAGCTGCTCCAGGAGGGGTTCCCGCGGCTCGGCGGGGACAGCGACACCGTCGTCTGGCACACCACGTCCGGCACCGGCGGCGTGCGGGCCGCCGCCGTCGAGCAGACCATGACCCAGACCCTCGACAGGATCGCCGACCTGCCCGGGGTGGCGTCCGTCGTCGGCCCGTACGACACCCAGGGCAGCGCGCAGATCAGCTCCGACGGCCGTACGGCGTACGCCACCGTCACCTTCGGGGAGCGGACCGAGAACCTCGACAAGGCCCAGGTCGAGGCCGTCGTGAAGACGGCCGAGGGGGCCGGGTCCGACGCGCTTCAGGTGGAGCTGGGCGGCAGCGCCATCGCGCTCACCGAGTCCTCGGGCGGGCATGTCGCCGAGATCGTCGGCGTGGTCGTCGCCGCGCTCGTGCTGTTCCTGGCGTTCGGCTCGCTCGCCGCCTCGCTGCTGCCCATCGCGACCGCCCTGGTCAGCGTCGGCACCGCCTACGCCGGGATCGTGCTGCTCGGGCACGCCATGACCGTCGCCGACTTCGCGCCCATGCTCGGCATGCTGATCGGGCTCGGCGTCGGCATCGACTACGCCCTGTTCATCGTCACCCGGCACCGGCGCGGTCTGAAACGCGGGCTGGACGTCACCGAGTCCATCCAGAACGCCGTCGCCACCACCGGACGGGCCGTCGTCTTCGCGGGTGCCACCGTTTGCATCGCCCTGCTCGGGATGCTGATCCTCCGGCTGAGCTTCCTCAACGGCGTCGCGATCGCCGCCTCGCTGACCGTGGTCCTGACCGTCGCCGCCTCCGTCACCCTGCTGCCCGCCCTGCTGTCCCTCATCGGCATGCGCGCGCTGAGCCGGCGCGAACGGCGGCACCTGACCGAGCACGGCCCCCAGCCCGAGCTGCCCACCGGGCTCGCCGCCCGCTGGTCGGCGTTCGTCGAACGGCACCCCAAGCTGCTCGGCGCGATCGCCCTCGTGGTCATCACCGTCCTGGCCCTGCCCACCCTGGGACTCCGGCTCGGCACCTCCGACCAGGGCAACAACCCCGCCTCGTCGACCACACGGCAGGCCTACGACCTCCTCGCCGACAGCTTCGGCCCTGGCGTCAACGGCCCGCTGACCCTGGTCACCCACGTCGACGGCGCCGAGGACAAGCTGCTCCTCGATAACCTCGACGCCACCATCCGCACCACCGAGGGCGTCGCCTCCGTGACCCCGGTCACCTACAACGCGGGCGGCGACACCGGATACTTCACGATCGTCCCGACCTCGGCACCGCAGTCCCAGCAGACCAGCGACCTCGTGGACCGGCTGCGCACCGAGGTGCTGCCCCGCGCCGAGACCGGCACGTCCCTCGACATCCAGGTCGGCGGGGTGACGGCGTCGTACGACGACTTCGCCGATGTCATCGTCGGCAAGCTGCCGCTGTTCGTCGGGGTCGTCATCGGGCTCGGCTGTCTGCTGCTCCTGCTCGCCTTCCGGTCCGTCGGGATTCCGCTCAAGGCCGCCGCGATGAACGTCGCCGCCGTGGCCGCCGCGTTCGGTGTGGTCGTCGCGATCTTCCAGTGGGGCTGGGGGAGCGAGTTCCTCGGCCTGGGCCGGGCCGGCCGATCGAACCCTTCCTCCCCGTGATCATGGTGTCCGTGCTGTTCGGACTCTCCATGGACTACCAGGTGTTCCTGGTCAGCCGGATGTACGAGGAGTGGCTGGAGACCGGTGACAACCGGCGGGCCGTCCGGGTCGGGCTCGCCGAGACCAGCCGGGTGATCAACTCCGCCGCGGTCATCATGATCTCGGTCTTCCTCGCCTTCGTCCTCAGCGGCGACCGCGTGATCGCCATGTTCGGCATCGCGCTGGCCGCCGCGGTCGCCCTGGACGCCTTCGTCCTGCGTACCCTCCTCGTCCCCGCCCTGATGCATCTGCTCGGCGGCGCCAACTGGTGGCTGCCCCGCTGGCTGGACCGCAGGATGCCCCGCATCAGCATCGAACCGCCCGAGTGCCGCGCCGCGCATGAAAGGGTGGACGCCGTTGTGGGGGACATCGAGAAGGAGCGGGACGAGGATGTACGCGATATCGCTGGGTGACGGGGCGGAACTGCGGCCGCTGGAGCCCTGGCACGCCGAGGAGTTCCTGGCGAACCTGGAGCGCGGCCGGGAGTTCATCGGGCAGTTCATCGCCTTCGGCTCCCAGGCCGTCGACGTCGACTCCGCGCGGGCGACCCTCCAGCGCTACGCGCAGATGCGCGCCGACGACACCGGCGGCTACCACGGCATCTGGCTGGACGGAAAGCTCGTCGGCGGCGTCCTCACGCTCAACTTCGACGCCGCTCAGGGCAACGCCGAGGTCGGCTGCTGGCTGGAGCCCGCCGCCACCGGGCGCGGGCTGATCACCCGGGCGATGCGGCTGCTCATCGACCACGTGATCGAGGAACGCGGCATCCACCGCGTCGAATGGGTCGCCGCCGCCGGCAACACCGCCAGCCTGAACGTGGCCCGGCGGCTGGGGCTGACCCGGGACGGGGTGCGGCGCGAGAGCCACCTCCACCACGGTGTGCGGCACGATCTGGAGGTCTGGTCGGTCCTTGCGCCGGAGTGGCGCGAGGCACGCGCGCGTGCCGCTCACAACGATCATTAAGAAACCTCTCAGACTGCGTCCGTACGGTGCGAGGCATGGGAACCAAGACTGTTGACGAGACCGGGGTCGAGACCGGCCCCGAGGCGAAGACCGACGACGAGAAGGTGGACGTCAGCAAGGCCGACGAGACGACCGGGAGCGAGACCGAGGCCGGTGCCGAGGCCGCGACCGACGCCACCGACGACGTCGACGGGCCCGAGGGTCTCGCCGACACCGAGCCGGAGGGCCCGACCGCGTCGGCCAGGGTGCCGCCGCCGTCGTCTCGGCCGCCCTCGGACTCGTCTCGCTCACCGGCGGCTGGATCGCCACCATCGCCTCCGCCCGCGAGACCCTCGTCGGCCAGCTGGAGACCTCGTCCACCGCGAGCGTCGCCAAGCAGGTCAAGGAGGTCTACGGCGACGCCTGGCACGCCACCGCGCTGTGGGGCGGCCTGTTCGCGCTGGCCGCGCTGCTCGTCGGTGTCCTCGTGCTGGCCCGGCCCGCCTTCGGAGTGCCCGGCAGGCCGCAGGCCGCCTGGATCAAGTCCGTCTCCTGGGCGGGCGTTGCGCTCGGCGTCATCGGCCTGCTCCTGGCCGTCCTCAAGTACACCGACATCCTGCTCGGACTGCCGTCCACGAGCTGAGTCGTCGCAGGTCCCGAGGGGTCTTAGAACTGCCGTAAGCACCTTAGGCAGTCTCTGAGGCCCCTCACGCACGTCTAAGGTCCCGGCGGCCGCCGAAGATGCGGAACTCTCCCGATGTGGCGCACCCGCCTTGGAGACGAAGGTAGAGGCATCGCAGAAAGCGAAGCACGAAACCGAATCTCACAAGGGACACACCATGTACGAGTACGAGCTCTCCCAGCTCCGTTCCGACGACCTGATCCGCCAGGCCCAGCACGACCGTCTCGTCCGCGAGGCCGTCCAGGGCCGTCGCGCCGCCCGCCGCGAGGCAGCCGGCCGCGAGGCCGAGAGCGAGGTGCATACCGGCCGCTCGCGTCGGCACCGGTTCCTGCGCACCGCATGAGCGCCGGGGGAGGGAGGACGGCCGGCCGCCGACAGCACAGGCGGCCGTCCTCCCCGCAACCGTCGCACCACCCACCACGACGCCGTCCCGTATGCCGGGGCGGCGTCGGAGGGCGTTGACGCCCTCGCGGGGGACATCAAGATCGCGCCCTCGGTGAAAACCGGTGCCGCGCTGTCGGACCCGCGTGCGATGCTCGGGCCCGTGGAGACCAGGTCCGTCAGTCCCGTGTTCGTCGGCCGCGCAGACGAGCTCGACACCCTCAACGACGCGCTCGCCCGCGCCGCCGCCGGAGAGCCCCAGGCACTGCTGATCGGCGGTGAGGCCGGAGTCGGCAAGACGCGCCTCGTCGAGGAGTTCGCCACCACCGCCTGCGGCCGGGGCGCGGTCGTCGCGCTCGGCGGCTGCGTCGAGATCGGCGCCGACGGACTGCCCTTCGCCCCCTTCTCCACCGCCCTGCGCGCCCTGCGCCGCGCACTGCCCGACGAACTCGCCGCCGCGGCGGCCGGCCAGGAGGAGGAACTGGCCCGGCTCCTGCCCGAACTGGGCGAGGCCCCCGCCGGACGCCATGACGAGCAGAGCATGGCCCGCCTCTTCGAACTCACCGCCCGCCTCCTGGAACGCGTCGCCGCCGACCGCACGGTCGTCGTCGCACTGGAGGACCTCCACTGGGCCGACGCCTCCACCCGGCACCTCCTCGCCTATCTGTTCCGCACCCTGCGCACCGGCCGCCTCGTCGTCGTCGCCACCTACCGCGCCGACGACATCCACCGCCGCCACCCCGCTGCGCCCCCTGCTCGCCGAACTCGACCGGCTCCGCACCGTCCGCCGCCTCGAACTCGGCCGCTTCAACCGCACCGAGGTCGGCCGCCAGATCGCCGGCATCCTCGCCGCCGAACCCGACCCGGCCCAGGTCGACGAGATCTTCGAACGCTCCGACGGCAACGCCTTCTTCGTCGAGGAACTCGCCGTCGCCTCCCACGAGGGCTGCTGCACCGGCCTCACCGACTCCCTGCGCGACCTGCTCCTCGTACGGGTCGAAGGGCTCCCGGAGAGCGCCCAGCGGGTCGCCCGGATCGTCGCCGAAGGCGGCTCCACCGTCGAGTACCGGCTGATCGCCGCCGTCGCCCGGCTCGCCGAGGACGACCTCATCGAGGCCCTGCGCGCCGCCGTCAACGCCAGCATCCTCAGCGCCGCCCCGGACGGCGACGGCTACCGCTTCCGGCACTCCCTGGTCCGCGAGGCCGTCAGCGACGACCTGCTGCCCGGCGAGCGCTCCCGCCTCAACCGCCGCTACGCCGAGGCCCTGGAGGCCGACCCGACCCTCGTCGCGCCCGACGCCCGGGTCATGCGCCTCGCCAGCTACTGGTACCACGCCCATGACGCCGCCAAGGCCCTGCCCGCCGTCCTGGACGCCTCCGTCATCGCCCGCCGCCGGCATGCCTTCTCCGAACAACTCCGGCTCCTGGAACGCGCGATGGAGCTGTGGGACACCGCCCCCGAGGACGTCCGGGCCGCCCTGCGCCCCGTCGACTACACCGAGGCCTTCCCTCCCTGCGGCTGCGACCCCGCCACCACCCCGCTGCGCTATCTCGACCTGATGGCCGAGCCGCCGTCGCCGGCCGGCTCGCCGGGGAGCGGGAACGCGCCCTGAAGATCACCAAACGAGCCCTGCACCTGCTGGAGGAGGAGGGCGACCCGGTGCGCGCCGCCTGGTTCTGGGTGATGCGCTCCCGGCTGGTGCAGGCGCTCGCGCGCGGCAACGGCTGGCAGGAGCTGGCCACCGCCCAGGAGCTGGTCCGCGGCCTGCCGCCGTCGGAAGTGCACGCCGACGTCCTCGCCCAGGTCGCCAACTGGTCCATGGTCCACGTCCCCGGCCCCGAGGCCTTCACGGCCGCCGAACGGGCCGTGGAGTACGCGCGCATGGTCGGCGCCCGCGAGATCGAGATGAGCGCCCGGCTCACCCTCGGCAGCCTCATCGTCCACTCCGGCGACCTCGAAGCAGGCCTCAAGGAGATGTACGAGGTCGCCGGCGCGACCACCGAGAACGGCATGACCGCCATCGCCGCCCGCGTCTACGTCAACCTGCCCGACGCCCTGGAAGCCGTCGGCCGCTCCGCCGAAGCCGTGCCCATCCTGGAGGAAGGCGTCGCCCACACCCGGAAGTTCGGCCTCCTCGACAGCGAGGCCTGGGTCTGGGGCAACCTCGCCGAGTCCCTCTTCAGCCTCGGCCGCTGGGACGAGGCCGCCACGGCCGCCGGCAAGTCGGAACGCGTCGGCCAGAGCGCGATACCCCGCGGCTTCCACGCCACCCTGCGCGCCGAACTCGCCCTCGCCCGCGGCGACCTGGCTGAGTGCGCCGACCAACTCGCCGCGGCCCGGAGCCACTTCGGCACCCACGACCGGGCACCCCAGCACGAACTCCCCCTCGCCCGCATCGCCATCGGCGTCACCGCGGCTGAAGGCCGCCTGCTGGACGCCCGGACCACCCTGCGCCGCGCCCTGGACGAGGGCTTCCCGCCGGACACCCAGCGCTACGCCTGGCCGCTGCTCCTGACCGCCGCCGTCGCGGAGGCCGACGCGCTCGGTCTGCCCGCCACCGAGACCGGCCGCGCCGAGGTCCTCCAGGACATCCGCAAGGCCGCCAAGACCCTGGCCACCAATGTGCCCGTCTGGCATGCCTACGAGCACTGGGTCCGCGCCGAACTCCGGCGCGCCGAGGGCCACAGCGACCCCGACGACTGGGCCGCGGTCACCGCCGCCTTCGAAACCCTGGACCGCCCCTACGACCTCGCCCGCGTCCGCCACCGCCTCGCCGAGTCCCTTCTCTCCGTCGGTGGTGAGGACGAGCGCGACCGCGCCACGGAACTCCTCCGCCTCGCCCACGCCGTCGCCGAGCACCTCGGCGCCCGCCCCCTGGCCGACGCCGTGGCCCGGCTCGCCCAGCGCGCCCGCCTGGGCCTGTCCCACGCCCCGAAGCGGGCCCCGGTCCCCGCCGACCAGGCCGAGGCCCTCGGCCTCACCGGCCGGGAACGCGACGTCCTGCGCCTGGTCTCCGCCGGCCGCACCAACCGGCAGATCGCCGAGGAGCTCTTCATCTCCCCGAAGACGGCCAGCGTCCATGTGTCGAACATCCTGGCCAAGCTCGGTGTCTCGGGGCGCGGGGAGGCGGCCGCGGTGGCCCATCGGCTGGGGCTGTTCCCCGCCGAGCGGCTCTCGAGTCGGACGGCGGGGTGACGTTTACGCTGTAAGTGACGCCGGCCTAGGGAGGTCCCGTGTTCAACCCCTTCGAGGAGCTGTTCCAACCCGGTCGAAAGCACACCCGGGACGAACAGAACCGACTGGAACTGACCCGGGTCGATGTCGGCGACGGAGACCCGGGACACGGACCGATAGACCTCTCGTCCGGGAAGGTCCTCATACGCCGACCGGAGGCGGAGGGGGAGACCGAGGCGTCGGAGGAGGTACCGGAGGGCGACTGAGGACGCCGGCCGGCTCAGGCCACCGGCAGCTCCGGACTCGGCTCACCGGCAGCTCCTGGCTTACCTCACCTGTAGTTCCAGGATCCGGTCGTCCCCCTTCTTCGGGTCGCCCCGGCCGTCCGTGTTGCTGGTGACGAGCCACAGCTTGTCGCCGCCCGCCGACACCACCGTGCGCAGCCGGCCGTACTCGCCCTTCAGGAAGGACTGCGGGTCGGCGGAGGCCTCCGTGCCCTTCAACGGGATGCGCCACAGGCGCTGGCCCTTGAGGCCGGCCATCCATATCGAGCCCTCTGCGTAGGCGATGCCGCTGGGGGAGGCGTCGTCCGTGGCCCACTGGGCTATGGGGTTGTGGAAGCCTGAGTCGTCCGACTTGCCCTCGGCCTCGGGCCAGCCGTAGTTGTCGCCGGGCTTGATCGCGTTCAGTTCGTCCCACGTGTCCTGGCCGAACTCCGAGGCGAAGAGCCGCTGTTCGGTGTCCCAGGCGAGGCCCTGCACATTGCGGTGGCCGTACGAGTACACCGGGGAGTCGGGGAACGGGTTGCCCGGAGCGGGCTCGCCCTCCGGGGTGAGGCGCAGGATCTTGCCGCCGAGGGACTTCTTGTCCTGGGACAGACCGGTGTTGCCGCTCTCGCCGGTGCCCGCGTAGAGCATCTTGTCGGGGCCGAAGGCGATCCGGCCGCCGTTGTGGATGAAGCCCTTCGGGATGCCCTTGAAGACCGTGTCCGGTGCGCCGAGTTGCTCGCCGGACGGCTTCTTCTCCTCGTACAGCATGCGGACGATGCGGTTGTCGGAGGCCGAGGTGAAGTACGCGTACACCATGTGGTCCGAGGCGTAGTCGGGGGAGAGGGCCAGGCCCAGGAGACCGCCCTCGCCCGCCGGGGACACGCCGGGGACCTCGCCGAGCTCCGTCTTCTTCCCGGTCTCCGCGTCGACCCGGGTGATGGTCCCCTTGTCCCGGGAGGAGACCAGGAGGTCGCCGTCGGGCAGCGGGGCCAGGCCCCAGGGGGTGTCCAGGCCGGTGGTGACGGTGCGCAGCACCTTCACCGAGCCCTTCGCGGGCGGTGCCTCCTCGGCGCCTGCGGCCGGGGGAGGAGGACGCGGACGCCGACGCCGCACCACCAGGCGTCCTGCCGCCACCGGCGGGGCCTTCGCCGCCGTCGTCCGAGGAGCAGCCGGCCGTCAGCAGGAGTGTGGTCGCGGCCAACACGGCCGTCACAACTCGACGTTGCACGATCTGGTCCCTTCGACGCGGCGGGTTCTCCTTTCGCTCGCGCCTCACGGGTTCCCGATCTCCACGACCCGATGCACGAAGCCCGTCCACAACCCCAGAACCCAGCCCGGTGCCCTCGCGCCGGCCGGGGCTCAGCCTCGGCCTCACCCGCGCCGTGCGTCCCAGCCTCAGCCCTCACCCCGCGCCATGCGTCCCACCCCGAGCCCCACCCCTACGCGAAACTCAGCCCCGAGCCCGCCGCCTCCGTGCCCCGCATCTCAGCCCGCGCCCCATCCCCCATCCCCCATACCCCGCATCTCAGCCCGCGCCCCATCCCCATGCCCGCATCTCAGTCCCACGACCCTGCGCCCCGGCAGCCCCGCAGCTCCGTCAGGTCGTGGTCGGACAGGCGTAGGTCCGCCGCCGCGGCGTTCTCCCGTGCCCATCGCTGCTGTTTCGGTTCCCGGGATCGGGATCACGTGGGGGCCCTGGGCCAGGGTCCATGCCAGGGCCACCTGGGCCGGCGTGACGTGCTCGCCGTGGTGGGTCGCCGTGCGGCGCAGGCCCGCGATGATCGGCTGGTTGGCGGCCATCATCTCGGCGGTGAAGCGGGGGTGCCGGGCGCGGAGGTCGTCCGGCTCGAAGCCCTCGCCGGGCGTCAGCGTGCCGGTCAGGAAGCCGTTGCCGAGCGGCATCGCCGCCAGGAAGCCGATGCCCCGGGCCGCGCACCACGGCAGCAGGGACTCCAGCGCCTCCGGCGACCACACCGACAGCTCCGCCTCCACCGCGCTCACCGGGAAGACCTGCTGCACCCGCTGGAGCTGCCTGATCGTCGCATCGTGGAGGCCGGCCCCGGAGCGGCGGCCGCCGCGTGCGCCCATCGCGCAGAAGCCCAGCGCCCGCACCTTCCCGGCCCGCACCAGCTCCGCCATCGCACCCCAGGTCTCCTCGACCGGGACCTCAGGGTCCGCGCGATGCAGTTGGTACAGGTCGATGACATCGGTCTGGAGGCGGCGCAATGAGGCGTCGCACGCCCGTTTCACGTACCCGGGGCGGCCGTTGGCCACGATGTGCTGCTCGCCCACCAGCAGGCCGACCTTGGTCGACACGAACGCGTCCGCGCGCCGCTCCTTCAACACCCGCCCCACCAGCAGCTCATTGGTGAACGGGCCGTACATGTCGGCCGTGTCCAGGAGCGTCATGCCCGCGTCGAGCGCTGTGTGCACGGCCCGCAGGGACTCCTCGCCCCGCTGCCGTGACCCGCTGTACGCCCAGCTCATCGGCATACAGCCGAGTCCGACGGCCCCCACCGCGAGTGCCCCCGCGCCGATCGTCCTGCGCTCCACCTGGTCGTGACCCTCCTCTTCCGGCACCCCACAACCTAACCTCTGCGTCCTCACGTACCTGACATAGCCTCGTGACCATGAGCGCTGACGTGTGGCTTCCCATCCCGCCCGAGGAGATCGCAGGGCTTCCCGAGGGCCCCAACTACTTGTTCTGGGACGGGGGTGAGGCGGGGGAGCAGGATTTCCCGGGGGACCCGGCCGACTGCGTCGTCTACGTCGTGCCGTACATGAAGCGGCAGGACGTCAAGGTCCGCCCGCTGAAGGAGATGCGGAACCTCCAGCTCGTCCAGACGCTCACCGCAGGCGTCGACGACGTCATGGCACAGCTGTCCGACCTCGCCCCCGGCGTACGGCTGTGCAACGCGCGCGGGGTGCACGAGGCCAGCACCGCCGAGCTCGCCCTCACCCTCACCCTCGCCTCCCTGCGCGGCATCCCCGGCTTCGTACGGGCCCAGCAACAGGAGCACTGGCAGGGCGACTTCCATCCCGCGCTCGCCGACAAGAACGTGCTCATCGTCGGGTACGGCTCCATCGGCGCCGCGATCGAGGACCGGCTCGTGCCGTTCGAGGTCGCGCGGGTGGCGCGCGTCGCGCGCTCCGCGCGCACCACAGAGCGCGGACCGGTGCACCCGCTCACCGACCTGCCCGCCCTGCTGCCGGAGGCGGACGTCGTCATCCTCTCCACACCGCTGAACGACTCCACCCGCGGCCTGGTGAACGCCGGGTTCCTGGCCCGGATGAAGGACGGGGCGCTCCTCGTGAACGTCGCGCGCGGAGGCGTCGTCGACACCGAGGCGCTCCTCGCCGAGCTGGAGACGGGCCGCATCACCGCCGCCCTGGACGTGGTCGACCCCGAGCCCCTGCCCAAGGGACACCCGCTCTGGCAGGCGCCCGGCGTGCTCATCAGCCCGCACGTCGGCGGTCCCTCGTCCGCCTTTCTGCCGCGCGCAAAACGGTTGCTGGTGGATCAGTTGGGGCGTTTCGTGAACCAGGAGCCCCTGCGCAACGTGATCCTTACGACGGGTCCCACAACGGCCTGAGCGCTCCGGGCAACAAGCGCGTAATCCGCTTCCGGTACCCTCCGCAACCTTCCGGACGCAGAACGTGCTCACAACGTCGCTGGTCGTCACGGAGCGTAGAGGAACTATGTCCCTGAGTGACGAGACTGGTGTATCGTCCCGACAGGGGCTGCGCCGCGCACCGTTCGGCGCCGGGGATGGACATTTCAGACTGTGAGGGGGGCGACGGGCGATGCACGGCCTATGGACGAACGATCCGACGCGGCGGAGCAGCCGGCGGCGACCCTGGCACACGGCCGCGCGCAGACGCGGTCACCACGGCAGCCACAACTGCCGGCACAGCCATCACCACCGCAGGCACAGCAGCCGCAGGAGGCATGCGCACCCAGCGACCCGGGAGCCACGGGACCCCGGGGCACAGCGGACCTGGAGGGTCCGGTGAGCTCGCCGCCGCCCCCCACGACCACCCTCAACGGAGCGCTGCGGGACCGGCCTTCGCCAGGGGTGCTGCTGTCCCGCCCGCCGTCCGCCGGCGGTGGGGCGAGCCTGGTCCACCAACTCGTCCTGGCCCTGGTCTGCGCGGGATACGCCGTCGGTTCCGCGATCGGCTGGGGTTCGGACGAACTCGCCCTGATCATGGGCGACTTCGGGCTGAGCGCCGCGGCGGGCATGGCCGCCGTGTCCTGTTTCCTCTACGCCCGTCGACGCCGCATCCGCTTTCGACCGGCCTGGCTGCTGTTCGCGCTCTCCTCGGCCATGGCCTCCCTCGGCAACCTCGTCTGGGGGTGGTACGAGGTCGTCCTGGAGCGGCCCGTGCCGAGCCCGAGCTATGCCGACGGCTTCTTCCTGTGCTTCGCGCCGCCCGCCATCGTGGGCCTGCTGGTCCTCGCCAAACGGCCGGTGACGAAGGCCGGTTGGGTCTGTCTCGCGCTCGACGCGTGGCTGATCGGCGGCTCGCTGCTCACGCTGTCGTGGAGCCTCGCGCTCGCCCAGGCGGCGAAGTCCGAGGGGCCGAGCGTCGCGCACACCGCGCTCTCGCTGGCGTACCCGCTGCTCGACATCGCCCTGGTCAGCATGGTGCTCGCGCTGCACTTCCGGCGCTCGGCGATGAACCGCTCCGCGGTCAACACCGCGATCGGCGCGCTCGCCCTGACCGTCATGTGCGACGCCCTGTTCACCTCACCGCTGCTGCACAACGACTACCGCTCGGGCCAGCTGCTGGACGCGGGCTGGTTCGCCGGCTCGCTGCTCCTCGCCTACGCCCCCTGGGCCACGCCCCGGCACGGGCACGTGGACGACGAGCCGCACACGCGCGTGGTCCACGAACACGTGCCGAGGCGGCGTGGCGGCATCCACCACCACCCGCCCGCACCGGCACCGGGAGGTGATCACAGCCGGTACCCGGCCGCCCGGCCCATCGCCGGCTCCCTGGCCGCCCTCACGCCCTACCTCGCCGCCGCGGTCTGCACCCTGGGCATCCTCTACAACGTGCTCAACGGCCGCAGCGTCGACCGCGTCGTCCTGCTCACCTGCGGCACCGTCGTCCTCGCCCTCGTGGTGCGCCAGGGCATCATGCTGCTCGACAACATCACCCTCACCCAGGAACTGGCCCAGAAGGAGAGCCACTTCCGCTCCCTGGTGCAGGGCTCCAGCGACGTCATCATGATCGCCGCGCCCAACGGCATCCTCCGGTACGTCTCCCCGGCCGCGGCCGGGGTCTACGGACGCCCCGCCGAGGAACTGGTGGGGACGGAACTGGCCAATCTCATCCACCCGGAGGACCTGGGCTGCGTGGTGCACGAGGTGCGCCGGTTCCTCGCCGCCAGCCCGCTGGAGGAGCCCACCACCCGCATCGAGTGCCGCTTCAAGTCGGGCGACGGAGGCTGGCTCAACGTCGAGTCCACCGTCAACCGCCACCACGGCGGCCTCATCTTCAACAGCCGGGACGTGACCGAAAGAGTGCGCCTCCAGGCGCAGCTCCAGCACAACGCCGAGCACGACCCGCTGACCGACCTGCCCAACCGCGCCCTGTTCACCAAGCGCGTCCAGCAGGCGCTCTCCGGCCGGCGCTCCTCCGACCGGGGCACCGCCGTCCTCTTCATCGACCTCGACGGCTTCAAGGCCGTCAACGACACGATCGGGCACCAGGCCGGGGACGAACTGCTCGTCCAGGCCGCCCGCAGACTCCAGGACGCGGTCCGGTACGGCGACACCGCCTCCCGGCTGGGCGGCGACGAGTTCGCGGCCCTGATCGTCGGCGACGGCACCCGTGACCGGTCCGCCAGGGAACGCCACATCCTGGAGCTCGCCGACCGCCTCAGGATCACGCTCTCCCAGCCCTACCTCATCGACGGCAACGATGTCCGGGTCGCCGCCTCCATCGGTGTCGCCTTCTCCGAGCCCGGCCTGGGCGCGGGCGAGATCCTGCGCAACGCGGACCTCGCGATGTACCGCGCCAAGTCGGCCGGAAAGGGCCGCGTCGAGCTGTACGCGCCCCAGATGCAGCAGGACGTCGTACGCAAGGCGGAACTGGCCACCCGGCTGCGGGCCGCGCTGCACGACGGCGAGTTCGCGCTGCTGCACCAGCCGGTGGTGTGTCTGGAGGACGGCCGGATCACCTCGGTCGCCGCGCACGCGCGCTGGCGTTCCTCGCAGGGCGTCCTGTTCACGCCCGCCGAGTTCCTGAGAGTGGCCGAGGACAGCGACAAGACCGCCGAGCTGGGCCGCTGGATGCTCGAGGAGGCCGTGGCCCAGGCCGCCGAGCGGACCGGGACCGGGGTGTCCGTGCCGGTGACGGTCCGGATGAGCGCCCGCCGGCTCCTGGACCGCTCGCTGCCGCCCGGCTCGATCGAGGCGCTGCTGACCCGGCACGGCCTGCCGTCCGGATCGCTGATGATCGAGCTGTCCGAGACCGACCCCCGGGTCTCCCTGGAGGAGCTGGAGCGCCGGCTGGCGGCGCTGCGCAGGCTCGGTGTCCGGATCGCGCTCGACGGGTTCGGCAGCGGCTACGCGGCCATCACGGCCCTGCGCAGACTCCCTGTGGACGTGCTCAAGCTCGACCGCAGCCTGGTCGACGGGGTCGTGGAGTCCGCGCGGCTGCACAAGATCACCAGCGGGCTGCTCAGGATCGCCGGTGACCTGGGACTGCAGTCCGTGGCCGACGGGGTGGACCTGCCGGAGCAGGTCGTGGCCCTGCGGGCGATGGGCTGCACCCACGGCCAGGGGATGGCGTTCTCCGGCCCGCTGGACGAGTACCGGCTGCGGCGGGCGCTCACTTCCGGCCACTTTCCGGTGCCGCACGGACCGGCGGAGCCGCGTTCGCGGGCGGCGGCGCGGGGGTGTACACAAGTGGGGTCACCAGTGGTGTGACGGCCGTCCTCGGGGGCGGTACCGCTGTCCTCGGAGGCGGAAGTGCCCTTCGCTCACATAATGAGACTCCCGTCCCACCCACTTGACACGTGGTGTGCGCCGGGGGGAGGGTCAGTGCCATGCGCACCCGAATTCTCGTACTTGGAAAGCGCGTCGGCTGAAGCTGAGCCCTCGACCGCTCAGCGACCACTCCCGGCGCGCTCCCCTCGCTTGCCTTACGGCACGAGGGGTTTTTTGTTGCACAGACACCGAGCGTAGAGCCGCTCAAACCGTACGAACCTCGCAAAAACCCTCAGCATCGAGAAGAGACTGACGATGACCGAGCAGGCCACCGGGGCCCACCATCCGCAGCCGCGGCCCCGATCCGGAGGACAGCAGTCCGCACCCGAGCACGTCACGGGTGCGAAGTCCCTCATCCGCTCTCTCGAGGAGGTCGGCGCCGAGACGGTATTCGGTATCCCCGGCGGTGCGATCCTTCCGGCGTACGACCCGCTGATGGACTCCACCCGCGTGCGGCACGTCCTGGTCCGCCACGAGCAGGGCGCCGGTCACGCGGCCACGGGTTACGCGCAGGCCACCGGCAAGGTCGGCGTCTGCATGGCGACCTCGGGCCCGGGTGCGACCAACCTGGTCACCCCGATCGCGGACGCCCACATGGACTCGGTGCCGCTCGTGGCGATCACCGGGCAGGTGGCCTCCAAGTCGATCGGCACGGACGCCTTCCAGGAGGCGGACATCGTCGGCATCACGATGCCGATCACCAAGCACAACTTCCTGGTCACCAAGGCCGAGGACATCCCGCGGACCATCGCGCAGGCGTTCCACATCGCCTCCACCGGCCGTCCGGGCCCGGTCCTGGTCGACATCGCCAAGGACGCCCTCCAGGCGCAGACCACGTTCTCCTGGCCGCCGGTCATGGACCTCCCGGGCTACCGCCCGGTGACCAAGCCGCACGCCAAGCAGATCCGCGAGGCCGCCAAGCTCATCACGCCGCCAAGCGGCCCGTCCTCTACGTCGGTGGCGGTGTCATCAAGGCACAGGCCACCGCCGAGCTCAAGGTTCTCGCCGAGCTCACCGGAGCGCCCGTCACCACCACCCTGATGGCGCTCGGCGCATTCCCCGACAGCCACCCGCTGCACGTGGGAATGCCGGGCATGCACGGTGCGGTCACCGCCGTCACCGCGCTGCAGAAGGCCGACCTGATCGTCGCCCTCGGAGCCCGCTTCGACGACCGCGTCACCGGCAAGCTGGACAGCTTCGCCCCGTACGCCAAGATCGTCCACGCCGACATCGACCCCGCGGAGATCGGCAAGAACCGCGCCGCGGACGTGCCGATCGTCGGTGACGCCCGCGAGGTCATCGCCGACCTCGTCCAGGCGGTCCAGAAGGAGCACAGCGAGGGCCACCAGGGCGATTACAGCGCCTGGTGGAAGGACCTCAACCGCTGGCGCGAGACCTACCCGCTGGGCTACGAGCACCCCGAGAACGGGCAGCTGTCGCCGCAGCAGGTCATCGAGCGCATCGGCCGGCTCGCCCCGGAGGGCACGATCTTCGCGGCGGGCGTCGGCCAGCACCAGATGTGGGCCGCGCACTACATCCAGTACGAGAAGCCCGCGACCTGGCTGAACTCCGGCGGCGCCGGAACCATGGGCTACGCGGTCCCGGCCGCGATGGGCGCCAAGGCCGGCGCCCCGGACCGGACGGTCTGGGCGATCGACGGCGACGGCTGCTTCCAGATGACCAACCAGGAACTCACCACCTGCGCCCTGAACAACATCCCGATCAAGGTCGCCGTCATCAACAACGGCGCCCTCGGGATGGTCCGCCAGTGGCAGACCCTCTTCTACAACCAGCGGTACTCCAACACCGTGCTCCACAGCGGCCCCGAGGACGTCAACCCGGACGCCCGCGGCACCCGCGTCCCCGACTTCGTGAAGCTGTCGGAGGCCATGGGCTGCTACGCGATCCGCTGCGAGGACCCGGCCGACCTCGACAAGGTCATCGAAGAGGCCAACTCCATCAACGACCGCCCGGTCGTCATCGACTTCATCGTCCACGAGGACGCCATGGTGTGGCCGATGGTCGCCGCCGGCACCTCCAACGACGAGATCATGGCCGCCCGGGACGTCCGCCCCGACTTCGGCGACAACGAAGACGACTGAGCGAGAGAGACGTAAAAGATCATGTCCAAGCACACGCTCTCCGTCCTGGTGGAGAACAAGCCCGGCATCCTGGCCCGCATCGCGGCCCTGTTCTCCCGCCGCGGCTTCAACATCGACTCCCTCGCCGTCGGGGTCACCGAGCACGCCGACATCTCCCGCATCACCATCGTGGTGAGCGTCGAGGCGCTGCCGCTGGAGCAGGTCACCAAGCAGCTCAACAAGCTCGTCGAGGTCCTCAAGATCGTCGAGCTGGAGCCGTCGAGCGCCGTTCAGCGTGAACTCGTTCTGGTGAAGGTGCGCGCCGACAACGAGACGCGTTCGCAGATCGTCGAGATCGTCCAGCTGTTCCGCGCCAAGACCGTCGACGTCTCCCCGGAGGCCGTCACCATCGAGGCCACCGGCTCCAGCGACAAGCTGGAGGCCATGCTCAAGATGCTGGAGCCCTTCGGCATCAAGGAGCTCGTCCAGTCCGGCACCATCGCGATCGGCCGCGGCGCGCGCTCGATCACCGACCGGTCGCTGCGCGCGCTCGACCGATCCGCCTGACGCGGTGTGCGGGCGGCCGCGACCGTCGGCCGCCCGTATAGCGAGACCCCGAGACTTCACTTCATCCCGCCGTCATACGGTGGGACGCAACACCAGCACTCAAGGAGAGAACCCAAAGTGGCCGAGCTGTTCTACGACGCCGACGCCGACCTGTCCATCATCCAGGGCCGCAAGGTCGCGGTCATCGGTTACGGCAGCCAGGGCCACGCCCACGCGCTGTCGCTCCGTGACTCGGGTGTCGACGTCCGTGTCGGTCTGCACGAGGGCTCCAAGTCCAAGGCCAAGGCCGAGGAGCAGGGCCTGCGCGTGGTGACCCCGTCGGAGGCCGCCGCCGAGGCCGACGTCATCATGATCCTGGTCCCGGACCCGATCCAGGCCCAGGTCTACGAGGAGTCCATCGCCCCGAACCTGAAGGACGGCGACGCGCTGTTCTTCGGCCACGGCCTGAACATCCGCTTCGACTTCATCAAGCCCCCGGCGGGCGTCGACGTGTGCATGGTCGCCCCCAAGGGCCCGGGTCACCTCGTGCGCCGTCAGTACGAGGAGGGTCGCGGCGTTCCCTGCATCGTGGCCGTCGAGCAGGACGCCACCGGCAACGGCTTCGCGCTGGCGCTGTCGTACGCCAAGGGCATCGGTGGCACCCGCGCGGGCGTCATCAAGACGACCTTCACCGAGGAGACCGAGACCGACCTGTTCGGTGAGCAGGCCGTTCTCTGCGGTGGTACCGCCGCCCTGGTGAAGGCCGGCTTCGAGACCCTCGTCGAGGCGGGCTACCAGCCGGAGATCGCCTACTTCGAGTGCCTGCACGAGCTGAAGCTGATCGTCGACCTCATGTACGAGGGCGGCCTGGAGAAGATGCGCTGGTCCGTCTCCGAGACCGCCGAGTGGGGCGACTACGTCACCGGCCCGCGGATCATCACCGACGCCACCAAGGCCGAGATGAAGAAGGTCCTCGCCGAGATCCAGGACGGCACCTTCGCGCGTGAGTGGATGGCCGAGTACCACGGCGGTCTGAAGAAGTACAACGAGTACAAGACCGCGGACTCCGAGCACCTCCTGGAGACCACCGGCAAGCAGCTGCGCAAGCTGATGAGCTGGGTGGACGAGGAGGCGTAAGTCCTCGACCGACGGGGCCGGAGCGGCATGCTCCGGCCCCGTTGTCCAACCTGTCCGACCACGGACGGGTGATCCTTCCGCAGCGGCGTAAAAGCCCATCGCCCACGCCACTACACTGCTGCACACATACGCGTCAGGCCCACAGCGTCGTGCGTCTTCCACGCGGCTCAAGCGACCCTTTGGGTCGCGACATCCCTCCACCGCCTGCGGCCGTCGGGACGGCCGTCCGCATGCAATGGACTTGTGAGGACTCACGTGAGCTCGAAACCTGTCGTACTCATCGCTGAAGAGCTGTCGCCCGCGACCGTCGACGCGCTTGGCCCCGACTTCGAGATCCGGCAGTGCAACGGCGCGGACCGCGCCGAGCTGCTGCCCGCCATCGCCGACGTCGACGCGATCCTGATCCGCTCCGCCACCAAGGTGGACGCCGAGGCGATCGCCGCCGCCAACAAGCTGAAGGTCGTCGCGCGAGCCGGCGTCGGCCTGGACAACGTGGACGTCTCCGCCGCCACCAAGGCCGGCGTGATGGTCGTCAACGCCCCGACCTCCAACATCGTGACCGCCGCCGAGCTGGCCTGCGGTCTGCTGCTCGCCACGGCCCGCCACATCCCGCAGGCCAACACCGCCCTGAAGAACGGCGAGTGGAAGCGCAGCAAGTACACGGGCGTCGAGCTCGCCGAGAAGACCCTCGGTGTCGTGGGTCTGGGCCGCATCGGTGCGCTCGTCGCCCAGCGCATGTCCGCCTTCGGCATGAAGGTCGTCGCCTACGACCCCTACGTGCAGCCCGCGCGCGCCGCGCAGATGGGCGTCAAGGTGCTGTCGCTGGACGAGCTGCTCGAGGTCTCCGACTTCATCACCGTCCACCTCCCCAAGACCCCCGAGACCCTCGGTCTCATCGGCGACGAGGCCCTGCACAAGGTCAAGCCGAGCGTCCGGATCGTCAACGCCGCGCGCGGTGGCATCGTCGACGAGGCCGCGCTGTTCTCCGCCCTCAAGGAAGGCCGCGTCGCCGGCGCCGGTCTCGACGTGTACGCGAAGGAGCCCTGCACGGACTCCCCGCTCTTCGAGCTCGACCAGGTCGTCTGCACCCCGCACCTCGGTGCCTCCACCGACGAGGCCCAGGAGAAGGCCGGCATCGCCGTCGCCCGCTCCGTCCGTCTCGCCCTCGCCGGTGAGCTCGTGCCGGACGCGGTCAACGTCCAGGGCGGCGTCATCGCCGAGGACGTCAAGCCGGGCCTCCCGCTCGCCGAGCGTCTGGGCCGGATCTTCACCGCCCTCGCCGGCGAGGTGGCCGTACGGCTGGACGTCGAGGTGTACGGCGAGATCACCCAGCACGACGTGAAGGTGCTGGAGCTCTCCGCCCTCAAGGGTGTCTTCGAGGACGTCGTCGACGAGACGGTCTCCTATGTCAACGCCCCGCTGTTCGCCCAGGAGCGCGGCGTCGAGGTGCGGCTGACGACCAGCTCCGAGTCGTCCGACCACCGCAACGTGGTGACCGTGCGCGGCACGCTCGGCAGTGGCGAGGAGGTGTCGGTCTCCGGCACGCTGGCCGGTCCGAAGCACCTGCAGAAGATCGTCGCGGTCGGTGACTACGACGTGGACCTCGCCCTCGCCGACCACATGGTCGTGCTCCGGTACGAGGACCGTCCGGGTGTCGTCGGCACCGTGGGCCGGATCTTCGGCGAGGCGGGTATCAACATCGCCGGCATGCAGGTCGCCCGCTCGGCGGCCGGCGGCGAGGCGCTGGCCGTCCTGACGGTCGATGACACGGTGCCGGCGGGCGTTCTCACCGAGGTGGCCGAGGAGATCGGCGCCACGTCCGCGCGCGCGGTGAACCTCGTCTGACGTACAAAGCACAAGGCGGGGCGCGCTGAGGACCGGTCCTCAGCGCGCCCCGCCTTTTCGTTGCGTCAGGCGGACACCTTCTCCCGCTCAGTCTCCGCCGGCTCCGGCGTCTCCACGCCCCGCAGCGTCACCGCCGCCACCACCGCCGCCAGCGTCAGGAACACCGCCCCTCCGATCGCCGCTCCCTGCATCCCGGTGGTGAACGCCTCCCGGGCCACCGTCGCGAGGCCGGGGACCCGGTCGGCCACCGCCAGCGCCCCGCCCAGGGTCTCGCGGGCCGTGTCCGGCGCCGAAGCCGGCATCTCGTGGCGGTAGACGGCCGTACCGATGGAGCCGAGCAGCGCCATGCCCAGCGCGCCGCCGAACTCCGAGCCGGTCTCCATGAGGGAGGACGCGGTGCCCGCCCGGTCGGCCGGGGCGGTGCCCATGGCCAGGTCCATGATCTGGGACATCACCACGACACCGCCGACCGCCAGCACCGCGCACGCGGTCAGCACCAGCCACAGCGAGTCCGTACCGGCGAAGGCCAGGACCACGAACCCGGCCGCGGCGATCACGAAGCCGGCGGTGACGACGCGGGCGCGGGCCACGCCCTTCTGGACCAGGCTCGTCGCCACCGGCGCCGCCGCACCGATCGGCACCGACGGCAGCAGCGCCCACAGCGCCGCCTCCAGGGCGCTCTTGCCGAGCACCGACTGCAGGTACTGCGTGGTGAAGTACGCCGACCCCATGATCCCGAACGCCGAGACGAGGTTCAGGGCGACGGAGGGGGCGAAGCCGCGGTTGCGGAACAGGGCCGGGTCGATCATCGGGGAGACCGTGGTGCGCTGGCGGTGCACGAACAGGGCCCCGAAGAGTAGACCGACGGTGATCGAGACGACGTAGCGGACGTTCCAGCCCTCGGAGGGGATCTCCTTCAGGCCGTAGATCACGGGGAGCACGGCCGCCATGGACAGGGGGACGCTCAGCCAGTCGAAGCGGCCGGCCCGCGGGTTGCGGGACTCCGGGAGCAGCAGCGGGCCGAGCACCAGCAGCAGCGCCATGGCGGGCAGGTTGACCAGGAAGACCGAGCCCCACCAGAAGTACTCGACCAGCACCCCGCTCATCACCGAGCCCAGCGCGATGCCGGCCGTCATCACGCCGGACCACAGGCCGATCGCCTTCGCGCGCTGGCCGGGGTCGGTGAACATCGTGCGCAGCAGCGCCATCGTCGACGGCATCAGGGTCGCGCCGCCGATGCCGAGGACCGCGCGGGCCGCGATCAGGGTCTCGGCGCTGTTCGCGTACGCCGCGAGCAGGGAGGCGGCGCCGAAGGCCGTGGCGCCGATCAGCAGCAGCCGGCGGTGGCCGATGCGGTCGCCCAGCGCGCCCATCGTCATCAGCAGTCCGGCCAGCACGAACGCGTAGATGTCGAAGATCCACAGCTGCTGGGTGCCGGAGGGCTCCAGGTCCGCGCTGATCGACGGGATCGCGAAGTAGAGGACGGAGACGTCCATCGAGACCAGCAGCAGCGGGAGCATCAGCACGCCGAGTGCGGTCCATTCCCGGCGTCCGGCCAGGGAGTTGGTGCGCGTCGAGTTCGTCATGCCAGGGACTATACGCGCGTCTTAAACGTCTGTCTATGACGCTTGTATAAGTCGCTTGTCTAGATAGAGTGGGCGCATGGGACACCGTGAGGATCTGCTCGAAGGCGCCAAGCGCTGCCTGCTGGCCAAGGGCTTCGCGCGCACCACCGCGCGCGACATCGTCAAGGAGTCGGGGACCAACCTGGCCTCGATCGGCTACCACTACGGCTCGAAGGACGCGTTGCTCGCGGAGGCGTACCTGGCGCTGGTCGGGGACCTCTCCGAGGCCTTCGACGGCGACGCGGCGGGGATCGTGGCGTCGCCCGGTTCGATCGAGCGGTTCCGGGAGGTGTGGTCGAACATCATCGGCACCATGCGGGGGCCCGGTTCGATGTGGCGCCTCAGTGTGGAGATCGTGGCGATGGGGGATCAACTGCCCGCCGTGCGCGATCACTTGGCGCAGCAGCAGCGGGACGCCGAACGGGCTCTCGTCTCGCTGTTCATGGGCGTGCCGGAGGAGGACGTGCCGGACGGGACGCGCGACACCCTCGGCAGGTTCTACACGACCCTGATGACGGGCCTCATCACCCAGTGGATCTTCGATCCCGAGAACGCGCCCGACGCCGACGCGCTCACCGAAGGGCTCCGCCAGGTGATCGAGGGCATCACCGGGAAGTGATCCGCCCGTCCCGCATCCCGATCACCCGGTCCGCGAAGTGCCGTACGACCGCCCGGTCGTGGCAGATGAACAGGTAGGCCAGGCCCAGCTCGTCCCGGAGGTCGGCCAGCAGGTTCAGGATGCCGGCGCGGACCGAGGGGTCCAGTGCCGACACCGGCTCGTCCAGGACCAGCAGCCGTGGGTTCGAGGCCAACGCGCGGGCGATTCCGGCACGTTGGCACTGGCCGCCGGAGAGCTCGTGCGGACGCCGGTCGCCGTACGACGGGTCCAGGCCGACGCGGTCGAGGAGTCCGGCGATCTGGGCGGCGGTGGGGCGCAGTCCCTGGAGACGCAGTGGTTCGGCCACCGCGTCCCGGATGCGATGACGGGGGCTCAGCGAGCCGTACGGGTCCTGGAAGACGGGCTGCATACGGGGGCGGAGCGGGCGGAGTTCGCGTTCGTTGAGGCCGGTCAACTCCCGGCCCTCGAAGCGGACTTCGCCGCTGACCGGGCGGCGCAGTTGCAGTACGGCCATGGCCGTCGACGACTTGCCGCAGCCGGACGGGCCTTCGAGAGCGAGCGTCTCGCCCGTGTCGAGGGTGAAGGAGACGTGGTCGACGGCCGTCATCGTGCCGTACCGGACGACGAGTTCACGGACGTCGAGCAGCGGGACGCTCGTCATACCTTCTCCCAGTGGTGACAGGCGACCAGTCGGCCGTCCACCCGCTCCGGCCGCGGCTCCTCGCGTCCGCACCGCTCCGAGGCGTGCGGGCACCGGGGCGCGAAGGCGCAGCCCGGCGGCAGTGCCTCCGGGCTCGGGGGCAGGCCGGGAAGGGTGGGGAGGCGGCGACCTCGCGAGCTGTGCGGGAGGCAGGCCAGCAGCCCCGCCGTGTAGGGGGCGAGAGGGCGCCCCCACACGTCCCGCACCGGGCCGAGTTCGGTCATCCGGCCGGCGTACATGACCAGCGCGCGGTCCGCGTGCCGTCGTACCGCCTCCAGGTCGTGCGTGACCAGCACGAGTGCCGCGCCGACGGCCTCGCGCTGCTCGGTGAGCAGCCGCAGCACCTGGTCGCGGCGCTCCTCGTCCAGCGCGGTGGTGGGTTCGTCGGCGACCAGGATGTCGGGTTCGTTGATCGTGGCCATCGCGACGACCGCGCGCTGCCGCATGCCGCCGGAGAACTCGTGCGGATACGACCGTGCCCGGCGCGCGGCGTCCGGGATGCCCACCCGGTCGAGCGCCGCCACCGCCCTGACGCGGGCCTCCGCACGGGAGACGCGGGCCACCGACCGTACGGCGGTGGCGAGTTGGTCGCCCACCGGGTGCACGGGGGAGAGGGCGGACAGGGCGTCCTGGGGGACGAGGGCGATACGGCGGCCGCGGGCGGCCGACAAGTCCGGCCGCACGGTGCCTGTTTGTACGGCATCGGACGGCAGCATCCCGAGCAGCGCCCTCGCCGTCAGGGACTTGCCCGCGCCCGACTCGCCGACCAGGGCGAGGACTTCACCGGCGTGGACGTCGAAGGAGAGTCCGCGGACCACCTCGACGCCGTCGAAGGCGATCCGCAGATCGCGGACGCAGAGCACGGGTTCAGACGCCGACGGGGTCAACGGGGTCAACGGGGGTCACCTTCCCTCTTGGGCTGGTACGCGGTGCGTGGCGCCCCTGTGCGGAGGCCGCCCCTGACACCGCGAGCCCCGCCAGCAGGGCCAGCGCCACCGCGGGGGCGAGGGCGGCCCAGGGGGCGCGTTCGACGTAGGCGCGGGACTCGTCGAGGAGCAGGCCCCACTCCGGGGCGGGCGGCTGGGCGCCCAGGCCCAGGAAGCCGAGCGAGGCCAGGGCGAGGGCGATGCCGGGCAGCCGGAGGAGGGCGTGCCGGGCGACGGGGGCGGCGACCGAGGGCAGGACGTGCCGGGTGAGGATCCACCACGGGGGTGCGCCGAGGGCCCGTTGGGCCAGCAGGAACGAGGACGCGCGTACCTCCTGGACCAGCGCCGCCGCGTGGGCGGCCAGCGGGGGCCAGGAGATTAGGGCGACCGCGAGGGCCGCGCCGCCGGTGCCGGGGCCCGCCGCCGCGGCCACCAGGATGCCGACGATGACCGGCGGGAGGGCGTTGGCGATGTCGGCCGCGCCGGCGGCGACGCCGGGGAGGAAGCCGAGCGCGAGGGCGGCCAGCAGGCTCAGCAGACAGACGGCGGCGGCCGTGCCCACGGTGGGGGCGGCCGCGTCGACCGAGCCGGGCGAGGACGTCACGGCCGAGGCCGTCGGTGCCGAGGGGATGGGACCAGGAGGGCGCGGTGAGCCGGTCGGCGGTGTGGACGGCGTACGGGTCGCGCAGCAGCCCCCAGCCGATGGCCACGGCGAGGAGTGTGAACAGGGTCAACGGGATCGCGGGGTGTGTACGGACCGGGCGGGCGGGAGGCAGGGCGAGGGAGGCGTCACGCAGGGCGGGGCCGAGCAGGCGACGCCGTGTGAAGGCCGCCAGCGCGCCCACGGCCAACCCGAGCGTCAACAGCGCCAGCACCGCCCCCTGGAGCAACGGCAGATCCTGCGACTTGGCCGCGCCGAGCGCCGTACGCCCGATACCGGGCACGGCGAACACGGTCTCCACGGCGACCGCGCCACCCGTCAGCCCCACGGCGACCATCCCGAACTGCGGTACCAGAGGCGGCAGGACGCGCTTCAGCGCGGCCCCCGCGATCAGCCTCCGGCTCACCCCGGCGCCCCGCCACAGCTCCACCCACCGTTCGTCCAGCACCCCCGGCAGCGCGTCCGCGACCAGCCGCCCCAGCAGCCCGCCCGCCGGCACCCCGAGCGCGAGCGCCGGCAGCACCATGTACCGAGGCCCCTGCCACCCCGACGTCGGCAGCCACCCCAGCCACACCCCGCACACCAGCAGCGCGACGGTGGCCAGCAGGAACTCCGGCACGGCCGCGAGCATCGCCGCGAACGCACCCGCCGACCGCCGCCCCCGCACCAGCACCGGCCCGACCAGCGCACCGGCCAGCACCAGGGCCACCACGAAGGCCGCCCCCATCAGCGCCAGCGACACCTGCAACCCGGACACGACCGACGGCAGCACCTCGGTCCCCGACACCCAGGACGTACCGAGGTCCCCGCGCACCAGCCCGGACGCCCACCTCCCCAGCAGCGACAGGGGACCGGCGTCCAGCCCGAGATCCCGCCGTACGGCGTCCAGCGCCTCCTTCGTCGGCTCCTGCTCGGCGGAGCGGGCGCGCAGGACGGTGAGGGCGGGGTCCTTGCCGGAGAGCCAGGGGAGGAGCCCCACGGCGGCGACCACCGCGAGCAGCCCGAGGGCGCGGGTCGCCCCGGCGGCGCTGGGAAACGCCCGCGTCCAGGCGCGCACTTGCCGCGGTCTCATGGGCCCGGGCCCGGCTTTCCCGGCTCTCACTTGACGTAGGTCTCCGTGGTGACCAGCTCCCGCTCGCGCGGGTCGTGCGCGGCGCCGACGACCCCGGCGGCGTCGCCCTGGATCACCCGCTCGTGGAGCATCGGGATCGCGGCGTCGGTGGCCAGTACGGCGGCCTCGGCGGCGATGACCGCCTTCCGCCGGGCCTCACCCGTGCCGGTCCCGGCGGCCTTCCGCAGCGCCGCGTCCACCCGGGCGTCGGCGAGCTGGGAGATGTTGAAGGAGCCGTCGGAGGCGAAGTCGCTGTAGAGGTAGGCGGCCGGGTCGCCCGAGTCGAGGACGGTGGCGCGGGACAGGATGAACGCGTCGAACTCCCCGGCGAGCGCGTCGGTTTCGATGGTGGCGTACTCGCGGATCTCCAGCTCGACCTTGAACCCGGCCTTCTGGAGCTGCTGTTGCAGGGTGGCCGCGACCTCGGGCAGTTCGGCGCGGTCGGTGAAGGTGCCGATGGTGATGGACTGCCCGCCCGCCTTCGGGGCGACGGCCCGCTTCTCCTTCGACCGCAGCTGGGCCGCCCAGGGCAGCGCGGGCCCCAGCAGCCCCTCGGCGACATCGGCGCGCCCCTCGTACACGCCCCGCACGATCGAGCCGGCGTCGATCGCCTCCCGGGCGGCGGCGCGCAGGCCGGCGTTTCGGAAGGGGCCGTCGGAGGTGTTGAGGTAGAGGGTGTTGGTGCGCGGCATCGGCACCTCGGTGACGAGATCCTCGTCCAGCAGCGCGGCCTGCGAGACCGGGACGGCCTCGACGATGTCGGCCTCGCCGCTTCTGAGGGCGGCGGCGCGTGCGGTGCCGTCCGGGACGAACTTCACGTCGATCCCCGGGGACTTGGCCCGCTCGCCCCAGTAGCCGTCGTAGCGGTCGAGGGTGGCGGAGGAGGTGCCGTCGACCTGGGTGAGTTCGAAGGCGCCGGTGCCGGCGCCGACGGGGTTCACGGTCTTCCCGCGGTACGCCTTCGCCGCGAGGATCGACAGCTGCGGCGAGCTGAGCCGCTGCGGGACGAGGGGGTCGTCGTCGGCCGTGGTGACGCTGACCGTGTCGGAGTCCTGGGCCCGCACGGTCAGGTCGACGCCGTCGAGGATGCGGGGCTTGGGAGAGGCGGTGGCGGCGGCGGTGAGCGACCGTACGACCGCCTTCGCGTCGAGCGCGCTGCCGTCGTGGAAGGTGACGCCGTCGCGTATCTCGAAGGTCCAAGTGCGGCCGTTCTGCCGCCACTTGGTGGCGAGCGCGGGTTCGGCGTCTCCATCGGCGTCCAGCTTCACCAGCGTCTCGGCCGTCGACCAGCGGGACAGCTTGAACGCGTCGTCCGACAACGGGGAGAGCCCCGAGCGCGGCGGCTGCATCATCGCGACGCGCACCCGCTTTCCGTCGCCGTCGGCGGCGAGCCCGCCCCGGAGAAGCAGCCGGTGAGCAGTGCGGACGTCGCCGTGAGGGCGGTGACGGGGAGCAGACGGCGAGCGGGCAGGCGCACGGAACCCTCCGGGTAAAGGGGTGGTCAAGAGGCAGTGTGCGCCGACCGTAGCATGATGACAATCGTTTTCAATAATCCCCC
>MWJO01000067.1 GCA_002027195.1 Streptomyces sp. GKU 895 | reverse complement strand
GGGCGGGACGGTCTGGGTCTGCGGCGCGGTCGTCGGGGGCGGCGCCGTGACGGTGGCGGCGGGGCAGGCGGGGTCCCGCGTGCCGGGCGCAGCGGCGACGGGCGTGCCGGGGGACGCGGCGACGGGCGTGCCAGGAGTGGGGGTGGCCGTCTGGGTGACGCAGTCGGGCGTGAGGGGCTGCTCGGCGGAGGGCGGCGCGCTCGCACTCGGCCCGGTCGTCCAGGGACTGGAGGTCGGCGTCGGCGGTGGTGCCGACGTCAGCGGCTCCGGCCGGGGTACGACGTGGTCATGGCGTACGTCGTCTCCGCAGCGTCGCTCGATCCAGGTGTTCTGGACGACGTCGAGGATCGTGATGCGGGTGGCGGCCTGCGGTGCGGGGGTCACCACGATCACCCGGTCGGGCCGGTAGCCGGACCAGGACTGCCCCTTGGTCCCGGGGTTCCCGCTCGGCATCGCCGAGGGCGTCAGCGGGTTGCCGCAGGCGCAGCGGACCCGCGGTACGCCCCGGTTGTCGACGAGGACGGCGGTGCCGGACTGCAGGACGGCCGGGAAGCTGGTGGCCCGTCCGGCCCGGTAGCCGTGGTCGGTGACACGGGTGTCCGCGCGCAGCACGACCGAGGTGAGGGAGCGCAGATAGGCCGGGACCGAGGCCTGTGCGACGCCCGCCACCTGCGCGAAGGCGCGCTCCTTGGCCGGGTCGGCGCTCAGGTGCGCGATCTGCCGGTTCACGTCACAGCTGCCGGTGCGCGCGGTGCCGCCGTAGAGGCCGGGGGTGGCGCCGGAGACGGAGCGGACGCCCGGCTGCCGGGATGGCTGGGGTTGCTGCGTTCGGGTGACGGGCGCGGGGGTGGCCGTCGCGGTCGCCGTGGACGCGGTGAAGGGGTCGGGCCCTTGGGCCGCGACGGGCTGGAGGAAGAGTTCCCCGCTCGTGCTCGCGCTCGTGTCGTTGCCGCCTGCGCAGCCGGCGACGATCAGCGCCGCCGAGAGCGCACAGGACGTGACGAAGGTTCCGGTGAAGGTACGCACCGTGGTCTCCCGCCTCATGCCGGGCAGTTCGTCACCATTGTTTGCTTCACTCACTTGGGTTACGCAAGCGGAGCTGCGGTACACGCAGAGTGACCTAGGCTTCCCGCGCGACAATGGCAGGGAGGAGCACCTGGCCGTGGACTGGTTCACCGCATCCGGCTACTGGCTGAGCCGACTGGTCTTCCAGCGGGCTCTGGCCGGCGTGTATCTCGTCGCGTTCCTCACCGCCGCCCTCCAGTTCCGGGCGCTGCTCGGCTCACGCGGCCTGCTGCCGATCCCCCGCTACGTCCAGCGGATGCCCTTCAGAGCGGCCCCGAGCCTGTTCCATCTGCACTACTCGGACCGCTTCTTCGCCGCCTGCGCGTGGACGGGCTGCGCGGTGTCGGCGGCGCTGCTCGCCGGCCTGGACTCCCGGCTCCCGCTGTGGGCGGGCATGCTGCTGTGGCTGCTGCCCTGGCTGCTGTACCTGTCGATCGTCAACGTCGGCCAGACCTGGTACGCGTTCGGCTGGGAGTCGCTGCTGCTCGAAGTCGGCTTCCTGGCCGTCTTCCTCGGCAACGACGACGTGGCGCCGCCGGTCGTGGTGCTGTTCCTGCTGCGCTGGATCCTGTTCCGGGTGGAGTTCGGCGCGGGGCTGATCAAGATGCGCGGGGACGCGTGCTGGCGGAAGCTGACGTGCCTGGACCACCATCACGAGACCCAGCCGATGCCGGGCCCGCTGAGCTGGTTCTTCCACCATCTCCCGCGTCCGCTGCACCGGGTCGAGGTGGCCGCGAACCACGTCACCCAACTCGTCGTCCCCGTCCTCCTGTTCACCCCGCAGCCGCTGGCCACGGCCGCCGCCACGCTGATGATCGTCACCCAGCTGTGGCTGGTCCTGTCCGGCAACTTCTCCTGGCTGAACTGGATCACCATCGTGCTGGCCCTGTCCGCGGTGGAGTTCCCCTACGACGCCCCGTCGACGCCCGACGCGCCGCTCTGGTACGAGATCGTCGTCCTGGCCGTCGCCGCGCTGCTCGTCTGCCTCAGCTACCACCCGGTGGCGAACATGGTCTCCCGCCGCCAGGTCATGAACCGCTCCTTCGACCCGCTCCATCTGGTCAACACCTACGGCGCGTTCGGCAGCGTCAGCCGCGTCCGCTACGAGGTGGTGGTCGAGGGCACGTCCGACGACGTGCCGCGGGAGGACTCGGACTGGCGGGAGTACGAGTTCAAGGGCAAGCCCGGCGACCCACGGCGCTGGCCCCGCCAGTTCGCCCCCTACCACCTGCGGCTGGACTGGCTGATGTGGTTCGCGGCCCTGTCGCCCGGGTACGCGGGGTCCTGGTTCGGCACCTTCGTGGAGCGACTGCTGGAGAACGACCGCGACACCCTGAGGCTGCTCCGCCGCTCCCCGTTCCCGCCCGACGCCCGCCCCGCTACGTCCGCGCCCGCCTCTTCCGCTACCGGTACACGAGTTGGCGCGAGCTGCGGGAGACGGGCGCGTGCTGGGAGCGGACGTATGTGCGGGAGTATCTGCCGCCGACACGGCTGGCCGGGGCGGCTCAGAGGTCGTAGCCGCGGCGGTCATACGTCGCTGCAGGGCGATCCTCAGGACGGCTCCGTCAGCAGTCCCGTCTCCCGCAGCTCCTGCCAGAAGGCCTCCGGTACCGGGGTCGCGAACTGGTCGGCGCCGTCGTGGACTTCGGCCGCCGAACGGGCACCGATCAGGACGCTCGTGACGGCGGGGTGGGCGGCGCAGAAGGCCAGGGCGGCGGCACGCAGGGTGATGCCGTGCCGCTCGGCGACCTCCTTCATGCGCTGGGCACGGCGCAGCACCTCCTCGGGCACCCGGGTGTAGTCGTACGTCGCCCCGGGCTTCGGGTCCGCCAGCAGACCGGAGTTGAAGGCACCGCCGACGACGACGGAGACGCCCTTCGCGAGCGCGGCGGGCAGCAGTTCGGCGGCCGCGCTCTGATCGAGCAGGGTGTAGCGGCCCGCGCACAGCACCACGTCGACGTCCGTGTCACGGACGAAGCGGGTGAGCATCCCGGCCTGGTTCATGCCGGCGCCGATCGCGCCGACGACACCCTCGGCGCGGAGCTTCTCCAGGGCCGGGTAGCCCTCTCGGAAGGCCTGTTCGGCGTGGTCGTCGGGGTCGTGCAGAGAGACGAGGTCGACGCGGTCGAGGCCGAGGCGTTCGAGGGAGGCGTCCAGCGTGCGTCGGATGCCGTCCTCGGTGAAGTCCCAGACGCGGCGGTGGGTGGCGGGGACGGCGAAGCCGTGCGCCAGGTCGTCGCCGCGGTCGGCCGACGGCTCCAGGCGGCGGCCCACCTTGGTCGAGATCAGGTACGCGTCGCGCGGGTGCGCGCGCAGGGCCGCGCCGAGGCGGCGTTCGGACAGGCCGAGACCGTAGTGGGGCGCGGTGTCGTAGTAGCGGATGCCGCGGTCCCAGGCGGCGGTCACGGCCGCGTGCGCCTGCTCCTCGGGGACCTCCGAGAAGAGGTTGCCCAGGCCGGCGCCTCCGAGGCCGAGCCCTTGCGGGGGGTCTCACCGGCCCGCCGGTCGCAGTCGCAGGCCCTGCATGCCGCCGTCGACGGCGAGGGAGGTGCCGGTGGTGGCGCCGGAGAGGGGGCTCGCCAAGTAGGCGATGGCACCGGCGACTTCGTCGGCGGAGACGAGGCGGCCGGTGGGCTGGCGGGCCTCCAGCGCGGCGCGTTCGGCGGCGGGGTCCGGGGCTTGGCCGAGGAGGCGGCCGATCCACGGGGTGTCCGCCGTGCCGGGGTTGACGCAGTTGACGCGGATGCCCTCGCGGACGTGGTCGGCGGCCATGGCGAGGGTCAGCGAGTACACCGCGCCCTTGGTCGCGCTGTACAGGGCGCGCTGCGGGAGGCCCGCAGTGGCGACGATGGAGCAGGTGTTGACGATCGCCGCGTGCGACGACCGGCGCAGGTGCGGGAGGGCGGCGCGGGCCGTGCGGACCATGCCGACGACGTTGACGTCCAGGACGCGGTGCCATTCGGCGTCGTCGTTGTCCTCCACGGTGCCCTGGGCACCGATCCCCGCGTTGTTGACCAGGACGTCGAGGCCGCCGAACTCGGCGACGGCGGCGGCGACCGCATCGCGGACGGAGGCGTCGTCGGTGACGTCGGCCCGGAATCCGAGCAGGGGCTTGGTCACGGACGACGGGTCGAGGTCGAGGACGGCGACCTGGGCGCCGCGCGCGGCCAGGAGTTCCGCCGTGGCCCGGCCGATGCCGGAGGCGCCACCGGTCACCAGGGCCTTGAGACCCTCGAAGTCGGTCATGCCGCGTGTCCCTTCTCGTTCGCTTCGTCGGCGAGATCTTCTGCCCAGAAGGGTCCCTCCGGGAACGTGTGGCGCGCGATCGAACCCGGGCGGCAGGGCGGCCGAGAAGACCGGCACGCCGAACTCGGCGGTGTGCTCAGTCGCCGGAGAAGCCGAACACCCCCAGGTGGCTCGGCTCCGCACCGGTGTGCAGGACGACGTACAGGCCGGTCCACCGCACACGGCACTCGTCGAGGAGCGTCCCGCCGGGGCCCGGCCCCTGGTCGAGGGACGCGTAGGCCCGGGTCACCGCCTCCTGGAACTGGTCGGGAGTGGGGTGCTCGGTGCCGAAGTGGTGTCTGACGCGGTCCGGCGCGAGCGGGCGCAGGGTTCCGTGGTCCTGGACGTCGTGGTCCGAGGGGGTGGTGGCCGTGTGGACGACCCGGTCGACGTCCAGGATCGTGTGGGTCCCCTCCTCCTCCATGAACTCCTCGTCCGCCCAGAGCTCCGCGAGGCTCCCGTACGTGTCGTCGTCTGCGTACTCCTCCTCGAAGACCTGCGCGTGCAGGGCCTTCAGGGACTCCTCGACGGTCCCCTCGAACGGGGTGACGTACTCCCAACCGCTGGCACCCATGCGTGCCCCCCTCCCGATGCGACATCCGCAAGATCGATGCCACTCTAGGCATCGCCACTGACAACGCCGCGGGAGCGGTCAGCCGGGCAGCACCCGTGCCTGTCCCGCGGGCAGCTTGGTCCACCAGTGGGCGTAGCGGCGGTAGACCCACGGGTCCCTGTCCGCCAGGAACGCGAGCAGGGCGCGCGCCTCCTCGGCCAGGGCGTCCCACGCCGCGTCCGGGAGGTCGTGGAAGGCGGTCGCCTCGATGCCGCCCTCCACGGGACGCCAGACACCGGCCACGTACCCGTCGACGAGCAGCGTCGGCAGGACGTCGCCGTTCACGCGGGTCACCAGCTTGCGGTACTCGGGCGGGACCACCCGGCTGCGGTCGTCGTACGCCAGCAGGACGCTGTCCCACATGGGGAGGAGGCGGGGTGGAGCGGCGGTGTCGGCGGGTGGGCGCGGGCCGCCCCGGACGTCGTACAGCGTTCCGCGCTCGGGGCCGGCGATCACCTCCAGCGTGTCTCCCAGTTCCTTCAATGCCGCCCGCACACGCGCCCGCTGGACCATGGCGAACTGCGCGATGTCCGCCACCGACGCCGGTCCGAAGCTTTCCAGGTAACGCAGGACGAGGTCGGACAGTGCTCCCTCGGGATCGCCGGTGAAGCGGCCTTCGGGCGCGGCGACGTACGACGGGGAGTACTCGAACGACCATGGCCCGCCGGTCGGTACGTGCACCAGCGGGACGTACGACCGCAGCCCCCACCACGCTCCGTCCTTCTTCTCCTCTCCCACCCGCTCCGCCAGCCAGCCCGCCAGGTCGCCGTTCGAGCGTGGGGAGGCCGCGAACTCCAGGAGCCCCGGCTCCAGTTCGGCGGCGTCCGCCGGGGTGAGCCCCGCGGCGGCGAAGCGGTAGCCGAGCCGGGAGGCGTACAGCGTCGGCTGCATCGCCTCCCGGACCGTGCGGTAGTCGTCGCGGTGGACGGTGTGCAGGGTGATCCGCAGCAGGGTCGTCTTGACGAGCGTGCGGTCGGCGAAGGCCGCGTCCAGCTCGGCCGGGTCGAAGCCGTCGAGCCGGTTCCACAGCGCGAGATACGGTGACGCCGGCTGCTGCGCCTGGAGGGCGAGGAGCCGCCGGACGGCATCGGCGGCGCCCAGCGGCTCGCGGCGCAGGAGCAGCTGGCGGGCGAGGGTGGCCCGGTTGAGTTCCCGCGCGGTGATCGTCACGAACGGGATTGTGCCCTTCGGAACCTCAGCGTCACCAGTTGGAAGGGGCGCAGTCGCAGGGTCACCCGGTCGCCGTCACGGGCCACGGTCTCCGTCAGCGGCCGCTCCAGCAGGTCGGTCGTCACCACGTCCGCGACCTCGAAGCCGGTCGTCAGGGTGGCCCTGGCCCGGCCTCCATGGGCCTCGTGCAGGCGGATCACCACGTCGCCGCTGCCGTCGTCGGCCAGCTTCACCGCGGTGATCACGACGGCGTCCCGGTCGACCGTGACCAGCGGCGTGACCTCGCCGGCGCCGGTGAGCCGCCGTTCGGGCAAGTTGATCCGCCAGCCCTCACGGACCGCGTCGCCGATGCCCGCACCGGGGATCAGGGCGTGCCGGAAGCGGTGGACGCCCTGGTCGGTCTCGGGGTCGGGGAAGCGCGGGGCGCGCAGCAGGGAGACCCGGACGGTGGTGGTCGTACCGCCGTCGCCGTCCGTCCGTACCGTGCGGGTCACGTCGTGCCCGTACGTCGAGTCGTTGGCGACGGCGACGCCCCACCCCGGTTCCTCCAGGTGGACGAAGCGGTGGTTGCAGGCCTCGAACTTGGCCGCCTCCAGCTGGTGTTGGTGTGGGTGGGGCGGTGGAAGTGCCCGAACTGGGTCTCGGACGCGTACCGTTCGGCGTGCACGTCCAGCGGGAAGGCCAGCTTCAGGAACTTCTCCGTCTCGTGCCAGTCGACCTCCGTGTCAAGGAGCAGCCGCCGCTCCCCCGGTGCGAGGGACAGCAGTTGGGTGACGCGGGAGGAGCCGAAGGTGCGGACGATCCGCACGCCGGTCTCGCCGTCGGCGACGACCTCGTCCGCGGTCGTCAGATCGGTGACCGTGTGGCGGTAGAACTCGTCGACGTCCCAGGCGTCCCACATGTTCGGGAAGTCGGGGTGGAGCTGGAGGAGGTTGGCGGCGGTGCCCGGGGCGATCGTCTCGCGGTCGGCCTCGATGTCGTGGACCGAGACGACCAGTCCGTCGCCGTCGATCTCGATGCGCAGGAGGCCGTTGTCGAGGAGGTGACCTCCGGCGGGGCGCGGGGTGATCCGGGTGCGGCCTTCGGCGGCCGGGGTGCCGGCGCCGCCCGCCGGGATGCCGGCACGGGTGTGCGGGGTGGGGTTGAAGACCAGCTCCCGGTCCCCGTCCCCCGCCAGGGCCCGCTGGGCGGCGTCGACGATCGCGTTCAGTTCCCCGGCGATCCGCTCGTACGTCTTCCGCGCCTCGCGGTGCACCCATGCGATGGACGAACCGGGCAGGATGTCGTGGAACTGGTGGAGCAGGACGGTCTTCCAGATGCGGTCCAACTCCTCGTAGGGGTAGGGGAATCCGGCCCGCACGGATGCGGTCGCCGCCCACAGTTCGGCCTCCCGCAGGAGGTGCTCGCTGCGCCGGTTGCCCTGCTTGGTCCTGGCCTGGCTGGTGAGGGTGGCGCGGTGCAGTTCTAGGTACAATTCCCCTACCCACACAGGCGGTTCCGGGTACTCGGCCTCGGCCTTCTCGAAGAACTCCGCCGGGGTCTCCCACACGACGGTCGCCGAGCCTTCCAGGTCGCGCAGCCGGGCCGCCTTGGCGATCATCTCGCGGGTCGTGCCACCGCCCCCGTCGCCCCAGCCGGTCGGCGCGAGGGAGTGCCGGGCGAGGCCCTTGTCCTTGAAGTTGCGGGCCGCGTGGGCGATCTCGCTGCCCTTCATGGAGCAGTTGTAGGTGTCGACGGGCGGGAAGTGCGTGAAGATCCGGGTGCCGTCGATGCCCTCCCAACGGAACGTGTGGTGCGGGAACTTGTTGGTCTGGGACCAGGAGATCTTCTGGGTCAGCAGCCACTTGGAGCCCGCCGCCTTGATGATCTGCGGCAGGCCCGCCGCGAAGCCGAAGGTGTCCGGCAGCCAGGCCTCGTCGTTCTCGATGCCGAACTCGTCGAGGAAGAACCGCTTGCCGTGCACGAACTGGCGGGCCATCGCCTCCGAGCCCGGCATGTTGGTGTCCGACTCCACCCACATGCCCCCGGCGGGCACGAACCGCCCGTCCGCCACCGCCTTCTTCACCCGCGCCCACACCTCGGGCCGGTGGTCGCGGACCCACGCCCACTGCTGGGCCTGCGACATGGCGAACACGAACTCCGGCTCGTCCTCCAGCAGAGCGGTCATGTTGGAGGTCGTACGGGCCACCTTGCGGACCGTCTCGCGCAGCGGCCACAGCCACGCCGAGTCGATGTGCGCGTGGCCGACGGCGCTGATGCGGTGGGCGGACGGCACGGCGGGCTCGGACAGGACGGTCTCCAGGCGTACCCGCGCCTGTGCGGCGCTGCCGTTCACGTCCTGGAGGTCGACGGCGTCCAGGGCCCGGTCCACCGCCCGCACGATGTCCCAGCGGCGCGCCGAGTCCACCGGCAGCTCGTGCATCAGCTCGCCGAGCACCTCCAGGTCGAGGACGAGCTGCCACACGGTCTCGTCGAAGACGGCGAGATCCATGCGGGTGAGCGTGTACTGGGGCTCGCTGCCCGCGGTCTCCTTGTCGCCCAACCGCGTGGGCAGGAAGGGGTGGTAGTCGAGGATGACGGGGTTGGAGGCGGCCTCGACGTGCAGCCGCACCTCCTCGCCGCCCTCGACGGGCGCACCGATCCTGACCCACTGGTTGCGCGGGTTGAGGCCCTTCACCGGGGTGCCGTCGGGCCGGTAGACCAGGCCCTCGCACTGGAAGCCGGGCATGTTCTCGTCGAAGCCGAGGTCGAGGAGGGCCTCGACGGTCTTCCCGGCCCACGCTTCGGGGACCGTCCCGGTGACCCGGAACCAGCTGGTGCCCCAGGGGGCGCCCCAGCGGGCGCGACCTCGATCGGTACGGGCTCGGCCGCCAGCCCTTCGGCGACCGGCACCGGCTCGCCGGGGGCGTGCCAGACCGCCACCTCCAGCGGCACGGACTCGGGGTACACGGCGGGGCGGACGCGCTCGTCGAGGACCCGCTTGAGCCGGGCCTCGACCAGACGGCGGTCGTCATGCATGGGGCACTCCAGGGTGAGGGTGGTGGGTTACCAGGTGTGGGTGACGGAGACGGGCGCCGACGACGTGTACAGCTCCCCCACGGCCCGCAGTTCGAACCGCGCCGCCCGCTCGCCCTGTTCGGGCTGGAGGCCGCCGACGAAGTAGGCGTTCTGGCAGGTGCCGCCGAGGAAGCGCCGGGTGCCGTCGGGGAGGACGCGGTGCAGCGTGTGGTGGCGTACGGCGCCGGGGGCGCGGTTCCAGGCGAGGCGGAGGTCGCCGCCGGACGCGGCGGTGACGCGGAGGCCGGTCGGAGGCGCGGGGGTCTCGACCGTGTCCCTGACGGCGATGCCGCCCAACCGCCACCGCACGGGGCCGCCCTCCGTCGGGGTCAGCCGCACGCCGAGCGCGTGGATCGTCCCGGTCAGGCCGGTGAGCCGTACCGTCGCCGTCTGCCAGCCGGCGACCGCACCGCCGTTGACCGGGTTCACCGGCAGATACCTGTACGGCGGCGTCGACCCGGCCGACGCGGGCTCACCCGTCGCCACCGCGAACTCGACGTTCACGGCGCCCGCGTCGGTCCGATGCGTCAGCTCGACCACCGTGTCCGCACCGATCGGCAACCGTGTCGCATACACATCCACCACCGTCGGCGCGTCCAGTTCACCGTCCACCAGGACACTGCTCCCGCCGCGCCACGCGTCCGCGAAGTCGAAGCCGACCACCGGCCGCCGCCCCTCCGTGCGGACCACCCACTGCCGCGACGGCAGCCGGTCCTGGAGGCCGAGGTGGTTCCAGGGCCTGTCCGAGGTGACCGCGCCCTCCCCGTACCATCGCAGCCCGTGCCCGGTGTTGAACACGCTCGCGAAGGGCACCGCCGTCACCGTGGACCGGTCGGCGACGGACACGGCCGGTGCCCGCCAGGAGTCCGTGGTGTCCGGCCGGGACGGGTCGAGTGAACGGCCGCTCCAGAAGCGGTCGTCGGCCGCGTGGAAGTCCTCGGGCGTACGGGTCGCGGGCAGGTGGTTGCGGGTCCACTCGGGCCGGTACAGGCCGAGCGAGGTGATGTGGGCGCGCCCGCTCGGCAGGATCGCGTCCCAGTTCACGGACTTGTTCCAGCCGTTCGCCTCGACGTCCACACCCGCCCACAACTGGTGACGGCTGCGCCCCAGTTGGTCAGCGCGGGTCCCCGAGGAGGCGAGGCTGCCCGCCGTCCACCGGAAGTCCACGAACATGTCGTCGGCCGCCTCGAAGAAGGCCTGGTTGCTGCTGTTGAGGGCGCCCTGCCAGCTCACCGACCCGTTCACGGTCATCGAGTCGTACCAGGTCACCCGCTGTCCCCGGGCGGCGGCAAGCGACTTCAGCTCCCGCACGAAGCCGAGCATGGCGGCCCCGAGCGCGCTGTCCCCGCCGCCGGTCTCGGCGTTCACGAACCACCCGTCGAAGCCGTACGCCGCGGCGACGGCCACGAGCCGGTCGGCCAGCGGATACCGCCCGGCCGCGTCCTTCTGCACCAGATCCCGCGTCCACCGCAACTGCCCGCCGTACGCGACCGGCGGCAGGAAGATGTTGCCGAGGACGGGCACGCCGTGCCGGTGCGCGGCGTCCACGATCGGCGCGTTCGGCGCGAGGATCAGGCCTTCGCCGGAGGAGCCGCCCCAGAAGACGAGTTCGTCGACGTACGCCCAGTGCCCGAAGGCGTAGTAGTCGGCCGTCGCCGCACCCTGCGAGGGGTTGCCCGACGTCGGCCCGAAGGACACCAGGGACTGGATACGGGCCTGCCCGGAGCGGGCGGTCGGGTTGGCCGGGGTCGGCGTGAAGCGTGGGGCGAGCGGGACGGACGCGGCGTTGAAGGCGAGGTCGGGGTCGTCGGCGGCGCGCCAGGACTTCAGGCTGCGCCAGGTGATGCCGGTGCCGGGACTGCCGGAGGGCAGCGAGTCCGGGTACCAGTAGGACGCGTACGGCTGGAGTGCGGCCGTCGCTCTCGGAGCCGCGGTGGCGGGCGACGAGGGCAGTACGGTCGCCGCGGCCGCTGCGAGCAGGACCGTGCGTCTGGTGGGGTTCACGAGCGGGTGCCTCCTTGTGGGGTGGGGAGTACCTGGTCGGACGTGACGGTTTCGGTGATGCCGCGGGCGGCGAGGTGGTCGGCGTCGGCGGCGTGGGTGTCGAGGACGGTGGTGGGTCGGGCCCCGTCGGCGACGAGCCGGAAGAAGGCGTCGTAGACGGGTCCGCCAGGGGCGCACATCGACCGCCTCGACGGGTGCGCGGGGACGACCAGGGCCGTGGTGCGCGGGGCCGGGGCGTAGGTGTGCTCGCGCGCCGTCTTCGCCAGGACGCGGGCGATGTCCTTGGGCCGGCGGTCGTTGGTGAGGAGGCCGAGACCGTATTCGAGCGACGGGAAGTCCGCCAGTTCCCTTGACACGTCGTGCGAGCACCACCAGGTGATGCCCCACAGGCCGGTGCAGTCCAGGGCGCCCGCGACGGTCGCCTCGGTGAAGGCGGCGGCGTGCTCGGGCGGGACCAGGGGCGCGGGGGCGCCGACCTCCTGGAGCCAGACGGGGCGGTGCGGGTCGTCGGCCCAGGCCTTGCTCAGCTCGACGAGGTAGGCGGCGTGGTGTTCGGTCGGCACGGCGGTACGGCCGTGCCGCTGGGCGGTGCCGTTGAACACCCAGGAGTGCACTGCGGTGACCGCACCGAGGCGGGCGGCCTGGGCCGGGGTGAAGGGCTGGTCGTCCTGGTACCAGGTGGCGTCGTACTCGGCGTGCAGATGCAGCCGGCCCGGCGCGCCCTCCTCGCACGCGGCCAGCAGCCGCGTCAGCCAGGCGTCGATCTGGTCGGACGTGGCCCGGTCGGGGTCGGGATGGGGGCCTGCCGAGAACTGGTTGACCTCGTTGCCGAGGGTCATGCCGATGAAGTTGGGCCGGTCGGCCAGGGCGGCGGCGAGCGTCCGCAGATAGGCCGCCTGTCCCTCGATGACGTCCGGGTCGGTGAACAGATTGCGCCGGTGCCAGGTCCTGGTCCACGCCGGCAGGAAGTCGAAGCTGCTCAAGTGCCCTTGCAGGCCGTCGACGTTGACGTCCAGGCCGCGTTCGGCGGCGGCGTCGGCCAGCCGCACCAGCTGGTCGACGGCGGCGGGACGGATCAGGGTGCGGTTGGGCTGGAAGTACGGCCACAGCGGGAAGACCCGGATGTGGTCGAGGCCGAGCTCGGCGATCGAGTCGAGGTCGGCCCGTACGGAGTCCAGGTCGAAGTCGAGCCAGTGGTGGAACCACCCTTCGCTGGGGGTGTAGTTGACGCCGAAGCGCACGGCAGAAGGCATGCGGTGTCCTTGCGACTCAGGAAGTGGCCCAGGGGGTGGTTCAGCCCTTGACCGCACCCTCGCCCACCCCGCGGAAGAAGTACCGCTGGAGACAGGCGAAGAGGGCGATCAGCGGGGCCACGGCGATGACCGTGCCCGCGGCGACGAGGCGTTCGTCGTTGGCGAAGGTGCCGTGCAGGTAGTTGAGGCCGATGGTGAGCGTGAACTTGGACGGGTCGCTCAGCACGATGAGCGGCCACAGGAAGTCGTCCCAGGCACCCATGAAGGCGAAGATCGCGACGACGGCCAGGGTGCCCTTGACGGACGGGACCGCGATCCGCAGGAACCGCTGCCACACGTTGGCGCCGTCGACGTAGGCCGCCTCCTCGATCTCGTACGGCAGGTTGAGGAAGGCGTTGCGCATCAGCAGCACGTTCATCGCGCCGATGCAGCCCGGCAGGACCACCCCGATCAGGGTGTTGTTCAGGCCGAGCTCCCGCATGGTCGTGAACTGGGCGATGATGATGCCCTCCACCGGCACGAGCATCGCCAGGATGAAGGCGAGGGTGGCGACCCGGCGGCCCCGGTAGCGCAGACGGGCCAGGGCGTACCCGGCGAGGGCGGCGCCGACGCAGTTGGTGACGACGTTGGCGGTGGCGACCTTCAGCGAGTTGAACGCGTAGTCCCAGACGGGGATGGTTTCCGAGACCCGTTCGTAGTTGTGCAGGGTGGGGTGGTGGGGCAGGAAGGCCGGCGGGGAGCTGTAGATGTCCTCGGTGGGCCCCTTCAGGGAGGTCGACAGCTGCCACAGGAACGGGCCCACGGTCAGGGCGAGTACGGCGAGCAGCAGCACGTACCGGAGGACCAACTCCCCTGTGCGCACCCGGGTCATGACTCACTCCTGCGGTCCGCCCGCAGCACGAGCAGCATCAGGGCGACGGTGACGACGAAGACGACGACGGAGATGGCGGAGGCGTAGCCGACGCGGCCGGTCAGTCCGGTGCCGGTGCGCTGGACGAGCATCACGAGCGTGGTGTCCTCACCCGCCGGGCCGCCGCTCGGGCCCGCCATCAGGTACACCTCGGAGAACACCTTGAAGGCGGCGACCGAGGACAGCGCCCCGACCAGGGCCATGGTCGAGCGGACGGCCGGCACGGTCACCGTGAGGAAGCGCCGTACCGCACCCGCCCCGTCCACGGCCGCGGCCTCGTGCAGTTCACGCGGGACGTTCGCCAGCGCCGCCAGATAAATGATCATGTAGTAGCCGAGGCCCTTCCAGACCGTGACGGCCATCGCGCTCATCAGGAGCAGCCACTGGTCGCTCAGAAAGCCGACCCGGCCCACCCCGATCGTCTCCAACAGCGCGTTGATCAGGCCGCGTTCGTCGAGGAGCCACACCCAGATCAGGCCGACCACCACGATCGAGGCGACGACCGGGGTGTAGAAGGCGGACCGGAAGAAGGTGATGCCGGGGATGTTCTTCTGCACGAGCAGGGCGAGCAGCAGCGGCAGGACCACGAGGGCGGGGACGACTCCGAGGACGTACACCGCACTATTGCGCAGGCCGATCCAGAACATGTCGTCGTGCAGCAGCTCACGGAAGTTGGCGAGCCCGACGAACTCGCCCGGGATCAGGGTGCGCCGGTCGGTGAAGGCGTTCACCAGGGTCGACGCGAACGGGTACAGGATGAACGCGCCAATGACCAGCAGGCCGGGCGCGGCGAAGAGCCAAGGGCTGGTGGGCAGTTGGCGCCGGACACGCACGGTACGTGTCCGGGGCCCGGTCGACGGCATCAGCATGACTAGCCCTGCTGCCGGAGCAGCGTGTCGCAGGCCTTGACAGCGTTGTCAAGAGCTTCCTTCGGGCTCTCCTTGCCCTGGAGCGCCTTGGCGACCTCGTTGCGCAGCGCCGTCTTCATCTGCTCGCTGAACAGCACCGGCGTGTAATTGACCGCGCTCTTCAGCGACTTGGCGGCGGCGACCCGCACCCGTGTCTCGTCCGTCCCGTCCTCCTTGGTGAAGTACGGGTCGTCCAGGGAGCCGGCGGTGCTCGGGAAGATGGCGACCTGCTTGGCGAAGGACATCTGGTGCGCGGCGTCGGTGACGTAGTGCGCGAAGGCGACCGCGGCCGGCTTCCTCTTGGTCTGCGCGTTCACCATCACGCCCATCACGTACATGTTGACGTGGCCGGTGCTGGTGATCTGGTCGGTGATGCCGATGTTCTTGTACAGGTTGGGCGCCTGCTTCTTGAAGTTGCCGAGGTCGAGGGCGCTGCCGGGGTTCATGGCGACGGCCTCGGTGAGGAACTTCTTGCCGGACGACTCGGGGGTGGCGGTCAGCGCCTGCGGGTCGAGGGCCTTGGCGTCGTACAACTGCTTGTACTTCGTCAGGAGTTCGACGCCCTTCGCGTCGTTGAAGGCGAAGGCGGTGCCGGCGGGGTTCATCAGCGGGACGCCGTAGCGGCCGAAGTCCTCGATGGTGGGCACGTTGGCGAGGGTGGAGACCTCTCCGTCGCTGTTCTTCGCGATCTGGAGGGCGTCGCTGAAGAGTTCGTCGTACGTCTTCGGCGGCTGGTCGGGGTCGAGGCCCGCCTTCTCGAACAGGGACTTGTTGTAGAACAGCGGCCCGGTGTTGAGGTACCAGGGGAAGGCGTACGTGCCGGTCATGCCCGGTATCCGATGGCTGGCCCACGCCCCCTCCAGGTACTCCTTCCTGTACTGCCCGGCCGCCTTGTCGAGGTCGAGCGCGAGGCCGGCCTTGGCGAGCGGGGCGACGAGGTCCGGGGAGACGTTGACGACGTCGGGCAGGGTGCCGCCGGCGGCGTCGGCGCTGATCTTGTCGGCGTAGCCCTCGGCGGGCTGGTCGACCCATTTGACCTCGGTGCCGGGGTACTTCTTCTCGAAGTCGGCGATCAGGCCCTCGAAATACGGCTTGAAATTGGCCCTGAGGTTCCAGGTCTGGAAGGTGATGTCGCCCTCGACCTTGCCGGAGGCGTCGGTCGAGCCGCCGTCGTCGCCTCCGGAGCCGCAGGCGCTCAGCGGCAGGACGAGACAGACGGCGGCGGCGACCAGGGCTCTGCGGGAAACGGGCACGGCGAACGGCCTCCTTGGGCAATGGGTCGGTGCGGCGGAGTGGACGGATGTGCGGTGGGTCGGCCGACGACGCAGACCCTGCACGCCCCGCCGAGGGCCCGTCAATAACCCTCACAGAGCTAATCGAATTAGTGACTAATGCGGTTTAGCTTCTTGAGCGCTGAACCGTATTAGTGCATGCTGGCGCGAAATCCTTCGCAGGAATGGGGAAGCACGGTGTCAGGCAAGCGCTCACCGGCCCGTCGGCCCACGATGAAGGACATCGCGCGGCATGCCGGCGTCTCCCAGAGCGCGGTCTCCTTCGCCCTGAACGGCCGGCCCGGGGTCTCCGAGGAGACCCGGGACCGGGTGCGGCAGGTCGCCGAGGAACTGGGCTGGCGGCCCAGCACGGCGGCCCGCGCCCTGTCCGGCGAGGGCGCGGCCACGGTCGGTTTCGTGCTGGCCCGCCCCGCGGACACCCTCGGCGTGGACTCGTTCTTCCTCCAACTCGTCTCCGGCATCCAGGAGGTGCTCGCGGAACGTCATCTCGGGCTGCTCTTCCAGGTGGTGGAGGACGTCGCCGACGAGTGCGCGGTCTACCGGCGCTGGTGGGCCGAGCACCGGGTGGACGGCGTGCTGGTGGTCGACCCGCGCACCGCCGACCCGCGTCCCCATCTCCTGGACGAACTCGGCCTGCCCGCCGTGGTGATCGGCGCGCGCCCGACGAACGCCACCCCGGACTGTCGACGGTGTGGGCGGACGACGCGGGCGCGATGGCCTCGGTGGTGGACGGCCTCTACGCCCTCGGCCACCGCCGGATCGTGCACATCGCGGGCCTGCCCGGCCTCGCCCACACCGAGCGCCGCATCCGCACCCTGCGCGCCGAGGCCGAGCGGCGCGGCCTCACCGGGGTGCGGTCGGTGACCACCGACTACTCCGACGCCGAGGGCGCGGCCGTCACCCGCCGGGTCCTGGAGTCCGCCGACCCGCCGACCGCGCTGATCTACGACAACGACGTGATGGCTGTCGCCGGCGCCGCCGCCGCGACCGAGCTGGGCCGGTCGGTGCCGGCGGACGTGTCCGTGGTCTCGTGGGAGGACTCGGCCCTGTGCCGCATGGTCAAGCCGTGGCTGTCCGCACTGTCCCGGGACAGCGTCGAGTTCGGACGCACGGCGGCCAGGGAACTGACCGCGCTCCTGGACGGCGGACCGGCACGGACCGTACGCGTTCCGGTGCCGCGACTGATCGAACGGGGCAGCACGGGAGCGGCCCGCGAGGCCTGACGCCAGACCCGGAGGGCGGGTCGGCGTCGGACAGCGTCGCCCTCTCGACTCCGCGACCGAGCCGGGGCACAGTTCTCCCTACATACTCGCCAGTACGAGGAGAGACCGTGACCAGCTGGACCGGCCGGACCGCCGCCGAGATCGCCGCCGCCGTGCGGGAGAAGCGGGCCACGCCCCGCGAGGTGGTGGCCGAGCACCTCGCCCGGATCGAGCGGCTCGACGGCCGCGTCGGCGCCTTCCGCACGGTACGGGCCGAGGCGGCGCTCGCCGAGGCGACGAGGTGGGGGCCCGTGCGACCTGGCCGAACTGCCCCTCGCCGGGGTGCCGGTGGCCGTCAAGGACAATCTCGCGGTGCGGGGCGAGTCCAAGCGCGTCGGCTCGGCGGCCACGCCCGACACGCCGTCGGCGAAGGACCATGTGACGGTCGCCCGGCTGCGTGCCGCCGGCGCGGTGGTCGTGGGCCTGACCAACGTGCCCGAGCTGTGCGTCTTCGGTACGACCGAGGGCGTCCACGGCACCGCCCGCAACCCGTGGGACACCTCGCGCACGGCGGGCGGCTCCTCCGGCGGCAGCGCGGCCGCCGTCGCCGCCGGACTGGTCCCGATCGCCCTCGGCAACGACGGCATGGGCTCCTTGCGCATCCCGGCGGCCAACTGCGGCCTCGTCACCATCAAGCCGGGTCACGGCGTGGTCCCGGCGGGCGTCAGCGACGGCGACTGGTTCGGCATGTCCGAGAACGGCCCGCTGGCGACGACGGTGGAGGACGCGCGGCTGATGCTGGGCATCCTGGCGGACGCCGAGTTCGTACGACCGGCCGAGTCCGGGATGCGCAAGGTGGCCGTCTCCCTGCGCAGCCCGATCGCCGGCATCGCGATCACCGCGCCCTACAGGACGGCCGCCCGGGACGCCGCCGAGGCGCTCATGAAGGCCGGCCACCAGGTGCGCCGCGCCGACCCGTCGTACCCGATGTCGCTGAGCTTCACCTCGCTCGCCCACTGGACGGCGGGCACGGCGGAGGACGCCCAGGGCCTGGACCCCTCCCTGCTGACCCGCCGCACCCGGGTGCACGCGGCGGTCGGCCGCCGTTTCGTGAAGACGGTCGGCACCGGCAAGGCCCGCGAGGAACTGCGCCGCCGTCTGGAGCCGTTCTTCGAGGAGTACGACATCCTGCTCACCCCGGCGCTGGCCCGCCGCTCCCCCGCGTCGGCGCCCTGGCACGAGCGCGGCTGGCTGCGCAACGTCCTGGCCAACACCAACTACTCGCCCCTGACCCCGCCGTGGAACCTCACCGGCTGGCCCGCGATGGCGGTCCCGTTCGGCACCCTGCCGTCCGGCGCCCCCACCGCCGTGCAACTGGTCGGCCGCCCGGGCTCGGAGGCGGTGCTGCTGGAGACGGCGGAGCAGCTGGAGAAGCTGCATCCGTGGCAGCGGACGGCACCGCTGGACTGAGCCGGGTCAACCCCGTTCGTGTGGGTGCACATGCGGATCGGCATGGGCGTGCGTGGCGCACACCCATGCCGACGGCGATCGCGAAGGGGACCGACCGGGTCAGTCCACGCTGGGCAGGATGTGGGGCTCGGCCAGGTCTTCTTCGTAGCCCGCGAGGCGGATGGGGGCGGACCGCGCCCAGACGTCGAGGCTGCCGAGCTGGCCGGCCTGCGGCCGGCGCGCTCCGGACGTTCCTTGGGGCGTTGCTCGCGATTCGTCTTCTCCGGTGTCACCGCGCACTCCTTATGTGTCGGGTCACCCTCGGGGCGTACCAGCCAGGATGCGGCCTGGCGCCGGACGCCCGCTCGGGTCTGAGTCAAATCAGTTCGGACGCGGTGGCGCCGGTAACTCTGGTGAGTACAGGCCGTGGTGATCGGCTTGCCCCAGGACGGACCGTGGGTGTGGGTGGGACCCCGTACTGCTGTCCGTCGGCTACAGATTAACCAAATGAGCAGGGGTCCGCTCTATGGGGCTGAAAACATGGGGTAACTATCACAAGTCCCCTGTGTTGATTGGCTCGTTTATGCAGGTATTTGCCCTGATATGCCCTGCCGACGAGCTCACCCGTTCGGCCTACACGTCCGTCGGCTCCCCTGTCATCTGACGGTCCGTCATGAGACGGTACGCCGATGACGTCGTCGTACGGGCTGGCCGGGAAGGCCGCCGTCGTCACCGGTGGGACGCGTGGCATCGGGCGCGAGGTCGCCCGGCAGCTGGCGGACGCCGGGGTGCTGGTGTGCGTGACCGCGCGGGACGCGGCGGACGTCCGGCGGACCGCGGCCGAGCTGGGCGGCGTCGGGGTGGCGGGCAGCGTGGCCGACCCCGCTCATCTGTCGGAGGTGACCGCGCTCGCCCTGCGGGCGTTCGGGCGGATCGACGTCGTCGTCAACAACGCGGCGACCAACCAGCCGTACGGCCCGCTGATGGACGCCGACCCGGACGCCTGGCGGACGGCTTTCACCGTGAACGTCGAGGCACCGCTGCGGCTCGTGCAGTGCGCGTGGCGGGCGTGGATGCGGGAGCACGGCGGTTCGGTGATCAACGTCTGCACGGAGGGCGCCACGCACGTCGGGCCGCACATCGGCGCCTACGGCACCAGCAAGGCGGCCCTCCTCCATCTGACCCGGCAGCTCGCCGGGGAGCTGGCCCCTCGCGTCCGCGTCAACTCCGTCTCGCCCGGTCTCGTCCGCACCGAGATGGCCCGCTTCGTGTGGGAGCCGGGCGAGGCGGAGGTCGCCGCGGGGCTGCCGCTCGGCCGGATCGGGGAGCCGGCGGACGTGGCGCGGGCCGTCGTGTGGCTGGCCTCGGACGCGGCCGAGTGGATCACCGGGGCGGATCTGCTGGTGGACGGCGGGACGCGGGTGCGGGCGGCGCACCCGGGCGGGTACGCCGTCCACGACCGGCTGCGGTCGTACGCGCCGCCGCAGCCCTGAGCGGGCTCTTACGGGAAGAGCGCGATCCCCATGAGGACGATCAGCACGACGAACGCGACGAGCGCGATCGTGCCCCAGGTCCAGGGGTGTTTGTAGGGGTCGTGGGCGCCGCCGCGGGGCCGGTCCTCGGGGAGGACGGGGTGCGCCGGGCGGTCGCTCGCGTAGAACTGCTCGTCGGTGGGGTAGTGGTTGCGCGGGTCACCGAGAGCGCGCGGATCGATGTTGTGCGGACTGGCCATGACTCACTCCTGGCGCGGTAGTCACCAGGGTCCGGGTTCCCAGTCGGGCGCCGCGTGACACGTCACGGCCGGCGCGTCACCACTTCCCGGGCGCGTAGTCCTTGAGGAAGACGCCGTAGAGGTCCTCGCCCTGTTCGCCGCGCACGATCGGATCGTAGACCCGGGCCGCGCCGTCCACCAGGTCGAGCGGGGCGTGGAAGCCCTCCTCGGCGAGGCGCAGCTTGTCGAAGTGGGGGCGCTCGTCGGTGATCCAGCCGGTGTCGACGGACGTCATCAGGATGCCGTCGGTCTGGAACATCTCCTGGCCGCTGGTCCGCGTGACCATGTTCATGGCGGCCTTGGCGGCGTTGGTGTTGGGGTGGCCCGCGCCCTTGTAGCCGCGGCCGAAGACGCCCTCCATCGCGGAGACGTTCACGACGTAGGCCCGGCCGCTCGCCGCCTTCTTCGCGGCCTCGGCCATGCTCGGGCGCAGCTTGCTGATCAGGATGAACGGCGCCGTGTAGTTGCACAGCTGGGTCTCGAGCAGTTCCACCGGGGAGATCTGCTCGATGGTCTGCACCCAGGTGTTGGTGTCGACGACGTCGGGGACGAGGCCGCCCGCGTCGATGGCGGTGCCGTCGAGGTGCTTGGCGACGCTGGCGTTGCCCGCGACGAGCGCGAGGTCGGCGACCTGCTGGGCGTCGATGCCGGAGATCCCGGCGGGCAGCGAGGCCAGGCCGTCGACGGCGCCGGAGCCGAAGGCGCCGATGACGTGGTGGGCGGGCAGCTCACCGGCGGGCAGCGGGGCGCTCTCGCCCTCGACCAGGGCGGCGTACGCCGAGGGCAGGCGCCGTACGGTCTGGGTCGCGTTGTTGACCAGGATGTCGAGCGGACCGGCCTCGGCGACCTGGTCGGCGAGGGCGACAGCCTGGGCGGGGTCGCGCAGGTCGATGCCGACGACCTCCAGGCGGTGCATCCAGTCCCCGGAGTCGTCCATGGCCTTGAAGCGGCGGATGGCGTCCTTGGGGAAGCGCGTGGTGATCGTGGTGTGGGCGCCGTCGCGCAGCAGCCTGAGCGCGATGTACATGCCGATCTTGGCGCGGCCGCCGGTGAGCAGGGCGCGCTTGCCGGTGAGGTCGGCGCGGACGTCGCGCTTGGCGCGGTTCAGCGCGGCGCAGTCCGGACAGAGCTGGTGGTAGAAGTAGTCGACTTCCACGTACCGGGTCTTGCAGGTGTAGCAGGAGCGGGGGCGCTGGAGTATCCCGGCGATCTTGCCGGCCTCGGTGACGGACGACGGCAGGATGCCCTCGGTCTCGTCGTCGATGCGCTGGGCGGAGCCGGTCGCGGTGGCCTCGGTGACCGCCTTGTCGTGGGCGGTCTTGGCGGCCCGGCGCTCCTGGCGGCGGCGCTGCTTGACGGTGCGGTAGATCCCGGCGGTGGCCCGGCGCACGGCGATCGCGTCCGGGTGGTCGACCTCCAGCTTGTCGAGCTCGTCGAGCACGCTGAGGCAGACGGCCAGCCGCTCGGGGTCGATCCCGGGGCCGTACACGACCTCGTCCACGGCCTCGTCCGTGATCGCCGAGCCGTCCTCTGTCACCGTCATCGCGCTGCCGTTCCCTGCTGCCCCGTGCGGCGCTCCGACCGCGTCCGCTTTCGAACGGGGAATTCTACGGAGCGCCGGGCCGGTCCTCCAAAAATCGGGAGGGTCAAGCCTCGCAGGCGGTGATGAGCGTCTCCACCTCCGCGGTGAGCGCCCGGGCCAGGACGTCCAGATCCGGCACCGCCTCCGCGTCGGCGACCAGGCCGTAGTGGACATGGCCGCGGTACGTCGAGACGGCGATCGCCAGGGACTGGCCGCGGGCCAGCGGGGCGAACGGGAAGACCTGGGTGACCGGGTTGCCGCCGAGCTTCAGGCCGAGGCTGGGCAGCGGCACGCTGGTGACGAGGATGTCGAACCAGAGCCGGGCGGCCTGGCTGACCAGAGGCCCGCCGAGCCGGTGGCCGAGCGCGGGGACGTGGTCGGCGAGGAGCGCGACGGCACCGGCGCCCCGGTTGGGTCCGGCGTCCTTCTTGCGGTCCATGGCGGTGCGCACGGTGTCCAGGCGGGCCAGCGGGTCGGGGTCGTCGACCGGGAGCCGTACGAGGTAGCCGGAGAGGCGGTTGCCCTGTGGGTGGGCGGTGCGCGGGCGGCGCTTGGAGACGGGGATGAGGGCGCGGGGCGCGACGCCGTCGCTGCCGTCGCCCCGCTCGTCGAGCCAGCGCCGCAGGGCACCCGCGACGACGGCGATGAGGACGTCGTTGACGGTGCCGCCCCGTATCTTGCGGACGCGGTGCACGTCGTCGAGGTCGATGACCACCCCGGCCGTACGGCGGGTGCCGCTCGGCTCGGCGGTGAGGGCCGCCGAGGAGCGCACGCCGACCGTGGAGAGCGCGACGGACGCTCCGATGTCGAGAGCCCGGCCGACGTCGGAGACGGCTCCGCGGACCAGCCCGGGCAGCTTGCGCACGTCCGGGAAGAAGCCCTTCGACGGCTGCTCGGGGCGCGGCGTGCGGGCCGGCATGTCCATCGGGTCCAGGATCGCCGCGGCCAGCGTCAGGGCGCGCAGACCGTCGGCCAGGGCGTGGTGGAACTTGAAGAGCACGGCGAAGGAGGCACCGTCCTCCCCCGGCAGGACATGCGCCTCCCACGGCGGCCGGCCGCGTTCCAGCGGGCGTTCCATGAGCCGGCCGGCGTCGGTGTGGAAGTCGGCGGTGGGCGCGTGCAGCCGGACGTGGTCCAGGGGGTCGAAGTCGGGGGCGGGTTCGCGCGTCGCCCCTCCGAAGGCCAGCGGCTGCCAGACGTCCCGGATGCGCATCCGCAGGCCGGGCACCGCGGCGCCCGGGCCGCGAGCAGGTCGGCCGCGTGGGCGCCCGCGGTGGGCGAGTGCGCCGAGAAGACGCCGAGGGCACCCAGGTGCATGGGGTGCTCGGCGGACTCGATGTTCCAGAACGCCAGGTCGAGAGGGGCGAGCAGATCTGAAGTCAATGGCTTGCCTCGCGTCGACGACGGGTGCACAAGCAGTCAACCGCCCCCGGGCGATTACGGTCAAGTACGATCAAGCTACGCACAGTTAACAGCAGATTAAGTCCGGCCCTCCGCGCCCCAGGGTTCACTGGCGCATCGGAGGCGGAGCTCAGGACACCTGCTGGCCCTTCCCGAGTGCGATCACCCCGCCCTTGGAGACCGTGTAGAGCTCGGCGTCGCGCTCAGGATTCACCCCGATCGTGGCACCCGGTGGCACCTCCACGTTCTTGTCGAGGACCGCGCCCCGCACCACCGCACCCCGCCCGATCTTGACGTTGTCGTGCAGCACCGACCCCTGCACGACCGCCCCCGGGTCGACCACCACCCCGGGCGACAGCACCGACCGGGTGACCTGCCCCCGGATCAGGCAGCCCGCGCTGATGATGGACTCGCTGGCGATGCCGCCGGCGTTGAAGCGGGCCGGGGACAGCTGGCCGGAGTGGGTGTAGATGGGCCACTGCCGGTTGTAGAGGTTGAAGGCGGGACGCTCGGCGATGAGGTCCATGTGGGCGTCGTAGTACGCGTCCAGGGTGCCGACGTCCCGCCAGTAGCCGCGGTCCCGGTTGGTCTCGCCGGGGACGTGGTTGGCGCTGAAGTCGTACAGCTGGGCCTCGCCGCGCTCGGTGAGCTGGGGCAGGATCGAGCCGCCCATGTCGTGCACCGAGCGCTCGTCCTCGGCGTCCCGCTGGAGGGCCTCTATCAGGGCCTTGGTGGTGAAGATGTAGTTGCCCATGGAGGCGAAGACGCACTCCGGGTCGTCGGCGAGACCGGGCGGGTCGGCGGGCTTCTCCAGGAAGCGGTCCACCGTGAGCCCGTCCGAGCCGGGGGTGATCACCCCGAACTGCGAGGACTCCGAGCGCGGGACGCGGATCCCGGCCACCGTCACGCCCGCGCCGCCCTCGATGTGCTGGGCGAGCATCTGGCGCGGGTCCATGCGGTACACGTGGTCGGCGCCGAACACCGCGACGTACTCGGGCCGTTCGTCGTAGATCAGGTTGAGGGACTGCAGGATCGCGTCCGCGCTGCCCAGGTACCAGCGGGGGCCGAGCCGCTGCTGGGCCGGGACGGGGGTGACGTAGTTGCCGAGCAGGCTGGACATCCGCCAGGTCGTGGTGATGTGCCGGTCGAGCGAGTGCGACTTGTACTGCGTCAGCACGCAGATGCGCAGGATGTCTCCGTTGACGAGGTTGGACAGGACGAAGTCCACCAGGCGATACGTTCCGCCGAAGGTGACCGCGGGTTTCGCGCGGTCACCGGTCAGGGGCATCAGGCGCTTGCCCTCTCCGCCCGCCAGTACGATCCCGAGCACCGAAGGTCCACCACGACGCATGGTCGCTCCCCTCACCCTGGTTGTGACCCATGCCTGCCCCTGCCCGGGGCGCACTACGCCTGTTTGAGGATCTCCTCGTAGAGCCGCACCGTCCGCCGGGCGACCGCGTCCCAGCCGAACTCCCCCACCGCGCGCTCACGTCCGGCCTCGCCCATCCGCCGGGCGCCCTCCGGATCACCGAGGACCGAGTCCAGCGCGCGGGCGAGGGCTGGCTCGAAGTCGTCGTCCACCGGCACGAGCAGCCCGGTCTTGCCGTCGTCGACGACCTCCGGGATGCCGCCGATGCGCGAGGCCACCACGGGAGTTCCGCACGCCATGGCTTCGAGGTTGACGATGCCGAGCGGTTCGTACACCGAGGGGCAGACGAACACGGCCGCGTGGGTGAGGAGTTGGATCACGTCGGGGCGGGGCAGCATCTGCGGGATCCAGTGCACGCCCTCACGGACCCGGCTCAACTCCTCGTACAGCTGCCGGAATTCACGGTCGATCTCCGGGGTGTCCGGCGCTCCTGCACACAGCACGACCTGGGCGGCGGGGTCGATGTCCCGTACCGCGCGGAGCAGATGGGGCACGCCCTTCTGTCGGGTGATGCGGCCGACGAAGAGCACGTAGGGCCGGTCGGGGTCGAGACCGATGCGGGTGAGGGCATCGGTGCCGTGGTCGGGGCGGTAGAGGGTGGTGTCGATGCCGTTGTGCACGATGTGCACCCGGGCCGGGTCGAGGGCCGGGTAGCAGGCGAGGATGTCCTCGCGCATGGCGCCGGAGACCGCGATCACCGCGTCGGCGGACTCGATCGCGGTGCGCTCGGCCCAGCTCGACAGGGCGTATCCACCGCCGAGCTGCTCGGCCTTCCAGGGGCGCAGCGGCTCCAGGGAGTGGGCGGTCATCACGTGCGGGATGCCGTACAGGAGCTTGCCGAGGTGGCCGGCGAGGTTGGCGTACCAGGTGTGGGAGTGCACCAGTTCGCGGCCTTCGAGGCCCGCGGTCATCGCGAGGTCCACGGAGAAGGTGCGCAGCGCGTCGTTGGCGGTGTCGAGCACGGACCAGGGGCGGTGGCGCACCACGCCCACGCCGCGGCCCTCGCCCCAGCAGTGCACCTCGACGTCGGCCAGGGCGGCCAACTCCCGGGCGAGGAACTCGACATGGACGCCCGCGCCGCCGTACACGTCCGGCGGGTACTCCCGGGTCAGCAGGCCCACTCGCACCCGGAACCCCCTGTTCTCAGCGGCTGGTTGCCCTTCATGGTCACCCAGATGCGGCGCGCGGGGAAGAGCGCGGGGGTCGTGTGAAGCAACAGTCGCCGCAGACGCCTCCGCCGGGGACGCGGTAGTAGAGGCAGCAGCTGCGGCGCCGGAAGGCGGTGCCGGTCAGGGTGCCGGTGCCGGCGAGGAGGGGGTGGGCGAGGAGTTCCGTGGTCAGGGCGCGGGTGCGGGCGGCCACCTCGGTACGGCCGTGCGCGCGGGCCCAGCCCGACAGCTGCCGGGCGGCTCCGGCGAGCGCGGAGGCGGCGTTGCCGCGCAGCAGGCCGGGGGCGAGGCGGTGGCGGGCCCGCAGTGCCGCCGCCAGCGGCTCCAGGTGCCCTTCCAGGACGACCACCGCGAGGGTTGCCGCGCCGCCGGGCAGCGCGTGCACCTCGGTGAGCCACAGGTCGTCGGGGGCGCCGGCGTCGGCGTCCCAGCGCAGCAGCCGGGCGTCGAGGTCGGGGACCTGGCCGTAGAGCACGGCGCAGCCGAGGGCCGCGGACCACAGGCGGGCGGCGAGGCCCTGCTGGGCGATCGAGGCGGCGATCCGCATCTCCGGCGCCTGAAGGGAATCGGCCACCTTGCGGATACGAAAAGTCACGGATTCTTCGTAAACATCCGACTTTTCGATGTCGTACGCCCGTGCGAGCGTCGGCAGCGTTGAACGCGGCGGCGCACCCGTGCGTAGTAGGAAGAAGCCGCCGAGCGGGCGGAGCGCGGCGAGATCGGCGTCGAGGTCCACGAGGAGCAGTAGTACCAAGGCCCTTAGGGGGCGGCATCAGGGGGGCGCAGGGCAGTGTCACCCACCCTGGGGAGGACTGACCCTCCGTAGTACTCCATCGGCAGTAGGACCCATTGCGTGCTCAGGTACGACGACGGGAATGGCATTCCACGGCATCGTGTTGCACATGGAAGCCGACCGTTCGCCGCGCCGGGGCCGAAAGCCCCGCTTCACGCAGAGGAGCTGCTGATGAGCGCCCTCGCGTTGTCCGTCGTCCTGTCGCTCGTCTCCGCCGTGGCCTACGCGGGCGGGGCGATCGTCCAGGAGCAGGTCGCGGTGTCCTCCCCCGAGCAGCAGTTCGCGCCGCTGCGCCGGCCCAGCTGGTGGGCGGCGGTCGCGCTGAACGGCCTCGGCGGACTGCTGCACGTGGTGGCGCTGGCGTTCGGCCCCCTCAGCCTGGTCCAGCCGCTCGGCGCCCTGACCATCGTCTTCGCCCTGCCCATGGCCGCGCTGTTCGTCGGCCGCAAGGCCGGGGCGACCGCGTGGCGCGGCGCGATCATGGCGACCGTCGGTCTCGCGGGTCTGCTGTCCCTGGTCGGCGCGTCCGACGCGCAGTCCCTGGACACCGCCCAGCGGGTGGCCGTCGCGACGGTCACCGGCATCGCGGTCGTCGCCCTGATGATCGCGGGCCGGGCCGCCCACCGACACCCGGCGGTGCGCAGCATCCTGCTCGCCACCGGGTCGGGTATCGCGTTCGGCATGTCCTCGGTGTTCACCAAGACCGTCGCGGTCGACTGGACCGGCGGCGTCTCGGTGGCCGACGTGCCCTCCCTCGCCGTGATCGCGGTCCTGGCCACGGCCGGCATGCTGCTCTCCCAGGCCTCCTACCGGGGCGCCGGCCTCGCGGCTCCGCTGGCCACGCTGACCGTCGTGAACCCGGTGGTCGCGGCCGTCGTCGGCATCACGATGTTCGGCGAGACCTTCCGCTACGGCACCACGGGCACCGCTCTCGCCCTGAGCTGCGGTGTGGTGGCGGCGGGCGGCCTGATCCTGCTGACGTCGGAGCGGATCGCCCGCACCGAGTCGGTACCGCAGGAGCCGGTGCGGCTGCCGGCCCAGGCCGGGGGACCCGGAGCCGGCGCGGGACCCGCAGGCGGACGAGCTGCGGGTGCAGGTGCCCGCCTCGGCCGCGGAGCTGCTCGCGTCCCTGCCCGGTCAGCCCGGTCAGACCCGCGAAGAGGTCCTGGTGTCGGCGGCCGGGTCGGCGGTACGGGAGGACGTCCTCGTCGCGACCGCCGAGGCGGCCCTGGAGGACGTCGACGTCCTCGTACCGGCGCCGCAGCCGGACGACGCCGACGCCCTGGACACCGAGGAGCGCCCGATCTTCTACGTCGGCCCGCTCTACGGCGCCTCCTACATCCCCATGCCGGTCCTCGACCGGCACCGCATGAGGGTCAAATCCTGAGGGGCGGGGTCCTGATCCCGAGTCCCGGGATCAGACCCTGACCCCTCCGGCCCGGAGATAGGCGACCGGGTCGACATCGGTACCGAAGCCGGGCCCCGTCCGCACCTCGAAGTGCAGATGCGGGCCCGTGCTGTTGCCCGTGGAGCCGGAGCGCCCGATGCGCTGTCCGGCGCTCACGCTCTGCCCTGCCTTCACCGAGATCGCGGAGAGATGGGCGTACTGGGTGTAGCGGCCGTCGGAGTGCCGGATCACCACCTGGTACCCGAACGACCCGGCCCACCCGGAGGCGACCACCCGCCCGGCGGCGACGGCCTTCACGGACGTGCCCGTGGGGACGGCGAAGTCGACGCCGGTGTGATAGCCCTTCGACCAGGCGGAACCGGCCTTGTGGTACGGGGTGCCGGTGGGGGCGTCGACCGGGGCGACGAGCCGGTGGCCGGTCTCCTCGGTGTCCTTCGCCTTCTTCTTCTCGGTGGCCGGGCTGGTGGACGTCTGCGTCGTGACCGTGGCCGCCTTGCCGCGCAGGCTGAGCCGCTGCCCCGGCAGGATGAGGTCCGGATCGGCGCCTATGGTCTTCCGGTTGGCGGCGTACAGCCCGCGCCAGCCGCCCTTGACGTCCTCCCGGCCGGCGATGCCGGAGAGGGTGTCGCCGTGGACCACGGTGTACATCTCGGCGGAACCGGCCCTGGACTGCGGCGTGGTCTGCGGCTGCACGTCCGGGACGGCGGCCTTGGTGCCCCCGGCCGGATGGATGTCGGGGGTGTCCCCGCCCCGGGTGAGCCCGGCCCGCACCGAACACACCGGCCAGGCGCCCGGCCCCTGTCCGTCCAGCACCTTCTCCGCGACGGCGATCTGCTGGTCCTTGGTGGCGAGATCGGCGCGCGGGGCGTACCGGGTGCCGCCGTAGGCCTCCCAGGTGGACCGGGTGAACTGCAGCCCGCCGTAGTAGCCGTTGCCGGTGTTGATGCTCCAGTTGTTGCTCGACTCGCAGGCGGCGACCTTGTTCCAGGTGTCCACGTCGGCGGCCTGCGCGGTGCCGGCGCCGATGAGCGGGATCGCCATTCCGGCGCCGCCCGCCGTCACGGTGAGCGAGGCGCGGTTGATCCTGTTCGGCTGATACCGGCGGTGCCGGCCGCGTACGGCCATGGAGCTCCCCCTACGACGTACGTCAGAAGGGCCAAAAGTAAGCGCCCCGAACAGGCCATGACAAGACAGCAATCGGCCGCCTCTTGCCGAATACCGTTCCCGCAAAGGGACGTTGGCGGCTCTACGACGGCTGCACTCCGCGCCGTCCGGGAAACTGCGCAGCTGAACAGGACAGGGCCCGCGATCCGTATCTGCGTAGGCTGCTAACCAGCACGACCGGCACCACCGGCATAACCGATACACGACCTACGCGATCCACTGGATCTTTGGGAGCAGACGGTATGAGCACTACAGCGCAGATCGGCGTCACGGGCCTCGCGGTCATGGGCAGTAACCTCGCCCGCAACTTCGCCCGCAACGGCTATACGGTCGCGGTGCACAACCGGACGGCGTCCCGTACGCACGCCCTCGTCGAGGAGCACGGCAGCGAGGGCGACTTCATCGCCGCCGAGACCGCCAAGGAGTTCGTCGCCGCCCTGGAGCGGCCGCGCAGGCTGGTCATCATGGTCAAGGCCGGTGATCCGACCGACGCGGTGATCCAGGAGTTCGCCCCGCTCCTGGAGCCCGGCGACATGATCATCGACGGTGGCAACGCGCACTTCGCCGACACCCGGCGCCGCGAGCGCGAACTCCGTGAGAAGGGCATCCACTTCGTCGGCACCGGCATCTCCGGCGGCGAGGAGGGCGCGCTCAACGGGCCCAGCATCATGCCCGGCGGCTCGAAGGAGTCGTACGACTCGCTCGGCCCGATGCTCGAGAAGATCTCCGCGAAGGCGAAGGACGGCGCGCCCTGCGTCACGCACGTCGGTGCCGACGGCGCCGGGCACTTCGTGAAGATGGTGCACAACGGCATCGAGTACGCCGACATGCAGCTCATCGGTGAGGCGTACCAGCTGCTGCGCGATGTCGCCGGCTATTCGCCCGCGCAGATCGCGGAGATCTTCCGGACCTGGAACACCGGCCGCCTCGACTCCTACCTGATCGAGATCACCGCGGAGGTGCTGTCCCACGTGGACGCGGCCACCGGCAAGCCCTTCGTGGACGTGGTGGTGGACCAGGCCGAGCAGAAGGGCACCGGCCGCTGGACCGTGCAGATCGCCCTCGACCTGGGCGTGCCGGTGTCCGGCATCGCCGAGGCGTCTTCGCCCGCTCCCTCTCCGGGCACGCGGCGCTGCGCGAGGCGTCCCGCGGCCTCGCCGGGCCCTCGGCCACGCCGCTGAGCGAGGCGGAGGCGGGCGCGTTCGCCGACCGGGTCGAGCAGGCGCTGTACGCCTCGAAGATCGTGTCGTACACGCAGGGCTTCCACGAGATCGCGGCCGCGCGCGAGGAGTACGACTGGGACATCGACCTCGGTGCCGTCTCCGCGATCTGGCGCGGCGGGTGCATCATCCGGGCCGCGTTCCTGGACCGTATCCGCGCCGCGTACGACGCCCGGGCCGATCTGCCGAGCCTGCTGTCCGACGAGACGTTCGCCCGCGAGATCGCCGACGCGCAGGACGACTGGCGCGAAGTGATCGTGGCGGCCACGCGCCAGGGAGTGCCGACGCCGGGCTTCTCGGCGGCGCTCGCGTACTACGACGCGCTGCGCGCGGAGCGGTTGCCTGCGGCGCTCACGCAGGGCCAGCGGGACTTCTTCGGGGCGCACACGTATCGCAGGGTGGACCGGGACGGTTCGTTCCACACGCTGTGGGGCGGAGACCGGTCGGAGGTCGACGCCTGAGGAAGAGGCCGACTCGGTTTGCGGTGCGCCTGCAGGGGCGTGGGGGGCTGGTCGCGCGTCCCGCCGCCCTGCCGCGTCGAGTCTGCCCGCTGTCATCAAGTGCACGTCCCTCAGCTCAACGGTGGGCCGGGTTCCGGGTTGGGACCGGTTCCGGGCCGTGGATCGGTGAGGGTTCGGGGCTGCGGAGGCCCGGCGTCGGGCCCGCCGGTGGTGGGGTCGGTTCGGGGCTGCGGGGCTCGGGACCGGGTCGGGGTGGGCCGGGTCGGGTCGGTGGACCGGTCGGTAGGGGTCGGGGTTCGTCATCGTGTCCTCAGCCAGGGGAACGTCGGCTCTGGACTTCTCCCCCGCCTACCCGGTCCGCGGCGGGCCAGTCACTCGTACGGCGGCATCAGAAACCCTCCGGGTGGGCCTTCAGCCACTCCTTCGCCGCGCGCAGCAGCTCGGGGTCGGCGGCCGGGGCCTCGTCGGGGTGGCGTTCGGCCCACTTGACGACGTACGGGCACAGGGGTGCCACGGGCACGCCCTCGCGCGCGGCGATGGTGTAGAGCTCGCGGGCCAGGGAGCCCGCGATGCCCTTCCCCTCGTGGGCCGGTTCCACGATCGTGTGGACGGGGACCAGGGCGCGCGCCGGTGCCTCGAGGACGAAGTACTGGATGTGGCCCACGACTTCGCCGCCGCCGATCGCCTCCAGGCGGCCGGCCGGCCGGTCGTCGCGGATCTCGATGTCGTCACTCATGGGCACGCTCCTGGTGTCGGCCGTGTGTGCCTCAGGCCGGTACGGCCTGCGGGCTGCGCTCCTGGTCCGAGCCCGGCACCGGCTCCGAGGGATCCGCGCCCAGGGCCACGATGCGGTTGTCGTGGTCCACGTGCACGACCCGGGGTTCCAGTGCCCGCGCCTCGGCGTCGGTCACCTGAGCGTAACTGATGATGATCACCAGATCGCCGGGATGGACGAGATGGGCGGCTGCCCCGTTGATGCCGATCACCCCGGAGCCGCGCTCGCCCTCGATGACGTACGTCTCGAGGCGGGCACCGTTGGTGATGTCGACGATGTGGACGAGCTCGCCGGGCAGCAGGTCGGCGGCGTCGAGCAGGTCCGCGTCGATGGTCACCGATCCCACGTAGTGCAGGTCGGCCTGGGTGACGGTGGCGCGGTGGATCTTGGATTTGAACATGGTTCGGAACACGGAAACTCCCGATTCGTCTGCTCCCTGCCCGCTTTGTGCAGGTCAAGGGCGTCTCCGGGAGCGTACAACCATTCGCATGTCCGGTCAGCCGTTGCCCATCGACGTGTGACGGCAGCCACTTCCACTGATTTACTAGGACGTCCTAGTATCTTCTGTGTCCCGCACCACCACGCCCTGCCGGGAAGGCCCCCATGAGCGCTCTGCATCGACCCGTGCACCCCGTCCGCCTGGTCACCGCCTCGGCTCTGTTCGACGGGCACGACGCCTCGATCAACATCATGCGGCGCATCTTCCAGTCCCAGGGCGCCGAGGTGATCCACCTCGGACACAACCGGTCGGTGCGGGAGATCGTGGACGCGGCGCTGGAGGAGGACGCACACGGCGTGGCGGTCTCCTCCTACCAGGGCGGGCACGTCGAGTACTTCGAGTACCTGGTCGAGTCGCTGCGCTCCCGGGGAGCGGGGCACATCCGGGTGGTGGGCGGCGGAGGCGGCGTCATCGTGCCCGACGAGATCGCCCGGCTGCGCGGGAGCGGGGTGACCATCTTCTCCCCGGAGGACGGGCAGCGGCTGGGCCTCGCCGGCATGGTCAACTCGGTGGTGCGGGACTGCGACTTCGACCTCTGGGACGGCGGGCCGGCCGATCCGGCCGCCGTGCTCGCCGGTGACCGGTTCGCGATCGCCCGCGCCATCACCGGCGCCGAACTCGGCAAACTGCCCACGGGATTCCTGGAGCGGCTGCGTTCCGCCGCGGCCCGGGTGGTACCGGTGCTCGGCATCACCGGCACCGGCGGCTCGGGCAAGTCCTCGCTGACCGACGAACTGGTGCGCCGGTTCCGCGTCGACCAGCAGGAGAAGCTGCGGATCGCGGTGATCGCGGTCGACCCGACGCGCCGCCGCGGCGGTGGTGCCCTGCTCGGCGACCGGATCCGGATGAACTCCCTGGACGGCGACCGGGTGTTCTTCCGGAGTCTGGCCACCCGCGGCAGCCACGAGCTGCCCGAGCACCTGTCCGAGGTGATCGACGTCGTGAAGGCCGCCGGGTTCGACCTGGTGATCGTCGAGACGCCGGGCATCGGTCAGGGCGACGCGGCGATCGTGCCGTTCGTCGACACCTCGCTGTACGTGATGACGCCGGAGTTCGGCGCCGCCTCGCAGCTGGAGAAGATCGACATGCTCGACTTCGCCGACGTGGTGGCGATCAACAAGTTCGAGCGGCGCGGCGCCAAGGACGCGCTGCGCGACGTGGGCCGCCAACTGGTCCGCAACCGCGAGGCGTTCGGCATGCGGCCCGAGGACATGCCGGTGTACGGCACCTCGGCGGCGACCTTCAACGACGACGGCGTGACCGCGCTCTACCAGCATCTGCGGGCCGCCCTGGCCGAGAAGGGGCTGCCGCTTTCCGAGGGCGCGCTGGCACCGGTCGACGTGCGCCACTCCTCGGGCATCCGGCAGGTGGTCCCCGCGGACCGGGTGCGCTACCTCGCCGAGATCACCGACACCGTCCGTGCGTACCACGCGGAGACCGCGCGGCTCGCCGAGGCGGCCCGGCGGGTGCAGCGCCTGGCGGCGGTCAAGGACGAGCTCGTCGCGGCGGGCTCGGACGCCGGGAACGTCCAGGCGCTGCTCGACGACGCCCACAGGCGGCTCCCGCTCGACGTCCGGGAACAGATCGACGGGTGGCCCGCCGTCGTCGCCTCGTACTCCGGCGACGAGCAGGTCGTGACGATCCGCGACAAGGAGATCCGCACCAAGCTCACCCGCGAGTCCCTGTCCGGCAACAAGATCCCCCGCGTCGCCCTGCCCCGCTTCACCGACCACGGTGAACTGGTGCGCTTCTGGCGCGCCGAGAACCTGCCCGGCCGTTTCCCCTTCACGGCCGGGGTGTTCCCCTTCAAGCGCGACGGCGAGGACCCGGCCCGGATGTTCGCCGGCGAGGGTGACCCGTTCCGCACCAACCGCCGCTTCAGGATGCTCTCCGAGGGCCAGCCGGCCACCCGGCTGTCCACCGCCTTCGACTCCGTCACCCTCTACGGCCGCGACCCCGACGAACGCCCCGACATCTACGGCAAGGTCGGCACCTCCGGTGTCTCGGTGGCCACCTTGGAGGACATGAAGGCGCTCTACGACGGTTTCGACCTCGTCGCGCCGACGACCTCGGTCTCCATGACCATCAACGGGCCCGCGCCGACCCTCCTGGCGTTCTTCCTGCACACCGCGATCGACCAGCAGATCGAGAAGTTCCGCACCACGGAGGGCCGGGACCCCTCGCCCGAGGAGGCGGCCGGACTGCGCGCCCACGCGCTCGCCACCGTGCGCGGCACCGTGCAGGCCGACATCCTCAAGGAGGACCAGGGCCAGAACACCTGCCTGTTCTCCACCGAGTTCTCCTTGCGGATGATGGCGGACATCCAGGAGTGGTTCATCGCCCACCAGGTCCGCAACTTCTACTCGGTGTCCATCTCCGGCTACCACATCGCCGAGGCCGGCGCGAACCCCATCAGCCAGCTCGCCTTCACCCTGGCCAACGGCTTCACCTACGTCGAGGCCTACCTCGCCCGGGGCATGCACATCGACGACTTCGCCCCCAACCTGTCGTTCTTCTTCTCCAACGGCATGGATCCCGAGTACTCGGTGCTCGGCCGGGTCGCCCGCCGGATCTGGGCGGTGGCGATGAAGGAGAAGTACGGCGCGAACGACCGCTCCCAGAAGCTGAAGTACCACGTCCAGACCTCGGGCCGGTCCCTGCACGCCCAGGAGATGGACTTCAACGACATCCGCACCACGCTCCAGGCGCTCATCGCGATCTACGACAACTGCAACAGCCTGCACACCAACGCCTACGACGAGGCGGTCACCACCCCCACCGAGGACTCCGTGCGCCGCGCCCTGGCCATCCAGCTCATCATCAACCGCGAGTGGGGCCTGGCGATGAACGAGAACCCCCTGCAGGGCTCGTTCGTCATCGACGAGCTCACCGATCTGGTGGAGGAGGCGGTCCTGCAGGAGTTCGAGCGGATCAGCGAACGCGGTGGTGTGCTCGGCGCCATGGAGACCGGCTACCAGCGCGGCCGCATCCAGGACGAGTCGATGCTCTACGAGCAGCGCAAGCACGACGGCACCCTGCCCCTGATCGGCGTCAACACCTTCCGCAGCCCGCACGCCGACACCGCCGAGCCCGCCGTCGTCGAACTCGCCCGCGCCACCGAGGAGGAGAAGCAGTCCCAGCTGGAGCGGGTCCGGGACTTCCAGACCCGCCATCAAGAGCCGGCCCACGCCGCCCTGGCCGCCCTCAAGGAGGCGGCGGTGAGCGGGGACAACGTCTTCGCCGTCCTCATGGACGCCGCCCGCGTCTGCTCGCTTCAGCAGATCACCGAGGCCTTCTTCGAGGTCGGCGGCCAGTACCGCCGCAACGTCTGACCAGGGACGGGACAACAGAGGGACACCGTCACCCGGCTGGGAGCCGTCGGCGGGCCGACGGCGAGGGCACGGGCTCAGACGGTGCGGACGACCGTGCCGCCGTCCTCGAGCGCCGTGACTTCGTCGCTGGGGGCGGTGAGGTCGGTGACGAGGGTGTGCACGACGGTGGCGGGGCCGACGTGGGCGTGGGCGGTGTGGCCGAGTTTGCTGCCGTCGGCGGCGGCGATGACGCGGCGGGCTGAGGTGATGGCCGCCTTTTTCACGGCGGCGTCATCGAGGTCGTAGGCGGTCAGGCCGTCGGCCGCGGTCAGCCCGCAGCAGCCGATGATCGCGGTGTCGAAGCGCAGCGCGGCCAGGGAGGCGAGGGTGAGGGGGCCGGTGAGGGCCCCTTCGGCGGCACGGGGCCGGCCGCCGGGCACGACGAGGGTGGCGGGTCCGGGTGTCTCGGCGAGCAGGTGGATGGCCTGCAGGGACAGGGGCATCACGGTGACGGGCCGCTCGCGCAGCAGGCGGGCGGCCTCCAGGCAGGTGGTGCCGCTGTCGAGGACGACGGTCTCGCCGTCGGCGACGAGGGCGCAGATCTCGGCGGCGATGCGCTGTTTGGCGGCGACCGCCTCGTGGGCGCGCAGGGCGAAGGGGGGTTCCTCGCCGCGCAGCAGCAGGGTGCGGGCGCGCCGCGGACGCGTTCGAGGACGCCCTGGGCGGCGAGGGTGTCGAGGTCACGCCGGATGGTCATCTCGGAGGCACCGGTCAGCTCGGCCAGTTCCTGGACGGTGGCGCGGCCGGAGTCCCTGACGGTCTTCGCGATCAGCCCGTGCCGGTCTGCGTTGCTCATGCCGCGATTGAACACCATCGAGAAACGAACAAGCAATCTGTTCATTTTCCGAGCTTTCAAACATGGGTAATGTTCGTTACGGTGTCGGCATGGACCGTCCCCTCCGAGCCGCCCGCGCGGCCACCTATGTCTACTTCGTCCTGTGCGGCACCCTGCTGGGCACCTGGGTGGTGCAGATCCCCGCGATCGAGGAGCGCGTGGGCATCAGCCACGCCACGCTCGGTGGGCTGCTGGTGGTGCTCGGGCTCGGGACCTTCGTCGGGATGCAGGTGGCCGGTCCCCTCACCGACCGGCTGGGCGCGCGCATCGTGGTGCCCGCCGGCGGTGTCCTGTGCGGCGCGGCCCTGGTCCTGCCCGGTCTCGCCCACGATCCGTGGACGCTGGGCGGTGCGCTGCTGGTCTTCGGGCTCTGCAACGGCTGCCTGGACGTGAGCATGAACGCCCACGCCGTGCACGTGGAGAAGGCGTACGGCCGTCCCGTCATGTCCGGCTTCCACGCCACGTTCTCCGTCGGCGGCGTCCTCGCCGCACTCGCAGGAGCGGGCACGGCGGCCGCGGGTCTGCACCCGGCCGCGGCCATGGCCGCCACGGGAGCCGTCGGCATCGTGATCGCCCTCATGGCCGCACGAGCCCTCCTGCCCGCAGCCGCCCCCGCTCCCGCCGAGGCGCCCGCCGAGGGCAGCGGCACCACGGGCCGGGTCTGGCTGCTGGCCGCCCTCGCCCTCATGGTCATGCTGTGCGAGGGCGCCGCCAACGACTGGAGCGCCCTGCACCTCAGGGACGTCCTGGGCGCGTCCGCCGGCACGGCCGCCTTCGCCTACGGCACCTTCGCCGCGGCCATGACCGTCGGCCGGCTGCTCACCGACCGCCTCGCGACCCGGTTCGGTTCCCTGGCGATCCTGCGCCACGGCGCGGTCATGGCCGCCGCCGGCATCACCCTGGTGGCCCTCGGCCCGTGGCTGTGGGCCGCCTTCACCGGCTGGGCCCTGTTCGGCCTGGGCCTGTCGGGCTGTGTCCCGCAGCTGTTCAGCGCCGCCGGACACGCCGACCCCGCGGCCGCCGGCGCCAACGTCTCACGCGTCGCCGGACTCGGCTACCTCGGCATGCTCGCCGGCCCCGCCGTCATCGGCTGGCTCACCCACCTTCTCGCCCTCAACCACACCTTCCTCCTGCTCACCTTGCTGTGCGCCACCACCGCCGTGGCCGCCGGCGTCCTGCGCACCGGACCCGACCGCGCCGGCCGGCCCGAGATGGTGTCCGGCACCCACTGACCGGTTGTCGGCACGGCCCCTGACAACCGTGCCGACAGCCACCGACCTGCACGGGACGGCCTCCGACGCCCCCTCCCGACAACCAGCCGCCCACCTGCACGGTACGCCCCCGGAACGCCGACGCCACGGAGCCTCATGTCCGCCGACCGCCACCGCATCGTGCTCTTCGACCTCTTCGGGGTCATAGCCCGCCACCAGCGCCCGGGCGCCCTGGAGAAGATGGCCGCCCGCTGCCACGCCTCCCCCGACGCCTTCGCCACGGCCTACTGGACCCACCGCCCGCCCTACGACGCCGGCCTGCGCACCGCGTCCGCGTCACTGGACCGACGTACTGCACGCCCTGTCCCGCCCCGCCGACGCCGCCACGATCGAGGAGCTGCGGCTCACCGACATCGACAGCTGGTCCCGCGTCGACGACGGCATGGTCACCTACGTGAGGAACCTGCGGCACCGCGCCCGGGTCGCCCTGCTGTCCAACATCCCGGCGGACCACGCGGACGCCTTCCTCGCCACCCAGCCCTGGCTGCGCGACCTCGACCACGTCGCCTTCTCCGGGAAGACCGGTGCGGCCAAGCCCGGCCCGGCCGCCTACCTGCACTGCGTCCTCGCCCTGCGGGCGACCCCCGCCGACTTCCTCTTCGTCGACGACCGTGAGGAGAACGTCCGCGCGGCGCGGGCCGTCGGCATGGACGGACACCTGTTCACCGGCCAGGACGCACTCGCGGGCGTCATCGACCGATGGCTGGCGCCGCGTTCATGAGCAGTCCGCTCACCGGCCGCCGGGCACCCCTCCGGCCCGGGCAGGTGCCGGTCCGCGGTCAGCCGAACAGGCGCCGCTGGATCTCCCGCCGGTAGTCCTCCAGCGTCCGGTCGAGGTGGACGGCGGTGGCCTCCGCGGCCTCGTCCGGGCGGCCGTCGCGGATGGCCCGGTAGATCGCCTCGTGCTCCTCCACCGCGGCCGCGGTCCCCTCGTTGAAGCTGTCGTGGATGCCGATCGCGCTGGACTGGCGCTGGAGCCGGCGGGCGTCACGCACCGCGCTGCCGAGGAAGGTGTTGTGGGAGGCCGCGGCCAGCGCCGCGTGGAAGTCGTCGTCGCCCTGGTTGAAGACGTCGACCTCACCGTTGACGTACCCGTGCCGGCACTGCTGCATCGCGACCTCGATGGCGCGCAGTTCGGCCGGCGTGGCTCGGGTGGCCGCGAGTCTGGCGGCGGCCGTCTCCTGGACACGGCGGAACTCGAACAGCATGAGCACGTGATCGAGGTCCACGGGCCGGAAGAAACCGCCCCAGCGGCTGGTGATCAGCATGCCTTCGTCGTCCGCGACGAACAGACCGCGGCCCTTGTGCGCCCGGACCCGGCCGAGCGCCGAGAGGATCTTCACCGCTTCCCGGACCACCGCTCGACTGGTGTCCAGCTGCTGGGCCAGGTCGATCTCCGTGGGCATCCGGTCGCCGGGGACCAGGCGCGACTCCGCGATGAACTCGAGGATCCGCTCGGCCACGACCTCGTATCCGGGCCGGTAATCGCGTCGCTCGTCCGCGCCGTTCACCACTGCTGGCACGGCGGGCGTCTCGTTCATGTGTCCTGCCTCCGGTGACTGCGGCGAGGGTGAGTGATCAGGTTTGAAGCCGCGCTCATCGTACCTCGGCCCAGTATAAGTCGTACTCATTCTTTCGAACTTGATCACGAACTCCTGGGCAACTTGGCCGCGTTAATGAGCTTTTGCCCAGTTAAGGCCGCCCAGGGAGTCGCTCCGATTCCTCTACTGGACTCCAAAAAAGCCGTACACACCCCTTGACGCCTCCTTCGATATGGCGGCTAATTTCTTCCGCAGCGGCAATGACAGAGCCGTCAGCCTCACGCAAAACGAGTGGAGTCGCACATGTCCGTCTACAAGCCTTCCGTCACCCGGGAGACAGGGACCAGCAGGAGACGTGCCGCACTGCTGGCCGGCTGTGCCGCCACCGTGCTGCTCACCGTGACCGCCTGCGGCGGGAGCGGCGGTTCGGGCGGCACGGCCAAGGACGGATTCACTCAGGCCGCCCAGAGCGACGGGGCGTTGACCGTGTGGGTGGACGCGACCCGTATGGCCGCCGCGAAGCAGTACCAGGCGTCGCACCCGAGCGTGAAGCTGCACATCGTCAGCTACGACGGCGACGCCAACGGGTCCAACTACCTCCAGACGAAGGTCCAGTTGTTCAACCGCACGGGCAAGGGCTGGCCGGACGTCGTCTTCAGCTCCCAGAACAACGAGGCGAGCTGGGCCGTCGACGCGAACTTCGCTGCGCCGCTCAACAAGGGCCTGATCCCGCAGGCGACCCTCGACGGATTCGCCAAGGGCGCCAACGACGTCTGCACGGTCAACGGCACCCTGTACTGCCTGCGCAACGACCTCTCCCAGACGGTGCTCTGGTACAACGCGCCGCTGCTGAAGAAGTTCGGCTACACCGTCCCCACGACCTGGGAGGAGTACCAGGCGCTGGGCGAGAAGGTCGCCAAGGAGCACCCCGGCTACCTCGTGGGCGACGCGGGCGACTCCTTCACTCCTGAGATCTACCTGTGGGCGAGCAAGTGCGGCGCCAACCACATCACCGGCCCCAAGGCCGTCTCGGTCAACACCACCAGCGAGGCCTGCACCAAGATGGCCAAGCTGCTGGACGTACTGATCAAGAACAAGTCGATGTCCATCAGCGGCGTCTTCAGCACCGACTTCACCAAGAACAAGGGCCCCAAGATCCTGCTCATGCCCGGCCCGGCCTGGTACGGCGGCGCGGTCTTCCAGAGCGGGCTCAAGACCCCGGCCAAGCAGATCGCGGTGGCGCCCATGCCCCAGTGGCAGGGTGACAGCTCGCCGTCCACCGGCAACGTCGGCGGCGGCACCTGGCTGCTGTCCCAGCACTCCACCCACCTCAAGGCGGCCACCGACTTCCTGAAGTGGGTCACCACCGACAACGCCTACCAGGGCGAGAAGGCCCCCGGCTTCCCGGCGTACGCGCCCGCCGCCGAGAACTGGCTGAAGGCGCAGGCCGCTTCCGGGTACTACGCCAGTGACCTCACGGCCCTCAAGGACGCCGCCTCGCAGGTGTGGTCCGACTGGGGATCGGGCCAGTTCAGCCAGGAGGCGATCTGGGCCGCCACCGTCAAGCCCGGCCTGACGCAGGGCAAGACCATCGAGTCGCTGCTGCCCGCCTGGCAGGACTCGATCGTCAAGTACGCCAAGTCCAACGGATACAAGGTCTCCGAGTGACCGTCACCCACTCCTCCGCCGGCTCTGTCCGGGGCGCCCTCGCGGCACCTCCCGGCAGAGCCGGGCCGGCATGGCCTTCGTCGCCGGCTACGTACTGCTGCTGATCGCCTTCGGCGTCCTTCCCACCTGTTACGCCATCTACTTCGCGTTCACGAACGCCGGAGGCGCCTTCACCGGCTTCTCCAACTTCGTCACCACCGCGCAGGACTTCCGCTTCGTCGACTCCCTCGGCCACGTGGCGATGTACCTGGTCTTCTGGCTGCTGTCGCTCGTGGTGTTCGTGGTGGTCCTGGCGCTGCTCCTGCACCGGCTGTCCTCCGGGCCGGTCAGTCAGGCGCTGCGCTTCCTCTACTACATCCCCGGAGCCCTCGCGGGCGCCGCGAGCGTCCTGGTGTGGCTGTTCATGCTCGACCCGACGGTCAGCCCGGTCAGCTCGCTGCTGGAGACGCTGGGCTTCCACACCTTCGGCGAGGTCATCGCCCCCGGAAACCTGGCGCTGCTGTTCACGATCATCGCGTTCTGGACCGGCGCGGGCGGCTGGATCGTCGTCATGTACGGCGCGCTCAACAACATCCCCAAGGACGTCATGGAGGCCGCGCGCATCGACGGCGCGAACGGCTGGCAGACCGCCTGGCGGGTGCAGATCCCCATGCTCCGCAAGTGGATCGTGTACATGGTGATCCTGGCCTTCGCGGGCGGCGCCCAGCTCTTCGTCGAGCCGCAGCTGCTCTCCCTCGCCAGCACCGGCGTGGCCGGCCGCGACTACTCGCTCAACCAGCTGACGTACGACTTCGCCTTCCAGATGAACAACATCAACGGCGCCGCCGCGGTCTCGGTGGAGCTGCTGGTCGTCAGTGTGTCGGTCGCCGGTGTCTTCGTCGCACGATCGGGGTTCTTCGATGCCGACTAAGACCCGACCCACTCCTCCTCCCACCGCTCAGGGCGCGAACGCGACCAGCCGCACCCGGCACGGGGAAGCGCGGCAGCGCCGCCGGCCCCCGCGGAACGTGGCCTCCCGGCTGCTGGCGGGCTCGGTCCTCACCGTGTTCGTGGTGTTCTTCGTGCTGCCGGTGGTGTGGCTGCTGCTCGCGGCGACCAAGACCGACCAGCAACTCGTCCACGACAACCCGCTGTCCTTCGGCTCCTGGCACGCGCTGAAGGCCAACTGGCACGCGCTCACCGCCTTCCAGGACGACGCCATCCTGCTGTGGCTGCGCAACTCCGCCGTCTACGCCGCCATCTCCCTGGTCATCACGCTCTGCCTGGCCATCCCGGCCGGCTACGCGCTGGCGATGACCGAGTTCCGCGGCCGGCACACGCTCCTGATCGCGACCCTCGTCGTGATGCTGATGCCGAACGCCACGCTGGTGGTGCCGCTGTTCCTGGAGATCAACGCGGTGCATCTGATCGGCACGATGTGGTCGATCATCCTGCCGTACTCGTTCTACCCCTTCGGCGTGTACCTGACGTACATCTACTTCACCACCGCCGTGCCCAAGGACCTGCTGGCCGCGGCCCGGATGGACGGCTGCTCCGAGTTCGGCGTCTTCCGCCACGTGGCCCTGCCGCTGGCGACGCCCGTCATCGCGCTGGTCGGGTTCTTCAGCTTCGTCGCCAACTGGACGAACTACTTCCTGCCGTACGTGATGCTCCCCGAGAGCGACCAGATGCCGGTCCAGGTCGGCGTCGGCAGCCTCCTCAGCAACGTGCCCTCGTTCAACCCGACCGCCGGCGACCTCGCGATCGAACGCCCGCAACTGGCACTGGCCACGCTGGTCGCCATCACCCCCGTACTCGTCGTGTTCCTCTTCGCCCAGCGCTTCCTGGTCAGCGGAATGCTCGCCGGCGCCACCAAGGAGTAACCGCTCTCATGTCCTTCAGCCCGCACTCCGACCCCTCCGGCGACCCGACACCCGAGGTCGAGGCCACGGTCCCCGTGCTCGAACCCCCCGGCTGGGCCGTCTCGCAGCGCGCCCTGTTCGACCTCCTCGACCACGCCTGGCGCCGCTTCGCCCGCGACTTCACCGGCCCCGACGGACGTCTGAACTACACCGGCCCGCTGACCACCCGCGACGGCGTGGACGACTTCTACGAGGTCTTCTTCAACTGGCCCCAGCTGTACCTCCTCGGCGGCGCCGACGACCTGCTGCCCGCCAGCGAGAAGCACTGGGAGGGCGTCACCAAGCAGCTGACCGAACTGGACATGCTGCGCGACGAGTACGAGCGCGGCTACGACTGGTTCCACCAGGGCGAGAGCCTGCTGCTGCTGTACTTCCTGTGCATGGCCGCCCCGGACCGCTGGCGGGAGCGCGCCCTGCGCTTCGCCGAGTTGTACGTCGATCCCGCCAAGGGCAACTACGACCCCGGGCACCGCATCATCACCCGCCCGCACAACGGCAGCGACCCCGAGCGCACCGGCCTGTTCGACGGTGACGTGTACCCGTGGCTCCAGAAGGAGGCCGACACCTACGGATACCCGCTCGAGTGGATCCCCGAGGCGCAGGGCGGCGGCCCGTTCCCGCTCTCCTCCGACCCGCGTCTCGGCGCGCAGATGCGCGACCGGATGGGCGTCGGCGACACCGCGATGAACCTCGCCGCGGCCGGTCTGGTCCTCAACGCCTGGATTCTGACCGGCGAGGAGCGCTACCGGGACTGGATCGTCGAGTACGTCGGCGCGTGGCGGGAGCGCACCGAGGCGAACGGCGGTGTCCTCCCCGACAACGTCGGCCCGGACGGCGTCGTCGGCAGCCTGCTGGAGGGCCGCTGGTACGGCGGCCACTACGGCTGGTCCTGGCCGCACGGCTGGCACAGCCTCGGCCACGCGGCCTGTGTGGCGGCGCTCGCGGCGGCCACGGTCACCGGCGACGACGACTACCTCTCCATGATCGCGACCTCGCTCGACACCCTCATAGGCAACGCCAAGGTCATGCCCCACACGGAGGCCGACTCCAGCCTGCCCTCCAAGTGGGCCGTGGAACTCGGTCCGGACCGGCACACGCCGACGCCGCACCTGCCGTTCCGCCACAACGACTCCGGCTGGTTCGACTACAACCCGGCCACGCCGCCCGTGCCGGTGGCCCTGTGGCACCACACCTCCTCCGAGGCCGACCGGGCCCGGCTGGAGGGACTGCGCGAAGCGGACGGCATCGACTGGCGCACGGTGCGGCCGTTCCGGTCCAAGGAGGACTCCGGGCACGAGAAGGCGTGGTTCGCCTTCCTCGCCGGCGACGACCCCGACTACCCCGAGCGCATCCTCGCCATGGCGCAGGCCCAGATCCGGCACCGGCTGCGGCGCATCGACCGCTACCGCGACCTGGACGTGCCCGAGGCCGACATCCATGTGTGGCAGCTGTGCAACCCGGTGGTCACCGAGGCCCTCGTGCAACTGACCTGGGGCGGCCCGCAAGTGCTCTATCAGGGCGGCCTCCAGCAGGCCCGGCTGCGCTACCACGACGCCGACGCCCGCCGGCCGGCCTCCCCGCCGACGTGGCCGCCCTGGTCACCTCCATCGACCCCGCGGCGACCACCGTCGAGCTGGTCAACCTGGCCCCCGAGACCGACCGCACGGTCATCGTCCAGGCCGGCGCGTTCGCCGAGCACTCCATCACCGGCGTCCGCTACACGGCCTGCACGGACGACAGCTGGATCGGCGACATGTACGACTACGGCCACTCCGAGCCGGTGGTCTCCGAGACGGAAGTCCCCTACGAAGGCCCGTATCTGACGGTGCGCCTGCCCGCCTCCACCCGTATCCGGCTCACCCTGCGACTGGGGCTGCGCACCCGCACCCCCAGCTACGGCACGCCGTTCGACGCGTCCAACTCCCGTGACACGACAGGGGAATCGGCATGAAGCGCATCGCCCAGACCATCAGGCTCCGGCCCGAGCACCGCGAGGAGTACCTCCGGCTCCACTCGGCGGTGTGGCCCGGCGTCGAGGCCGCCCTGCTCCGGGCGAACATCCGCAACTACAGCATCTTCCTCCACGGTGACGTGCTCTTCGCCTACATGGAGTACATCGGCGACGACTTCGAAGGGGACATGGCGTCCATCGAGGCCGACCCCGAGACCCAGCGCTGGTGGAAGCTCACCGACCCGTGCCAGGAGCCCTTCCCCGACCGGGGCGAGGGCCGCCAGTGGACCGAGCTCCCCGAGATCTGGCACCTGAACCCGCCCAGCGACGACGCCACCGCCTGAGCCGACGTGGACCCCCTTGTGAACGCACCCGTGCTGGTCGACGCCCACCACCACCTGTGGGATCTCTCCCACCGCCCGCAACCCTGGCTCGACGACCCTTCCGTGGCGTCGATCCGCCGCACCTTCACCCCCGACGACCTGCGCTCCACCGCCACTCACGCGGTCGCGGGCCGGCGCCTGCACGGCACGGTGGTCGTCCAGTGCATCCCGGACGTGCCCGAGACCGAGGACCTGCTCGCGCTCGCCGATCAGGAGCCGCTGATCCAGGCCGTGGTCGGCTGGGCCGACCTGGCCTCCCCGGCGCTCGGTGACGTGCTCGACCGGCTGACCGCCGGGCCGGGCGGCCGGTATCTGCGCTCCCTGCGGCACCTGGTCCAGGGCGAGACCGACCCCAACTGGCTGCAACGACCCGATGTGGAACGCGGGTTGGGGGCGGCCCGCGACCGCGGACTGCGCTACGACGTGCTCGTGCGCGACCACCAGCTCGGCCAGGCGATCCGGCTCGCGGAACGCTTCCCCGACCTGCCCCAGGTCCTCGACCACGCGGGCAAGCCGGACCTCGTCCGCCAGGAGGTCGCCGACTGGGAACGCGGCATCCGGCGGCTGGCCGCACACCCGCACGTGGTGTGCAAGGTCTCCGGGCTGATCACCGAGGCCGACCATGAGAAGTGGACCGTCGACGACATCCGCCCCGCATGGGACGTCCTGGTCTCCGCCTTCGGCCCCGAGCGGCTGATGTTCGGCTCCGACTGGCCGGTCGCCAACCTGGCGGGCGGCTGGAACCGGTGGGCCGCCACCGTGGACGAACTGCTCACCGGCTGGAGCGAAAGCGATGTCCACGCGCTTCTGGCCGGCACCGCGACCGCGTTCTACGGACTCGCCCCCGTCGCCGGAGCCGGCGACGCGACGATCCGCACGACGACCTGACCCCGCCCCGCCGACCCTCGCAC
>MWJO01000066.1 GCA_002027195.1 Streptomyces sp. GKU 895 | reverse complement strand
CCGCGCCGAGGCGCGTGCCCGGGACTGCTACGCGCCATGCGGGCGACGGCGAAGCCGCAACCACACCGCCCCGCCGACCGCGGCCAGGCCCACTGCCGCCGCACCGGCGACCGGCCCCATCGCCGCGTCCCGGGCGAGTCCGCCACCGCCGGCCGGCGGGCCACCGTTCGGACCGCCGGGACCGCCGCCCGGCATGCTCGGCGTCGGCTTCGGGCTCGCGCAGTCCACGGTGAACACCTTCTGCTTGCCGGCGCCCTGCCAGTTGTCGCCCTTCCAGACGAGCTTGTACAGGCCGTTGGGCAGCCCCAGAGGCAGGCTGTGCGCATCGCCGTTGCTGTCGGCCGTCAGGGTGCCGGAGAGGTGACCGGTGCCGGCGTTCGGGCCGTTGCTCTGTCCGTCGATGGTCCAGGTGAAGTGCTCGCTGTCGTCGAAGTTGAAGGCCGCGAGGTAGAAGTCGCAGACCTTCGGTTCGTCGCGCTGGTCGTTGAAGGGCGTGCCGACCTCATGGATCTTGACGTCCCCGTTGTCCCCGGGAGCCGCGACGGCGGGCGCGCCGATCAGTGCGGTGCCGGCGACGGTGAGCGCCGCGAGGGCTGCGGTACGGCCGCGAACGCGGCGGGGGCGGACGGCGATGGGCATGCGTATGTCCTCCGAGTCAGGCGATTTTCATACAAATCGCATCGCGTCTGACTCTGTGTCACATGTGCTGCCCGATGTGGGAGAACCCGGCCCGACACTCCGTCAGGCGTCCTCCTTACGGCCCACCGCCGCTCCCGAACGGCGGACCCCCGGCGCCGCCCCCGCCTCCCCGGCCTGCCGCGTCGGCGACCGCAGGGCCACCCCGGCCGACAGGAGCAGCAGCGCGCCCAGCATCACGAACGGCGCCGCCACGCCCGCGACGCCCGCGACCAGGCCCGCCGTGGCCGGCGCGGCGACCTGGCCGAGGCGGTTGCCGGTCAGGCGCAGGGCGAGGGCGGTGGAGCGGGCGCCGTCGGGCGCCGCCTGCACGACCGTCGTCATGGACAGCGGCTGCCCGACGCCGAGGCAGAAGCCGAGCACGGCCAGCATCAGCGCGAGCGCCCACACCGGCACCGGCAGCGCGATGCCCGCGCACAGCACGGCCGCCAGCAGACAGGTGACCGTCAGCAACATGGTGCGGCCCAGCAGCCGCAGCAGCGGGGTCAGCACCAGCCGGCAGGCGATCGTGGCCGCCGCGCGGAGGCTGAGCAGGAGGCCGATCACGGACGGGGCGATGCCCCGGTGTTCGCCGACCACCGGGAGGTAGGCGGTGAGGATGTCGGTCGCGGAGAGGACGGCGAGGCTGATGAAGATGCCGGCCGGGACGCCCCGGGCCCGCAGGATGCGTCCGACCGGGACCCGGTCGCCTTGTCCCGTACGGGACTTGACCGCCGTACGGTCCTCGATGCGCCACAGCGAGGTGAACGCGACCGCGGCGCCCGCCCCTGCCACGAGCAGGGCGAGCGCGCTGGTGCCGGCCATGTCCTTGCCGCCGATCAGCGCGCCCGCGGCGACCGGGCCGACGAGCTGGCCGAGGGAGGCGCCGATGGTGAAGTGGCCGAAGTTGCGGTCCTGTTCGTGCGGGGCGGACTGGCGGGCGACCAGGGACTGCGCGCCGATCACGAAGCAGAGATGGCCGAGGCCCATCACGCCGCTCCAGATCGCCATCGCCCACAGGGAGTTGACGACACCACTCAGTACGCAGCCGCCCGCTATCAGGACCACGCCGACGGGCAGCAGGGGTGCGCAGCGGCCGTGGTCGGTGCGCCGGCCCAGCGGGACCGCGGCGAACAGCGGGAGCAGGGCGTAGACCCCCGCGATGACGCCGATGGCCTGTTCGTCCGCGCCCAGCGCGAGGGCCCGGTAGGACACGGCGGGCCGGGCCATCGACACCGCCCCCTGCGCGAAGCCGAAGGCGATGACGAGGCGGAGCAGCCAGCCGCGGTTCCCACCGGGCACCATGATCGGTTTCTCCCTCCGCTGATCAGACGATGCCGAAGAGGATGCCCGCCCCGAGGATGATCAGGCAGGTGAGGGCGGCCCACTTGACCACGAACCGGGTGTGGTCGCCGAACTCCACCTTGGCCATGCCGACCAGGACGTACACGGCCGGGACGAGCGGGCTCGACATGTGCAGCGGCTGGCCGACGAGGGAGGCGCGGGCCATCTCCAGCGGCGAGACGCCGTGGGCGGCGCCGGCCTCCGCGAGGACCGGCAGGACGCCGAAGTAGAAGCCGTCGTTGGACATGAAGTAGGTGAGCGGCAGGCTCAACAGGCCGGTGACGAGGGCCATGTGGGGGCCCATGCCCTCGGGGATGACGTCGACCATCCAGCGGGCCATGTGGTCGACCATGCCGGTGCCCTGCAGGACGCCGGTGAAGACGGCGGCGGCGAAGACCATGCCGGAGACGTTCAGGACGTTGTCGGCGTGGGCGGCGAGCCGGGCCTTCTGGTCGGGGATGTGCGGGAAGTTGACGGTGAGCACGAGCGCGGCACCGAGCATGAACAGCACCGGGATCGGCAGCCACTCCATGATCATGGCGGTCAGCAGGGTGACGGTGACCAGGGCGTTGAACCAGTACAGCTTGGGACGCAGGGTGGCGCGCTGGGGGTCGAGGACCGTGAAGCGCTCCTGCTCCTCGTCGTCCTCGGCGCCGGTGCCGGCTCCTCCGGAGGTCACAGGAGCCTTCGTGTGACCGGAGCCGGCGCCCACGAGAACGGTCTCGGACTCCTTCTCCTCGACGGTCTCCTCCACGAGGACCTCGTCCAGCGTCAGCACGCCCAGGCGCCTGCGCTCGCGCAGCCCGAAGAAGTACGACATGACGAACACGCCGACCAGACCGACCGCGAGGGCCGGGATCATCGGGACGAAGATGTCGCTGGCGTCGAGCTTGAGCGCGGTGGCGGCACGGGCGGTCGGGCCGCCCCACGGCAGGGTGTTCATCACGCCGTTGGCCATGGCGGCGACACCGGTCATCACGACCAGGCTCATCTTCAGGCGCTTGTACAGCGGGTACATCGCCGAGACAGTGATCATGAAGGTGGTCGAGCCGTCGCCGTCGAGGGAGACGATCGCGGCGAGGATCGCGGTGCCGACGACGATCCGCATCGGGTCGGCCTTCGCGAACTTCAGGATGCCCCGCACGATCGGGTCGAAGAGGCCGACGTCGATCATCACACCGAAGTAGACGATCGCGAACATGAGCATCGCCGCGGTGGGGGCGAGGCTGGTGACGCCGTCGATGACATAGTCACCGAGCTTGGCGCCCTTACCGACGAACACACAGAACAGTGCCGGGATCAGTACGAGCGCCGCGATCGGCGACATCTTCTTCATCATGATCAGGACCAGGAAGGTCGCGATCATGGCGAAGCCGAGGATGGTCAGCATGAGTGGATACCTAACGTTCGCCCTTGAACTCCCACCAGGGCCGGCGGTGCGATGGACGTTAGGTGCCGTCAAGCGGTGTTAACAAGACGTTGACGCGCGAGCAATAAGCGCAAAACTGCAGGTCACGGCTTTGTGATCAACTCGACCGGGACAGCGTTGAGGACCGCGTTGCCTGACAGCGGGTCCAGGAGACGGCCGTCGAGCAGCTGGTTCACGTTGACACCGGGGTCCTGGGCGGCGTGGTTCATCCGGGTGCCGGGGCGGTCGTGACCCCAGCCGTGCGGGAGGCTGACCACGCCCCGGCGCACGGTGTCGGTGATCTCCACGGGCGCGGTCACCGCTCCCCCGGCGCCCTTCACCCCGACCGGCTGTCCGTCGACGAGCCCGAGACTCTCGGCGTCCTCGGGGTGGATGTGCAGGGTGCAGCGGTTGGTGCCGCCGGTGAGGGCGGGGACGTTGTGCATCCAGCTGTTGTTGGAGCGCAGGTGGCGGCGGCCGACGAGAACCAGGCCCTCCGCCCGCTCGGCCATGGCCTGCCGCAGACGCGGCAGGTCGTCGGCGATCGGCTGCGGCAGCAGCTCCACCTTCCCGCTGCGGGTCTTCAGCGGCTGCGGCAGCCGGGAGGCGAGCGGTCCGAGGTCGATGCCGTGCGGATGCGCCAGCAGCTTCTCCAGGTTCAGCCCGTCCGGCCGTACGCCGAAGCCGTCGCCGTAGGGGCCGAGGCGCAGCATCATGTCGAGCCGTCGCTCGGGGCCCGTGACGCCGGTGAGCAGCCCGGCGAGTTCCTTGGCGTCACGGCCGTGCACGGGCGAGTGCGGCTCCTTGACGGCCTTGCCGAGGGTCTGCCCGATGACCAGGTCGTCCACGGCCGACGGGTCGGCGCCGTGCATGCCGGTGGCGGCGAGGACCAGCCGGGCCAGGATCTCGGTCTCGGCCATCCGGCCGGGCTCCAGCGGGACGGCGGGGCGGGTGTAGCGGACCTGGTTGCGGACGGCGAGGGTGTTGAAGGCGAAGTCGTGGTGCGGGCTCTGCGAGGGCGGCGGCGGGGGCAGGACCACGTCGGCGTGGCGCGAGGTCTCGTTGAGGTAGGGGTCGACGCTGACCATGAAGTCGAGCCCGCCGAGCGCCTTGTCGAGCCGGTCGCCGTCGGGCACCGACAGGACGGGGTTGGCGGCGACGGTGACGACCACCCGGATCGGCTCGCCCTCCTCGGTCGCGGTGTCGATCTCCTCGGCGAGCGCGGAGATCGGCAGCTCGCCCTTGGCCTCGGGGTGCCGGCTCACCCGGGAGTGCCAGCGCCCGAGCGCGAAGCCGTGGCTGGGTCCGGCGGGCCGGGGCGTGCGGTCGGTGGCGGCCTGCGGGAAGAGGGCGCCGCCCGGCCGGTCGAGGTTCCCGGTGAGGACGTTCAGCACGTCGACCAGCCAGCTGGCGAGCGTGCCGTGCGGGACGGTGCAGCTGCCGATGCGGGCGTAGACGGCGGCGGTGGGCGCGGCGGCGAGCTCGCGGGCGAGGGTGCGGATGGTGGCGGCGTCGACGTCACAGGCGTCGGCGACGGCTTCCGGGGTGAAGTCCGCGACGGCGTCCCGGAGTTCGTCGATCCCCTGGAGATGCGGGGTCAGCTCCCCCGTGTCCACGAGGTCTTCCTCGAAGAGGGTGTACGTCATGGCCGCGAGCAGCAGCGCGTCGGCGCCGGGGCGGATCGCGAGGTGGCGGTCGGCGAGCTTGGCGGTGCGGGTGCGGCGCGGGTCGATGACGGTGAGGGTGCCGCCGCGGGCCTTGAGCGCCTTGAGCTTGCCGGGGAAGTCGGGGGCGGTGCACAGACTGCCGTTGGACTCCAGCGGGTTGGCCCCGATGAGCAGCAGATGGTGGGTGTGGTCGAGGTCGGGCACCGGGATGGCGTTGGCGTCGCCGAAGAGGAGCCCGCTGGAGACGTGCTTGGGCATCTGGTCGACCGTCGAGGCGGTGAAGACGCTGCGGGTGCCGAGGCCGGCGAGCAGCACCGGCGGGTAGAGGGCGCCGGCCATGGTGTGCACGTTGGGGTTGCCTAGGACGACACCGACGACGTTCGGCCCGTACCGCTCGACGGCCGGGCGGATGCCGGCGGCGACCGCGTCGAAGGCCTCCTCCCAGGTGGCCTCGCGCAGCTCACCGTCCTTGCGGACCAGCGGGGTGCGCAGCCGGTCGGGATCGCCGTCGACGCGCCGAAGGAGGCGCCCTTGGGGCAGATGAACCCCTGGCTGAACACGTCGTCGCGATCGCCGCGGGCGCCGGTGACCCGGGTCCCCTCGATGGTGAGGGTCAGGCCGCAGGTGGCCTCGCACAGGGGGCAGATACGCAGGGCGGTGCGGGACACGGGTCCTCCCGGGGCAGCGGTGCCTGTCCCGGCCGAGCATACCGACCAGTAGGCATGGAGGGGAGCCCCCGCACGGGGGCCGTGCGGACCGTGGTCAGTCCAGCACGCGCGCGAGGTAGGCGCGGATCATCTCCCGGGCCTCCGCGATGATCCGGTCGTCCCCGTCCGCCGCCATCCGGAACGCCAGATGCACCAGGGCGTCCGCCGTCTCCACGGCGATCAGGAAAGTGCGGCGCAGATCCTCGTCGGGCTCGCGGTGGAGGTAGCCGGAGAGGAGTTCGGTGAGGCGGTCGGCGACGCGGTGGTTGGGTTCGGCGCGGGCGCGACGGGGATCTGGTTGCCGAAGTCGACGAGGGAGAAGCCGGGCGCGGTGCGCTTCATGGCGAGGTACTCGTCGAGGACCGCGTCCAGGGCGTCCCGCCAGCCCCCGTCGGCGCCCTTGAGGCGTTCGCCGACCTGTTCGGTGAAGCGTTCGAGGTTGCGCTGGGCGAGGGCGTCGGCCATCTGCCGCTTGTTGCCGAAGAAGCGGTACACGGAGCCGATGGGCACGCCGGCCCGCTGGGCGACGGCGCGGGTGCTCAGGTCGTCGTAGCCGACCTCGTCGAGGAGGTCGGCGCAGGCGTCGAGGATCCTGGTCAGCCGTTCGGCGCTGCGCCGCTGCACGGGCGCTCGGCGCAGCGATGTCTCGGGGGTCGCGGGTGTCGCGTGGGGCACGGGCTTCATGATGCCTTTCCGGCGCGGTCCGGTGAACCTCGCCCCCCAGTACGCACATACGTGCCCGGTGCACTCAGTGCGTCCGGAGAGACCGACGCGTCCGGCGCGCCCTCCGCGCCCGAGACCGTGATGTCCGCCGTGCTCTCCACCGGGTCGCCGTCGACCGCCCACACGGTGCCGTCGTCGGCGTAGAGCCGAGCGGTGACGGTGTGGGTGCCGCGCGGGACGAGGTCGCCGGGGATGCGGTACTCGGGGGTGCGCAGCCGGGTGACGAGGTCGCCGTCGACGTACAGGTGGACGAGCCCGCGCCCCTCCACCGGCGCCGGCCGGGCGCCCGCCGGGGAGAACCGGAAGCGGGTGAGGGTCAGGCGTACGTCCCAGCCGGCGTCGGTGTCGGGCTTGACCTCGATGCCGACCTGGGGGGCGTCCTTGCCGTCCACCTCGCGGTAGTGCCGCCCCTCCTCGTCGGTGTCCTTGAGGACCTTGCCCACCGGTGAGGGTGAGACCGCTGTCTCCTTCTGCCCCGCATCGCCGGAGTTGCAGCTCGCGGTTCCGGCCAGTACCAGGACACAGACCGCGAGCGCGGCCGGGAGGGCCCGCGTCCACGTCATGACCGCGAGAGTAGAACAACCGTCCGGAAGTCGGATCCCCCTGGAGGTGGGTTCTCCTCCTCCCTGATGAGGAGGGCAGGACCGAGGAGGGCAGGACTGCGGGACTACCTCTTGCGGAGGCGAAATCGCAATCCTACGGTGGAGCATAGGAATCGGACCGCAAGGGAGCGATCATGAACGGGGACGCGCGGAAGACCGCGGAGGGACTCACCTACCTCTTTGGGTTCGGCAACGAGCACAGCTCGGAGGCGGTCCCGGGGGCCCTGCCGGAGGGCCGCAACTCACCGCAGCGCGCCCCCCTCGGCCTGTACGCGGAGCAGCTGAGCGGCACCGCGTTCACCGAGCCCCGCGCGCACAACCGCCGCTCCTGGCTGTACCGCATCCGCCCCTCGGCCGCCCACCCGGCGTTCACCCACACCCACAACGGCTGGATCCGCACCGCCCCCTTCACCGAGTCCGTCCCCGACCCGAACCGGCTGCGCTGGAACCCCCTCCCGGAGCCCGCGGACGGCACCGACTTCCTGGCCGGCCTGTGGACCCTCGGCGGCAACGGCGACGCCGCCCAGCGCACCGGCATGGCCGTGCACCTCTACCACGCCACCGACTCCATGGACCGGGTCTTCAGCGACGCCGACGGCGAGCTGCTGATCGTCCCGGAGCGCGGCGGCCTCCTGCTGCGCACCGAGTTCGGGCTGCTGCACGCCGAGCCCGGCCATGTCGCCCTGATCCCGCGCGCGTCCGCTTCCGGGTGGAGCTCCTCGACGCGTCGGCCCGCGGTTACGTCTGCGAGAACTACGGCGCCCCCTTCCGCCTCCCCGACCTCGGCCCGATCGGCGCCAACGGCCTGGCGAACGCCCGCGACTTCAAGGCGCCGGTCGCCGCGTACGAGGACGTCGAGGGCCCGGTGGAGGTGGTGAACAAGTTCTGCGGCAACCTCTGGACGGCCACCTACGACCACTCCCCGCTGGACGTGGTCGCCTGGCACGGCAACCTCGTGCCGTACGTCTACGACCTGCGCCGCTTCAACGTCATCGGGTCGATCTCGTACGACCATCCGGACCCGTCGATCTTCACGGTGCTGACGTCGCCGAGCGACACCCCCGGGCTGGCCGGGGTCGACTTCGTCGTCTTCGCGCCGCGCTGGCTGGTGGGCGAGGACACCTTCCGGCCGCCGTACTTCCACCGGAACGTGATGAGCGAGTACATGGGCCTGATCGAGGGCGCGTACGACGCGAAAGCGGAGGGGTTCGTGCCGGGCGGCGGCTCGCTGCACAACATGATGTCGGCGCACGGTCCGGACCGGGAGACGTTCGACAAGGCGAGCGCGGCCGAGCTGAAGCCGCAGAAGGTGGACGACGGGCTGGCGTTCATGTTCGAGACGCGGTGGCCGGTGACGCTCACCGCGCACGCGGCCCAGGCGGACCATCTGCAACGGCACTACGACGACGTGTGGCAGGGCATGGAGCGCCACTTCCGCCCCTTGCACTGAAGATCCCCGACCGGTACGGATGGCCCTGTGACCTCCTTCGCCCCGGACTCGATCGTCCTGAACCGCAAGCTGCCGCTCTGGTATCAGGTCTCGCAGTCGCTGCGCGCCTCGATACTGGGCCGTTCGCCCCAGGACCCGCTGCGGCTGCCCACCGAGGAGCAGCTGGCCGGGCACTACGGGGTGAGCGTGCTGACGATGCGGCAGGCGCTGAAGGAGCTGGAGGACGAGGGGCTGATCACCCGCCACCGCCGGCGCGGCACGTTCATCGAGCCGAAGGCGCTGCGGACCGCGCCGGTGCGGCTGCTCGGCTCGGTGGACGCGATCGTGGCCCAGCAGTCCGGCATGACCACGCAGCTGCTCGCGCACGGCAGGGGGCCGGTGCCGGGCGAACTCGCCGAGCACTTCCCCGAGCTGGACGAGGTGGGGACGTACCACCGGCTGCGCTCGGACGAGAAGACCGGCGAGCCGACGAACCACGCCCGCAACTGGGTCCGCCCCGAACTCGCCGCCCGCATCGACCCCGAGGACCTCGTCCGCTGGCCCATGACCAAGGTGCTGCGCGATGTCGTCGGCGCGGAGATCAGCCGCATCACGGACACGGTGGAGGCCCGCCTGGCGGACCCGGAGACGGCCCGCCTGCTCCAAGTCCCGCTGCTCAGCCCGATCCTGCACTACACGGGTGTCACCTACGACCCGGAGGGGCAGGTGCTCGACGCGGCGGTCATCCACTACCGCGGCGACCGCTTCTCCTTCACGGTGACCTTGGAGGCGACCTGACGCCCGTGTCGTACCGAAGTCGTACGATGCCCAGCGTGACGCACGACGACGCTCCGCTGCTGGCGGACCTCATGCCGTGGTCCGTCGCACCGCCGCGGCTCGGCCGGGGGTGGCCGGCGGGCCCTGACTCCGCATCCCTGAAAGCCCGCTGGGACGCGCTGCTGAAGGCCGAGGGACCGGACCGCGAGGCCCTGTTCGAGCCGACGCGCTCGCGCACCCTGCGCTCGGCGGTGGGGCAGTTGCCGGGGCGGACCGGTGGCACCGAGAAGCTGATCCGGGCGGCCGGCCCCTGCCCCGAGCCCGTCCGTGTCCTGTACGCCCCCTTCGACGAACAGTGGTTGATCCCCGACCACCGTCTGATCGACACCGCCCGCCCGGAGTTGTGGCGGGTGGCGGACGACGACCAGGTGTTCGTGGCGGAGACGGCGGGCGGCGGTCCGGGCCCGCTGCTGGTCGCCACGTCACTGTTCCCGCTGCTGCGGCCCGGCCGCGTCCGCCCGCTCTACCGCCGTCCCGGAGGCACCGAACCGAATCTGGCGCCGGGACTGTCGGCGTACCTGGGTGAGCGTCTCGGCCGGGCCCCGTCCGCCCTGGACGTCCTCGCCTGGATCATGACGGCGGTCCGCGCCGACCTGGCCGTCCCGCTCACCGACGACCCCGAAGTCTGGGCGCTGGGCGTGGAGTCGGGCCACCGCCTGCTGTGGCTGATGCGCCGCGACGGCGAGCGCCCCAGGCTGCCGGGCGGCCGCCGCCCCTACGTCCGCGCTCCCCTGCCGTCCCGCCCCCTCACCCTGCACTACGACCGCGACGAGGAGACCCTCCACCTGGACGAGGGCCGCATCTCGCCGGTACCGCCGGAGGCGTGGGACTACGAGGTGGGTGGGGTCCGGGTCCTGGAGGAGTGGTTCACGGCCCGGACGGCGGAGCCCGAGCCGGGCACACTGGCGGCGATCCGCCCGGCGACCTGGACCCAGACGTGGACGTCGGAACTGCTGGAGCTGATCACGGTCCTCGCACTGCTGGCGGAAGTGAAGCCGCCCCAGGAGGAGTTGACGTCCGCGATCAAGACGGCGGATCTGCGCAGGGCGGGCGTGCTGCCGGTGCCGGACTGGGCAAGGCGGCCGGCATCGGTTCTCGACCACCAAGAGGAAGGCCCAGAGGGTCAACTAGGCTTGATCTGACGCCCTTAGGGGCGCGGGGAACTGCGCGACCAGCCACAGCGGACCCGCAGCCAACCGGCCACTCACCCCCGCTCCGGGTCAAAGGCGTCCAACACCCGCTCCAACGCCCGCCGAAACACCCCCTCCAAGTCGATCGGCCCGCTCTGCTCCATGAACGCCGCCGCCAGCCTCGGATACGCCCCGGTCGCCACCTGACTCCCGAGGTAGGCGATCCGCGCCGCGTTCTCCTCCTCCTCGGACCACGGCAGCGAGCGGGTGCGCTCGGCGGTGGCGATCTCGTTCGCCGTGTACGTCGTCACGACCCCGTTGAGCAGCGCGACCAGCTCGGTCTTGGCGGCGTACGGCAGGTCGAGCGGCTCCAGGCACTCCAGGCAGTGCTCCAGGTAGCGCAGGCTGTTGGGGCTGAAGCCGTAGAACCCTGACATCAGCCGCGGCACCCAGGTGTGCCGGTGCATGATCCCGCGCGTCTCCATCGCGTTGCGGAGCATGTCGGCCCGCCAGTCACCCGAGGGCGCCCGGATCTCGTGCTCGGCGCCGATCGCGTCGATCATCAGCTCGTACAGATCCTCCTTACGGGGGACGTAGTTGTAGAGCGACATCGTCCCGCAGCCCAGCTCGGCCGCGACGCGTCGCATCGACACCCCGTCCAGGCCCTCCGCGTCGGCGATCCGCACCGCCGCCGCCGCGATGTCGGCGCGGGTGTACGCCGGCTTCGGCCCACGGCCGGCGCGCTCGGGGCGCGCCCAGATCACTTCGGGTACGGCCGCTCGGCCCGCCATCGATCATCACCTCGGCCACCATCCTAGTTACGTACAGCGTACGTAGTGCGCTATGGTCGGCCCATGACTACTACGTACGCTGTACTTAGTGAGGGTCTGGAGAAGCGGTTCGGCGAGGTGCGTGCCCTGCGCGGGCTGGACCTGGCCGTACCGCGGGGCACGGTCTGCGGGGTGCTCGGGCCGAACGGGGCCGGCAAGACGACGGCCGTACGGCTGCTGACGACGCTGCTGCGTCCGGACGCCGGGTCGGCCAGGGTCGCGGGGCACGACCTGGTCCGCGAGGCCGCGGCCGTACGCCGCGCCATAGGGGTGACCGGGCAGTACGCGTCGGTCGACGGGGACCTCACCGGCCGGCAGAACCTGCGGCTGTTCGCCCGGCTGCACCGGATGCGGGCGCCGAACGAGCGGGCCGGTGAGCTGCTGGAGCGCTTCGGCCTTGCCGAGGCCGCCGACCGGCCCGCCGCCACGTACTCGGGCGGGATGCGCCGCCGCCTGGACCTCGCGGCGAGCCTGGTGCGCCGCCCGGAGATCCTCTTCCTGGACGAGCCGACGACCGGCCTCGACCCCGCGAGCCGCGGCGCCATCTGGGACGCGGTGCGCGAGCTCAAGGCGGACGGCACGACAGTTCTGCTGACCACGCAGTACCTGGAGGAGGCGGACCAGCTCGCCGACGACATCGCCCTGGTGGACCGGGGCCGGGTCGCGCACACCGGATCACCGGCCCAGCTCAAGGCGGTCGTCGGCACCTACGTCGAGGTCGTCGTCGCCGGCCCGGAGGCGCTCGTCGAGGCGGCGGGCGTGCTCGACCGGCTCACCGGCGGACGGCCGACGTTCGACCACGAGCGGATGGCCGTCGGCGCGGTCACCCGGGACACCACACTCACGCTCCCCCGACTGGTGCGCGAACTGGACGCGGCCGGAGTGCCGTTGCTCGACGCCGGCCTGAAACCGCCCACGCTCGACGACGTGTTCCTGCGTCTGACGGCCGAACAGGAGGTCGCCGTATGAGCACCCTCGCCTTCGACGGGACGGCCATGCTCGGCCGCCAGCTGCTGCGGGTCCGGAACAACCCGGCGCTGGTGATCCTGACCCAGACCATGCCGATCAGCATGCTGCTGTTCTTCGGCTACGTCTTCGGCAGCGCGCTGGCGATGCCGGGCGCGGAGTACCGCTCGTTCCTGGTGCCGGGACTCCTCGTGGCGACCGCCGCCAACGGGATCATGACCGGCATGTTCCAGGCCGCGCAGGACGTCCACCGGGGCGTGACGGACCGGCTGCGCACCCTGCCGGTCAGCCGGGCCGCCGTACCGGTGGGACAGGCGGTGGCGGACGTGATCGTCACGGCCGTCGGCACGGTGCCGTTCCTGCTCGTCGGGCTCGCGGTGGGGTGGCGGATCGAGGGATCGGCGCTCGCGGCGGCGGCGGCCGTGGGGCTGTTGCTGCTGTTCCGCTTCGCGTGCACCTGGGCCGGGATCTTCCTCGGGCTGCTGACGCGGAGCGAGGAGGCGGCCGGTCAGCTGGGCAGTGCGACGTTCATGCTGCCGCTGCTGTCCAACGCCTACATCCCGACCGGCAACCTGCCGGGGTGGCTGCGCACGATCGCCGAGTGGAATCCGATCAGCGCGCTCACCACGGCCCTGCGGGACCTGTTCGGCAACGCGCCGGTCCCGGCGGGTGCCGCCTGGCCGGTGGCGCATCCGGTGGCCGGGTCGCTGGCCTGGTGCGCGGTGCTGCTGGCGGTGTTCATGCCGCTCGGGGTGCGCCGGTACGCGCGCGGCGAGGGGTGAACCGCGGCGGCCGAAGGGTGAGTTGAGCGGTCGCGTCACAGAGGAGCCCCGGGGAGGACCCGGGGCTTCTTCGTCAACGGGTGGGCGTCGCCGACGAGTTCGAGCGGGGCGGGGGGATGACGTGTACTCGCGCCGGGCGGTCACCCCGGAGGGTGCCGCATGCCGTGGGGATGACGGACGACGGGGTCGCGGCGCCGTGCCGGACCGGTGCGACCGCCCGGACGCGAGTCGGGAGCCTCAGTGCCCGCCGAACAGCGAACGACGCAGTCGGCGCAGCGGCGCGAAGAGCGAGACCCGGCGGACCCGCGCCTTCTGGTCGCTGTGGTTGCGTACGGGCTCACGCGCTGTCAGTTCCCGCATCAGCGTGGTGGCCTCGGCCGTCTTCTGCTGCGGCACGGCGGGACCCGCCAGCACCGCGAGATGGCGGTCGAGACGCGAACTGGTCGCGCTGCTCCCGCAGGTGATCGCAGGGACCCTCGCCCTGCTCCGCACTGTTATCTGTTCCATGTCACTCCCCACCCGTACGAGTCCACCCGGCCCGGGCAGGGTAACCCTATCGCCCCCACGGGGCACTCGTGTATCGAGGTCACAGGATTCACCTTCCCCGTAAGGGCGTTGACGACCCCTCTTTGATTACTCTCCGAATCCAACCGATTTCAGGGCGAGTTGGACAACCGGCTGGCTGGTGGGTTGCGCTGAGCCACCGTCGGGCTCGACGGTTACAGCGAGTGACGTGGCGGACTTGTCGAGACCGGACGCGACCAAGGGCGTGTCGGCGTCGAAGAGCCCGAGGGAGCGCGGTTGCGCGTCGGGGCGCATGAGCCACAACTGGTTCACGCGGCCGCTCGGAATGTCGTCGTATCCGCTCAGGGTGACGACCGCCTGGCCCTCCGCCGCGGAGGCGACCACGCCGATACTGCGGCCCTTCGCGTCCTTGCCGGTGCTGGCCCGGGCGTCCGGAGCCGCGAGAACGTGGGCGATCTCACGCGCCTGGGCGCGCTCGGCGTTCAGCTGGTCCTGCGTCTGGTTCGCCTGTACGGCGAACAGGGAGGCGACGACGAGGGCGGCGGCGGCCGTGGCGGTGGCGAAGGGCACGAACAGGGGGCGGCGCGCGCGGGGCGCTCCCCCACCGCCGAAAGCGTGGGAGCGGCCCCCGGAGCGGGCGGGCGGCGCCTGGGTGCCCCAGACGTGCGCCGGGAGCTGTGGCGCGCGTGCGCGTACCGGCTGTTCCTGCGCGGTCGTGCGGACGGCGGCGAGCACCCGGTCACGCATCGCGGGCGGTGGCGGGGCGGCCGTCGACCAGGCCAGCCGGACCGCGTCCTCGGACAGTGCGCGGACCTCGGCGGCGCAGACCGGACAGTTCCTCAAGTGCTTCTCGAAGCGGGTCCGCTCGGCCGGTTCCAGCGCGTCCAGGGCGTAGGGGGCGGCCAGCGAGTGCGGGTCCTCGCGGCGCAGCAGTTTGTCGAGCAGGCTCACGCCACACCTCCCAGGCACTCGCGCAGCCGGGTCAGTCCGTCGCGCATCCGGGTCTTGACGGTGCCCAGCGGCAGCGAGAGCCGCTCGGCCACTTCACGGTACGTGTAGCCGTCGTAGTAGGCGAGGGTGACGGACTGCCGCTGGAGGTCGGTGAGCCGGTCCAGGCAGCGGCGCACCCACTCGCGTTCGAGCCCCGCCTCCACCTCCTCGGTCACCTGGTCGAAGGCGGGGTGGTGGGCCCGCCAGGCCTCGCGCTGCTCGCGCTCGCCGGCCGCGCGGGCGCTGCGCACCCGGTCCACGGCCCGCCGGTGGGCGAGGGTGAGGACCCAGGACAGGGCGCTGCCCCGGCCCGGGTCGAACCGCGCGGCGGACCGCCAGAGCTCCAGCAGCACTTCCTGGGCCACCTCCTCGGACTGCGCCGGATCGCGCACCACACGCCGTACGAGGCCGAACACCGGCCCGGACACCAGTCCGTACAGCTTCTCGAATGCCTTCTGGTCACCGCCGGCCACGAGTACCAGAAGCTCGTCCGCCTCCAACTCGTCTCCCCCTCCCGCGAGCCCGCATCTTGGTCGCCCCGTCTCACGAGGTATTCGCAACGCACACACCTCCGGATGGGGTTACGGATCAGAAGGCCGAAAACGCGGGTCGAACTGCGAGGAAATAAGTTTTCAGGTTCGACCAATCCGGCCCGCCCCCCGCTCCGAATCCCCCAGCGTCAGGCAAGTTGGGACTGAGGACGGACGGCATGACACCTAACTCCAGGAGCGGTGCGGGGCGCAGGAGCCTCGCGACCCTCATCTGCGCTGCGCTGGCCGCCGGCGGGCTCGCCGCCGCCGGCGTGGCCACGCTGGAACCGCGGGCGGCCTCCGCCTCCAGCCACCGGGAGGCCCCGCTGATCTCGGGCGACCCGCAGTACGACAACACGGACGTGTACGCGTTCGTCAGCCCGGACAAGCCGGACAGCACGACGATCGTAGCCAACTGGATCCCCTTCGAGGACCCGTCGGGCGGGCCGAACTTCTACCAGTTCGCCGAGGACGCCCAGTACGACATCCACATCGACAACAACGGTGACGGGCAAGGAGAGTTGCTCTACCGCTTCACCTTCAAGACGCATACGAAGAACAAGAAGACGTTCCTGTACAACACGGGCGTCGTCGACAGCCTCGACGACCCCGACCTCAACATCACGCAGACGTACGACATCGACCTGTTCCGGCTGAAGAACCAGCGGGTCCAGTACAAGACGAAGGTCGCCGACGACGTTCCGGTGGCGCCGTCGAACGTCGGCAAGGCGTCGATGCCGAACTACGAGAAGCTGCGCGACCAGGCCGTCTACAAGCTGCCCGGCGGCGCGACGTCGTTCGCGGGCCAGGCCGACGACCCGTTCTTCCTGGACCTGCGCGTCTTCGACCTGCTGTACGGCGGGAACCTCACCGAGGTCGGCAACGACACCCTCAAGGGCTACAACGTCAACTCCATAGCCCTTCAGGTCCCGACGGACATGATCACCGAGTCCAAGCACCAGCCGATCGTCGGTATCTGGTCGACGACCCAGCGCAGGAACGCGCAGGGGTACTACTCCCAGGTCTCGCGGCTCGGCAACCCGCTGGTCAACGAGGTCGTCAACCCGCTGAAGGACAAGGACAAGTTCAACGCGTCCTCGCCGTGGTACGACGGGCAGTTCCTGAAGAACGTCACCAACCCCGAGCTGCCCAAGCTCATCGAGGCCATCTACAAGATCAAGGCGCCGGCCGAGCCACGCAACGATCTCGTGGACGTGTTCCTCAAGGGAGTGAAGGGGCTGAACCAGCCGCCCCATGTCCGCGCGCGGAAGAGCTGCGCCTCAACACGTCCATCAAGCCCACCGATTCTCCGAAGCGGCTCGGTGTGCTTGATGGCGACAACGCCGGGTTCCCGAACGGGCGCCGTCTGACGGACGACGTGATCGACGCCTCGCTCCAGGTCGTCGAGGGTGAACTGGTCGGTTCCAAGAACGACTTGGGCGACGCGGTCGACAAGAACGACAAGGACTTCGAGAAGTCCTTCCCGTACGTCGCCCTGCCGACCGAGGGTTCACGCGGCCCGCTCGCCAAGGGCACGACGGACGGCGCGGACGTCCGCAACCAGCTGGGCGACGCGTTGCAGCCGGCGGGTGCCGCGGGTTCGGACGACACGACGCTGATCGCCGCGTCGGCGGGGGCCGGTGCCGCCGGGATCCTGCTCATCGGTGGTGGCCTCATGTGGTGGCGGCGGATGAGGACCAGGGCGTACTAGGCCGGTTCTCCGGGTGCGGGGCGGCTGTGGCTGGTCGCGCTCACGCGGCGGTAGCCGCAGATCGGCACAGCCCCGCGCCCTGGGCAACCGCAGTCGCCCCCTTCAACTGGCGCGGCCCGCACGTACTCCATCCCTCACGGTGCGGGCCGCGCCGCACGCCGCATCAACTTCCTTGCACAGCAAGCCTCGTAACTAGGAGAGGGCAATGGCCTCGCGTACGAACGCCGATGAGTCGGAGACGGTGGCCGAGGGCGCCGTCGCGCGGCGGGTGCGGCTCGGTGGTTCGGCCGTGCTGCTGGCCATCGCGCTGACCGCCGGGTCCATCGCCGTCGGCGCGCTGCGGGACGGCGGCGGTACGACGACGGCCGCCGCCGCGCCCAGTGCCGTGTCACCGGCACTGCTCACCGGCGGCGACCTCGACACGAGCATCGTCTCCCTCCAGGACCATCTCCGGTCCCAGCCGAAGGACTTCGGCGGCTGGGCCACCCTCGGTCTCGCCTATGTCGAGCAGGCCCGCACCAAGGGCGACCCCTCCCGCTACCCGCAGGCCGACAAGGCCCTCGACCGGTCACTGAAGCTGAAGCCGGACAACGAACAGGCCCTCGCCGGCCGCGCCGCCCTGGCCGCGGCCCGGCACGACTTCGCCCATGCCCTGCGGTACGCCGACCAGGTGCTGCGCCAGAACCCCTACGACGAACGCGCCCTGTCCTCCCGCATCGACGCCCTCGTCGAACTCGGCCGGTACGCCGACGCCGCGAAGGCCGCCGACACGGCCGACGCCCGCAAGCCCGGCGTCCCGGTCTTCACGCGGTACGCGTACGTACGGGAGCTGCGCGGTGACGTCAGCACCGCCGAGCGGGTGCTGAAGCAGGCCCTCGCCTCCGCGACCACCCCGGGCGACGTGGCGTACGTCGCCGCCCAGCTCGGTCAGCTCGCCTTCAACCAGGGCGACTACGAGGCGGCCCTCACCTCCTACGCCCGCGCCCTCGCCGCCGACGAGGACTACGTCCCCGCGCTCGAGGGCCGGGCCCGCGCCCAGGCCGCGAGCGGCGACCGGGCCGCCGCCCTCAAGAACATGGAGGACGTCGTCGCCCGCTACCCGCTGCCCGGCCCGCTCGTCGAGCTCGGCGAGCTGTACCAGCAGGCCGGTGACCAGGAGAAGGCCGACGACCAGTACGCGCTCGTCGACGCCTGGACCGCCCTCGCCCGTGCCAACGGCGTCAACGCCGACCTCGACACCGCCCTCGCCGCCGCCGACCACGGCGACAAGGCCGCGGCGCTGCGCGCGGCCCGCGCCGAGTGGAAACGCCGGCACACCGTGCACACCGCCGACGCCCTGGCCTGGGCCCTGCACGTCAGCGGCAAGGACGCCGAAGCCCTCCCCTACGCCCGCCGGGCCACCTCCACCGGCTACCGCAACGCCGCGTTCCTGTACCACCGCGGCATGATCGAGCGGGCCACGGGCCACACGAAGGACGCCCGCACCCACCTCGAGGCCGCCCTGAAGCTGAACCCCGGTTTCTCGACTCTCGGCGCGGCCGAGGCCCGTAAGGCGCTGAAGACCCTGGAGGCGGCCAAGTGAAGTCCCGTCGCCTGTTCGCCTCCGGTGCGGCCGTCCTGACGGCCGCGTGCGCGCTCGTGCTCGTCCCCTCCAGCAGCGCGAGCGCGCACCCCTCGGCAACTTCACCGTCAACCGCTACGACGGACTCGTCGCCGCCCCCGGACAGCTCCGCGTCCACCATGTCGAGGACCTCGCCGAGATCCCGGCGACCCAGGCCGAGCCGGACATCGAGAAGCAGGGCATGACCGGGTGGGCCCGGCAGCGCTGCGCGACGGCCGCGCAGGGCAGCGAGGTCACGGTCGACGGTGTCGCGGCGAGCCTGAGCGTCCGGAGCAGCAAGGCGACAGTCCGGCCCGGTCAGGCCGGGCTCGACACCCTCCGCGTGGAGTGCGAGCTGACGGCACCGCTCCCCGAGGACGCGACCGTGGCGCTGGCCTTCCACAGCGCGGGGACGGACTCCGGGCCCGGCTGGCGGGAGATCACCGCGCGCGGAGACCGGATGACGCTCACCGCGTCGGACGTACCGAAGACGTCGGTCTCCCACGAACTGACCAGCTACCCGGGGAAGCTGCTCTCCTCCCCCCGCCGACACCACCACCGCCGCCGTGCGGGTCCGCCCCGGCGGCCCCGCCCTGGCCGAGGACCGCGAGGACGCCCCGGCCGCCTCCGTCCTCCCGCGCGGCGCCGACCGCTGGACGCGGGCGCTGGACTCCCTGGTCGCCCGCCACGACCTCACCGTCGGCTTCGCCGCGCTCGCCCTGTTCATCGCCGTCGCCCTCGGCGCGCTCCACGCGCTCGCGCCGGGCCACGGCAAGACGCTCATGGCCGCGGTGGCCACCGCCCGCGGCGGCAAGGCCCGCCTCAAGGACGTCATGCCCCTGGCCGCGTCGGTCACGGTCACCCACACCCTCGGTGTGGTCGCCCTGGGCCTTCTCGTCACGGCGGGCTCGGGAGCGGCGCCCTCGGTGATCACCTGGCTGGGCGTGGCGAGCGGGGTGCTGGTGACGGGGGCGGGGCTCACCCTCGTACGACGGGCCTGGCGGCAACGCGGGCACGACCACGGCCATGGTCACGACCACGACCACGAACATGAACACGGGCACGGGCACGGGCACGATGACGGACACGGGCACGACCACGGACCCGGTGACGGGCACGGACATCCGCACGAGCCCGCGGAGACCCCGGCGCGCGAACTGGCCCTGGTCGCCGCGCACACCCGCACCGCCGCGGAGCCGCAAGCCCACGATCACCCGCACCCGCATCCCCATCCGCACGATCACTCGCACGATCACGACCACCCCCACCCCCACTCCCACTCCCACTCCCGCACCATCGAGCACACTCACGGCGGCTTCACCCACACCCACTCCATCGCCCCCACCCTCCGCGGCACGATCCTTCTCGGCTTCGCCGGTGGGCTCGTGCCCAGCCCCTCCGCGGTCGTCGTGCTCGTCGGCGCGATGGCGCTCGGGCAGGCCTGGTTCGGGTTCCTGCTCGTCGTCGCCTACGGCGTCGGGCTCGCGCTCACGCTCAGCGCGGCGGGGTTCGCCGTCGTCAGGCTGGGTACCGGGATGAACCGGCTGCTGGACCGGCGTCCGCGCTGGACCACGCATCCGGTCACGGCACTCGTGCGTCGGCACGCGCCCCTGTTGTCGGCGTTCCTCGTGGTGGCGCTCGGGGCTGGATTGGTGCTCAAGGGGGCGGCATCCGCATTCGGCTGAGCTACTTTTGGGGAGAAATCACGCGAAGTCATGCGGAGACAAGCGGGGTCGCGCAGTCGCGGACGCTGCGAACGTTGCGAAGAGGGGGACGCCCGTGTCCGAAGAACCGGGCCGTGAACGTCTGATCGCCGGCCGGTACCGCCTCCTGTCCCCGCTCGGCGAGGGCGGCATGGGAACCGTCTGGCGCGCCCGCGACGAGGTGCTGCACCGCGAGGTCGCCGTCAAGGAGGTGCGGGCGCCGGCCGGACTGCCGGCCTCCGAGGTGGAGCGGATGTACGCCCGGCTGGAGCGCGAGGCGTGGGCCGCGGCCCGGGTCGCCAACCGGAACGTGGTGACGGTGTACGACGTGGCCACCGAGGACGGCCGCCCCTGGATCGTCATGGAGCTGGTCAGGGGCGTCTCGCTCGCCGACGTGCTGGACGCCGAGGGCCCGCTGCCGCCGCAGCGCGCGGCCCACATCGGCGCCGAGATCCTCTCCGCGCTGCGGGCGGCGCACGAGGCGGGGGTGCTGCACCGGGACGTGAAGCCGGCCAACGTGCTGATGTCGAACGACGGGCGGGTGGTGCTCACCGACTTCGGCATCGCCATGGTCGAGGGCAGCTCGGCGCTGACGATGACCGGCGAGGTGATCGGCTCACCCGAATTCCTGGCCCCGGAGCGGGCGTTGGGGCGCACCCCGGGTCCGGAGTCGGACCTGTGGTCGCTGGGCGTGCTGCTGTACGCGGCGGTCGAGGGCAACTCCCCGTTCCGGCAGAACACCCCACTGAGCACCCTGCGCGCGATCGTCGACGAGGAACTGCCGCCACCGCACCGGGCCGGTCCCCTCACCCCCGTGATCGAGGGGCTGCTGCGCAAGGACCCCGCCGAGCGGCTGCCCGCCGACCGCGCCGAGCAGGATCTGCGGATCGTCGCGGCGGGAGGCACCCTCCGCACCGGCGCGGTCCCGACCGCTCCCCTTCCGTATACACCGACGTTCGCCGGGTACCGCGAGGAGCCGCCGACGGCACCGCTGCCGCCCACGGCACCCACCCGGGCCGCGCCGACGCCGGCGCCCGAGCCTCCCGACCGCAACCGCCGTGCCGCGGTCGTCCTGATCGCGGGCGTCGCCGCCCTGGCGCTGGCGGTCGCGGGGCTGACGTACGCGCTGCTCAACCGGGACGACGGCGGTGGCGACGCCGGCACCGGCAGCGGCACCAGCCGCAGCGCGACCACGCCGAGCAGGACCGAGCAGGACACCGCGGCGCCGCCGCCTTCCTCGTCCGAGCCGGCCACGCCGACCACCAGCGCGCCGGCGCCGCAGACCGTGCAGGTCGTGCTGTCCGGCGCGCACACGGAGTACTCGGGGAGCTGTCCGCCGGCGCAGGCCGACGCGCCCACCTTCACGGCGACGATCACGGTGGGCCGGCTGCCGGCGCAGGTGACGTACCGCTGGAAGTCCAAGGACGGCAAGGTCGTGGACCAGGGCTGGAAGACGCTGTCGTTCCCGGAGGGCGGCGGGAAGTCCAAGCAGGACACGGCGTTCGTGACGACGTACGACGACAGCGGGACGTATCAGAACGAGATCAGTGTCGAGGTGCGCGATCCGCAGCACCGGACGTCGAACTCCGTTCCCTTCTCGGTGACTTGTGAGACGGAGACCCCGACGGGCGGGGCCTCCCCCTCTCCCACTGCGACTGAGTGAGGCTCAGGCCGCGCTGTTCAGGACGGGCAGATAGCCGCCGGACTGGCCGGAGGCGGTGGGGTGGTACGACTCGCCGATGTTGAGCCAGTTCAGGCTGTGCAGCCACGAACTGCCGGAGCAGATCTCGTGGTTGGTGAAGGTGCCGCGGACGTCGCCCCAGGTGAAGCCGTGGTCCGCGGCGCGCTTGGCGACGGCCGCGTCGAGGTAGTCGGCGGCGCCGTTGATCGCCGAGCGCTTGGTCTCGGACAGGCCCACGCAGGTGGTGCCGAGCTTGTAGAAGCGCGGGTAGCCGAGGACGACCACATGGGCGTTGGGTGCCTTGCTGCGGATCGCCGAGTAGACGGTGTCGAGCTGTCCGGGCAGCGTCGAGTCGACGTACGCCTTGGCGGTGTTGATGCGGGACAGGCAGGAGCTGTCGGACTGGAGGACGCAGGTCGTCATGACGTCGGAGAAGCCGGCGTCGTTGCCGCCGATGCTGATGGTGACGAGCGCGGTGCCGGTGCTGAGGGTGCCCAGCTGGTTCGCCAGAACATCACCCGTTCGAGCGCCCGAGCAGGCCTTGAAGCTGAACGACGAGGGTGAATGGGCGGCTGCCCAGAGGTAGGGGTAGGCCTTCGTGCTCTGTTTGCAGTCGCCGCTCGAGGAGATGTAGCTGCCGGCGCCGACCCCGGACGAGTAGGAGTCGCCGAGGGCCACATAGGGGCCGGTCGCCGCCTGGGCCGAGGTCGCCCCGGTGAGGGCGGCGCCGACGGCGAGGAGGAGCGTGGTGACGTAAGCGGCAAATCGGGAACGTCTCATGGAACCTCCCTTTAGCAGGATCTCTGCCACAACCGTCGTAGCAACTACGCGTGTTGACGGGAAGTGTCCATGCCAAGACTTTTCAGGCTTCACACACCGCGACGCCGCGCGTTCGCGGCGCGTTTGATTACGTGGGCATGACAGATTTGTTGACGGGCGCTCAACTCCCTTGAGCCACGCCCGTAGATGACCCACTCTTTACTCAGCCCGAGACGGGAACGCGACGTTCCGGGTTGTGTGCGCGATCACGCGCGCATCCCCCACAGACGCCCGCCCGACCCCGGCGCGCGTCGCCTATGAGGAGGACTCCCTCGTAATGGCACAACTGCGTAGCAAGAAGCTCCGGTTCACCGCGATAACCGGCCTGGCGACGGCCGCCCTCGTCGGTGGGCTCACCGCCCTCCCCGCACAGGCCGCCCCGGCCGAGGGCAAGGTCCTTGCCGCCGACTCCCCCACCGCGATCAAGGACAGCTACATCGTCACCCTCAAGACCGGCTCCGCCGGCCTGAAGGCGACCTCGGCCGCCGGCAAGAACCTGGTCAAGGAGTACGGCGGCACGGTCAGGAAGACGTTCGGCACCGTGCTGAACGGCTACTCGGCCACCCTCTCGGCGACCGAGGCCAGGAGACTCGCGGCCGACCCGGCCGTGGCCCACGTCGAGCAGAACCAGGTCGTGAAGCTGACCGACACCACGCAGTCCAGCGCCCCCTGGGGCCTCGACCGCATCGACCAGGCCGCGCTTCCGCTGTCCGGCACGTACACCTACCCGGACAGCGCGGGCAGCGGCGTGACGGTCTACGTCATCGACACCGGCGTGCGCATCACCCACAGCCAGATCAGCGGCCGCGCCTCCTACGGCTACGACGCGGTCGACGGCGACACCACCGCCTCCGACGGCAACGGCCACGGCACCCACGTCGCCACCACGATCGCGGGCACCACCTACGGCGTCGCCAAGAAGGCGAAGATCGTGGCGGTGCGGGTGCTCGACAACAACGGCTCGGGCACCACGGCCGGCGTCATCGCGGGCATCAACTGGGTGACCAACAACCACACCACCCCGGCCGTCGCCAACATGTCGCTCGGGGGCGGAGCCTCCACCTCGCTGGACACGGCGGTCGCCAACTCCATCTCGAGCGGCGTGACCTACGCGGTCGCGGCCGGCAACAGCTCCGCCAACGCCTCCTCGTACTCCCCGGCCCGCGTCGCCAGCGCGATCACGGTCGGCGCCACCACCAGCTCGGACGCCAAGGCCAGCTACTCGAACTACGGCTCCACGCTGGACATCTTCGCCCCCGGCTCCTCGATCACGGCGGGCTGGAACACCAGCGACACCGCCACCAACACCATCTCCGGTACGTCGATGGCCACCCCGCACGTCGCGGGCGCCGCGGCGGTCTACCTGGCGAGCCACACCTCGGCCACCCCGGCCACGGTCGCCTCGGCCCTGGTGAACGGCGCCACCTCCGGCGTGGTCACCAGCGCGGGCAGCGGCTCGCCGAACAAGCTCCTCAAGCTCGTCCCGTAGTGCGCACATGAACTTCCGTTCCCCGGAGGCGACTTGAGCCTCCGGGGAACACTTGTCCCATGGTCCGTACCATCCCCCGCACCGGGCCCTCGGACTCTTGACGGCCGCTACGCGCCTGAGTCACATTGAAGCCCGGCATCCGGCGCTTCGGGGGGCAAAGTCGCCAATGCAGACCATACGTATCAGGACATCGTCAAGGGCTCGCGCCGAGGGCGCGGGGCCAGGGGCCGGCGGAGGCTCGGGGAGAGACCTCTCGCCGCTGCTCGCGGGCGCCGCGACGGCCGTCGGCGGGTTCGGCGCGCTGCTCGCGCTGGCAGGCGCGGACTCGCCGCTGCGCGGCCCGTTCACCCTGTTCTTCCTGCTGACGGCGCCCGCCGTCGCCCTCGCCGCCGCGCTGCGCGGCCTCGAACCGCTCGCCCGGGTGCTCACCGCGCTGGCCGGCTCGGTCGTCGTGAACATGCTGGTGGCCCAGGGCATGCTGGCCACCCACCGGTGGTCCTACCGCGGCGGCGTCGCGGCGGTGGCCGCGATCAGCGTGCTGCTCCTGCTGCTGCTGTGGGTACGGCGGCGACGCGGTGGTACGTCGACGGGACGGACTCCCTGACGTGGACATCAGCGTGTACCGCCCCGGCGAGCTGAGCGCGGCCGACCGGGCGGCGTGGACGTCGATGCAGTCCAAGGCGCATCTGCAGGGCTCGCCCGAGCTGGCGAACCCGTTCCTGTCCCCCGAGTTCGCGCTCGCCGTCGGACGGTGCCGGCGGGGCGTGCGGATCGCGGTCGTACGGGAGGACGGCGAGCCCGCCGCCTTCTTCCCCTTCCAGCGGACCGCGACCGGAGTCGGCCGGCCGTCGGCCTCGGCGTCTCGGACGCGCAGGGGCTCGTCCGACCGGCCCGGTTTCACCTGGGACGCGCGGGAGCTGCTGCGCGCCTGCGGGCTCGCCGTCTGGGAGTTCGACCACCTGGTCCAGGGCCAGGAGCCGTTCGCCGCGGGGGCCCGGGCAAGCTTCCCTTCCCCGGTCATGGACGTCGACCAGGGCTACGACGCCTATCTGCGCCATCTGCGGTCCCGGGCACCGAAGTTCACCCGGACCACACTCGCCAAGGAACGCCGGCTCGGCCGGGACGTCGGCGGGGTGCGCTACGTCCACGACGAGCGCGACCCGGCGGTGCTGCGCACCCTGATGGGCTGGAAGTCCGCGCAGTACCGCAGGACCGGACGCAGCGACCGGTTCGCCCACGACTGGATCAGCCATCTCGTGCAGCGGCTGTTCCACACCCGTTCCGAGCCGTTCGCGGGCATCCTGTCCGTGCTCTACGCGGACGAGCGGCCGGTCGCGGCGCACTTCGGGCTGCGCACCGAGCGGGTGCTCGCGTGCTGGTTCCCGGCGTACGACCCGGCCTGGGCGAAGTACTCGCCGGGGCTCGTCCTGCATCTGCGGATGGCCGAGGCGGCCGCCGCCGACGGGATCGCGTACCTCGATCTCGGCCGGGGGCAGAAGGAGTACAAGGACTCCCTGAAGACACGGGAGATCACCGTGTCGGAGGGGTGGGTGACCCGGCGTCACCCGGTCGCGATCGGGCACCGGGCGCGCCGCGCCCCCGTCCGGGCGCTGCGCAACACCGTCCAGTCACGGCCGGAGCTGTTCGCGCCGGCCGACCGGATGCTGAAGAACATCGGACGCCTGCGTTCGTACAACCAATAAGGCTCCGTAACGGTCAAACCAACAAAAACGTGAGGCCTGGTTCCAGGTCTTGCCATAGGGGTTCAATCGTCAATACCGTCGTACATCTCACCCGCATCGGTCCGTCGTCCGCGGTACTAGGGGAGGGCTCAAGGACCGCGACAGGCCGGCGTGGGGCGCGGTAGGGGGGTGCCGTGCTCGGTGACCGCACTTGGTGACCGAGTCGTGCCGCGCGACCGGCGGCCGTTTTCGCCGTCGGCCGGCTTTGCCAGCTCACCCGGGCATGCTCGGAGATTCCTTTCGGCATGCCGTAGGTGAAACAACCCCCCTTTCGAACCGGACAGCAGCCGGGCCGCCCAGGGGCGGGCGGTCCAGCCGGACGAGAGGGAACCAGACTCATGAGCTCAGTTCTGCGCCCGGCGGCCACGGGCCAGGAGCCGCCGTCGACGGCCGGCAAGTACCGGCCCGTCTCCACTCACCTGGCCATCGCGCCGCCGGTGAGCGTCGTGATCCCCGCCATGAACGAGGCGGAGAACCTCCCGTACGTCTTCAAGACGCTGCCCGACTGGATCCACGAAGTGGTCCTGGTCGACGGCAACTCCACCGACGACACCGTCGAGGTGGCCCGCGAGCTGTGGCCCGAGGTCAAGGTCGTCCGGCAGTCCGGCAAGGGCAAGGGCGACGCGCTGATCACCGGGTTCGAGGCGTGCACCGGCGACATCATCGTGATGGTCGACGCGGACGGCTCGGCCGACGGGAACGAGATCCTCAGCTATGTCTCCGCCCTGGTCTCGGGCGCGGACTTCGCCAAGGGCTCCCGCTTCGCCAACGGCGGCGGCACCGACGACATGACCTTCATCCGCAAGCTCGGCAACTGGGCGCTGTGCACGATCGTCAACCGCAAGTTCGGCGCCCGCTACACCGATCTCTGCTACGGCTACAACGCGTTCTGGCGGCACTGCCTCGACAAGATCGACCTGGACTGCACGGGCTTCGAGATCGAGACCCTCATCAACATCCGGGTGGTCAAGGCGGGCCTGAAGGTGCAGGAGATACCGAGCTACGAATACCTCCGCATCCACGGCGCGAGCAATCTGCGCGCGGTGCGCGACGGGTTCCGGGTGCTCAAGGTGATCCTCGGCGAACGCTCCAACCGGCGTGAGCTGCGCCGCCAGGCCCACCACTCCCCGCTGCTCGACTCGGTCCGGGGAGAGGTGTCTTGAGCGGTCCCGACGTCTCCGTCGTGATCTGCGTCTACACCGAGGACCGCTGGGAGGACATCCTCGCGGCGGTCTCCTCGGTGCGGGCGCAGTCGTATCCGGCGCGGGAGACGCTGCTGGTCGTCGACCACAATCCGGGGCTCCTGGACCGGCTGGCCAAGGAGTACAAGGAGGTCGCGGAGGTGCGGGTGCTCGCCAACGCGGGCCCCCGGGGCCTGTCCGCGGGCCGCAACACCGGCATCGCCGCCTCGCACGGCGAGGTGATCGCCTTCCTCGACGACGACGCCGTCGCGGAGCGCGACTGGCTGCGCCACTTCGCCGCCGGGTACGCCGACCCGGAGGTGATGGCCGTCGGCGGGCGCACCCTGCCGATCTGGGCGTCGGGCCGCCGTCCGGCCTGGTTCCCGGCGGAGTTCGACTGGGTGGTGGGCTGCACCTACAAGGGCCTGCCCGAGGGCCGGGTCCGGGTGCGCAACGTCCTGGGCGGCAACGCCTCGTTCCGGCGTACGGCGTTCGACGCGGTCGGCGGGTTCGCCACCGGCATCGGGCGCGACGGCGACAAGCGGCCGCTGGGCTGCGAGGAGACGGAGCTGTGCATCCGGCTCACCCGGGCCAGACCGGACGCGGTGCTGCTCATCGACGACCGCGCGGTGATCCACCACCGGGTGCCCGAGGCGCGTGAGCACTTCGGGTACTTCCGCACGCGCGCCTACGCCGAGGGCCTGTCGAAGGCGCTGGTGGCCCGAAGTGTCGGCGCGGACAAGGGACTTGAGTCCGAACGCCGGTACGCCACCCGGGTGCTGCCCGCCGGGGTGGCCCGTGGGCTGCGCGACGCCGTGCTGGCCCGGCCGGGCGGCGCCGGGCGCGCGGGCGCGATCGTCGCCGGGGTGCTGACGGCCGCCGGCGGATACGTGGTGGGGAGCGTACGGACCCGGAAGGGCGGCGCCACGTTCCGGGTGGCGCCGATCGAAGGGGGACCGATCGAGGGAGGACCGATCGAGGGAGGATCGATCGAGGGAGGACCGATCGAGGGAGGACCGAGATGAGCGTGCCGATCCTCATGTACCACGCCATCGCGGCCGACCCGAGCGACGCCACCCGGGAGCTCTCGGTGACGCCCGAGGCCTTCGGCCAACAGATGGACGCCATCGGGGACTTGGGTCGCACACCGATCACCACGGCCCAGCTCGCGGCGCACTGGCGCGACGGCCGCCCGCTGCCCGAGCGCCCCGTCCTGGTCACCTTCGACGACGGCTACGAGGGCGTCCACCGGCACGCCCTGCCCGTGCTCGCCAAGCACGGCTTCGCCGCCACCCTGTTCGTGTCGACGGCGTGGCTGCGCGGCCCGCACGACAACGGCCACGCCCTGGACACCATGCTGGACTGGCCGCAGGTGCGTGAACTCGCCGCCGAGGGTGTGGAGATCGGCGGGCACAGCCACACCCACCCGCAGCTCGACCAGCTCGACGACGACAGCCTGCGCCGTGAACTGATCCTCTGCAAGGAGATCGTCACCGACGAACTCGGCACCGTCCCGGCCTCGTTCGCCTACCCCTACGGCTACTCCAGCCGCCGGGTCCGCGAGAAGGTCCGCGAGACGGGGTACGCCCAGGCCCTGGCCGTGGGCAACGGACTCGCGCGGCGCCGGCAGGGGCCGTACGCGCTGCTGCGGGTGACCGTGCGCCGCAGTACGGACGCCGAGGAGTTCCAGCGCCTGATCGAAGGCCGGGCCATCGCCCGCAACTTCGCCCGGGACCGCGCGTTCACCAAGGGGTACGCCATGGTCCGAAGAGCACGCCAGGTCCGCCGGAAGGCCATCCTTTCCCGTGTCTGACACGACGACCACCACCGAGTCGACCGAGCCCGCGACCGAGGCGCCCGAGCAGTCGGGGCGCCGTCTGCGCCTGCCCGGCATGGGGCGCTCGTCCGGCGGCAACCAGCTGTTCCGCAACGCCTACGCCCTGATGCTGAACACGGGGATCTCCGCCGTGCTCGGCCTCGGCTTCTGGCTGGCCGCCGCCCGCTACTACTCCGACTCCGCGGTCGGACAGGGCTCCGCCGCGATCGCCGCGATGAAGTTCCTCGCCGGTCTCACCGCGGTGACTCTGACCGGCGCCCTGGCCCGCTTCATCCCGGTCTCCGGCCGCGCCACCGGGCGGCTCATCTTCCGTACGTACGCGGGCAGTTCGGTGCTGGTGGCGCTCGCCGCGGGCGTCTTCCTGCTGACGCTGGACGTGTGGGGCCCCTCGTACCGCTTCCTGCACGGGACGGTGAACGGGCTCGGCTTCATCGCGGCCGTCGTCGCCTGGAACCTGCTCACCCTCCAGGACGGCGTCCTGACCGGGCTGCGCAGCGCGATCTGGGTGCCGTTCGGCAACACCGTGTTCTCCGCGGTCAAGTTGGCGCTGCTGGTCGCGTTCGCGGTGGCGATCCCGACGGCCGGTGTCTTCGTGTCGTGGGTCGCGGCGATCGCGGTGTCGGTGCTGCCGCTGGGCTGGTTGGTGTTCCGCCGGCTGGTGCCCCGGCATGTGAAGGCCACCGAGGACCACGCGCACCCGCCGACCGTCAGGGAGGTCGGCCGGTTCCTCGCCGGCGACTACACCGGCTCGCTGTTCTCGCTGGCGGTCGTCTATCTCGTCCCGGTGATCGTGGCCTCGCAGGTCAGCTCCGAGGACAACGCGTACTTCTACATCACCACCACCATCGGCGGCACCTGCAACCTGCTCGCCATCAACATGGGCGCCTCGCTGACCGTCGAGGGCTCGCACGACCCCGGGCGGCTCGCCGCCAACACCCGGGCGGCGCTCAAGCGCATGGCGCGGATCATGCTGCCGGTCGCCGGGGTGCTGTTCTTCGGCGCGCCCTGGATCCTCGGCGTCTTCGGCTCCGGGTACGCCGACGCGGCCACCCCGCTGCTGCGCTGGTTCGCGGTCGGCGCGGTGCTGCGGGTCGTCATGGAGACGTACTTCGCGGTGCTGCGCGCGCAGAGCCGCACCGCCGGACTCGCCTGGTTGCAGGGCCTGTTGTGCGCCCTGGTGCTCGGCCTGACCCTGCTCCTGCTCCCCCGCATGGGGCTGACCGGCGCGGGCGTCGCCGAGATCTCCTCGCTCGCGGTGATCGTGGCGATCGCCGCGCCCAGGCTGTACAGGACCGTGCGGGCCGCGCCGGCCGGTGCCGTCCCCGAGGACGCGGCACCCGACGGCGACCTCGCCGATCTGGGGGCGCGCGAGGTGTCCGTCACCCCGGGAACCCGCAGGCGCGGGCCCGCCTGGGCGCTCGACCAGGACACCCTCGCCCTCGGCATCCACGTCGACTTCGACCACCTCGAACGCCGCCCGGACGTCCGCCCGGGACCCGGCACCCCGCCCACCGGCATCCCCGTCGTCCCCCCGGCACCGCACCGGCCGACCTGGGCGCAGAAGCTGCCCGAGGTGGGGCTGCCGGTGGAGGAGCGGGAACCCGGGTCGGAGGCGTCGCTGGGCCCGGTGCAGACGTCCGCCGAGGTGGAGGTGGACGCGCCGTTCGAGCCTTACGGGCCTCCCGGGCCGTTGCGGACGGGGGTACGAGAGGACGAGGGCACCGTACGGCTCGGCGCGAACGTGCCCGAAGAGGTGCCGGCATCCGACGCCGACCCGCCGCTCTCCTGGCGCGACCGGCTCCACCCCACCCGCGTCGGGCTGATCGTCGGCTGTCTGCTGACCGCCGCGCTCCTGCTCTACTGGGTGCCCGCGCTGGGGCTCGGCGAGGCCGACCTGGACCGGATGGGCGGGCTCGGGCTGATCTCGGTGCTGCCGCTGCCCACCCTGATCGGCGCGGCCCTCCTGGTGCTGTCGTTCGGCTCGCTGCTGTGGCTGGACCGCGAGCACAAGGCGCTGCTGCTGATCGCGCTGCTCGCGACAGTGGTGTCCCTGCACGCGCTGCCCGCGGTGATCGAGACCGAACCCCGTTTCGCGACGGCCTGGCAGCACCTCGGTTTCCTCGACTACATCGACCGGACCGGTTCGGCGGTGCCCGACCTGGACGCGCGCTGGAGCTGGCCGGGCTTCTTCGCGGCGGCCGCGTTCGTCGCCCAGGCCTGCGGGGTCACGGACTTCACCGAGCTCATCCGCTGGTGGCCGCTGGCCATCCAACTCCTCTATCTGGCCCCGATGTTCCTGCTGGTGCGCTCGATGCGGGCGAGCTGGAAGGCCAAGTGGACCGGCCTGTGGGTGTTCGTGCTGTCCGGCTGGGTCGGCCAGGACTACTTCTCCCCGCAGGGCTTCACCTACCTCCTCTACCTGGTCTTCGCGGCGATCCTGCTCGTCTACTTCCGCGCCCCGCGCGTGATCTGGACGAAGAAGCGCCCCGGCGAGGTGGAGGTCGAACCGACCGACCGGCGCCAGCGGGCCGTCCTCCTCATGGTGGTCATAGGCCTGTTCGCGGCGAGCGTCCCGGCCCATCAGCTCACCCCGTTCGTGATGCTGGGCGTGCTGGCGGCCCTGGTCCTGATCGGCAAGTCCGAACTGCGCGGCCTGCCCATCCTGTTCGCCGTGCTGGTGGCGGTGTGGGTGGGCTTCATGGCCGAGCCGTACTGGTCGGGGCACTTCGACGACCTGTTCGGCGGGGTCGGCGGGGTCGGCGGCAATGTGTCGTCGTCGGTGTCGGGCCGTATCGAGGGCGGCAGTTCCTCGCACAAGCTCGTCCTCTACACGCGCGTGGCCCTCGCCGGCGGTGTGATGGCGTTCGCCTGCTGGGGCTGGTGGCGGCGGCGCGACCACCACTACCGGGAGCGCTCGCTGCTCGTCCTGACGTTCGTGCCGTTCCTGGGGTTCGGCATGCAGTCCTACGGCGGCGAGATGGCGCTGCGCGTGTTCATGTTCGCCCTGCCGGGCGCCGCCCTCCTCATGGGGCTCGCGCTGTTCCCGCGCACCGGTGTCACGGCGAAGGAACGCGACAAGGACCGGGTGAGCCTGGCGCCGATGGCCGCGGTGCTGGCGGGTCTGCTGCTCATGTCCGGGTTCCTGGTGGCCCGTTGGGGCAACGAGCCGTTCGAGCGGATCAGGCCCGGCGAGGTCACCGCCATGGAGTACGTGTACGCCCACGACGATCCGACGGTACGGCTGCTGTGGCTGAGCAACGACACGGTCGACAACGTGACGCCGGCGATGCCGTGGGGCGCGCGGGACATGGAGAAGGTCGAGTACGTGCCGACGCTCGCGCCCGCCGACCCGGTGCTGGTGTCCAGCCTGGTGAAGGCGTTGCGGGACGCGGGGCCGAACTCGTATCTGATGATCAACCGCAGTCAGGTCACGTATCTGGAGATGGACGTCGGCTACTCGACGTCCTGGGAGCCGCGGCTGATCGAGAACCTCGACAAGCGGGCCGAGTTGAAGAAGGTCTTCGTCAACGCGGACGTCACCATGTACACGCTGGCCAAACAGCCCGCGGGCAAGGTCGCGAAGGCGGACCCGGGGCCGATCGGGCCGCAGGTGACCTGGACGCCGTGGTCGGTGGTCGGCGGGCTCGCGGCGCTGGCGCTGATCGTGCTGCTGACCGCGCGTGAGGTGGTCCGGGTCGCGGTGCGGCCGGGGGTGCGGCAACTGCGCTGGCTGCAGAGCAGCTTCTGGTTCTCGCTGCCGCTGCTGGCGGTGCTGTTCGCTTCGCTGGTGCAGCGGTTCCTGACGATGAAGTGAGGCTCAGTGGCTCATCCGGCTCACCGGGTGAGCCACTTGACCTCGTACGCCTGCATGTCGAACCGCTTCCCGTCGACCTTCGCGCTGATCTGCCGGTCCAGGGTGTTGACCACGAGGACCGTCCGGTCGGTGGCGAGGACCCGGACGTTGGGCACGTCGTCCGCCGCCACCGGCACCGTCGCGAAGTCGGTCCCCGGCCCGAACGCCTTGCTGAACCGGCTGACCAGGTCGAACATGGGCAGCTCCTGCCCGCCGTCCTTCCCGTTCGTCGGCGTCCACAGGCAGCCCGCGCAGTCCGTGCCCTTCTCGTTCTCCGGGTTCCAGTAGAGGGCGGACGTGGTGCCGCCCTTGGCGAGGGCGATCATGCCGGCGGCCTGGACGGCGACCCGGCGGTCCTCGGACCAGCCCTCGCGCTCGTCCTGGGCGTCGGCGGGCTCGACGTAGTACTCGGCCCACCACAGCGGCAGGTTGCCGGTCCGCTGCCGCACCCACCGGCTGACGGCGGTGAACTTGTCGGTCGCCGCGAACTCGTCCGGCAGCATCTCGTCGTCGTTGGTGTAGCTGGAGCCGTCCACGACCACGAAGTCGGCGCCGGCCTTGTTCTTGTTCCAGTAGTCGAAGGCGTCGAGGATGCGCTGGTCCATGGCGCCCCAGGGCCCCTTGAAGGTCTGGGACGCGTCCTGCGAGCGCGGGTCGACACTGTCCATCACGAGGTACGGCCCGCCGACCATGATGTCCGGGTCGACCTTCTTCAACGCCTGGTAGACGAGGTTGTAGAGCTTGGTGTAGCCCTCGTAGTCCCAGCGGGCCTCGGCGTCGTTCCAGAAGCCCTTGAACTCGTTCCAGACGATGAAGTGGCGGACGTCCGGATAGCGCTTGGCGACGGTCGCGGCGAGGGCGGCGAAGTCCTTGAAGTGCGCGGGCTCCGGGGCGGTCTCCAGCGCGGACTGGCTCCAGTCGGTGTTGCCGACGCCCGGCTCGCCGCCCTTCATCCAGTCCGGGGCGCAGCACAGCGTGACGACCGGGGTGGAGCCGGAGGCGCGGATGAAGTCGATGCGCCGGTCCATGTCCTCGAAGTCGTAACGCCCCTCGACCGGCTCGGGGTTGTCCGCGCCCCAGCCCATGAGGTGCTGGTTCTGCGGCAGTCCGCCGACGTCCGCGATCCGCCCCTCGACCCGCTCGACGGCGGTGGAGCTGCCCTCGTCGGCGCTGTGCTGGGTGTGGGTGAAGCCCCAGCCGACGTCCGGGGTCCCGGCGTCCGGCGTGCTGGTGGGCGTGCCGTGCGCCCTGCTGCCGTTGCTGGTGGTGCCGTCGGTGCTCGCCCCGTTGCCGGGCAGCGTGTTGAGGAGGGTCACGACCAGGGCCAGAGCGGCCGCGCCCACGCCGAGCAGCGCGGTGAGCCGCCACCGCAGTGCCCCCGAATTCCACCCATGACGTCCCATCAAGGGCAACAGTAGACGCGGGAAGCGCACCTGGGGCAGGCCTTGTCATTGCACAGCTCTGTAACAGGACGGAAGGGAAGCAAATGGTCCCATCCGACACTCCGGACGCACTACGGAAACCGGGTGCGATCGGCGTGCCCGTGCCGGATCATGGCGAGCATGTCTGCGAACCCACACGACGCTCTGCCGATCCGGCTCAACGTCGACGACAGCGACTCGCCGTCCGACGTCGTCGACGCGCTGTTCCTCGGCCGCTTCGCGACGGGCGAGCAGCCGTACTCGCACGCGGCCAACATCGACCGTGTACGGTCCGGCGCGTCCCTGCTCCCGGCCGGCGCCCGGGTGCTGCGCATCGCGCGGGACGACGACCGCAGCGCGACACTCGCGGAGGGCGACGGCTGGACGCTGCTGATCTCCCGCTGGAACCGCGGCGCCGACGTCACGGTGACGGCGACCAGCGCCGAGCTGGCCGAGAAGGTGCTCGGCGAGGCGACGGACGGGGCGGCCGACGAACCCGAACCCCAGCCGGAGAACGTGACGATGGGCTTCTGGTACGTCTCCCCGCGCCGGGGCCCGCACCGCACAACCCGGCAGATCTCGGCGGGCACGTGGGACGAGGTGCGGGAGAACTACACCGCGCCGGTCGCGGACGCGATGACCCGGCTGATGAAGACGACCCCGCAGGACATCGCGGGCCGGCTGCTCCTGCTGCACGGCCCGCCGGGCACCGGCAAGACCTCGGCGCTGCGTACGCTGGCCCGTTCCTGGCGGGACTGGTGCCAGGTGGACTGCGTCCTCGACCCCGAGCGGCTCTTCTCCGACGTCGGCTATCTGATGGACATCGCGATCGGCGAGGACGACGCGACGGGCAAGGGCCGCTGGCGGCTGCTGCTCCTGGAGGACTGCGACGAACTGATCCGCGGCGAGGCCAAGCACACGGCCGGGCAGGCGCTGTCGCGGCTGCTCAACCTCACCGACGGCCTGCTGGGCCAGGGGCGCAACGTCCTGGTGGGGGTCACCACCAACGAGGACCTGGAGCGCCTGCACCCGGCGGTGGTCCGCCCCGGCCGCTGTCTGGCCAGGATCGAGGTGGGCCGGCTGACCCGGGCGGAGGCGGTGGCCTGGCTGGGCTCCGAGGAGGGCGTGGGCCGCGAGGGCGCCACCCTGGCGGAGCTGTACGCGCTGCGCCGGGGCACCTCTCCGACCGCGCTGCCGGAGCCGCGGGACGGGGCGGACGCGGGCCTGTATCTGTGACGGTGCTTTGATGGATGTATGACCCGTTACGTCGGTACGTCGGGCTGGCAGTACAAGGACTGGCGCGGCGCCTTCTATCCGGACGGCTGCCCGATGCGGCTCTGGCTGGAGGAGTACGCCGCGCACTTCCCGACCGTGGAGATCAACAACGCCTTCTACCGGCTGCCGTCCCGGGAGAACTTCGCGGCATGGCGGGAGCGGGTGCCGGCGGACTTCGTCGTCGCGGTGAAGGCGAGCCGCTACCTCACCCACATCAAGCGCCTGAAGGACCCCGAGGAGCCGGTCCACCGGCTGATGAGCCACGCGGAAGGGCTGGGTACCCGGCTCGGCCCGGTGCTCCTCCAGCTCCCCCCGACCCTGAAGGCCGACGCGCGGCTCCTGGACGCCTGCCTGGCCTGCTTCCCCTCGGGGACGCGGGTGGCGGTCGAACCCCGGCACGCGTCCTGGTGGACGCCGGAGGTCCGGGAGGTCCTGGAGTCCCGCTCCGCCGCCCTGTGCTGGGCCGACGTCCGCGCCCACCCGGTCACCCCGCTGTGGCGGACGACGGACTGGGGCTACGTCCGCTTCCACGAGGGCCGCGCCAAGGACTGGCCGCGCTACGGCAGGCGCTCACTGGAGACCTGGGCGCACCGCATCGAGGACACCTGGTCGGCGAAGGACGACGTGTACGTGTACTTCAACAACGACCCGAACGCGGCAGCGGTGGAGAACGCGCGGACCTTCGAGACCCTGGTCCACTGAGACTCAGGCGTCGTGAGCCGCCCGCAGCGCATCCCGTACGGCGGCCAGCGCCGCGTCCCGGTCCACGCCCAGCCGCCGAGCCCGCTCGACGTACGCCTGCGCCGCCGACGCCAGCTCACGCTCCGCCGCCGCTCCCGCCGCCGCGACGAACGTCCCGTTGCGCCCCCGCGTCTCGATCACCCCGTCGCTCTCCAGCGCCCGGTACGCCTTGGCGACGGTGTTCGCGGCGAGCCCCAGCGACTCGGCCAGTCCACGCACCGTGGGCAGCCGGTAGCCGACCGGCAGCGCCCCCGACCGCGCCTGCTCGGAGATCTGCGCCCGCACCTGCTCGTACGGCGGCGCGCTGTCGTCGATGTCGATCTTCAAGGTCACGTCCCCGATTCTTCCGCACCGCCCCGTCCCCCCGCCGCAAGCCCGCCGGAAAATGGGAGGCAGCACGGCCCGCCTCCCCCGTAGCGTCCGCTCACATGACTGTGACCGTGCGCGAGCTGCGCGCCGACGCCCGAGCCGACCTGGAGGCCTATGTCCGGGTCCGTGACCTGGCCCTCCCGTTCATGCTGTACTCCCCGGACTCCCTCGCCTACGACCTCCTCCACATGCACCCCGACGCCCACTACCGTCCCCTCGTCGCGGAGCAGGACGGCGAGGTGATCGGCACCGCCCAGGTCGGCCTCGTGTACGACAGCCCGGAGCCCGGCCAGGGTTACGTCAACGTGTACGTGCATCCGGAGCGGACCGGTCGCGGCGCGGGCACGCTGCTGGTGAACGCCGCCGAGGAGCATCTCGCCGCGCTCGGCGTGAGCAGGCTGTACGCCTGGGTCCTCGACGAACCGGCCAACCGCGCCTTCGCCGAACGCCGCGGCTACCGCGCGAGCCGCTCCGCGCACTTCCTCCTCCTGGACCTCGCGAACGGCACCCTGCCCCCGCTCGAGACCCCGCCGCCGGGTGTGGAACTGCGCACGGGCACCGACTTCGAGGCCGACCCGCGTCCCCTCTTCGAGCTGGACGCGGCGACCGTGGCCGACGAACCCAGCGATGTCGACAACGAGTTCTCGGACTACGAGGCCTGGCTCCGGGAGACCTGGCACCACCCCCTGATCAACCACGAGTTGACCACGGTCGCCGTCGTCGACGGCCGCCCCGTCGCCTTCAGCATGGCCCGCACCGACGCACGCACCCGCTACGGCACCGTCATGACCGGCACGGCCCGTGACTTCCGTGGCAAGGGCCTCGCCAAGCTCGCCAAGAACGACTCCCTGCACCGCGCCCGGGCCGCGGGGTTCACGGAGGCCGTCACCGGCAACGACACGGGCAACGGCCCGATGATCGCGATCAACAAGTGGTTCGGGTACGAGACGGCGGCGACGGAGGTGCGGTATGTCCGGGAACTCGGCTGAGGGAACCGGCGAGTTGGAGGTCGTCCTGGTCAAGGCGGGCCGGACGAAGATCCGTTACCGGAGCGAGCTCCTGCTGGACGACGGCAACCACGTCGCCGTCCGCGCGCCCTGGGCGGGCGAGGGCGTCCGTGACTTCGGCTTCGTCCGCTTCGAGCCCGGGGACGTGTTCACCGAGCACTACTGGCGGGACCGCTGGTACGCCGTGAAGGAGGTCCGCGCCGGCGACGGCACGCTCAAGGGCTGGTACTGCGACGTGACCCGCCCCGCCGTGCTCGACGGCGCCGAGCTGGTCGTCGAGGATCTCGACCTCGACCTGTGGCGCTCCGCCGACGGCACGGACGTACTGCGCCTGGACGAGGACGAGTTCGCCGACAGCGGTCTCGCGGAGCGGGACCCCGAGGCGGCGGCCCGCGCCGTCACGGCACTCGACGAGCTCGAGACGTACGCCCGGACCGACGGCGGCATGGCGGAACTCCTGGCCTAGACAGCAGCCACCACGGCATACCGCTCGTCCTCCACCGTCCGCCCCCACAGCGCCGGATCGTCGGACAGCCGCTCCACGCGCACCTGCCCGGCGAGCGGCTCCACGAGGGCAGTGAGGCGGGCGGCGGGTATGCCGACCGGGCCGACCGTGCCCCAGACACCCTCGACGAGGACCAGGCGGCCCCGGGGGCGCAGCAACTGCCGCCAGCAGCGCAGGGCGCGGCCGGGGTCGGGGAGCGCCCACAGCACGTGCCGTACGAGGACGACGTCGAAGCGCTGCTCCCCCACCGGCGGTGCCGCCGCGTCACCGACCAGGAACGCGGCGTCACGACCCGCGAGTTTGGCGCGGGCGAGGTCCACCATCGCCGGGGCGCTGTCGACTCCGGTGACGCGGTGTCCCTGTTCGGCCGCGAGGAGCGACAGGCTGCCGGTGCCGCAGCCCAGGTCGAGTACGTCACAGGCCCGGCCCGGCAGCCAGGAGCGCAGCCGCTCGGCCCAGGCGGCCCGCACCCGCGGGTCGCGCAGGCCGTGGTCGGGCTCCTCGTCGAAAAAGGCGGCCTGCGCGTTCCAATCCACCCCATCCGCACCCGCGTCGGCTTCGAATGATTTGTGATCGGTCATGGTCACCAGACTGGCATCCGCCACTGACAATCAGACGCCACCGGAACATCGCTCGAAAGCCAGTCGAAATCGTGATGACCGCCACTGACAGATCGCCGCCGATGAGTAACTCTCCCCAAAAGGGTCTACCTCCGTGAGAACGCGGAACTCGGTAGGCCTTGAAGGAGGCAGCCATGCGCCGTACTACCGTGCAGAAGCCCCTGAAGAGGACGGACGCCCGCCGGATCCGCGAGGAGGCCGACGAGCGCCCCGCAGGACGCCCGGAGGTGCGCAAGGACATCGCACGCACCTGGTGGCCGGACGGCTGACGGCGCGGCTCAGCCCAGTCGCTTTCGATAGTGGATGCGGTCGTAAGGCCCGTCCACTCTCCGTTCCACGACCTCGTAGCCGTACTTCGGATAGATCTTCTGGTTCTCCCACATCATCGCGTTCGTGTAGAGCCTGACCTCGGGCAGGCCGAGCGCACGCGCGTGTGCGTCCACGAACCGCAGCAGCCGTCCCCCCACGCCCGTTCCCTGGGCGTCGGGGTGGACGGCGATGTTGTCGAGGTAGAGATGGTCCGCGCGCTCCTCGACGACCACCAGGCCGGTCACGGGATCGCCCGTGACGTACACCCGCCCCGCCGCCACGGCCGCCGCGTGGTCACGCCGCATGGGCTGCGGCACCACACCGATGCGCTCGATGTAGTGGTGGTACGCGGCATCGGTCACGGCCTTCACACGCGGTACGTCGCCCGGACCGGCGGGCCGGATCTCCTCGTTCGTCATGCGCGCACGCTACCTACCTGATCTCAGTCTCAGCAGTCCCTTAAGCGGGCCATAAAGATCGTTCCCGGCCGCCACAAGCGCGCGATTTCACGGTTTCTTGGATCCGGCACCCGTCAGCACCGCTTCCGAGGAGTTCCGTCATGCCCGCACGCCGTACGGCCGCCACCGCCGCCGCTCTCGGCCTGGCCCCGCTCGCCCTCACCGCGCTCGCCGCGGCACCCGCGTCGGCGCACGGCACGCTGGGCGATCCGGTGAGCCGGGTCGCCCAGTGCTACGCGGAGGGCCCCGAGAGCCCGAAGTCGGCCGCGTGCACGGCGGCGATCACGGTCGGCGGCACGCAGGCGCTCTACGACTGGAACGGCGTCCGCATCGGCGACGCCGGCGGACGGCACCAGACCCTCATCCCCGACGGGAAGCTGTGCAGCGCGAACGCCGACGAGTTCAAGGGTCTCGATCTGGCTCGCGCGGACTGGCCGGCGACGAGCGTGCGCAGTGGGTCGTACACCTTCAAGTACCGCGTGACGGCCCCGCACAAGGGCACCTTCAAGGTGTACCTGACCAAGGAGGGCTACGACCCGACGCGGCCGCTCGCGTGGAGCGACCTGGACCTGGCGAACCCGGTGGCGACGGCCACCGACCCGGTGGCGGCGAACGGCTACTACACGTTCTCCGGCACCCTCCCGGAGCGTTCCGGCGCGCAGTTGCTGTACGCGGTCTGGCAGCGCTCGGACAGCCCGGAGGCGTTCTACTCCTGCTCGGACGTGACGTACGGCGGCGGTTCGGGGTCCACCGTCACCGAGTCGCCCGCGCCCAGGGCCTCCGCCCCGTCCGAGGAGCAGATCGAGGAGGGCGCGGACAAGTCGACGGTCGAGCACGGCGGGCACGGCGACCAGGACGCGGCCACGTCGGCCGAGCCGGCCACGGCCCCGGAGTCGGCCCCGGTCACGGACGTGAAGGCGGCCGGTGCCACCCAGGACCTCGCCGAGACGGGCGGCGACAGCAGCACGGCGTACGTCGCGATGGGCGGCGCCGCCGTCCTCGCGGCCGGTGCGGCGATCCTCTCGGGTCGGCGCTGCGGCTGCGGTGAGCGGCGGCCGAGGCGGCCGTGCCAGGGCGGTCGGGTCTGTCCGGCGGCTCAGGCCGGACAGACCCCGACCGTGTCATCCGAGGACCGAGGCGCAGGTCGTCGGCGTGGCGTGGGCCGGGTCGAGCGCGTTGGCCACCTCGTGGAAGGCGATGAGGCTGAACAGGCCGATCGCCACGTGCTCGGAGAGGTCGAGCGGGCACAGGTCCTGGAGGACGACGTTGCGGACGCCGGTGCCGCTCAGGAACTGGCTCCGGTACGGGGTGACGACCTCGTCGTACTTGGTGGCGAGGACCGTGTACGTGACGCCGGGGACGGTGTCGCCGCCCTCGTTGAGCTTGGTGAGGAAGGGTGATCCGGCGACCTGGTCGGCGAGGCCGGGGGTGTTGGCGGAGAGCAGGTCGGCGGCGCCGGGGAAGTACGGCAGCAGCTGGGTGAGGCCGTTGAGGGTGGTGCCGTGGTTGCTGGGCGCGATGCCGACGAGGGCGTGCACCTTGGCGGCTCCGCCGAGGAACCTGAGGTAGTAGCGGGGCATCATGCCGCCCTGCGAGTGGCCGACGACGTCGGTCTCGGCGGCGCCGGTCGCGGCGAGGACCTTGTCGACGAAGGCGGCGAGCTGCTCGGCCGACTTGTCGATGGGGCCGAGGCCGTGGAAGACGGGGACGCCGGGGAGCTGGCCGTAGTCGAGGGAGTAGACGCAGTAGTCGCGGTTCTTGAGGTAGGTCGCGAGGCCGAGCCAGTTGTCGACGGAGTTGCCGAGGGTGCCGTGCACCAGGACGACGGGGCGGGGGTGGGTGGTGGAGGGCTTGCAGGAGTAGTCGTTCCAGCCGGAGTGGGGAGCGTCCGCGGCGTGGGCGGTGGTGGCGGGGACGACGGCGACCGCGGCGGTCAGCAGCAGCGCGGTCAGGGGTCTGAGCAGTCTTTTCCAGGGCAGCATCGGGTGATCTCCTTGCGGCTCAAGGGAGTTGCGACGGCTTTACGCCCTGTGATCCGGATCACGAGGATGCTGTTCATTCGTCAAGTTACGGACGGGTAGTGGAAGTGTGAAGTTACGCGTCAGTAAAAACTTCCAACGCTAGTCAAAGACGAGCGAGACTGCAGATGAACCGTCACCAGGCGGGCCTGATCGGACCATAGGGCGCGATCCGCGCCAATTGATCACGCAACGCCCGCACTTCACTCTCGCCGAGCAGTTCGACCCACGGCCGGACGGCGTCCGCGGCGGCCTCCTCGGCGGCCCGCGTGCACGCCCACCCCCGCTCGGTCAGCACCACGAGCCGGGCCCGCGCATCGTCCGGATGCGCCTTCCGCTCCGCATACCCCTTGCGCACCAGCTCGTCGACGAGCTGGCTGGCGGCCTGCTTGGTCACTCCGAGATGCCCGGCGAGCTCGGTGGCCGTGGCGCCGCCCGCGGAGAGCCGGGTGAACGCGAACCCGTAAGCGGGCCGGGCGTCGAATCCCCGCGCGACGACACCGTCGTTGATGCGCTGCGTCAGTTCACCCGCGGCGGCGAGCAGGACGGCGGTCAGGGCGAGGGCTTCGGAGTTCTGCACGGGTGCATTGAAACACCCTTGACGAGATGGTCAAGCAGCTTGACTATGGAGACACAGAGTTAGTCAAGCAGCTTGACCATCCATTCCGGGGGTACCCATGCCAGTCATCCACCCGTCCGAGGCCGTCACCCATGAGATCCACGGCGCCCGTTTCGTCTCGTACGCCACTCCCCTCACCGGCAGCAAGGAGCTGTGCGCCTGGCGCGGGGAGATCCCGGCGGGGACCAGGGCCCCGGCGCACACGGTGAACCGCGAGGAGATCATCCATCTCCTCGCCGGCGAGCTGCTGATCACCCTCGACGGCGAAACCCACCAGGTCACCCCGGGTGACACCGTGATCGTCAACCCCGGCGCGACCCTGAGCGTCGAGAACCCGACCGACGACACCGCCGTCACCTGGGTCACCACGTCCATCGGTCTGTCGGCGGAACTGGCCGACGGCACGGTCATCACGCCACCGTGGGCCAACTGACCGCCCCGACAAGGGGTGTTACGCCGCCAGGGTCCCCGGCATCACCGCGTGCGGGCCGAACTTGGCCCGTGCGCGGTCCGCGACCTCCTCGATGCGGCGGAGCTTGTCGTCGGTGGGGTCGAAGGTGAGCTGGTGCGAGGCCTGTTCGGCGGGGCCGAGGGTCTCGGCGCGCAGGGACATCGCCCGGACCCGGGCCCGCTGGAGGCCGAGGGCCTCGTACATCTCGTAGGCCGTCCTGGTCAGCGCGGCCGAGTGGGCGGTCGGTTCCTTCAGGGTGCGGGTGCGGGTCGTCGAGGAGCGGTCGGCGTAGCGCACGGTGAGGGTGAGGGCGCCGCAGACCTTGTCCAGGGCGCGCAGCCGAGCGCCCAGTTCACCGGCGGCGGAGAGCAGGGCGCGGCGGTGCCGGTCGGGGTCCAACTCGTCGCGGGTGAAGGGGCGTTCGGTGGCCAGTGAGCGGGAGACGCCGTTCGGGACGACCCGGCCGCGGTCGATCCCGTTCGCCTTCTCGTGCAGTTCGCGGCCCGTCTTCGCGCCGAGCAGGCGCTGGAGCGTGGACAGGGGGGCGGTGGCGACCCGGCCGAGGGTGTCGAGGCCGTACTCGCACAGGGTGCGGGCGGTGGCCGTGCCGACGCCGGGGAGCGCGGCCACCGGCTTCTCGGCGAGGAAGTCCGCGGCCTCCTCCTCGGTGACCGCGCGGGTCACCCCGGGCCGGGCGTCGCGCAGCGCCATGCGGGCCAGCATCGGGCCGGGACCGGCGCCGATCATGCAGTCGACGCCGTGGTGGGCGAGGGCGCGGACCCGGATGACCGAGGCCAGTTCGACGGCGTCGCGCCCGAAGTACCGTTCGGCGCCGCGCAGATCGGCCAGCGCCCGGTCCGGTGGCAGCGCCTCCACGACGGGCGTGAAGTCCTCGAGCAGGCCGAGCAGCCCCGGCAGGGCCGCCTCGCGCGCCGGCGGCAGCTGGAAACGTACGCAGAGGATGGTCATCCCGCACTCCCCGGACTCTGGTGCCACAACTTCCTTACCTGTGAAGGCTCTTGACCCGCGGGCCGCAGATCGGCCCACGGATGCAGTTCGTATCCCGTCGGCAGGTGGATGCGCCGGCCGCCGGTGGAGTCTTCGCCGGCTTCCGGCACGGGCTCCGCCAGCCGTGCCGCCACCGCGTCGAGGCCCTGCTCGGCGCGGAGTTCGACGAGTTCGGCGAGGTTCCAGGCGGCGGTGCCCACCACGCTGAGGCTGCGCGGGCCGCGCCGCTGCACCGTCCCGCGCACCAGCAGCAGCCAGGAGTGGAAGACGGTGTGGGCGCAGGCGTCGTGGGAGTCGTCGAAGAAGGCGAGGTCGACCAGGCCGGTGCCGTCGTCCAGGGTGGAGAAGATGACCCGCTTGCCGGACCGGATCGGCGGCGTCTGGGTGGCCGCCTTGGCACCGGCGACCAGCACCGTCTCCCCGTGCCGCGCCTCCCGCAGCCGGCGCGCGCTGGCGACGCCCAACTCGGCCAGGAACTCCCGGTGGTCGTCCATGAGGTTGCGCGAGGCGTCCATGGACAGCACGCCCAGCTCGGCGCTGAGCTTCTCGGCGGAGGAGAGGTCGGGCAGCCCGGCGGACGCGGTCTTCCGCCCTCCGGCCAGCGGCAGTTGACCGCCGCCCCCACCCCTCGCCCCCCGGTGCAGCTCGGTCAGGTGCAGTTGCAGATCACGGCGGTTGGCACCGAAGGCGTCCAACGCCCCGACCTGCGCGAGCCGCCCGGCGAGCGGTCTGCTCGGGCGCGCCCGCTCCCAGAAGTCCAGCAGTGAGGCGTACGGCTGCCCGTCCGCGATCCGCGCCGCCTCGGCCTCGCTGATGCCGTGCACGTCGGAGAGCGCCAGCCGCAGCCCCCACACCCCTGAATCAGACACCAGTTCGATACGGTGGGCGACCGCCGACTTGTTCACGTCCAACGGCAGGATCGGCACCCCGCGCCGCCGCGCGTCCGCCAGCAGCAGCCGCTTCGGATACATCCCGGGGTCGTGCGTGAGCAGGCCGGCGTAGAAGGCGGCCGGGTGGTGCGCCTTCAGCCACGCCGACTGGTAGGTGGGGACGGCGAAGGCGACGGCGTGCGCCTTGCAGAAGCCGTACGAGCCGAAGGCCTCGATGATCTCCCAGGTCCGCTGAATCGTTTCCGCGTCATAGCCGCGGGCCGCCGCGTGCTGCGCGAACCAGAACCTGATCCGCCCCTGCGACTCCGCGTCGGACAGCCCGCGCCGCACCCGGTCCGCCTCGCCGCGTCCGCAGCCGGTCATGATGTCGACGATGTCGATGATCTGCTCGTGGAAGACCACGACCCCGTACGTCCCCTTCAGCGGCTCCTCCAGATCCGGGTGCGGGTATCGGACGGGTGCCCGCCCGTGCCGCGCCTCGATGAACGGCCGCACCATGTCGGCGGCGACCGGTCCTGGCCGGAAGAGCGAGATGTCGACGACGAGGTCGTGGAAGGTGGCCGGCTGGAGTCGCCCGACCAGGTCCCGCTGGCCCGGCGACTCGATCTGGAAGCAGCCCAACGTCTCGGTGGACCGGATGAGTTGGTACGTCGCCGGGTCGCCGGGCGCGATCGCGTCGATGTCGACCTTCTCCCCCGTCGCCCGTTCCACCTCCGCGACCGCGTGCGCCATCGCCGACTGCATCCGCACGCCGAGCACGTCGAGCTTGAGCAGCCCGAGGTCCTCGACGTCGTCCTTGTCGAACTGCGACATGGGGAAGCCCTCGCCGCTGGTCGGCATGACCGGCGTACGGGCGAGCAGGGACGCGTCGGACAGGAGCACCCCGCACGGGTGCATGGCGACCCCGCGCGGCAGGGCGTCGAGGGACTCGACCAGCTCCCACAGCCGCCCGTACCTGTCCTTCTCCCCTGCCAGCGCCCGGAGTTCGGGCAGCTCCTCCAGCGCGGCGCGGGCGTCGCGGGCCCGGATGTGCGGGAAGGACTTGGCGATGCGGTCGATGTCGGCGGGGTCCATGGACAGGGCCGCGCCCACGTCCCGGACCGCGTGCCGCACCCGGTACGTCTCCGGCATCGCGACCGTGGCGACCCGCTCGGTGCCGAACCGGCCGATGATCGCGCGGTAGACCTCCAGGCGGCGCGCGGACTCCACGTCGATGTCGATGTCGGGCAGCACGAGCCGCCGTTTGGACAGGAACCGCTCCATCAGCAGCCCGTGCTCGACCGGATCGGCGTGGGCGATGCCGAGGAGGTGGTTGACGAGGGACCCCGCTCCGGAGCCCCGGGCCGCCACCCGGACACCCATCTTCCGTACGTCGTCCACCACTTGAGCGACCGTCAGGAAGTAGGAGGCGAAGCCGTGGTGGGCGATGATGTCCAGCTCCTGGTGCATCCGCTCCCAGTAGGCGTACCGGCCCGCATACCCCTTGCGCACCATCCCGGCCGCCGCCCGGGAGGCGAGCGTGCGCTGGGCGGTGCGGCGGCCCGCGCCGACGAGGTGCGGCTCGGGGAAGTGGACGGTGCCGATGCCGAGGTCGTCCGCGGGGTCGACCAGGCACTCGGCGGCCGTGACCCGGGTCTGCTCCAGGAGCCGGTGCGCGGTGTCGCGCCGGAAGCCCGCGGCCTCCACGATCCGCTCGGCCGCCGCCAGCATGGCGGGCGCGTCCTTGAGCCAGGCCTCGCCGGAGTCCAGCTCCTTGGCGGCGCCGACGGGGACCAGCCGGCGGGCGGCGTCCAGGACGTCGGCGACCGGGCCCTGACCGGGGTCGGCGTACCGGACGGCGTTGCCGAGCACGGGACGTACCCGCTGCTCGGCGGCGAAGCCGACGGTGCGGGCGGCCAGCCGCAGCGAGCCCGGGCCGGTTCCCTCGCGGCCGTGCCAGACGGCCTCCAGGCGCAGGGCGTCGCCGTACCGCTCCCGCCAGGGGGCGAGGAGCCGGGCCGCCCGGTCGGGGCGGCCGGCGGCGGAGGGCGCGGCGACGGTCGGAGTCGGGCCGGAGCAGGACGGTCAGGCCGGTCTCCCGTGGTTCCCGGCCCAGGTCAGGCAGG
>MWJO01000065.1 GCA_002027195.1 Streptomyces sp. GKU 895 | reverse complement strand
GAGGTGACCGGTACTAATAGGCCGAGGGCTTGTCCTCAGTTGCTCGCGTCCACTGTGTTGGTTCTGAAACCACGAACAGCCCCGCCATAGGTCACATGCGGTGCGGCAATGTTTGACAGTTTCATAGTGTTTCGGTGGTCATAGCGTGAGGGAAACGCCCGGTTACATTCCGAACCCGGAAGCTAAGCCTTACAGCGCCGATGGTACTGCAGGGGGGACCCTGTGGGAGAGTAGGACGCCGCCGAACAAATATTGAGAAAACCCCGCACCGGTTCGGTGCGGGGTTTTCTGCGTTTAGGCTCTGGTTTATGCGCTACGACCTGGTGATCTTCGACAATGACGGCGTCCTCGTGGACAGTGAGCCGATCTCCAATCGGTTGCTGGCCGCCTATCTGACGGAGCTCGGGCACCCGACCTCGTACGAGGACTCCATCCGGGACTACATGGGGTCCGCGATGCATCGGATTCATGATCTGGTGCTGGAGCGTACGGGGGAGCGGCTGCCGGACGAGTTCGATGACGTCTTTCATCGGCGGGTGTTCGACGCGTTCGAGCGGGAGTTGAAGCCCGTGGGCGGCGCGGTGGATGTGCTGGAGAGGCTGGCCGGTGCCGGGGTGCCGTACTGCGTGGCCTCGTCCGGGAGTCATGAGCGGATTCGGGTCGGGCATCGTACGACCGGGCTGGACCGGTGGTTCGACGAGGCGCGGGTCTTCAGCTCGCAGGATGTGGGGCGGGGGAAGCCGGCGCCGGATCTGTTTCTGTACGCCGCCGAGCGGATGGGGGCGGCGCCCGGGCGGTGTGTGGTCGTCGAGGACAGTCCACTGGGGGTACAGGCGGCGGTCGCGGCCGGGATGGACGTGTACGGGTTCACCGCCATGACGCCTGCCGAGAGGCTTTCCGGTGCCACTCAACTCTTCTCCGACATGGGCGACTTGGCCGACCTGCTGATGTGATCGTGGGCCTCGGCACGGGCCTGACATTTGTCACGCCGAGCTCCGGACGATCGTTTCTACTGGGGCACCCCCGGTGGACGAGAAGCTGAGGGCATGACGACGACGAGTGCGAACAAGCCGCAGAACCCCTTCCGCCCCCTGCTCCTGGACGTGGCGGTGCCGGTCGGGTCGTACTACCTCTTCCGGGAGGCCTTCGGGATGAGCACCTTCGCGGCGCTCGCCTGGAGCAGTGTCGTACCGGCCGGGCGGACCGTATGGGCGGTCGTCAAGGAGCGGAAGGCCAACGGGCTCGCCGGACTGATCCTGGTCGTGAACCTGGTGTCGCTGCTGCTCAGCTTCGTCTCCGGGGATTCGCGGCTGATGCTCGCCAAGGACAGTGCGGTCAGCAGCACGATCGGCATCGGGATCCTGGCGTCGGTGGTGCTGGGACGGCCGATGATGACGGCGGCTCTCAAGCCGTTCCTGGTCAAGGCGGACGCCGCCAAGCACGCGGCCTGGGAGCGGTTGCTGGGCGGTGGCGCGGCCGGGTCCGCGGCGTTCCTGCGGGCCGAGCGGGTCTTCTCGGTGGTGTGGGGTGTCGTGCTGCTCGGGGAGTGCGTGGTGCGGATGGTGGGGGCGTACACCGTGCCCGTGGACACCATGGTGTGGCTTGGGTCGGTCGTCCTGGTCGGCGCGATCGGGCTCGGGATGGTGGTGAGTGGGGCGCTGGCCGCCGGACCCATGGAGCGGATGATCGCCGCCGAGGTCGAGGCGGCCGAGGAGGCCATGAAGGCCCAGGTCGCCGTCGCCGCCTGACCTCACGGTCGTAAGCCAAGGCCTTCCGGGACCGGCTCGGGCCGAAGCTGAAGGAAATTCATTTTTGGCTGGATCTACCCACGGGTAGTCCGGGGCCCTACGCTCGCCGCCATGACAGATGTGCTGCGGCGCGGTAGGGCCTCGTTGGCGTTCAGCTTCTTTGCTCAAGGGGTGGCCTTCGCCCTGCTGGTGACGCGGATTCCGGCGATCCAGGACCGGTACGGGATCTCCGACGCGGTGCTGCCGGCCTTCCTGGCCGCCGTGCCGGTGCTGGCCGGGGTCGGGAGCGTGACCACCGAGAAGGTGGTGAAGCGCATACCGCCGAGCCGGCTGCTGCGGTGGGCCCAGCCGGTCGTGCTGCTGGCGCTGCTCGGGGTCGGGGCGGGGGACGCGACGGTCGAGCTGGCGCTCGCGCTGGCCGCGTTCGGGCTGGCGGTGGGTGCGCTGGACGCCTCGATGAACATGCTCGGGGTCAGTCTGCAGCGGGCGTACGGGCGCAGCATCATGCTCAGCTTCCATGCCGTGTTCAGCCTCGGCGGGATCGTGGGGGCGTCGCTGGCGTGGGTGGGGGCGCACTGGGATCTGGCTTTGTTCGTGTCGTATCTGCCGGTGGTGGCCGTGCTGCTGCCGGCCGCGTTCGTCGGGAGTCGGTGGTACGTCGACAGCGATGATCCCGAGCCGGTGGGCGCGCAGGCCGGTGGCGGCGGGGGCGGTCTGGTCTTCAAGGCGCTGCTGCCGCTGTGTCTGGTGATGACCTTCGCGTACATCGGGGACTCGACCGTCTCCAACTGGAGCGCGAAGTATCTCGAGGATGTGCTCGGGAGCAGTGAGCAGCTGGCGACCGTGCCGTACAACGTCTACATGGTCACCACTCTGATCGGGCGGGGGCTCGGGGACTTCGGGGTGCGGGCGGTTCGGGGCCGTGACGGTGGTGCGGGCGGGGGGCCGTGGTGGCCGCGGGCGGGTTCGCTGTGGTGGCAGTGGCGCCCGGGGCGTGGGTCGGGATGCTCGGGTTCACCTTGCTGGGTCTGGGGCTGTGTGTGCTGGTGCCGCAGACCTTCGCGGCGGCCGGGCGGTTGTTCCCGGGGGCGTCCGATGCGGCTGTCGCGCGGCTCAATGTCTTCAACTATGTGGGGTTTTTGATCGGTTCGCCGTTGGTGGGGGCGCTCGGTGACGCCTGGAGTTATCGCGGGGCGATGCTGGTGCCGATGGTGTTGGTGCTGGTGACGCTTGTGTACGCCCGGTCGTTCGCCGCTCAACCGGACCGATACGGTGGCGGGCATGAGCGGCCGCGCACAGCTGATGTGGGACGAGGCAGTAACGGGCTATGACTTCGGTCCGGAGCATCCGATGGATCCGGTCCGGCTTGCGCTGACCCGGAGCCTGGTGAGTGCCTTCGGGCTGGACCGGGAAGTGGACGTCGTCGCCGCGAAGCCGGCCGGGGAGTCGACGCTGCGGCTGGTGCACCGGGAGGACTACATCGAGGCCGTGAAGGCGGCTTCGGAGAATCCCGGGGCGGCGGACGGGGCGTACGGGATCGGGACGCTGGACGATCCCGCCTTCGCCGGGATGCACGAGGTGTCCGCGTTGATCGCCGGCAGTCGGTGGGGGCGGCGGAGGCGGTGTGGCACGGGGACGCGCTGCACGCGGTGAACTTCGCGGGTGGGCTGCATCATGCGATGCCGGGGGGTGCGTCGGGGTTCTGTATCTACAACGACGCTTCGCTGGCGATCGCGCGGCTGCTGGAGCTGGGGGCCGAGCGGGTCGCGTACGTGGATGTCGATGTGCATCACGGGGACGGGGTGCAGGCGGCGTTCTGGGAGGACCCGCGGGTTCTGACGATCTCGCTGCACGAGCATCCTCGGACGTTGTTCCCGCAGACCGGGTGGGCTGAGGAGACCGGGGCGGACGGGGCGGCGGAGGGGAGTGCGGTCAATGTCGCGTTGCCTGCGGGGACCGGGGATGCGGGGTGGTTGCGGGCGTTCCATGCGGTGGTGCCTGAGCTGCTTGCCGATTTTCGGCCGCAGGTGTTGGTGACGCAGCACGGGGCGGATACGCACTTCGAGGATCCGTTGGCTCATCTGGCGGTGTCGTTGGACGCGCAGCGGGCGGTGCAGGTGGCGTGTCATGAGCTGGCGCACTCGTACGCCGATGGGCGGTGGGTCGCGTTGGGTGGGGGCGGGTATGCGGTCGTGGACGTCGTGCCGCGGTCGTGGACGCATCTTGTGGGGATCGCGGCGGGGCGAGAGTTGGCGCCGGAGAGTGTGATTCCTGAGAGTTGGCGGCAGGAAGTGTTCGCTCGGACGCGGCAGTTGGGGCCGATGCGGATGACTGATGGGCGGTGGCCGGTGGCGTGGGCCGACTGGGAGGCGGGGTACGACCCCGCTGACCGGCTGGATCAGGCGGTGTTGGCTACTCGGCGGGCGGTGTTTCCGGTTGCGGGGGTTGTTGGCGTAGGGGTGTGGTGTGGTGGTGGCGTAGGGCTGGCTGGGCGGGGCTCTGGCGGGGGCTCGGCGTCCGTGCTGGGGCGGGGGGTGGGTTTCGCTCGCCCGCGCTAGCGGGGTGCCGCTGCGCCCACCCGTGCCGCCCCAGCGGCACGACTGCCCGCAGCTACGACAGAGGACGGCTGGCCGCCGCTGCCGGGTGGGTGCCGTCCCAGCGGTACGCAGCTACGGCAGGGATGTGGGTGCCGTTGCTTGGGTGTGCGTCGGCCCAGCGGTACGCAGCTACGGCAGAGGACGGCTGGCCGCCGCTGCCGGGTGGGTGCCGTCCCAGCGGCACGCAGCTACGGCAGGGGTGTGGGTGCCGATACTTGGGTGAGCGTCGGCCCAGCGGCACGGCTGTCCGTAGGCACTCAGGTCTCGTTACGCCAACTGTGCGGTGTTTTTCTGTTCCCGTGTTGTTGTGTGGGGGGATCCGTCAGCATCGCTCCCGTGTTGAGCACCGGCGCGCTGCGCGCTCATCTGTTGGCCGCTCGGCTGGCCGGGACCGTGGCTACCTCGAGGGAGGAGAGTCTGCGGAGTTATCGGCTTTTCGCTGCTCGGGATCCTCGGGTGTTGATCGGGCTTGACCCGGAGTGGACATGGAAGCAGCGGGATTTGATCGAGTTGATGGCTGATAAGTGCGGGGTTTCCGGCGATCCCGGGCACACAACTGGCCAAGATGTGATCGATCCTGACCGGACGCTCGCCGCGCTTGACGCCTTCGCTGCTCGGCTCGCCGCTGTAGCGGAGCGTGGCGCCGCGGTGTTGCTCGGGACCGGCCACCCCCATCGACTGCTCGGGTTCTACGCCGCGTTGGCGGACGCGCTGTCGGCGGCGGGATGTACCGTCCTCACCCCAGCGCAGGGTCACTGTGTCGACATAACGACCCGGTTCGGCCTACGCACGTACAACCTTGACTACGTACGAGGAGTCGCGCTGGTACGGGAACCGGGCGGGTTGAGCTCCGGTGGTGCGACCGGCGTGCACAGCCACTCGCCGCTCCCGGTTCGGACCGTGCTGGCGGCCGCCGCGGAGCGGGGCACGGGACTGCCAGAGCTTGTCATCGGCGATCACGGGTGGGTCTGCGGGGCAGGTCAGCTGGGGTTTGAGGCCATTGGGCTGGCCGACACGGATGATCCCGCGTTGTTCGTGGGGGAGGCCGAAGGGGTCGTGTCCGTAGCCGTTCCACTTGATGACGCTGTGCGGTCTGATTACTACCGGCCGCTTACCCGCTACGTACTCAATCGAGCGTGTCTGTCACAGTAGGCCGCCGATGGGTGCACCTCTTCCCCACTCGCATCACCCGCCCCTACATTGGGGAGTGAGCACGCAACGACGAAGAGTCACCGGAAGGGGAAGCCGGTGGCCGTCGAGTGCGGAAGGTTCAGGTGTGTCATGGCTGCAGCTGGCGAGAGGCCTCTGAACGAGGTTCAGTTCCTTACCGTGGCGGAAGTCGCCTCGGTGATGCGAGTGTCGAAGATGACCGTGTACCGGTTGGTGCACAGCGGTCATCTGCCCGCGATCCGGGTGGGGCGGTCCTTCCGCGTCCCCGAGCAAGCGGTTCACGAGTACCTTCGCGAGAGCTACGTGGGGGTGGAAACCGCCTGATGACTGTGGGGCGGGGGGATCCCTCAGGGCATGTTCCGGACCCCCCTTTCCCCCTCGATTACGACCTCAGCGCTCGGGCGGGTAGGCTAGCCCCTCGTAGGTCGTGTGGGCCCATGGCGCCCAAACGCCGAGTGGATGAGAAGTGAGCGAGGGTAGTCGTGGGCTCTGTTATCAAGAAGCGGCGCAAGCGGATGGCGAAGAAGAAGCACCGCAAGCTGCTCAAGCGCACGCGCGTTCAGCGTCGTAACAAGAAGTAGTACGGCGCCGCGCAAGCAGCGTGATGTGGCCCCCCACCACACCCGGTGGGGGGCCACACGCATATCCCCCTCACATGCCTGCTTCCACATGGCCTGGTCTGGTCGTACGACTGTGGATGTCGTCACTTCGTGCATTGGGTGGTCATCACAGCGCAACATCGACCCGCTAGGTTGGCCGCACACGGGGAACGCGACAGGGTGTGCAGGGGGACGAGTGCTGGAAGGAAGGCGCTGATCTTGGGCAAGGTCGTGCTCGTGACCGGAGTGGCCCGTCAACTGGGCGGCCGGTTCGTCCGACGCATCCAGCGGGACCCGCGGGTCGACCGGGTGATCGCCGTGGACGCCGTGCCGCCCGAGCACCATCTGGGCGGTGCCGACTTCATCCAGGCCGACATCCGGCAGCCGACCATAGCGAGGGTGCTGGCCGAGACGGCCGCCGACACGGTCGTACACCTGGACGTGACGGCGATGGCACTCGGCAGTGGCAGCCGGACCACGGTCAAGGAGACCAACGTCATCGGCACCATGCAGCTGCTCGGGGCCTGTCAGAAGTCGCCGACGGTCAAGCGGCTGGTGGTGAAGTCCAGTACGAACGTGTACGGGTCGGCGCCCCGCGACCCGGCCGTCTTCACCGAGACCACCCCGCCCAAGTCCCTGCCCAGTGGCGGGTTCGCCAAGGACGCCGTCGAGGTCGAGGGGTATGTGCGCGGCTTCGCGCGGCGGCGGCCCGATGTCGCCGTGTGCGTGCTGCGGTTCGCGAACATCCTCGGGCCGAGCGCGGACACCCCGCTCGCCTCGTACTTCTCGCTGCCGGTGCTGCCGACCGTGTTCGGGTACGACCCGCGGCTGCAGTTCGTCCATGAGGACGACGTGATCGAGGTGCTGCGGATCGCCTCGCACGAACCGGAGCGGGGCACGCTCAACAGCGGCACCTTCAACATCGCCGGCGACGGGGTGCTGTTGCTCTCGCAGTGCTCGCGGCGGCTCGGGCGGCCGACCGTGCCGCTGCTGCTGCCCGCCGTCACCTGGGCGGGCTCGCTGGTCCGTACGCTGGGCATGACGGACTTCTCGCCCGAACAGATCCGGCTGCTCACCCATGGCCGGGTCGTGGCGACGGACCAGATGCGGGAGACGCTCGGCTTCCAGCCGAAGTACACGACGGCGGAGACCTTCGCGGACTTCGCGCAAGTCCGCGGCCCCGGGCTGCTGGCCGCCGGACGGGCCCTCGCGGGGGCCGTCGACCGGATCGCCGCGCTGCCGTCCTGGGCGGCGGCCACCTCCCGAGCCACCCCCCCGACGCAGAGCGCCAACTGAGGAGCGCATCAACGATGGCGGACGCCAAGGTCATTCCGTTCGACGACGACAGGTCCCGTGGGGCCGCCGTGCAGCGGCCGGCGCGGCGCCGCGGCGCGGGGAGCCGGCGCAAGGAGTCGTCGCTGGTCCGTGAGGTCGGTGAGGTCCAACCCCTGCCCGGCAGGGCGTCGGCGCAGGATGATGTCCCTGTGACGCGTGAGGAACAGCCGCCGGTCGGGCCGCAGGACGAGGGTGGGATCGAGCGGCGTATCGCCGGCGGGTTGTCGTTCCTGCGCCGCCGGCTCACCGGGGACTACGACGTCGACGACTTCGGTTACGACGAGGAGCTGACCGACCAGGTCCTGATGTCGCTGCTGCGGCCGGTGTACGAGAAGTACTTCCGGGTCGAGGTGAAGGGCGTCGAGAACATCCCGGCGGACGGCGGCGCGCTGATCGTCGCCAACCACTCCGGGACGCTGCCGCTGGACGGCCTGATGATGCAGGTCGCGGTCCACGACAACCACCCGGCGGGCCGGCACTTGCGCCTCCTCGCCGCGGACCTGGTCTTCATGCTGCCGGTGGTCAACGAGCTGGCCCGCAAGCTCGGCCACACCCTGGCCTGCGCGGAGGATGCGGAACGGCTCCTCGGCCAGGGCGAGTTGGTCGGGGTCATGCCGGAGGGCTTCAAGGGCATCGGCAAGCCGTTCAGCGAGCGGTACAAGCTCCAGCGCTTCGGCCGCGGCGGTTTCGTCTCGACGGCCCTGCGCCAGGGTGCCCCGATCATCCCGTGCTCGATCGTGGGCGCGGAGGAGATCTACCCGATGATCGGCAACGCCAAGACCCTGGCGCGCCTGCTCGGCTTCCCGTACTTCCCGCTGACGCCCACCTTCCCGTGGCTCGGCCCGCTCGGCGCGATTCCGCTGCCGACGAAGTGGACGATCCAGTTCGGCGAGCCGATCCACACGGACGGCTATCCGCCGGAGGCGGCGGAGGACCCGATGCTGATGTTCAACCTGACGGACCAGGTACGCGAACAGATCCAGCACACGCTCTACAAGCTGCTGGTGCAGCGCCGGTCGGTGTTCTTCTAGCGGTTGACCGGCGGTTGCCGGTACGACGATGGGGGCGCCCTCCTCGGGAAGGGCGCCCCCATCGTCGTACCGCCGTTGCTCTAGCTCGCGTCTTCTCCATCGATGCCCAGGCCGGGCAGGAGGCCCGGGAGGAGGGGCGGGAGGGTGACGTCCGGTTGGGTGGGCGGGGTGGTCGTCGGCGTGGACGTGCCGGTGCCGGTCTCCGGGGGGTCCAGGAGGCCGCCGGTGGTTGCCGCCGAGCAGGCCGTCGTCGCTGCCGGAGGAGGCGGAGTGGCTGGGGCTTCCGGAGCCGGTGCCCGAGCCGTCCGAGGTGCCGTGGCCCTTGCTCGGGGCGGCCGAGCGGTCGGAGCCGGAGGCGCCCTTGGACGCCGTACCGGAACCGCTCTGCCTGCTGCTCGCGCCGCCGTCCTGAGCCGGGGGCTGGGGGAGCAGGGACTGGAGCGGGGCGACCTCTTCGTCTATGGCGTCGAACACCGACGACACCTGCTGACTGACATCGCCCAGCTGGACGGGGAGGCGGTCGCGGAGCGCGCCCCAGACCTCGCGGTGCGAGCGCGAGAAGGAGGAGAGGGCCTGGATGGGGCCGAGGGAGTCCGGGTCGCGTTCGTACGCCTCGTGCAGCAGGCGGTGGCCTTCCGTCGCGTCGTGTTGCATGCCGGACAGGGCGCGGCGGATCTCGCCCAGCGACTCGTGGTCCAGCTGGCCGCCGCGGTCGCGGTCCATCAGCCGACGGGCCTCGTTGAGCCGGGTGGAGGCCTGGTCGAGGTAGGCCACGCCGCGCTCGTCGTCCCCGTCGGACAGGTAGTTGAGCTTGAAGTCCTCGATGCCGCGCTTGAGGCCGTAGAGCGAGTCGCCCGGGAGGGCGTCCGAGCTGGCCGCTGCGACTCCGCCGAAGGCTCCCGCGGCGACCCCGACGCTGAGCCCGCCGGCGGCGAGGCCCTTGGTGAGCCGGGAACGCGGTCGCAGTTTGCCCAGTCCGGTCGCCCGGTGGGCGCCCCGCGCGCGATGCGAGCGCTGCTCGGGCACCGACGCCTCGCCTGCCTCGCCTCCGACGGTGCCCTCTTGGAGCATGGCCTCGAACGCTGCCACCAGCTGGGCCCGCTGGACGACCTTGACCTCGGGATCCAGCGTCGGCCTCGGCAGCTCGCCGAGACATTCCGCGAGGGCCAACATGCGGCCCTGCTCGGTCTGTTCGACGGCGGCCGGGTCGGGCGCCGGTCCTTCGGCCTCTTGGGCCGCCGTGCCCCGGTCGGACTGGTCCTCCAGGGCCTGGGCGAAGGCGTTCGCCCGCCGGTGCGCCGATACGTTCGCGATCACTGGCGGCACCTCCTCTCGTCATGACGGTCGACTCCCCAGGGGGTCCTGAGGGTTGCACGCCCTGACCACATGCACACGATCGAGTGATCGATGTCGGCCAGGGAGTGACCACAGGGAGCCTGCATCCCGCACAACGAGCGGCGCGGCACTTGGGTTACGGACTGCGGATGATCGGATCGCGAAGTCAACAGACTTTAACTGACCGTGAGTTGGGTGTCGCGGATAGTGGCGGAGCGTGGCCGGGCGGGGCCGGATTCAGCGGGCGTCTTCCGGCAGGAGCCGGGCGAGGGTGCGGACGGCCCGGTACTGGAGGGTCTTGATCGCGCCCTCGTTCTTCCCCATCACACGCGCGGTCTCGGCGACGGACAGGCCCTGCAGGAAGCGGAGCGTGACGCACTCCTGCTGCTGCGGGTTGAGGCGGCGGACCGCGTCCAGGAGCGCGGCGTTGGAGAGGGACTCCAGGACCGAGTCCTCCGGGGAGCGCTCCACCTCGTTGGCGTCGAGCATCTCGCCGGTGGTCACCTCCAGCCGGAAGCGGCTCGACTTGAAGTGGTCGGCGACGAGGTTGCGGGCGATGGTCACGAGCCAGGCGCCGAAGTCACGGCCCTGCCAGGTGAAGGTGCCGATCCTCCTGAGCGCCCGCAGGAACGTCTCGCTGGTGAGGTCCTCGGCCGTCGCCTTGCCGCCGACGCGGTAGTAGATGTACCGGTAGACGGTGTCGCTGTACTGGTCGTAGAGCCGTCCGAACGCGTCGGCCTCGCCGGCCTGGGCGCGCTCCACGAGATCCATCATCCGGGCGCTGTCGCTGTCCGCGGCGGGACGGCGGGTGGTCGTTGCGGCGCCGGCCGAGCGTCCCCTTCTGCCGACGGCCGCGCTGCTCTCGGCCAGTGCGTAGCACGGGCCGGTTGGTGCGGTGGCTACGGCAAGGGCGGGGACGGCGTACGCGGTGGGGACGAAGCGCATGAGGTTGTTGACCGTCGCGCGCAGCGTAGCCAGGCCCGAGGCGTCAACCCCGACGTGTGAGTACACGGGACTCCCAGAGGCAGAGCTTCCATCACGTGCAGTGCGGGACCGTTCACCCGTCGTAGCGACGGAGGGGTACCGGATTGCGTCTGAGGAGAATAACGCTTCGTGCAGGCACTGCTACACCCAGTTGCTCTATTCATCGATTACGTCGCTTCTGTAACCGATTGATGCCCTCTCAAGTACCGCAGAGTGACCGGTTGTTGATCGTTTGAGATCGAGTTCCGGTCAGGGTCAGGGCGTGTTGTGGCCGTGTGCCGACAAGACGACTGGGGGGAGGGGGTGGGGGGTATTGGTTGTGTTTTGGGCGCGGCTGGTCCGTGGCTGGTCGCGCAGTTCCCCGCGCCCCTAAAAGCCTTTAGCGGCGGCGGCGATGCAATGCGATCGCTGCTGCAGTTCCGCCTGCCACCGCGCCTACTCCCGCTGCCGCCGGGATGCCCACCTTCGCGGCCTTCCTTCCGGTGCGGTAATCGCGCAAACGCCAGTCCAGTTGGCGGGCGTGCTTGCGCAGCTTCGTGTCCGGGTTGATCGCGTAGGGGTGGCCGACCAGGGAGAGCATGGGGATGTCGTTGTGGCTGTCGCTGTACGCGGCGCAGCGGGAGAGGTCCAAGCCCTCCGCCGCGGCCAGCGCGCGTACTGCCTCCGCCTTCGCGGGGCCGTGCAGGGGTTCGCCGACGAGCTTGCCGGTGTAGACGCCGTCCACCGACTCCGCGACCGTGCCGAGTGCGCCGGTCAGGCCGAGACGGCGGGCGATCACCTGGGCGATCTCGACGGGGGCCGCCGTGACGAGCCACACCTTCTGGCCCGCGTCCAGGTGGGCCTGGGCGAGGGCGCGGGTGCCCGGCCAGATGCGCTCGGCCATGTACTCGTCGTAGATCTCCTCGCCGATGGACATCAGCTCGGAGACGCGGTGGCCCTGGACGATGGAGAGGGCCGAGTCGCGGGCCTCCTGCATGTGCTCGGGGTCCTCGATGCCGGCCAGCCGGAACCAGGCCTGCTGCCAGGCGAACTTGGCGAGGTCGCGGGTCTCGAAGAACTTCCGCTTGTACAGGCCCCGGCCGAAGTGGAACAGCGACGCACCCTGCATGACGGTGTTGTCGAGGTCGAAGAAGGCGGCTGCCTTGTCGTCGCCGAGCACCGGGAACTCCGGTTCCGGGGTCGAGGTCTCCTCGACCTCCTGTGACGACTTGCGCGCGGCCTCCGCCGAGGCCTCGCCTGCCAACACGCTCCGCGCCGTGGCGGAGCGCCTACGGGGAGTGAGCCATCCGAGAGCGGCCATGGCGTGAGCATAGCCAGTTTGTTCGGTGGTTCCGGAGTCGAGAGGTTTGGAGGGTGTGAACTCTCCGCGACTCTGTCGTTAAAGGACTGCTCGCGGATGGAGGGAGGGGTGCGGGACAATGGCTGGTATGAGTCCCCTCTTCCGCCGGAAGGCGTCGGCGCCCCAGGACCGGCTTGTCACTCTCATCCGTAAACCGGGCTGCCATCTGTGTGATGACGCACAGCTCGTGGTGGAGAAGGTGTGCGGCGAGCTCGGTGCCACGTGGGAGCAGAAGGACATCTCCACAGATCAGGCGCTGCACGACCAGTACTGGGAACAGATTCCCGTCGTACTCGTCGACGGTGAACAGCACACGTTCTGGCGGGTGAACGAAGATCGACTGCGCAGGGCACTGACCGAGTAGTCCAAACGATCCGCAAACTCGCTTAGGATCGTTGGCGGCTTGGCCTTGGGGGTGGGATTCGTGAGGAGAGTGACCTGTTTTGCCCCCGAGACTGCAGTGCGTGACCCCGGTCACGTTGGCCGGGCAAATCGGACACCATCTTTGTGCACGCGTTCACAAAGACATAGCCTGCATTCGACGGGGCGGTCTAGGTACGTGTGACCGCCTGCAGCCCCGCTCTACCCGCAGGAGCACCGTGGCAACTGGCCGAACTCACCGACCGGCGACCCGTAGCCGAGGGATTCCCGAGGCCACCGTCGCCAGGCTTCCGCTGTACCTCCGCGCGCTGACCGCACTGTCGGAGCGCTCGGTGCCCACGGTCTCCTCCGAGGAGCTCGCGGCCGCGGCGGGGGTCAACTCCGCGAAGCTGCGCAAGGATTTCTCTTACCTGGGTTCTTACGGAACGCGTGGTGTCGGGTACGACGTCGAGTATCTCGTCTACCAGATCTCCCGTGAGCTCGGGCTCACCCAGGACTGGCCGGTCGTGATCGTCGGTATCGGCAACCTCGGTGCCGCGCTCGCCAATTACGGCGGTTTCGCCTCCCGCGGTTTCCGGGTGGCCGCCCTCATCGACGCCGACCCGGCGATGGCCGGGAAGCCCGTCGCGGGCATCCCCGTCCAGCACACCGATGATCTGGAGAAGATCATCGAGGACAACGGCGTCTCCATCGGCGTCATCGCGACCCCGGCCGGTGCCGCCCAGCAGGTCTGCGACCGGCTCGTCGCCGCCGGTGTCACCTCCATCCTGAACTTCGCGCCGACCGTGCTGTCCGTTCCGGACGGGGTCGACGTGCGCAAGGTGGATCTGTCCATCGAACTCCAGATCCTCGCCTTCCACGAGCAGCGCAAGGCCGGTGAGGAGGCCGCCGCCGGGACCGACGGGGGCGCTCCGGCCGTCGCCGCGCGCAGCGAGTCCGCCGACCAGGGGCCTGACGGGGACGTACCCGCCGTGATGCCGGCATGAGTCTCCTCGTCGTAGGGCTGAGCCACCGCAGCGCCCCGGTCAGCGTGCTGGAGCGGGCGGCGCTGACCGCCGACGCCCAGGTCAAGCTGCTCCAGGACACGGTCGCCGCGGAGCCGGCCGCCGAGGCCGCGGTGCTCGCCACCTGCAACCGCATCGAGCTGTACGCCGACGTCGACAAGTTCCACGCCGGTGTCGCCGAGCTGTCCACGCTGCTCGCCCAGCACAGCGGGGTGGGCCTCGAGGAGCTCACTCCCTATCTGTACGTGCACTACGAGGACCGGGCGGTTCACCACCTGTTCTCCGTCGCCTGCGGGCTCGACTCCATGGTCGTCGGCGAGGGGCAGATCCTCGGGCAGATCAAGGACTCGCTGGCCAAGGCGCAGGATCTGCACACCGCCGGGCGGCTGCTCAACGACCTTTTCCAGCAGGCGCTCCGCGTCGGCAAGCGGGCGCACTCCGAGACCGGGATCGACCGGGCCGGGCAGTCGCTGGTGACCTTCGGGCTCGAGCAGCTCGCCGCGGGTACCTCCGGTGGTGAGGTCGCGGACTGGGCGCGCGGGAAGAAGGCGCTGGTCATCGGGGCCGGGTCGATGTCCTCGCTGGCCGCGGCGACGCTGGTGCGGGCCGGGGTGGCCGAAGTGGTCATCGCCAACCGGACCGCGGAGCGGGCGTCGCGGTTGGTCGAGATCCTCAATGACGGTGCCTCCTCCGACTCCGGTAACGGGGACGTGGTGGCTCGCGCGGTACCGATGGATGCGGTGTCGGGCGAGCTGACACGTGCCGATGTCGTGGTGTCTTGTACGGGCGCGACGGGGCTGGTGCTCACCGGTGACGCCGTTTCGGGTGCTGTTCGTGGGCGGGTGCCGGTCGCTGGGGGCGGGGGCGTTGCGCGGCCCGGCGCCATCGGGGTGCCGCCTGCGCCCACCCGTGCCGCCCAAGCGGCACGACTGCCCGCAGACCAGACGGGGTCGGCCGAGGACAGCTGTCCGCTTGATCTGAACGCCGTCCAGGCCACCCCCGGTTTCTCCGTGCTCGGCGAAGCCGCCGTCGCCGGGATGGCCGCCGCCGAGCTTGAGCAGCATGCCGCCTGGGTCGACAACGCGCCCCGGCCGCAGGGGCCCGGGTCCGTCGTCGACGAGGCCGACGCCATTGCCGCGCTCGCCGCCGCCGCCCGAACCGTCGGGCGGATTCCCGAGCGGCGTCGGCCCGAGCCCCTCGCCGCCGGGCCGGAGCCCGTGCTCTTCCTGCTCGACCTCGCCATGCCCCGCGACATCGACGCCGCCGTGCATCGGGTCGCCGGGGTGCGGCTCGTCGACATCGAGTCGCTCGCGGAGGCTTCCGCCGACGCGCCCATGGCCGCCGACGTGGACCAGGTGCGGCGGATCGTCGCCGACGAGGTGGCCGCGTTCGGGGCCGCGCTGCGGGCCGCGCACATCACGCCCACCGTCGTCGCGCTGCGCACCATGGCCGCCGATGTCGTGGCCATGGAGATGGCCCGGCTGGAGGGGCGCCTGCCGGGGCTCGACGACAAGCAGCGCGGTGAGATCACGCAGACCGTGAAGCGCGTGGTGGACAAGCTGCTGCACGCTCCGACCGTACGGGTCAAGCAGCTCGCGGCCGAGCCCGGTGGTGCCGGGTACGCGGACGCGCTGCGGACTCTGTTCGACCTCGACCAGGAGACGGTCGCCGCCGTGTCCCGCGCCGAGCACAGCAACACCAATGAGGAAGACCGAGGGCCGGCATGAGTGAGAAGGCGCTACGGCTCGGGACCAGGCGGAGCAAGCTCGCCATGGCCCAGTCCGGGCAGGTGGCGGACGCCGTGAGCCAGGTGACCGGGCGGCCCGTCGAGCTCGTCGAGATCACCACGTATGGAGATGTGAGCAGGGAGCAGCTCGCGCAGATCGGTGGCACGGGTGTGTTCGTCACCGCGCTGCGGGAGGCGCTGCTCAAGGGTGAGGTGGACTTCGCCGTCCACTCCCTCAAGGACCTGCCGACCGGGCAGCCCGACGAGCTCTCGCTCGCCGCGATCCCGCAGCGCGAGGACCCGCGGGACGTCATCGTCGCCCGGGACGCGCTGAAGTTCACCGACCTGCCCCGCGGGGCCCGGATCGGTACCGGCTCGCCGCGGCGCATGGCCCAGCTGAACGCGTACGCCCGCGCGCACGGTCTCGACATCGAGACTGTCCCGATCCGCGGGAACGTGGACACGCGCATCCGGTACGTGCACGACGGTGAGCTGGATGCGGTGGTGCTGGCCGCGGCCGGGCTGAACCGCATCGGGCGCATCGGAGAGGTGACCGACTTCCTGTCGGTCGACACGGTTTTGCCCGCTCCCGGCCAGGGGGCACTCGCGATCGAATGCGCCGCGGACAACGCGGAGCTGATCGCCGCGCTCGGAGAGCTCGACGACCCGTTCACGCGGGTCGCCGTGACGGCCGAGCGGTCGCTGCTCGCCGCCCTGGAGGCCGGTTGCAGCGCCCCTGTGGGCGCGCTGGCCGACCTGCTGGCCGACGGGCACGTTGTCAAGGAAATGCGCCTGCGAGGGGTGGTCGGTACCACCGACGGCTCTCGTACGGTGCAGCTGTCCACCACCGGTCCCGTGCCCGAGACATACGACCAGGCAATGGCGCTCGGCCGTGAACTCGCCGCCGAGATGCTTGCCCAGGGCGCGGCCGGTCTGATGGGGGAGCGAGCACAGTGAGCCCCACCGCCCTTCCTGCCGCCGGTCCTGAACACGGGCACGTCACCTTCCTGGGTGCCGGACCCGGGGATCCGGGACTACTGACTCTGCGCGCCGTGGAGGCGCTGGCGAGCGCGGACGTTCTCGTCGCCGAGCACGAGGTGCTCGACGTCGTACGCGTCCACGCCCGTTCGGGCGTCGCCGTCGTGAACACGGAACCGGGGTCCTCGTCGGACCCGCTTCCGGGCACAGGCGCGCCTCAGCTGACGGTTGTTGACGGTTCGTCAGCAACCGCGGGTGTCCCCGCCGTGAGGGATGCCGCACATCTTGTCATGGAGGCCGCGCGGGGCGGCAGGCGGGTCGTGCGTGCGGTGTCCGGGGACCCCGGGCTCGACGCGTACGCCGCCGAGGAGATGCTGGCGTGCGCCCGCGCCGGGGTGCCTTTCGAGGTGGTTCCCGGTGTCGCGGCCGCGGTCGGCGTGCCCGCCTACGCCGGTGTTCCGCTGCGCGACGCCCAGGGCGCGGACGTGCGGTTCGTGGACGCCCGGACCGCCTCCGACCGGTGCTGGACGGAGGTGGGGGCCTCGGACGGCACGGTCGTGGTGTCGACGACCCTCGACTCGGTCGCGGCGGCGGCCGGCGAGCTGGTGGCCGCGGGCCGCAAGCCCGACACCCCGATGACGGTCACGGTGGCTGGTACGACCACTCGTCAGCGCACGTGGACGGCGACCCTGGGCACCATCGCCCTGACGCTGAAGCAGGCCAAGGTGCTGCCCTCGCCGGAGGGCGGGCGGCCGGTGATAGCCGTGGTCGGTGAGCGTTCCGCCGCCGCCCAGCGCGACCAGCTGTCGTGGTTCGAGAACAAGCCGCTCTTCGGGTGGCGGGTCCTCGTGCCGCGTACGAAGGAGCAGGCGGCCTCGCTCTCCGACCAGCTGCGTTCCTACGGTGCCGTGCCGCACGAGGTGCCGACGATCGCCGTCGAGCCGCCGCGCACGCCCCAGCAGATGGAGCGGGCCGTGAAGGGCCTGGTGACCGGGCGGTACGAGTGGATCGCCTTCACCTCGGTCAACGCGGTCAAGGCCGTCCGCGAGAAGTTCGAGGAGTACGGGCTCGACGCCCGGGCCTTCGCGGGCATCAAGGTGGCCGCGGTGGGCGAGCAGACCGCGAAGGCGCTCATCGCCTTCGGCGTGAAGCCCGACCTGGTGCCGAGCGGTGAGCAGTCCGCAGCCGGGCTGCTGGAGGACTGGCCGCCGTACGACCCCGTCTTCGATCCGATCGACCGGGTCTTCCTGCCGCGGGCCGACATCGCCACGGAGACGCTGGTCGCCGGGCTGATCGAGCTCGGGTGGGAGGTCGACGACGTGACCGCCTACCGGACCGTGCGTGCCTCGCCGCCGCCGGCGGAGACGCGGGAGGCGATCAAGGGCGGTGGCTTCGACGCCGTTCTCTTCACCTCGTCGTCGACCGTGCGGAACCTGGTGGGGATCGCCGGCAAGCCGCACAACGTGACCGTGATCGCGTGTATCGGGCCGGCGACGGCGAAGACGGCTGAGGAGCATGGTCTGCGGGTGGACGTGATGGCTCCCGAGCCGTCCGTGCACAAGCTCGCGGAGGCGCTGGCCGACTTCGGGCTGAAGCGGCGGGCGGCGGCGGTCGAGGCCGGGGATCCGGTGACGCGGCCGAGCGAGCGGCGGCCGGGGGCGCGGCGTAGGCGTACGACGACCTGAGGCGCGATGCGTGATTCGGCGGCGGCCGTCTGACCTACTGGTCGGGCGGCCGTTGCCGTGGGGTGGTTTTCGCTTGCCCGCGCTTGCGGGGTGCCGCTGCGCCCACCCGTGCCGCCCCAGCGGCACGACTGCCCGCAGCGGCGGCGGATGGGCGGGGCACTCGGCTCCGACGAGGCGTCGGCAAAGGGGGGTCTGGGGCGGGCGTAGCTTAGGGGTATGTCGAAGTACGGATCGTTTCCTGGTAGCCGGCCGCGGCGGTTGCGGACCTTGCCTGTGATGCGGCGGATGGTTGCCGAGACGCGGCTGCATCCTGCTGACTTCATCCTTCCCGCGTTCGTGCGGGAGGGCGTGAGCGAGCCGGTGCCGATCGCCGCCATGCCGGGCGTGGTGCAGCACACCCGGGACAGTCTCAAGAAGGCCGCCGCCGAGGCCGTGGCCGCCGGGGTGTCCGGGATCATGCTGTTCGGGGTGCCCGAGGAGGGCAAGAAGGACGCCCTCGGGACGCCGGGGACCGATCCTGACGGGATCTTGCAGCTCGCCCTGCGCGATGTGCGCGCCGAGGTCGGTGACGACCTGCTGGTGATGTCCGATGTGTGTCTCGACGAGACGACCGATCACGGGCATTGCGGGGTGCTCGACAGCGAGGGGCGCGTCGACAACGACGCCACCCTGGAGCGGTACGCCGAGATGGCCCAGGTGCAGGCCGACGCCGGAGCCCATGTCGTCGGGCCCAGCGGCATGATGGACGGGCAGATCGGGGTGATCCGGGATGCCCTTGATCAGATCGGCCGGGAGGATGTCGCCATCCTCGCCTACACCGCCAAGTACGCGTCCGCCTTCTACGGGCCGTTCCGGGAAGCTGTCGGGTCCTCGCTCAAGGGCGACCGCAAGACCTACCAGCAGGACCCCGCCAACGCCCGGGAGTCGCTGCGGGAGCTGGCCCTCGACCTGGAGGAGGGGGCCGACATGGTGATGGTCAAGCCGGCCGGGCCCTACCTCGACATCCTGGCCCGGGTCGCCGACTCCGTGGACATCCCCGTCGCCGCCTACCAGATCTCCGGCGAGTACTCGATGGTCGAGGCCGCGGCGGAGAAGGGGTGGATCGACCGGGAGCGGGCCATCCTGGAGACCCTGACCGGCATCAAGCGGGCCGGGGCCCAGAACATCCTCACCTACTGGGCCGTCGAGGCGGCCCAGATGCTCAACGACGGACGTCAGTAGGACAGGGCGTCGTCCGCCGTCGTCTGCCAGTACGTCGGCGTCAGGGTGCTGTCGTAGTACACGCCCTTCGCGGGGAGCGTCGGGATCGCCGACGCTCCCCCGTCGCTGTTCGGGGTCCCCGCCTGGAACATCACCGTCAGCTTCTTGCCCGTCGTCCCTCCGTCGCCGCTGCCGTCGGCGGCCGACAGCAGCACGCCCGCGTAACCGGACTCGCCGGGGTTCAGCGTGACGACCGCCTGCGGGTGCGAGGCCTCGATCGGGCGCGGCGCCCACTGCATCCCGTCGAAGCGCAGCACCGGGTAGTAGGTGAGGTTGCAGGGCTTCGAGCCGGTGTTCTTGACCGTGAGGAGCATGTGGTTGAGGGGGCGGGAGACCGGCTGGGCGGTGGTCGTGGTGTTCGCGCCGTTGCAGAAGGCGTAGGCGGCGGGGTTGTCGTCCTCGGTGGGGGCGGCCGGCGTGGGCTTCTGGGACGGGGACTTCGTGGTGTTGCTCGCGGGCGTGGCGGTCGGCTTCTGCGTCGCCGGCTTGTCCGTCGTCGATGCCGTCGCGGACGCGGTCGGCTTTGCCGCTCCCTCGTCCGTCGTGCCCGTTCCGTCATTGCAGGCGGTCAGTGCGAGGGTGGCGAGCGTGAGGCCGGCGGCGGCGAGCAGGTGGTGGCGAACGGTACGCATGGCAAGTTCCCTTTCGGAAGCGCTGGTTGGGATGATCAGAGCTTGTGGGGTGCCTCGTCCCGGCCGCCAGTGCTGCCGGACCATACGGGACGCTGGAACGCCCAGAGGGGCTTTGACCTGCTAGAACAGTCCGTTCCTGGAACGCCGGAACGGGACGACATGGGGGTGGAGAACGGTGACCGACGGCTCCGGCGCGGATGCGTTCGCCGAGTTTCTGCGGGAGTTGAAGGACCGCTCCGGGCTCAGTTACGGGGTGCTCGCCAAGCGGCTTCACATGAGTACGTCGACGCTGCACCGCTACTGCAACGGCGATGCCGTACCGGCGGACTACGCCCCCGTCGAGCGGCTCGCGCGGCTGTGCAAGGCCTCGCCGGAGGAGCTCGTCGAGCTGCATCGGCGGTGGGTGCTGGCGGATGCGGGGCGGGGGAAGAAGGGGGCGGCTACGCCAACGGTGGAGGCTGCGGCGCCGGTTGAGCCGGTTGAGTCCGTTCAGTCGGGCGAGCCGGTTGAGCCCGTTGAGCCGGGTGAGCCGGATGCGGTGGTGCCTGAGGCCGCGGCCCCGGGTGCGGAGGCCGCTCCCCGTCGTCGTCGTACCGCGCTCATCGCCGCCATCGCCGTAGCCGGTGTCCTCGGTGCCGTCGGGCTTGCCCTGGGGCTGCCCTCGGGTGGGGACGGCGACGAGAGTGAGCGTCCCGCGGGGTCCGTGTCCGTCGCCGGTGACGACGGGGCGGGGGAGAGCACTGCGGCGTCACCCTCGCCGTCGAAGAGCTCGCCGTCCGCCTCGCCCTCGGCCACCGCGAAGGACAAGGCAGCACGGGAGAAGGGCACCGGCGGGAAGGGCACGTCCGGTCCGTCCGCCGCCACCGGCGACGCCGTTCCGCTGACGGTCTCTGTCGCCCCGTACTCCTGGGAGAGTCCCTGCTCCCAGCGGTATCTCGTCGACAAGCCGCCCGGTGAGGTGCCTCCACCGCCGATCGAGCAGCGCGCGGCGGCGTGGGTGGCCGCCACGGGGGCGGTGTCGTCGGGGGAGCAGTATGTGACGCTCACCGTTCAGGGCACGGGTGAGGAGACGGTGGTCGTCAAGGATCTGACCGTGCAGATGGTCGGCAAGCGGTCGCCGCTCGCCTGGAACGACTACGCCATGGCGTTTCCGGGCGTGGGCTGCGGCGGCAACGTGCCGACCCGGTCCTTCACCGTCGCCCTCGACGCGACGCGGCCCGCCGTGCTGCCCGAGGCGGGGCACCGGGACTTCCCGTTCAAGGTGAGCGAGTCGGACCCCGAGGTGTACTACATCCGGGCCGACGCCTCCGCCTACGACGTGAGCTGGTTCCTGGAGCTGGACTGGTCGAGCGGGTCGCGCAGCGGCACGCTGCGGATCGACGACAAGGGGAGGCCCTTCCGCACGAGTGGCAACAACGGGCGACCGGCTTACGAGTTCCCGCTCGGCGGGGAGGCCTGGGAGGCGGCCGGCGGGTCGTCTTCGTAGGACCGGGACATCGAGGAGGACGGGCCCTCGTCGCGCAGGCCCTCGCCGTCCTCGCACGCCGTGAGGGTGAACACGGCGAGTACGACCGTCAGCGCGGCAAGCAGCCGGGCGGGGCGGGCGGTGGGTGCGGACCTGGGCATGGGACGGCCCTCTCAGGTGGGGGAGTTCGGCGGGCCCAGCGTGCGCGGTGGTGATCGGCGGGCGCCAGGGGTGGCCTGGCGATTCGGGACGCGGGCGCGGTGGGGCGGCCGCTGACCTGCGCGTTCGGGGCGTCCCAGGCGGGCGTTCCGGGACGTGGGACCGGATCGTGGAAAGCTACTTGTAGAGGGCAGGTAATTGTCTAGGGTGCTCCGCATGACCCTTACGAGCGCGCCCGCAGACGTCTTCGCCCCCGTGCCCCCGCTCGCCGCGCGGGCCCGGTCGATCGGTGGTTCTCCGGTACGGGACATCCTCGCCGTCACCGCACGGCCCGAGGTCATCAACTTCGCGGGCGGCCTTCCGGCGCCCGAACTCTTCGACGCCGAAGGCATCGCGGCCGCCTTCCGGGCGGTGCTGGCCGAGGTGCCCGGACAGGCGCTCCAGTACTCCACGACGGAGGGCGAGCCGACGCTGCGGGCCGCGCTCGCCGAGCGGATGTCGGTGCGCGGGCTGCCCACGACCGCCGACGACGTCCTGATCACCACCGGCTCCCAGCAGGCCCTGACCCTCCTCGCGACCGCGCTCGTCGAGCCCGGCGACACGGTCCTGGTCGAAGAGCCCTGCTATCTGGCGGCACTTCAGGTGTTCGGCTTCGCCGGGGCGCGGGTCCTCGGCGTGCCCGGGGACGCCGACGGCCCCGACCCGGAGGCGCTCGCCGAACTCGTCGTACGGGAACGGCCGAAGCTGCTCTACACCGTGCCCACCTTCCAGAACCCCACCGGCCGCACCGTTCCCGCGGAGCGGCGGGCCGCGCTCGCGTCCGTGGCCGCGCGGCACGGGCTGTGGATCGTCGAGGACGACCCGTACGGCGAGCTGCGCTTCGAGGGGGAGCGGGTGCCGTGGATCGCCGCGCACGCGGAGGCCGCGGACCGGACCGTGCTGCTCGGGTCCTTCTCCAAGGTCATGGCCCCGGGGCTGCGGCTCGGCTGGCTGCGCGCGCCCGCGGCGCTGCGGCGGGCCTGTGTGGTCGCCAAGCAGGCCGCCGACCTGCACACCCCGACCGTCAACCAGCTCGCCGCCGCACGGTACTTGGCGGACCGGGATCTCGACGCCCACGTGGCGCGGGTCGCGGCCGTCTACGGCGAGCGGCGGGACGCGATGCTCGCCGGGCTCGCGGAGGTCCTGCCGGAGGGGGCGAGTTGGCAGCGGCCCGAGGGCGGGATGTTCCTGTGGGTGCGGCTGCCTTCGGCGTACGACACGACGGCACTGCTCGGCCAGGTCGTACGGCACGACGTGGCCTACGTGCCGGGGGCGCCCTTCTACGCCGGTGCCCCCGACCGGGCCACCCTGCGGCTGTGCTTCGTCACGGAGACGCCGGAGCGGATCGGGGAGGGGCTGCGGCGGTTGGGGCGGGCGCTCAGCGGCTGAACGTCAGTCCCACCAGAAGTGCCATGCGGGCTGGTGGAGCAACTGGCGTTCCGCGTAGGTCTGGAGGGTGGTGCCGGGGGCGCCCTGCCAGATGTTGTCCGGGCAGAAGGCGAAGTGCTCGGCGGCCACGGCCAGGGCTTCGTCGAGGGTCGTGGGCGGGACGGCGACGGACACGATCAGCTGGTCGAAGCCGAGGGCCACCACGCGTATGCCGAAGCGGTCCTCCCAGGAGCGGAGCACCGCGCTGAGCCGGGCCACGTCGTTTTCGTGGTTCGCCGGTCCCCTCCAGCCGATCGCCGCCGGGATGTCCGCGCTGCGGCGCGCCGGGACGAGGGCGGGGCGGGGGTCCTTCAGGGGACCTCCGCCGTTCAGGAGGGAGCTGACGACGTCCGCGGCGACGGTGTCAGGGGAGCCGCCCGAAGCGGCCGGCTCCGCCAGGCCCGGCCAGTCGTCGTCCTGGTACGTGTCCCAGAAGTCGGCCAGCACCTCCTCGGGGTCGTGGTCCCCGGGATACGACATCTCCTCGGGCTCCAACTCCCATTCCCCCGGCCCGCCGTGACCCGCGCCGACGTCGATGAGGACGGGGAGGAGGCCGACGGTACGCGGCGCTTGCTGGTACGTCGTCCAGTCGCCGGGCTGCGCGGGGGCGTCCGCGAGCCACAGCGTGGTGCCGAGCAACGTGCCTGAAGGCAGGCCGAGTTCGAGGTCGGCCAGGGTGGGGAGCGGGTTGGGGAGGCTTGCCATCAGGCGGTCGCGACGAAGGCGGCCCAGGCGGAGGGGGTGACCTGGAGGGTGGTGGCCACTTCGAGGCACTGGCCGCCCTCGCTGCCGCTGTAGGTCGACTTGAACCTGCGCGCCAGCCTGGACACCACCACGACAAAGGCCCGTCCTCTCCATCTGGGAGAGGACGGGCCGCTGTTCGCCGGCTTGCGGTCAGAGGCGCTCGGGGGTGCGGATGCCCAGGAGGGCCATGCCCTGGTGGAGGGTGCGGGCGGTGAGGTCGCAGAGGAAGAGGCGGTTCTCCTTCTGCTCCTCCGTGTCCGCCTTCAGCACCGGGCACTTGTCGTAGAACGTCGTGTACAGCGACGCCAGCTGGTACAGGTACGCGGCCAGCTTGTGCGGGGCGTACTCCGCCGCCGCCTCGAAGACCGTGGCACCGAAGGCGTCCAGGTGCAGGCCCAACGCCCGCTCCGCCGCGTGCAGTTCGAGCTCCGGGTGCGCGGCGGGGGCCACGGCCTCCGCCTTGCGCAGGATGGACTGGATACGGGCGTACGCGTACTGGATGTACACCGACGTGTCGCCGTTCAGCGACACCATCTGGTCCAGGTCGAACTTGTAGTCACGGTTCGCCGACGTCGACAGGTCCGCGTACTTCACGGCACCGATGCCGACCTGCGCCGCTCGCTCTTGGATCTCGTCCTCGGTGAGATCCCGCGCCTTCTCCCGCACCACCTCGGCGGCCCGCTGCACCGCCTCGTCCAGCAGGTCCTCCAGCCGTACCGTCTCGCCCTCACGCGTCTTGAACGGCTTGCCGTCCGCGCCCAGCACCGTGCCGTAGCCCATGTTGTGCGCGGTGACCTCGTCGGTCAGCCAGCCCGCCCGGCGGGCCGCCTCGAAGACCATCTTGAAGTGCAGCGACTGACGTACGTCCACGACATAGATCAGGGACGTGGCGTGCAGGTCCTGGACGCGGTTGCGGATCGCGGTCAGGTCGGAGGCCGCGTAGCCGAACCCGCCGTCCGCCTTCTGCACGATCAGCGGGACCGGCTTGTCGTCCTTGCCGCGGATCTCGTCGAAGAACACGACGAGCGCGCCCTCGGAGCGGACGGCCACGCCCATCTCCTCCAGGAGGCGGGCGGTCTCCGGCATGCCGTCGTTGTACGCCGACTCGCCGACGATTTCGTCGTCCCGGATCTCCATGTCGAGCTTCTCGAAGACGGAGTAGAAGTAGACCTTCGACTCGTCCACGAACCGCTGCCACAGGTCGAGCGTCTCCTTGTCGCCGGACTGCAGGGCGACGACCCGCTTCCTGGCCCGCTCCTTGAAGGCCTCGTCCGCGTCGAAGACCGCGCGGGACGCCTTGTAGACCCGGTTCAGGTTCGACATGGCCTGCTCGCCGTCCGTGTCGGTCTCCGCGGACAGTTCGTCCGGGTTCTCGATCAGGTACTGGATGAGCATGCCGAACTGGGTGCCCCAGTCGCCGATGTGGTGCCGGCCGATCGTCTGCTCGCCGGTGAAGTCGAGCATGCCGCGCAGGGCGTCGCCGATCACGGCTGACCGCAGGTGGCCTACGTGCATCTCCTTGGCCACGTTCGGCTGGGCGTAGTCGATGACCGTGATGCCGGGCTGGTCCTTGAGGGGGACGCCGAGACGGTCGCCGTCGGCGGCGCGGGCGGCGAGGGTCTCCGTGATCGCCCTGTCGGAGACCGTGATGTTGAGGAAGCCGGGGCCGGAGACCTCGACGTCCTTGATCACGTCGCCGGTGGTGAGGTGCGCGACGACCTCGGTGGCCAGCTCGCGGGGGTTCGCCTTGTTCTTCTTGGCGAGGGCGAGGATGCCGTTGGCCTGGTAGTCGGCCCGGTCGCTGCGTCGGAGCAGGGGGTCGACGTCGGTGGTCTCCGGCAGGGTGGCGGAGATGGCGGACGTGAGCTGCTGCTCGACGGAGGCGCTGAGGGGCGTGACCGGGGCCATGGGGTGGGAGCCGTTCTCCTCGTGGGTTTGATAGACCCGGTCAGTATCCCACGGGGCTGCAAAGGGGTTTTTCCGTCTCGTTGCCGGGTGCGGGGCGCGTCCATGAAAAGGCGTTTTCGCGCTTGCCGACGTAGCTGGGACAATGGCAGCGCCAGCCGTAGACCGTACCGGCTGCTTCAGGAGAAAGAAGGACGTGCCCCGTGGCTCAGAGCACCGAGACCACCGACTGGGTCTCCCGTTTCGCGGATGAGGTCATCGAGGAGTCGGAGCGTCGGGCCCCGGGCAAACCGGTCGTCGTCGCGTCCGGGCTGTCGCCGTCGGGACCGATCCACCTCGGAAACCTCCGTGAGGTCATGACCCCGCATCTCGTCGCCGACGAGATCCGCCGCCGCGGGTACCAGGTGCGGCACCTGATCTCCTGGGACGACTACGACCGGTACCGCAAGGTGCCCCAGGGCATCGCCGGGGTCGACGACTCGTGGGCCGAGCACATCGGCAAGCCGCTGACCTCCGTCCCGGCGCCCGCCGGCTCGTCGTACCCGAACTGGGCCGAGCACTTCAAGGCCGCCATGGTCGAGGCGCTCGCCGAGCTGGGCGTGGAGTTCGACGGGATCAGCCAGACCGCGCAGTACACCGCGGGCGCCTACCGCGAGCAGATCCTGCACGCCATGAAGCACCGCGCCGACATCGACGCCATCCTCGCCCAGTACCGGACGAAGAAGGCCCCGGCCAAGAAGCAGCAGCAGAAGCCGGTCGACGAGGCCGAGCTGGAGGCCGCCGAGGGGTCCGGCGCGGCCGGTGAGGACGACGGGTCCTCCGGGTCAGCGGGGTACTTCCCGTACAAGCCGTTCTGCGGCAACTGCGAGAAGGACCTGACGACGGTCACCTCGTACGACGACGACACCACCGAGCTGTCGTACACCTGCAACGAGTGCGGCTTCGCCGAGACCGTGCGGCTCAACGAGTTCAACCGCGGCAAGCTGGTCTGGAAGGTCGACTGGCCGATGCGGTGGGCGTACGAGGGGGTCGTCTTCGAGCCGAGCGGTGTCGACCACTCGTCCCCGGGGTCGAGCTTCCAGGTCGGCGGGCAGATCGTCGGGATCTTCGGCGGCAAGCAGCCCATCGGGCCGATGTACGCGTTCGTGGGCATCTCCGGGATGGCGAAGATGTCGTCGTCGCGGGGCGGGGTCCCGACCCCCGGCGACGCGCTCCGGATCATGGAGCCGCAGATCCTGCGCTGGCTCTACGCCCGCCGTCGTCCCAACCAGTCCTTCAAGATCGCCTTCGACCAGGAGATCCAGCGGCTCTACGACGAGTGGGACAAGTTGGACGCCAAGGTCGCGGACGGGTCCGCGCTTCCGGCCGACGTCGCCGCGCACTCGCGTGCGGTGCGCACGGCGGGCGGCGAGCTGCCGCGGACCGCGCGTCCGCTGCCGTACCGGACCCTTGCCTCCGTCGCCGACATCACCGCCGGGCACGAGGACCAGGCGCTGCGGATCCTGAGCGAGCTGGACCCGACGGACCCGCTGACGTCCCTGGACGAGGCCCGTCCGCGGTACGACAAGGCCGAGGCCTGGATCAACACGCACGTCCCCGCCGACCAGCGGACCATCGTGCGCGAGGAGCCGGACGCCGAGCTGCTGAAGTCCCTCGACGAGGCGTCCCGGGAGTCCCTGCGGCTGCTGCTGGACGGGCTTGAGGCGAACTGGTCGCTGGACGGGCTGACGCACCTGGTGTACGGGGTGCCGAAGGTGCAGGCCGGGTTCTCCGCCGACGCCACGCCCAAGGAGCTGCCGCCGGAGATCAAGACCGCCCAGCGGACGTTCTTCGCGCTGCTGTACCACCTGCTGGTCGGACGCGACACCGGCCCGCGGCTGCCCACGCTGCTGCTGGCGGTCGGCCAGGAGCGGGTGCGAAGCCTGCTCGGCGAGTAAGCGGTGAAGTGAAGAAGAAGGGCCCTCGTCAGAGGGCCCTTCTTCTTTGTTCTCGCTACGCGATGTGGTCTTCCTGGAGTTCCGCCGTGTGGCGGTTGGTGAAGCGGTTGACCATCCGCTCCGCCTCACGCTGCGGGAGCGTGGTGCCGTACGTGGCCTCCACGTCGCCCCTGAACTGGCCCGAGGTCGGGTAGCTGCCGTCTATCGACTTCTTGAAGACCAGGTAGTAGTCGTCCTCGGTCAGCTCCGTGCCACCGCCCGCGCCCATCTCCCGGGTACGGCCCGGACCGGACGGGATGGGGAAGCTGCCCGTGTCCTCCATGGACGGCTCCTGGACGGCCGCCGGCGGCTCCTCGAACTGCTGCTGTTCGAAGGGCTGCTGTTCGTCGAAGCGCGGCTGTCCCTGGAACCTCTGCTGGTCCTCGAACCTCTGCTGGTCCTCGAACTGCTGCTGCTCGTCCGCGTACTGCTGCCAGTACTCCGCGTCCGGGTCGTACGTCGGGTCGTAGTTGCCCTGGTACTGGACGGTGTGCGGGTCCCTCGCCTGGAGCCACGGGCTCTGCTGCTCGGCCGGCTCGGCGGGGGGGCTGCGGTGCCTCGGGGGCGGGAAGCTGCTCCCGTACGGGCGCCGCCGCACCCTCCACCGCGGGCATCGGCGCCGGCGCGGGGGCCCGCTCCATCTCCACCTGCGGGGCGGGAGGCAGCAGCACCGGCTCGATGCCCGCCGCCGCCAGGCCCGCCGGGGCCGTTTCCGCCAGTGGGACGCCGTAGCGGGCCAGGCGCAGCGGCATCAGGGACTCCACCGGGGCCTTGCGGCGCCAGGCGCGGCCGAAGCGGGAGTGCAGGCGGGCCTGGTAGACCAGGCGGTCCTGTTCGAGCTTGATGACCTGCTCGTAGGAGCGCAGCTCCCACAGCTTCATACGGCGCCAGAGGAGGAACGTGGGGATCGGGGAGAGGAGCCAGCGCGTCAGGCGGACGCCCTCCATGTGCTTGTCCGCCGTGATGTCCGCGATCCGGCCGATCGCGTGGCGGGCCGCCTCGACCGCGACCACGAACAGGACCGGGATCACCGCGTGCATGCCCACACCCAGCGGGTCCGGCCAGGCCGCGGCGCCGTTGAAGGCGATCGTGGCCGCCGTCAGCAGCCACGCCGTCTGGCGCAGCAGCGGGAAGGGTATGCGGATCCAGGTCAGGAGCAGATCCAGGGCCAGCAGGACACAGATGCCCGCGTCGATGCCGATCGGGAAGACGTAACTGAAGTTCCCGAAGCCCTTTTTGATGGCGAGTTCGCGGACTGCGGCGTACGAACCCGCGAAGCCGATGCCGGCGATGATCACTGCGCCGAACACGACCACGCCGATGAGAACGCGGTGCATCCGAGTCAGCTGCATAGGCGCGGCCACCCGTACTCCCCTCCCCTTGCGTGTTGTTGCGCGCAACAGAGTGGCACATGTGTGCGGCGCACGGGTGGCCGGTAGGGCTCGTCAGCCCTCTGTCAGGGCTTTGTCAGCTCTTCTTCGCGGTCGACTTGGACGGAGATGCGGAGGGCGAGGCCGGCTTGGACGCCGACTTCGACGCGGTCGGGGAGGGGCTGGTCCCACCGGTGCCGCTGCCGCTGCCGCCGCCCGTGTTCGCCTTCGTCACCGACGCGACCGTCTCCTTCGCCGCCGACTTCACCAGCTTCGCGAGGGTGTCGGCGCTCGGCGTCTTCTCGCCGGCCAGGCCCGCGCCGTTGTAGTCGAGGGTGACGACGACGTTCTCGACGCGGGTGACCAGCGTCTGCTGCTTGAAGGAGCCTTCCTTCTTCTTCAGGTCGTAGCGGACCAGGGTCGCCTGGTCGCCCGTGCCCGGCACCGGCTCCGTCTTCGTGTTCTTCGCGCCCTCCGCCGACTGGGCGTCCTGCACCTGCTTGTCGTAGTACTCCTGCGCCAGCTTGTCGCCCTCGCCGCGCGTGACGTCGGAGTCGAAGCGGAGCAGGGAGACGTTCAGCCAGCGGAACTGGGAGCCCTTGACGCCGTTGTTGTCGAGGCTCGACCACGAGCAGCTGCCGCGCGTCGCCACATCGTCCGACTTGCCCTGCTTGCCGGACTTCGAGGCCTTCGGGACCAGATCGCCGAGCGTGCCCTTCGACAGGGTGTCGCACGCGTCCGGAAGCGACTTGTACGCCGCCGCCTGCACGGTCGGCGACGGGCTGACCGAGGCGGAGTTCTCGGAGCTGCTCTGGCCGGCGCGGCCGCGTTGTCGTCCGACGACGAGCCGGAGTCCGAGGAACAGGCCGTGGCCACCAGCATCAGGGGGACGGCGGCTGCGCCGAGAAGCACCCGGTAGGCGCGCTTCGTTCGCGGGTCACGCTGGTCGCTCTGTGCTGCTCGCTGCATGGTTCCTTCACTCATGACGCTGCTCGTGCTCCTGCGGTCGGATCGGGTCCGAGGGGCCACGGTACGCGGTGGGACAGCTGTGCGGTTCTGCTTCCCGGGCATTGCGGAACATCACCGACGGGCATCAGCCCGCCAGCGCCTCCGCCAGCTCGGCGGCCAGGTTCCTTGCCCTGTCCTGCATTTCCTTGCTGTCCGGGGCGGTGCCGATGGTGGTCGGCTGCTCCTCGTACTCGACCGTCACGATCACGTTGGACGTGCGGAACGCCACAGTCACCGTGCGCTGCCGGGCCGCCGAACCCGAACTGCTCACCACGTCGTTCAGGAACGCCTCGTCGCCCAGATCGTCGAGGACGCGGGGCTGGAGATCGGCGGGCGTGGACCCGTCGGAGGGCGAGGAGGAAGAAGAGGAGGAGGGGGAAGAGGATGAGGAGGCGGTGGCTGAGGCCGATGCCGCGTCGCCCGGGGTCGCCGAGGAACCCGCGTCCGACGTCGCCGACTCGGACGGCGCCGGGAGATGCGCCGCCGTCTGCGCTTCCGCGAACAGCGCCTGCGCCTGGTTGTCGTCGCTGACGGAGTTGTCGTACGACACGACCCGCTCCAGGTCGACGAGGAGGTGGTCGGTGGCGTCGGACGACTCCACCTTCCACTGGCAGCCGACCTTGCGGTCGATGTCGAAGGTGGTCGTCGGGGTGCCCTCGTACGCCTTCTCCCGCTGGTCCTCGTCCGTGAGCTGCTGGATGCCGGGCAGGAGCGTGTCGAGGGTGTCCTGGCTGACCGCGCCGCAGGGCTCGGGGAGGGTGCGGTAGCGGCCGGGCTCGGCGACGGGGGGAGGCGGTGCCGGCGTCGCCCGGGTTGGAGTTGTCGTCGGTGCCGCCCGTGTCCGAGCCGCTGGTGCAGCCGGCGGCGAGCAGCGCCACGAGGAGGGCCGCGACGCCGGGTACGTACGCCTTCCGCTGCACGGTCGGCTCCTCTCGATGCTGCTGGATCGCTGCGGGGCAGCTGTGGGATCGCTGCTGGTTATTCGCTTGCCGGGCGGGGGTGTCCCCTGCGCACCATGTGTATCGCACGCACAGCCGTGGACGCCGGTCCGTTGTCCCTTTCATTGACCTTGGCGCCGGTTTTGCGATTTGAGACTTTGTGTTGATTTCCGGGGGAATGAGGACGATATGTCGTACGTGGAAATGCCGGGCGCGAAGGTTCCCATCCGTATGTGGACCGACCCCGCGTCGGTGGAGGAGGGCGCGCTCCAGCAGCTGCGCAACGTCGCGACCCTGCCCTGGATCAAGGGCCTGGCGGTCATGCCGGACGTCCATTACGGGAAGGGTGCGACGGTCGGGTCGGTCATCGCGATGCAGGGTGCGGTGTGCCCGGCCGCGGTCGGTGTCGACATCGGCTGCGGGATGTCGGCGGTGAAGACGTCGCTGACGGCGAACGACCTGCCGGGGGACCTGTCGCGGCTGCGGTCGAAGATCGAGCAGGCCATTCCGGTGGGGCGGGGGATGCACGACGATCCCGTCGACCCGGGGCGCTTCCATGCGCTGCCGACCGCGGGGTGGGGCGACTTCTGGGGGCGGTTCGACGGAGTCGCGGACGCGGTGAAGTTCCGGGAGGAGCGGGCCACGAAGCAAATGGGCACGCTCGGCTCGGGAAATCACTTCGTCGAGGTATGCACCGATACGACCGGTTCTGTCTGGCTGATGCTCCACTCCGGTTCCCGGAACATCGGCAAGGAACTGGCCGAGCACCACATCGGCATCGCCCAGAAGCTCCCGCACAACCAGGGTCTGATCGACCGCGACCTCGCCGTCTTCGTGGCGGACACCCCGCAGATGGCGGCGTACCGCAACGACCTGTTCTGGGCGCAGGAGTACGCGAAGTACAACCGCACGATCATGATGGCGCTCCTCAAGGACGTGATCCGCAAGGAGTTCAAGAAGGCGAAGCCGACCTTCGAGCCGGAGATCAGCGCGCACCACAACTACGTGGCCGAGGAGCGCTACGACGGGATGGACCTGCTCGTGACCCGCAAGGGCGCGATCCGGGCCGGCTCCGGCGAGTTCGGGATCATCCCGGGTTCGATGGGCACGGGGTCGTACATCGTGAAGGGCCTCGGCAACCCGCTGTCCTTCAACTCCGCGTCCCACGGCGCCGGTCGGCGCATGAGCCGCAACGCGGCCAAGCGGCGCTTCTCGACGAAGGACCTGGAGGAGCAGACGCGGGGCGTGGAGTGCCGTAAGGACTCCGGCGTCGTGGACGAGATCCCGGGCGCCTACAAGCCGATCGAGAAGGTCATCGACCAGCAGCGGGACCTCGTGGAGGTCGTCGCGAAGCTGAAGCAGGTCGTGTGTGTGAAGGGCTGACGTAGGAAGGCCCCGGTTCCGGCCGGGGCCTTCCTCGTTCCTTCCTCGTTCACGGCAGGCGCTTCTCCAGCAGGGTCACCGCGTACGGGCTGCCTGAGCCGTCCTTCTTCGCGGGCTGTTCGCCCGCGACCGTGTAGCCCGCCTTCTCGTAGTACGTGCGCAGGCGGGGGTTGGTGGACAGGCAGTCCAGGCGGGCGTAGGGGAGCGCGGCCGCTGCGATGCGGGATTCCGCGTGGGTCAGGAGGGCCCGGCCGGTTCCGGGCGGGGCCAGGTGCGGGGTCGTCATCAGGCGGTGGATGTAGCCGGCGTCGGCGGGGCGGGGGCCCCAGGCCGCCTCGTCCGTCCACCAGAGTTCGTACGCCCCGGCCACGTGGCCGTCGGCGTACGCCAGCCAGACCTCGCCCTCTGCCATGCGGGTGCGGAAGTGGGCCGCGTCCTTCTCGGCGGGCTTCCACTGGTCGATGTCCCGGGCCAGCATCCACAGGGCCACCGAGTCGCGGAGGTGGACGAGGCGTTCGGCGTCCTGGGGTTCGGCCCTGCGGTAGGTCAGCGGGGGGTGGGTGGTGGGGAACGGTTCCAGGAGGTTGGCCGCCAGCTTCGCCGCGAGGGACTCCGCGTCCATGCCGAGCGCCTGGGTCACGTACCCCTCCACCGAGCCGTATCGCTCCTTCAGGAGGTCCAGGAAGCCCCGCATCACCGATGCCGGGGCTCTGCCGAAGCCCAGCCAGGTGGGGGACTGGCCGTTGTGCCGCGCCTGCCAGTCGGACAGGAGGGCCGCGGACGCCAGTTCCGTGAGGGTGAAGTCCTCGACGACCGTGCGCTCGTCCACGCCCAGCAACGTCAGGACCAGCGCCGCCAGTTCGCCCGTGCGGTCCTTGCCGGAGGCGCAGTGGAAGACGAGGGGGGCGGTGGTGGAGGCGGTCGCGATCGTTTCCAGCGCGGTCCGGATCTCCTTCCTGCCGTCCTCCGCCACTTGCAGGTAGCGCTCGGCCAGGTACGGGCCGGGGTCGGTCTCCGGGTCCAATGCCGCCTGGTTGTACGGCTGGTGCTCGATGCTGAGGTTGACGTACGCGTAGGAGTCGTCCGCCGGGACGCGGCCCTGGCGTTCGATCTCCCAGGGGTAGCGCAGGTCGACGACCGTGCGGACGCCGAGGGAGAGGAAGCGGGACCAGTCGGGGGTGCCCGTCGTCAGCTTGCCCAGGGAGTCGGAGCGGTAGAGCACGCCCGGGCGGATGCGGCGGCCGTCCGCCGTCCGGTATCCGCCCAGGTCGCGGAAGTTGTGCAGGGCGTCGAAGGCTACGTGTCTGTCCACAGGCGGTGACCCTATGGTCCCGATTCCCTGCCGCGCTCGGCTATTTCGCGTGCGTGACCGCGTAGATCATGACGAACGCGACGATGTGGATGCCGAAGAGGAAGTAGCCGAGGTAGTACCAGACGATGCGTTCGCGCTTCTTCTCCAGTGCCAGGCGGCGCTGCTCCGCGTCGTCGGCCTCGGCCTCGGCCATCACAGCTCCCTGTGCACCTTCGTGTTCGACGCCTGGGCGCGCGGGCGCAGGACCAGGAGGTCGACGTTGACGTGGGCGGGGCGGGTGACCGCCCAGGTGATCGTCTCCGCCACGTCGTCGGCCGTCAGGGGCTCGGCGACGCCCTGGTAGACCTTGGCGGCCTTCTCCTCGTCGCCGCCGAAGCGGGTGAGCGCGAACTCGTCCGTCTTCACCATGCCGGGCGCGATCTCGATCACCCGAACCGGCTCCCCGACGATCTCCAGGCGGAGGGTCTCGGCGAGGACGTGGGCGCCGTGCTTGGCGGCCACGTAACCGCCGCCGCCCTCGTACGTGCCGTGGCCCGCGGTGGAGGAGACGACGACCACCGTGCCGTCGCCGCTCGCGATCAGCTTGGGGAGCAGGGCCTGGGTGAGGTTGAGGGTGCCGATGACGTTCGTCTCGTACATCGTGCGCCAGTCGGCCGGGTCGCCGGTCGCGACCGGGTCGGCGCCGAGCGCGCCGCCCGCGTTGTTGACCAGGACGCCGATCGTCTTGAAGGCGGTGGCGAACTCGTCGACCGCGGCCCGGTCGGTGACGTCCAGCTGGTACGCCGTCGCCTGGTGGCCCGCTGCGTTGATCTCCTCCGCGAGCGCCTCGATACGGTCCTTGCGGCGGGCGGTGAGGACGACGCGGTAGCCGGCGGCGGCCAGCCCGCGGGCCGTGGCGGCGCCGATTCCGCTGCTCGCACCGGTCACGACGGCGATGCGGGACGCTGCGCTGGGCATGGGCGGGGGCTCCTCGGGTCGGCGATCGGGTGGCCATCGGGTGGCCGTCTTCAGGATAGGCGGGGCGCGGCGGCTTCCTCGGGGCGGTCCGTATCGCGGGCCGGGGCCCGGGCTCGGTGGGAGGATGGGAGGGGTGATCCCCTGGACGACGGAGGTGGATCATGGGAGAAGCGCGTGAGGTCATGGACCGGCTCACCGACGCGGTGACCGCGCACCCGGACCTGAAGGTCGTCGCCGAGCTGTACGCGGAGGACGCGGTCGCCTACACCCCCGACGAGGGGGAGATCCACGGGCGCGACAACATCGTCGAGTACTGGCGGCAGATGACGGAGTCGGTCCCCGACGGCAGGTTCGAGACGCTGCACTCGTACGAGATCGGCGACACCGCCATCGACGAAGGTGTCTACCACGGGCACAACACCGGCCCGCTGTATCTGCCGGACGGCGGCACCCTGCCCGCCACGGGCAAGGAGGTCGGCATCCGGGGCGTCGATCTCGCCACGGTGAAGGACGGCCGGATCACCGAGTACCGGCTCTACTTCGACGAGCTGGAGTTCCTGGGGCAGCTGGGGCTGCTGCCCGAAGACACGCCCTGACGACCTGGAGGGCTCACTGTCCTCGCGGCGCGTACATGATGACGGCCATGCCCGCGAGGCAGATCAGCGCGCCCGTGACGTCCCAGCGGTCGGGACGGTAGCCGTCCGCGGCCATGCCCCACAGGATCGAACCGGCGACGAAGACACCGCCGTACGCGGCGAGGATCCGGCCGAAGTGGGCGTCCGGCTGGAGGGTGGCGACGAAGCCGTAGGCGCCGAGGGCGAGGACGCCGCCGCCGATCCAGAGCCAGCCGCGGTGCTCGCGCACGCCCTGCCACACCAGCCAGGCACCGCCGATCTCGAACAGGGCGGCGACCACGAAGAGGACGGCGGAGCGCAGGACGTGCATGCCGGAAGGGTGGCACACCGGCTTCACCTGATGGACGGCGCCTGTCCGCCGCTCCGCGTGGGATACATCCGTACGACCACGGTGGAGTCTCCTCTGAGGAGTTGGCGGTATGCGGGTTCGGGGGCGGGTTGTGCTGGTGCCGGGTGCCTAGGGGGTTGGGGGGCGTTGTTGGTTGGCGGGTGCGGGTTGACTGTGGCTGGTTGCGCCCACGCGGCGGAGCCGCAAATCGATACAGCCCCGCGCCCCTTCAACGGCGTCAGTGATGCTGTTCTTTTTGAGGGTTGGACGGCAGTAGGGCCGTCAAGGGCAGGCATGCCGTCACCGCCGCTGTAACCACCAGCAAGCTCATCGTGCCGTTCGTGTGGAAGTACACAGTCGTCACCATCGCCGCCCCCATCGCGTTCGCCAGTTGCTGGGCCGCGTTCAGGGAGCCGCTCGCGCTTCCCGCCTCCGACGGGGCGATGTCGCCGATCGTGAGGTCGTAGATCGTGCCGAAGCAGGTGCCCATTCCGATGCCGAGGATCACGAGGGGCGGGGTGAGGGCCCAACCGGTGGTGTGCGTCCCCGAGGTGTGGATGACGAGGGTCAGCCAGGCGCAGCCCGCCAGGAGGATCAGCAGGCCGGTCACGGCGAGGCGGCGGCCGTAGGTGTGGAGCAGGCCGTGGCAGGCGATCGACGCGATCACTATGCCGAGGGTCAGCGGGATCAGGCCCAGCGCGGTGTCGGCGGGGGTGCGGCCCAGGTCCCGCTGGAGGAAGAGGGAGATGACGTAGAGGAGGCCGGACGTCGCGGCGAAGGCGGCGACGCCGAGGCTGAGGCCCGCCGCGAAACCGCGGTTGCGCAGGAGTGACGGCTCGATGAGCGGGTGGGCCGCGGTGCGCTGGCGGAGGCAGAAGGCGGCGAACCCGGCGAGGCCGAGGAGCAGGAGGGTCAGGGGGCGGGCGGTCCAGCCGGTGGCCGAGCCGTCGATCAGGCCGGCCAGGGCGCCGAGCATCGCGCCGGCGAGAAGGGCGGAGCCGGGGCCGTCGACGGAGACGGAGCTGTCGCCGGTGTCGCGGGGGAGCAGGCGGGTGGCGGCGAGGAGGGCGGCGCCGCCCAGCAGCAGGTTGATCAGGAACATGGGGCGCCAGCCGAGGCCCGCGATGTCGGCGTCGACGAGGAAGCCGGCCAGGACCGGGCCGCCGACGGCCGAGAGGCCCATCGCCGGGCCGAACAGGGCGAAGGCCTTGCCGATCTGGTCGCGGGGCCACGTGGCGCCGAGGATGCCGAAGCCCTGGGGGATGACCAGGGCTCCGAAGGCGCCCTGGAGCAGGCGGGCGGCCACCAGGGTGGCGGGGGTGGGGGCCAGGCCGCAGGCCAGTGAGGCGGCGACGAAACCGGCGAGGCCGATCAGGAACAGCTTGCGGCGGCCGTACTTGTCGCCCAGGCGTCCGCCGGGGACGAGCAGCACGCCGAGGGCGAGTGCGTAGGCCGCGCCCAGCCACTGGACCAGGGCCTGGCCGCCGCCGAGGTCGGCGGTGATGGTCGGGGCGGCGATGTTGGTGATCGTCGCGTCGAGGAGGTCGAGGACGTCGCCGCGAGGATCACGGCCAGGATCGCCCAGCGGGTGCGGGCGGGGAGGTCGTCCCGCCTGTCATCTGTGTCGTACAGTGTCTGCGTCACGCAGGTAAATATGGAGGGTGGTCCGGTCGGTGTCAACCGGGATCTGAGGCATATGCGTTCACGGATATTCGGTGAAGAATGAAATGCCGCGCCCGTTCGAATTCACGGGCCCTTCTTTTTCTTCACGGAATGCAATGCGCGCATTGGGGTGGCAAGGTCCGTTCTCACAGACCACCCCCAGGGCGAAATGAGGCAACGAAACGACCGATTAACTGACGCGTAGCGGAAGGGAATCGTCCCGGCAGTGCACTCCTGGTCTCCGTAGTTCACGCACAGCGTCATCAGGAGGGACCATGTCCTTCTTCGCCAGGGCATCCTGGCCAGGAGACCATCGGGACGAAATTGTCGCGGGCACACTTGTCGCGGCCGTCGTCGTCATACTCGGATACGCCTCGGGCATCGGCGTATCCACACCGCCGACCGTCGACACCGCATCACCGCCGGCCTCGGAAGCCCCCGCCCGCGAGCCCACTTCCCGCTCCGAGACCGGCCCGTCCGACAACTCCGCCGGAAATGCGGGCGACGGTTCGGCGGGCGGTTACTGGGCCGGGGGAAGCGGCGGCGGGATTCCCGTGGCCGGTGCCCCGTCCGGCGGGGGTGAGAGCGGGGGCGGAGGCCATGATCACGGGACGGGCGGCGCGGGTGCGGGTGCGGGTGCGGGTGCCGGGGCGGGGTCCGGCGGGGGTGGATCTCCTTCCCCTGCGCCGACCCCGTCACCCAGCGCTTCCGGCGGCTGCGAGGAGGGTGAAGTCCGGCTCGTGCGGCCGCTGTTGAACGGCGTGGTGACCCCGGTGACCGGCCTGCTGAACGGTCTGCTCGCCCCGGCTTCGGAGAGCCCGTCGCCCGCACCCTCCCTCTCGCCCTCGCCCTCCTCGTCCTCGTTCTCCTCCTCGGCGGACGCGCCCTGCGTCGGTGTCGCGGCCTCGCCCTCGCTGCTGCCGGAGCTGCTCCCGTGAGCCGCCGCACCGCGTCCCTGCTCGGTGGCCTCCTGGCCGCCCTCGCGCTGCTGCTCCTCGCCGCGCCGGCCGCCTCGGCCACCCGGGGAGAGGGGGAGCGCGGCTGAGGAATAGGCGGGGCGTGGTGGCCGTTCAAGGGTATGGTTGAACGGTCAACAACTTGGAGGATGATCGGCCATGCAGTTCGGGATCTTCAGCGTCGGTGATGTCACTCCGGACCCGACCACGGGCCGGACGCCGACCGAGCGCGAGCGCATCAAGGCCATGGTCGCCATCGCGCTGAAGGCCGAGGAGGTCGGGCTCGACGTCTTCGCGACCGGCGAGCACCACAACCCGCCGTTCGTGCCGTCCTCGCCGACCACCATGCTCGGCTACATCGCCGCGCAGACGGAGAGGCTCATCCTCTCCACCTCCACGACCCTCATCACCACCAACGACCCCGTGAAGATCGCCGAGGACTTCGCGATGCTCCAGCACCTGGCCGACGGGCGCGTCGACCTGATGATGGGGCGCGGGAACACCGGGCCGGTCTACCCCTGGTTCGGGCAGGACATCCGGCAGGGCATCAACCTCGCCATCGAGAACTACGCCCTGCTGCGCCGGCTGTGGCGCGAGGACGTGGTCGACTGGGAGGGCAAGTTCCGTACGCCGCTGCAGGGGTTCACCTCCACCCCGCGGCCGCTGGACGACGTACCGCCGTTCGTCTGGCACGGCTCCATCCGCTCGCCCGAGATCGCCGAGCAGGCCGCGTTCTACGGCGACGGCTTCTTCCACAACAACATCTTCTGGCCGGCCGACCACACCAAGCGGATGATCGAGCTGTACCGGACCCGGTACGCGCACTACGGGCACGGCACCCCCGAGCAGGCCGTCGTCGGCCTCGGCGGTCAGGTGTTCATGCGCAAGAACTCGCAGGACGCGGTGCGGGAGTTCCGGCCGTACTTCGACAACGCCCCGGTCTACGGGCACGGGCCGTCGCTGGAGGACTTCACCGACCAGACGCCGCTGACCGTGGGCTCGCCGCAGGAGGTCATCGAGAAGACGCTGACCTTCCGCGAGTACGCCGGCGACTACCAGCGCCAGCTGTTCCTGCTGGACCACGCCGGACTGCCGCTGAAGACCGTCCTCGAACAGCTCGACATCCTCGGCGAGGAAGTCGTTCCGGTGCTGCGCGAGGAGTTCGCGAAGGGACGCCCGGATGATGTGCCGGAGGCGCCCACCCACGCGTCGCTGCTGGCCGCTGCGAAGAAGGAGACTGTGTCGTCATGAAGCTTGTCGTCGTCTCGGCGGGACTGAGCGTGCCCTCCTCCACGCGGTTGCTCGCCGACCGGCTGGCCACCGCCGTGGGGCGGGCGGCGCCGACGGAGGCGCCGGTGGACGTGCAGGTCGTCGAGTTGCGCGAGCTCGCCGTGGAGATCGCGCACTTCTTCACCAACGGGTTCCCGGGCAAGGCGCTGGCCGCCGCGCAGGAGGCGGTGGCAGGGGCCGACGGGCTGATCGCCGTCACGCCGGTGTTCTCCGCCTCGTACAGCGGACTGTTCAAGTCGTTCTTCGACGTCCTCGACAAGGACGCGCTGGTCGGGAAGCCGGTGCTCGTCGCCGCGACCGGGGGCAGCGCGCGGCACTCGCTCGTGCTGGAGCACGCGCTGCGGCCGCTGTTCGCCTACCTGCGGGCCGTGGTCGTCCCGACCGCCGTCTACGCCGCCTCCGAGGACTGGGGCGCGGAGGGGCTGGAAGGGCGGATCGAGCGGGCCGCGGGCGAGCTGGCCGGGCTGATGACCGGGCTCTCGGCGGGGAAGGCGGCGACGGCGTCTCGGGCGGCGACGGAGCTGCCCGGCGCGCGGTCCGGGGCCGACGGCGGCTTCACGGTCGTGCCCTTCGCCGAGCAGCTGGCCGCGCTGGCGCCCAAGCGGTGAGAAGACGGTAGGGGTAGGGGGCGCGGTTGTCCCTGTGACGGTGAGAGGCGGGTAAAAAGGCTGATCGTCGGCTCGCTCGCCCGGCTGAACCGGCGGATGCCTTGGCACTATGGAGGCGTGCCTCAGACCGTGCTGCTCGCCGAAGACGACCGCGCCATCCGTCATGCGCTGGAGCGTGCCCTGACCCTGGAGGGCTACCGGGTCACCGCGGTCGCCGACGGGGTCGAGGCACTCGCGCAGGCCCACCGCACCCCGCCGGACGTGCTCGTCCTCGACGTGATGATGCCCGGCATCGACGGGCTCCAGGTGTGCCGGGTGCTGCGTGCCGAGGGTGACCGGACGCCGATCCTGATGCTGACGGCGCTCGTGGAGACCCAAGACCGGATCGCCGGGCTGGACGCGGGCGCCGACGACTACGTGCTGAAGCCGTTCGACGTCGAAGAGGTGTTCGCCCGGTTGCGGGCGCTGCTGCGGCGGACCGGAAGCGGTGGCGGAAGCGTGGGCGCCGGCGCGGGCGGTGGTACGGGTACCGGTCCGGGCCCGGCGGGTGGTGGGGTTCCGGGGAACGGTGACCTCGCGCAGAAGGTCGTGGCCGAGCGGTATCTGGAAGCCGCCGGGCTGCGCATGGATCCGCAGGCGCGACGGGCCTGGCGGGACGGGCGGGAGCTGGAGCTGACCCGTACCGAGTTCGAGCTGCTGGAGCTGCTCGTCCGCAACGCCGGGATCGTGCTCGACCACTCGACCATCTACGACCGGATCTGGGGCTACGACTTCGGGCCCGGCTCGAAGAACCTCGCCGTCTACGTCGGCTACCTGCGGCGCAAGCTGGATGAGCCGGGGGCGCCGCAGCTGATCCACACCGTGCGCGGCGTGGGGGTACGTGCTGCGGGAGGACTGAGTGGGACGCCTCGCGCGGCTGCTGCGTCGGCGGCGGCCCGGGCTGGTGTCTCTCGGGACCACCTTCGCCGTGTCCTTCGCGGCGGTCACCGCCGCCGTCACCGTGCTCGTCGGCATCCTGTCCTACAGCGCCGCCGCCCGGCTGGTGCGGGTCGACCAGCAGTCCGTGTTCGACGAGGTCGTGCAGGATCTGCGGGACGAGGTGCGGCAGCACCGGATGTCGCCGGAGGACTTCTCGTCGTCGGCGCCGGGGCATGACCTGGTGCGGCCGGCCCGTACGGACGTACAGGTGCTGGGGGCGGACGGGTCCGTCGTCGATCCCGGCAGTCCCGGCCTGCCGGTGCGGCATGCGGACCGGGCTGTCGCGCGGCCTCGGCGGCCGGGGAGCTGACCGAGCACAAGGACGTCGACGTCGGCAGCGACGTGTACCGCGTGGCGACCGTGTCGCTCGGGGGGCGGGCGGGGGGGCCGTGCAGGTCGCCCAGGAGTTCAGTGACACCGAAGACCTGTTGCAGGCGCTTCAGCAGCGGACGCTGATCCTCATGGCGGCCGTCGTCGTCGGGGCCGGGTTGTTCGGGTGGTGGCTGGCCCGGCGGATCACCCGGCGGCTGGTCGTCCTCACGGCCGCCGCGGAGGACGTCGCCCGTACCCGGCGGCTCGGTGTCCAGGTGCCCGTCACCGGCTATGACGAGGTGGGGCGGCTCGGGCGGGCCTTCGACCGGATGCTCGGGCGGCTCGCGCAGTCGGAGGAGGACCAGCGGCGGCTGGTGCAGGACGCGGGGCATGAGTTGCGTACGCCGCTGACCTCGTTGCGGACCAATATCTCGCTGCTGCGGCGGATCGACGAGTTCCCCCCGGAGACGCGGGAGGAACTGGTCGCCGACCTCGGTCAGGAGGCGCGGGAACTGACCGACCTGGTGAACGAGCTGGTCGAGCTGGCCGCGGGACAGTCCGACACCGAGCCGCCGCAGCGGGTGGATCTCGCCGACATCGCGGAGGACGTCGCGGGGGTGGCTCGGCGGCGTACCGGGCGGGAGATCCTGGTGCGGGCGAGCGGGGACACGTCCACCGACGGGCGGCCGGGGATGCTGACGCGAGCTGTGTCCAACCTCGTGGAGAACGCGGTGAGTTCGACCGGAGGGCGGGGCCGGTCGAGATCCGGTGGCCGGCCCGCGCGGGCGGGGCGGTGCGGTGGAGGTGCTGGACCGGCCGGGTCGGGACGAGATCTTGTGCGGTGTTCGATCGGTTCTATCGGGCTGCGGATGCCCGGTCGTTGCCGGGGTCGGGGCTGGGGCTGTCGATCGTGCGGAGGTGCGCTGGCGCACGGGGTGCGCCGTTCGCCGTTCGGCGGGACGGGGCGGATGGTGATGGGGTTCAGCGTGGGGCTCGGGCTGACCTGCGGGCTCGTGGGGTTCGCGTTCGCGGGTGCGGTTCGGTGGGGTCGGGCCGCGCGCGGTGTCCGTCCTCGGAACGGCGCGGAATCGGCAGCTATACAGGGCTCCGTGTTGAGCGCCAACCGCTGCGGGCGGACACCCCGACACGTCCTTCCCGCCGTCGCCGGGCGCGCGCGCGGGTCGCCGTCGGTCAGTTCGCCGCCCAGGACCTTGAGCATCGCCCTTGTCGCCGGGCTCGGGTTGAAGCGGCTCCAGATGAGGTATTCGATGCGGCTCGGGCCGTCGGACACCGGGACCAGGGCCAGGGTCGGGTCCGCTTGGGCGAGTGGGGTGATGAAGGCCGAGGGGAGGAGCGCCACGCCCAGGCCGCGGGCTACCAGGCGGGTGATCAGCTCGACGACTCCCGCCTCGTAGGCGACGTCACGGACCAGGCCCGCGGTGGCGAACGCCTGGTCGGACTGGGCCCGGGCCGGGGTGCCGGAGACGAAGTCCACGAACGTCTCGTCGGCGATCTCGCGCAGGGTGACCTGGGACGAGTCGGCCAGGGGGTGGCCGGCCGGGACGAGGAGGGCGTGTCTGTCGTGGTCCAGGGCGATGGCCTCCACGTCTGTCGGGTGCTGGCTCTCCGGCAGGCCCAGGAACGCGATGTCCAGCTTGCCGTCCCGGACGGCCGCGGCCAGGTCGTCACTGCGTCCCGAGCGCAGGTCGACCCGGACCTGCGGGTGCCTCGCCCGGTACCGCTGGAGCAGTTCCGGTACGTCCACCGCGGCCGTCGTCACGATCACGCCCACGGCGAGCCGGCCCCGTACCACCCCCGTCGCGGCCGCGGCGTCGGCCACCGCGCGGTCGGCCGCGGCCAGGCACTCGCGTGCCGCGGCGACGAACGCCTCGCCCGCACTGGTCAGTTCGACACGGCGGCTGGTGCGGGCGAAGAGCCTTACGCCCAACTCCCGTTCCAGTCCGGCGATTCGATGGCTGAGGGAGGACTGGACGACCTCGCAGCGCTCGGCGGCGCGGGTGAAGTTGCGGGTTTCGGCGACGGCCACGACGTAGCGCATCTGCTGGAGGTCCATGGCTGCATTATGTATGGGTGGTGTGCATGGGTGCTATCGGACTGATGCTTTGGATTCATCGGTCTTGGCACTGACACTCGCCTCATGACTGCCTTGCTCGAACGACCGCCGGAGACCTCGCAGGCGCGGCAGGCCGCCACCGTCGCGCTCACCGCGCTCGCCCCGGCGGCCTGGGGCACCACGTACGCCGTGACCACCGAACTGCTGCCGCCCGGGCATCCGTTGTTCTCCGGGCTGATGCGTGCCCTGCCCGCCGGGCTGGTCGGGCTCGCCCTGACCCGGGTGCTGCCGCGCGGGGCATGGTGGTGGAAGGCCGCGGTGCTCGGTGTGCTCAACATCGGTGCGTTGTATCCCCTGTTGTTCGTCGCGGCCGAACGGCTCCCCGGCGGAGTCGCCGCCACGCTCGGCGCCACCCAGCCCCTGCTGGTCGCCGGGCTCGCCGCCGCCGTGCTGCACGACCGGCCGACATTGTGGCGCTGGGGCTGGGGGGTGGCCGGTGTCGTCGGGGTCGGGCTCGTGGTGCTCGGGCCGGGGGCGCGACTGGATGCGGTGGGGGGTGGTGGCGGGGCTTGCCGGTACGGCGTCCATGGCCGCCGGGGTGGTGCTGCTGAAGCGCTGGGGGCGGCCGGCAGGGGTCGGGCCGCTGGCGTTGGCCAGTTGGCAACTGACGGTCGGCGGGCTGGTGTTGGTGCCTCTCGTCCTGCTCGGTGAGGGAGTGCCGGAGCGGATCGACTCGGGGGCCGCCGCCGGATATCTGTGGCTCGGCAGCATGGGCGGGCTCATCGCCCACATGCTGTGGTCCCGCGGGATCGGCAGGCTGCCGGTGGGCGCGTCGGCCCCGCTGGTGCTGCTGTCCCCGCTGGTCGCCGCCGTCGTGGGCGTCGCCCTGGGCGAGTCACTGAACCTGCCGCAGACCCTCGGGTTCGTGCTGGCGCTGGCCGCGATGCTCGCGGCGCAACTGGATGCCCCGGGGTGGGGCAAGTGGATCGGGAGAGGACTGAGATGAATCTTGTGGTGCTCGGTGCCACCGGGATGGTCGGACGTCGTGTGGTCGCGGAGGCCGGGGCGCGCGGGCATCGGGTGCTCGCGTTGTCGCGGAAGGGGGAGACGGTGGGGGACGGCGTCACCGGGGTCGCGGTCGACGCCGGTGACCCGGCGGCCCTGGCCGAGGTGCTAGCCGGGTCCGGTGCGGACGCCTTCGTTCTCGCCGTGCGGAGTCATCCGGCCGATGAGGAGTTTCTCGTGGGGGTGACCCGGGCCGTGCTGGACACCGCCGCGCGGCTCGGTGTCCGGGTGCTCGTGGTCGGCGGGGCCGGGGCCCTGCGCAGCCTGGGGGCGGGGGAGCTGCTGGTCGCCCATGACCCCGTGTACGTGCCGGACGCGCTGCGGGCCGTCGCCGAGGCGGGGGTCGCCCAACTCCGTGCCTGCGAAGGGCACTTCGGCGCCGACTGGGTCTATCTGAGCCCGCCCGGCCTGCTGGAGCCGGGTGAGCGGACCGGGCGTTACCGGCGGGGCACCGACACGCTGCTCGCGGATGCGGGTGGGCGGTCGTGGATCAGCGCCGAGGATCTGGCCGTCGCCGTACTCGACGAACTGGAGGGCGGTGGCGGCGAGCGGCACTTCACCGTGGTGGCGGACGGCGAGGACGAGTACCCGTACCCAGGGCGGGGCGAGTGATCGCGCCCATCCGGCGGGGGCCGGGGGCGGCTTAGTGTCCTGGAGCCTGTTCGTGCGGCGGGACGACGGGGACGAGCGGATGTCGTTCACCCGACCCCGCCTGGGAGGAGGGGGACGCCGGGCCCGCGGGGGACCGTCTGCGGCCGCCGGTGTTCGGGCCCGCGGGACTGACCCGTCACGGCTCGCGCAGTGCCGTCGCCCCTTGCCGCCAGGCTCCCAGCAGCCTGGCGGCCAGGCGGTCCTCCAGGTACGTCGTCGCGCGGACGCCGAACACCACATCCGCGTCCAGCTCCGGCTCGCTCTCCAGGAGACCGGCGACGACGTCCTGTCGTACGACCTGCTCGTGCACGGCGTCGGCCTCGACGTGCTCGGCGTAGAACCGTACGGCCGCCGGGCCCGCCCCCACCCGGCGCAGCGCCTCGGCGAGGCGGCGGGAGCCGGGGGACGAGGTCACCTCGACGGCGGCGAAATGGCCGACCAGCGCGCCGCGCAGCGCCCGGTGCAGACCGAACAGGGACATCATGTTGACGACGGCGAGCGCCTCGGCCGGGGCCGCGTCGACGTAGTGGCCGTACGCCGTCTCCAGCTTCAGGTCCGTCATCAGGTCGGCGAACAGCTCCGCGTGGATCTCGTCCGGGCGGCCCGCGCCGAACTCGTCGAACTCCACCGCGACCATCCCCGCCTTGGCCCGACCGTGCAGCCGGGGGATGACCCAGGCGTGCGGGTCGGCCTCCTTCAGGTGGTAGAGCGAGCGCAGCGCCGCGTACTCGCGCAGCTGGTCGAGGGTGCCCTGGTCGCGCAGGAAGTACGACACGCTCGTGCCGTCGGGGTCGGCGGTCGGTTCGACCTGGAGCTCGTCGAGGGCGGTGGTGGCGGTCGTGCCGGTGGTCGGGACGTCCTCACGCAGAGCCCGCAGGAAGCGGTCTTCGAGGGCGGCACGGCAGGCGAGCAGGGCGCTGTCCCACTCCAGGGTGTCGGGGACGTCGCGGAAGCCGCGGTAGTGCAGTTCGTAGAGGGTGTAGAGGGCGAGTTGGAGGTCGTCGCCGTAGGCGGGCGCGTCCTCCGGGACGGTCGTCGGGGCCGGGCCGCCCAGGAGAGCGGCCCGGACCGCGGCGGAGAGCGGGCCGCGGGGAGTGGGGAGCGGGCGCGGGCCGGTGCCGGGAGGCGGTCGGTCATGTCCGGCGCCCTTCGTCGGCCGCTGTGCCGGTCCGGTGCTCGCGGCGGCGGTGGCTGGTGTCGCACCACGGGTACAGGCGGCTGCGGCGGCAGGTGCACACCGCGACCTCGAAACGGTCGGAGACGGTCACCTCGCCGTGTTCGTCGACCACTTCGACCGGCCCCTCGATCAGCAGGGGCCCGTCGCGCTGGACGCGGACGCGGCGGGGGCGGTCAGCGGGCGCGGCCACGGATCACCACCAGTTCCTCCGTCGTGTCGCCGTTCGCCAGGCCTCGCTCGCGCAGCCAGTCGAGCCGGGAGCGCAGCACCGGGCCGAACGGCAGCCGGGTGCGGTCGACGACCTCCGCGCGCAGACCGGCCTCGGTGAGGCGGGTCAGGGTGGTGTCGACCCCGCACAGATGGGAGTGGACGAGAAGCAGGGCCCCCGTGGGTCTCAGGACCGCGGGGACGGAGTCGCAGACCCTGTCGATCAGCCGGCGGCCGTCCGGGCCCGCGTCCCAGGCGCGGGCGGGGCCGCGGGGCGGGGCCGCGCCGG